>SFEJ01000006.1 GCA_004558035.1 Opitutia bacterium
AAATCAAAATTTACCTATAAAGATTCCAAAGGAATGCAGGAAGTAATGAACTGGATCTGTGAGAAGCTCGAACAGAAGGATTCGCCTGTAGTTTCTCAGGAAACAACTCATCACTCAGAAATTCCCTCTGAGAGGAGCCTTCTGTCATGGAAGAAAAAAGCATGCGACATCCACGATTCGTTTTCGAATGTTGTCAAACGTGTTAGACGGACAATTTTTAAATTCCGAGAGTGAGAATTCCATAGTTGAAGTTTGTTTGAGGTGTGAGAACGTGGAGTGATTGACCATGAAATTTTCAATCTCGTGTTTTGTCGCGTCGGTCGTCTGCTTTATCGTCGGGGACGGGAGGCTCGTGCTCGGCGAACGGGTGTCGGACCTGGAGCTGCTTTGGGTGAAATTCTTGCATTGGCTCGGGGGCGGAGAAGTGCCGACGGTCGTCATGAAGTCGCACTGTTTTCTGCTGCGCTTCGGGAAAAGCTTTTGGGGCTTCTTCACGGACGCCGACGGCAGCCCGTTTTTCTGCTGGGTCGCGGCGACGCTCTTCGTTCTCGGCGTTCTCGCGTTTTTCGGCGCTCTGTTGGATTCCTCCTCCGCTTCCGACTCCTCCTCCGAAAACTCCAATCGGACGTAAGCGCGGCGGAGACGTGGACGTCTCCGCTCCCATGCGCGCGCGACGTCCGCAAAGCCCCGTCGGAGCGTCCCTGTGCCGGGAGCATTCGTCCGCCGCGGGAACAGGGTCGCCTTTACAAGGCTTTTCCGTTTCGTGCGTATTCCCCGGGCTTCCGCCCGGGGGTTCTTTTTGGGTCGCCTCGACGGGGCTTTCGTCTGCGCCCATCCGCGACATCTGCGGCAAAAAACTTTTCGTCCCCCGCCCGCGCGCGTTCCCGCTATCGCGCACTTACAGCGCGCATGTGTTTTTTGTCCGTTTATGTAGGGTTGAAACCCTACGCTGAACAATCCCGCCCCTTCGGGGCTTGGCGTTTCCGAGCATTTGGGGGCGAAGGCATTCCTGCCTTCGTTCCCGCGGCGCACGATTTCCCGCGCGCGAACTTCCGCCGCGCGACGTCCGCGCGTTCCCGCGGCGGAGACATGGACGTCTCCGCTCCCATGCGCGCGAGAACATCACAAAGCCCCCGAAAGGGGCCTCCCTTTTAGAAACCCCAGGTGGGAACCTGGGGACACTCCGGGAAAAAAACGACAAGCCCCGTCGGAGCGTCCCTGCGGCGGGAGCATTCGTTTGCCGCGGGAACAGGGTCGCCTTTACAAGGCTTTTCCGTTTTGCGCGTATTCCCCGGGCTTCCGCCCGGGGGTTCTTTTGGGGTCGCCCCGACGGGGCTTTCGTCTGCGCCCATCCGCGAAATCCGCGGGAAGTTTTCTCGACCGCGCACGTTCCCGCAATCGCGTCCCTACAGGACGCATTCGTTTTTTATCCGTTTACGTAGGGTTGAAACCCTACGCTGAACAATCCCGCCCCTTCGGGGCTTGGCGTTTCCGAGCATTTGGGGGCGAAGGCATTCCTGCCTTCGTTCCCGCGACGGGCGATCTTCTGTGCGCGAACTTCCGCCGCGCGACGTTCGCGCGTTCCCGCGAAGCTCCGTTTCTTTGTTTCTCCGTTCCTCTGTGTTTAAAAGAAAGCTTAAAGGGGATTTTGTGCGAGAAGGATTTCGGAGACAAGCGGGACGCTTACCCTCCTTTAAAAATTTGCATAGGGAAGGATTTCGAGGAAGCGCCCGGAAAGATCGCTCCCCGGGAATTCAGTTTTCCGACGAGGCGGCGGGGACGCGGATTTTTTCCCAGGAGAGGGAGAAGCGCGCGAGGTATTTCGCGAGGCGATCGGCGTCGTTGGCGGTCTTCTTGCGCAGGCGGGAACGGTTGAAGAGCGCCCGCCCAGCCTCGGAAAGATTCCTGGACTCGCGGCAGACCTTCACCACGTGCTCGAGCTGCGGCAGGTCGAACGCGTCGATTTCCGCGAGCTCGGCGGGCGCGAGCAGCTTCTTCAGCGCGGCGGACTCGGTTTCCGCCGCGACGTCGCCGCGCGCGGCGTTCCCGTCCGCAAGCTTCAGGCGGCGTATCTCCTCGCCGACGGTCCGCAGGTCGATTCTGCCGTCGGGCGCGAGCGTGGACATGCGCGTCATCGCCGCGTTGAGCTCGCGGAAATTCGCGCGCCAGAGCGTCTTCGGCGAAAGCGCGTAATTGAGGAACGCCTTGCGCGCCTCCTTGTTGAATGTGACGCGGCGGCCGGACTTCCGGCAGAACTGCTCGAGCTCGAAATCGAGATTCGGCTCGATGTCCTCGCGGCGTTCCCGCAGCGCCGGCAAGCGGAACGTCCACAGATCGATCCGCGCGAGCAGATCTTCGCGGAAACGCCCTTCGGCGACGGCGCGCGCGAGGTCGCGGTTCGTCCCGCAGATCAGCTGAAACGCGCTGCGCTCCTCGCGGTCCGCGCCGAGCGGAAAGAACGCCTTTTCCTCGATCGCGCGCAGCAGCATCGCCTGTTCGTCGAGCCCGAGCTCGCCGACCTCGTCGAGAAAAAGCACGCCGCCGTCCGCCTCCTTGAGCAGCCCCGCGCGGTCCCGCGCCGCGCCCGTGTAGGCGCCCTTCACATGACCGAAGAGGGCGGACATCGCGCCGTCGCCGCGCAGCGTCGCGCAGTTCACGTCCACGAACGCGCCGGCGACTCTGCCGTCCGCCTTCTTCAGCTCGTAGATTCGCCGCGCGAGCTGCGACTTGCCCGCGCCCGTCGGTCCCGTGAGCAGAATGGGCTCTTCCGAACGCACGGCGACGCGTTCGATCGTCTCGATGAGCGCGTTGAAGTCCCTGTTGCGCGTCGGAATGCCCGCCTTGAGAAAATCCAGGTCGTCGCGCCGTTCCGTCTCGAAGCGGCGCGCGATCATGTCGTAGCGCGCGAGGTCGAGGTCGATGACGTCGATCTTTCCCGCGGGATTCTTTTTGCCGTCGGGCGAAGTCTGCACGAGCTTTCCCGGAATGTGGCGCGATTCCGTGAGCAGGAACAGACAGATCTGCGCGACGTGCGTTCCCGTGGAGATGTGCGCGAAGTAGCTTTCCTTGTCGGGGTCGAAACTCATGCGCCCGCAGAAGTCGTAGAGCATCGTGTACACGTCCTGAAAATTCCACGGACTGCGGCAGCGGACTTCCTCGAGCACGACCTTCGTCTTCGGCGAAACCTTCGAGACGTCCTCCGAGACGGCGGCGGCGAGCTCGGCGAAGCGTTTTTCGTAAAGCAGGTGCAGGCGGTCCACCTTGAAAACCGGCTGCGAGACGAGCCCGATCGTGGGCCGCCACCGGGCGAAGGGATCCTCGCCGCCGCGGCGGTCGAGATTCGTTCCGAGAAGACTGACGACGACGTTCTTCATTGTCTGTAAAATTTTCTAAAAATTCTAATTATTTCTAATAAAAAATCAAGCCGCGGGAACGCTCGTTCTCCGCTCCGAAAATTTTCATCCCTTTGTTCATGCGGGTTCGGAGACGAAATCGTCCCCGCGGGAACGCCCGGCACGCGCGTTGCTTTTATTCCGACCTCTCAATTCAACGAAAGCAGAAAAATCATGAAATGGATCAAAGAAATGCCGGGAGGAAGAATCCCGGTGAAATCGTGGTGCGCGGAGCTCGACGAGTTCGCGCGGAAACAGGTCGAGGCGCTGGCGTCGCATCCGACGCTGTTCCGCCACGTCGCGCTGATGCCGGACTGCCACGGCGGACTCGGCATGCCGATCGGCGGCGTCATCGCGGTCAAAGACGCGGTGATTCCGTCGGCGGTCGGCGTGGACATCGGCTGCGGCATGATCGCCGTCGAGACGGACGTTCCCGCGGAGCATTTCGCGGACATGCGTTTCCGCCGCGCCTTCCAGGAGGCGCTGAAGGCGCGGATTCCGGTCGGCGAAGGCGTCGCGCACAAGACGCAGCAGAGCTGGGAAGGCTTCGAGCGCTACCTCGACGCGCACGGGAGCGTGTGCGATTTTCCGAACGGGCTCGACCGCAAGAACCTCGGCACGCTCGGCGGGGGCAACCACTTCATCGAGCTGCAGGCGTCGGACGCGGGCTTCGTGTGGATGATGATCCACTCGGGAAGCCGCAATCTCGGGCAGCGCATCGAGCGCTTTTACCAGCAGAAGGCGATGAAGCTCTGCGAAATGTTTCACGTGAAGCTGAGCGACCCGCACCTGGCGTTTCTGCCCATGAAGACGGACGAAGGGCGCGCGTACTTCCGCGACATGAACTTCGCGCTCGAATACGCGCGGGAGAACCGTTCCCGCATGATGGCGGCGTGCCGGGAGACGCTGGCGGAATTCGCGCCGGACGCGCATTTTCTCCGCGAAGTGAACATCCACCACAATTACGCCGCGCTCGAAAATCATTTCGGCGAGGACGTGTTCGTGCACCGCAAGGGCGCGACGCGCGCGCGGGAAGGCGAGATCGGCATCATTCCGGGCTCGATGGGCACGGCGAGCTACATCGTGCGCGGGCTCGGGAACGCGGAATCGTTCACGTCGTGCTCGCACGGCGCCGGACGCCGGCTGAGCCGCACGCGCGCGTGCATGGAGCTGAAGGCGGAGGACTGCGACGCCGCGCTGCAGGGCATCGTCTTCGAGCGCTGGAAGAAATACAGGGGCTTCGGCAAATCCGCGCGCTCCGGCCTGCTCGACCTCTCCGAGGCGCCGCAGGCGTACAAGGAGATCGAATCCGTCATCGCCGCGGAAACGGATCTGATCGAGCCGCTCGTCCGCCTGCGCCCGCTCGCCTCGCTGAAAGGCTGAGACGCGGCGGGAACGCGGGAGCGGCTTCAGCCGTGGGCGAAGGTTGCGGCGTCGATTTCGAGCGCGCCGCCGCGGCGCAGGGCGCGCGCGCATTCCGAGAGCGTCGAGCCCGTCGTGAACACGTCGTCGATCACGACGTAGCGCGCGAAGGGATTCGTCCGCGCGCCGGGCTTCATCGCGAAGGCGCCGCGCACGTTCTCGCGGCGGGCTTCGGCGTCGAGCCGCGTCTGCGTGCCCGTGTCGCGCGTGCGAGCGAGCAGGTCCGCGACCGTCGCGCCCGGCGCGATTTCCGCGAACGCGCGCGCCAGGTGCAGGCTCTGGTTGTAGCCGCGCCGCCGCAGACGCTTTTCGTGAAGCGGCACGGGAACGAGCGTCGCCCCCGCGAGATGCTCCGCGAAGCCGCGGGAACGCCGCGCCAGCGCCGCCATGTCGCGAGCGACCGCCGACAGCCCGTGATACTTCAGCGCGACGACGATCGGGCGCGAAAAATCGTCCAGCGCGACGGCGCTGCGGGAACGCCCGAACTGGAATTCGTCGCCCTCCGCTTCGCGTCTTCCGCAGGAACGGCAGACGCCGCCCGACGCGCCGGCGAACGCGCCGCAGCGCGGGCACGCGCACGCCTCGTCCAGAAAGAAAAGCTTTTCCGCGCCCGCCTCCGAGACGTTGCGCGCCGCGCCCGAGCCGTCCGTCGGCTCGCCGGTGACGAGGCACGAACGCGGGAAAAGCGCGTCGAGCGCCCCGCCGAAGAAATCGGCGAGCGCGGCGCGAAGCCGCGGGAACGGCGCGCGGCGGCTCGGGGGCGTCAGCGGCATCGCGTCGGCCTCGGCTTTTCCCAGGGCAGGCGCACGGCGACGGGCTCATGCTCCCAGACGTTGAAGGGCTCGAAGATTTTTCCGCGTCCGAGAACGTCGTTCGGGTCGAGCGCCGCCTTCACGGCGCGCATCGCCGCGATTTCCGCCGGCGTGTGCTGAATCGCGAGAAACGGCGATTTCGCGAGCCCGATTCCGTGCTCGCCCGTGATCACGCCGCCGAGCGCGACGACGGTCTCCATCACGCGGCGTATCGCCGCCTGCGCGGTTTCACGTTCCCGCGCGTCGGCGCGGCGATACATCACGTGCACGTGCAGATTGCCGTCGGCGGCGTGCCCGAAAATCGGCGTCTCCAGGCCCGTCTCCGCCGTGACCTTCCGCATCGCCTCGAGCAGCGGAATGAAATTCTTCGCGGGAACGACGACGTCCTCGTTCAGCTTCGAGTCGGCGAGCAGGAACATCGCCTGGGAGCAGACGCGGCGCACTTCCCAGAGCGTCTCCGCCTCGGCGGCGTCCGCCGTTTCGCGGAACTCCGTCGCGCGGGAACGCGCCCAGGCGCGCACGCGCTCCGCCTGCGCGGGAACGCTCCGCGCGTCGCCGTCCGTCTCGACGAGCAGCACGGCGGATTTCTTTTCGAAAAACTTCTTCTCCGCGTACGTCTCCGCGCAGCCGACGGAAAGCGTATCCAAAAATTCGCATACGGAGGGCACGACGCGTTCCCGCGTGAGCTCCGCCGCCGCGCGCAGCGCCGAAGCGTCGTCCGCGAACGCGCAGAGAAACGTGTGCCGCGCCTCCGGGAGCGGCACGAGCCGCAGCACCGCGCGCGTGACGACGCCGAGCGTGCCCTCCGAGCCGATCCAGAGATCGCGCATGTTGTAGCCGCTGACGAATTTTCTGACCGCCCCGCCCCAGCGCACTTTTTCGCCCGTGGGCAGAAAGCCTTCGAGCGCGAGCACGTAGTCGCGCGTCACGCCGTATTTCGCGGCGCGCAGACCGCCGGCGTTCGTCGCGATGTTCCCGCCGATCGTGCAGTGCTTCACGCTCGCGGGATCGGGCGGGTAAAAAAGTCCGAACGGCGCCGCCGCCTCGCTGATCCGCGCCGTGACGACGCCGGGCTCGACCGTCGCCGTCGCGGCGTCCGCGTCGATTTCGCAGCGCGTGCGTTCCGCGAAGGAAATCACCCAGCCGCCGCGCACGGGCGTCGCCGCGCCGACCGTTCCCGTGCCCGCGCCGCGCACGGTGACGGGAACGCCGTGTTCGTTCGCGAGCCGCAGCGTCGCGCCGACGTCGTCGTCGCTCCGCGGGAACACGACGGCCTCCGGGAGAAAGGAAATCTTCGTGTTGTCGAACGACGCGGCGAAGCGCGTCCCGTCGTCCGTCCGGACCGCCTCGTCGCCGAGCGCGTCCCTCAGCGCCCGCGTCGCCGCGTAAAAATTCTCCATGCCCGAAAAGATGCTTTCGCCCGCCCGAAAGGTCAAAAAGAAAAACGTTCCCGCTTCCGCGCGGGCGCGCGCCGCGTTCCGCGCTTTCCCTGCGCCCGCGTTTTCGGCTATAATCGCGGCATGGAATTCAACGGCATTCTCCTCATCGACAAACCGCAGGAATGGACATCGCACGACGTCGTCGCGAAGCTCCGCGGCATGCTGCACACGAAACGCGTCGGCCACGCGGGAACGCTCGATCCGCTCGCGACGGGGCTGCTCGTCGTCCTCGTCGGCACGGCGTGCAAGGCGTCGCAGTACCTGATGAGCCAGGAAAAGGCGTACACGGGAACGCTGCGTCTCGGCGTCGTCACGAACTCGCAGGACGCGGACGGCGAAGTGCTGGAGGAAAATCCCGTTCCCGCGGAGCTGACGCGCGAGAAGATCGCCGAAGCGATGCGCGCCTCCGAAGGCGACCAATACCAGACGCCGCCGATGTTTTCCGCGATCAAGATCAACGGCCGCCCGCTCTACAAGGCGGCGCGCAAGGGGCTGGAGGTCGAGCGCGAAAAGCGCTTCATCCGCATCGCGAAGTTCGAGCTGCTCGACAAGCGCGGGAACGACGTCGATTTCTACGTCGAATGCACGAAGGGCACGTACGTGCGGACAATCGCGCACGATCTCGGCCGCAGGCTCGGCCCGGGCGCGCACCTGACGGCGCTGCGCCGCACGGCTTCGGGAAAATTCTCGCTGAACGACGCCGTCACGATCGAGGCGCTGCAGGCGATGTCGCCGGAGGAAATCCGCGCGCGGCTGCTTTCCGTGCACGACCACGTTCCCGCGGTCGCCCTGCTCTGACGTCGCGGCATCATGTTCCGCGAACTGAAATACACGCTGAGACTTTCCGCGCCGATCGCCGTCGGGCTGATCGGACAGGGGCTGTTCGGCGTCATCGACACGGTGATGATCGGCAACATTCTCGGCGAGCACGCGCTCGCGGCGGCGACGCTCGGGAACAACGTGAACTGGATTCCGCTCGTCGTCGCGATGGGGCTCTGCGTGGCGCTTCCCGTGCTCACGGCGCAGGCGCGCGGCGCGGGAACGCCGGAGAAGATTCCCGGCGTGCTGCGGCACGGTCTGCTCGTCGCGCTCGGCTTCGCGCTGCTCGGCGCGGGAGCGCTCTGCGCGTTCGCGCTCGCGGACGGGCTGACGACGCTCGGCCAGCCCGAAAGCGTTTCCGCCGACGCGAAGAATTTCTGCTGCGTCGTCGCGCTTTCGCTTCCCGCGGCGGCGGGTTTTCAGGCCGTGAAGTCGTTCCGCGACGCGAGCGGCGGGCAGTGGGTCTCGCTGACGTGGACGCTTCTCGGGCTCGCCGCCAACGTTTTTCTGAACTGGGTGCTGATGACGGGCGCGCTCGGCTTCCCGAACTGGGGGCTCGAAGGCGCGGCGGCGGGAACGCTGATCGCGCGCGTCTTCGCGTTCGCGGGCATCGCGCTGCACGGGCGTCTGCGCCTCGAGCTCGCGCGCGGCTTTTCGCTGCGGGAACTCCGCGAAAACCTGCGCATCGCGGTGCCGAGCGCGCTGCACATTCTCTTCGAGGCGGGGCTGTTCATCGTCTCGCCGTTCTTCATGGGCTGGATCAGCGAGGCGTCCATCGCGGCGAATCAGGTCGTGATCACGATTTCCTCGCTCGTGTACATGGTGCCGCTGGGCATTTCGCAGGCGCTTTCGATACGCGTCGGCGAAGCCTTCGGAAACGGCGACCGGGAGCGCATCCGCCGCATCTTCGCGGGAGCGACGCTGTTCACGCTCGCACTGATGTGCGTCGCGGGCGCGGGCGTGCTCGCGTTTCTCGACGCGATTCCCGCCGCGTTCAACCTCGGCGCGGAAGCCGCGGAAATCGCGCGCGCAATTCTGATCGTCGCCGTCGCCTACATGCTTTTCGACGCGTTCCAGACGGTCGCTTCGGGCGCGCTGCGCGGGCTGGGCGACGTGCGCGTCATCGCCGTCGGCGCGTTCGTGAGCTACTGGATCATCGGCTGTCCGACGGCGCTGATTCTCGCGTTCCCGCTGGAGCTGCGCGGCGTCGGCGTCTGGATCGGACTCGCGAGCGGGCTGGCGAGCATCGCGGTCATTCTCGGCGCGCGCATGCACAAAAACCTCTCGCGGGAACGCTCGTGAAAAGACGAAGGGACGAAAAGGTTCAGAAGATGAAAAGACAATCACTCCTGAACTTTCCTTTAAGCTTTTTTCCGAAATGTCCGAACGATTCCAGAAAAAGTATTTTCCGTGGCGCAACGTCGTCGCCGCGCTCGTCACGCTCGCGCTGATTTCCGCGACGCTCGCGGGGCTTTTCGCGCTCGGACGCGCCCGCGGGAAAGCCTCGGCGGAAACGGCGCGGCGGGCGTTTCTCGAAGACGCGATCCTGCGCCGCTACGGCATGGGCGACGACGTTCCCGCCGCGCCGGACGACGGCGGCGCGCTCGCCCGCGAAAAATTTCTGCGCCGCTTCGACGACGCCTACGGCGCGCTTTACGGGAACGCCGGCGCGACGTCCGCGCTCGCGGATTCGCCGCTCTTCTTCGGCGACGGCGACGTCGTCGGGCTGCATTCGGGCGGGCGGCCGCGCGATCCCGAAGGCGCGGCGGAAAAAGGCGCGGACGACCGCCGCTGGTTCGACGCGAAGCTCGCGCTCAACGGGAGCGCGTCGCCGTTCCGGCTCTACGGCGCGGGGCTCGTCGGCGTCGATCCGCGGCGTTTTTCGACGGAAGAATCCGACGCTTCGCTGCGCGAGGACCTTTCGCTCGGCGGCGGCTTCGGCTTTTCCTGGCGCCTGGGCGACAACGCGGAGCTGTATTTCGACTACCGGCACGCGCGCCCGCTCGATCCCGCCTCGACCTACGACCAGAGCGACGCCGCCGGCATCTCCCTGCGCCTCCAGTTCTGAGACGCCGCGGCGCGCCGCCCGCGCGGGAACAGCTTTGCGTTTGCACGTTCCCGCGGGAGCGCGTAAGCTCGGCGTTCATGTCCTCCATCGAAAATTTGCTCGAAACCATCGCCCGCCTGCGCGCGCCGGACGGCTGCCCGTGGGACCGCGAACAGACGCACCGCTCGCTCTGCGAATGCCTCGTCGAAGAAGCCGCCGAATTCATCGAAACCGTCGATTTCGACGAAAAGGCGCACATGTGCGAAGAGCTCGGCGACCTGCTCCTTCAGGTCGTCATGCACGCGCAGATCGCGCAGGAAAACGGCGACTTCAGCTTCGACGACGTCGCCCGCGGCGTGAACGAAAAAATGATTCGCCGCCACCCGCACGTCTTCGGCGAAACGCGCCTCGGCGATTCCGACGCCGTGCTGAAGAAATGGGACGAAATCAAGGCGGGCGAAAAAAGCAACGCGACGCGCCGCCCGGGCTCCGCGCTCTTCAAGGACCTGCCCGCGACGCTGAACAATCTGCTCCGCGCGCGCGACACCTGGAAGGTCGTCGAAAAAAAGAATCTCGATCCCGGCGCCGCCGCGGACCGCGCGAAAATCGACGCGCTCGCGGGAACGCTCACCGAAGAACGCGCGGGCGAGCTGCTTTTCGAAATCGTCGCCGCGTGCCGCCAGGCGAAAATCGATCCGGATTCCGCCCTGCGCCGCCGCACGCAGCGCGTCGTCGCCGAATGCGAAAAGAACGCGGAAGGAAAATAAGGCGACGAAGTCATGACGATATGAAGGTTATGAAGGTTATGAAGTTATGGAGGTTATGAGGTTATGAGGGTTATTGCGTTCGGCTCCGCCGAAAGGATTTCAAAAACCTCTTCGCGAAGCGAAAAGCAAAGCAACTTCCATAACTTCATAACCTCATGACCTTCATAACCTCTTCTTTAAGCTTTCATCTTCGCGCACGCGCCGTTAAAGTCTGCCGCAGTAAAAATCCAACGAAAATCCGATTTATGAACCTCCGAAAAATCCCCTCCCTCCTCACGAAAATCTCCGTCGCCGCGTTCATCTTCGCGGGAACGTTCGACGCGCTCGCCGCCGTCAACGCCAAGCCGGAAACGAACGTCTGGCCCGTCATGGCGCGCATGGACTACAACCCGGTGCTGAAGCTCGCGCTCACCTCCGACGGCGAGACGCTGAGCGGCGTGCAGATCGACCTCACGGGAACGACGAAAATCCGCGACGTGGCGAGCGTGGACGTGTATTTCGGCGGCAACTCGGTCGGCAAGGCGGGCGAGAAATTCGGCTCCGCGAAGGTCACGGGCGCGCCGAAGCTCACCGTCTCGGGCAAGCGGAAACTTTCCGGCGGCGAGGAGCTTTGGGTCAGCGTTCAGCTGAAGAAGGACGCGGACATCACGGGCAAGCTCGCGCTCGCCGTCACGGGGCTGACGGTCAACTCGCGCGTGCAGGGCGTCAGGGACGCGAAGACCGAACAGCGCATCGGCTACTGCGTGGCGAAGCCCGGCGACCTCGGCTCGAAGAATTACCGCATTCCCGCGCTCGCGCGCAACCCGAAGACGGGAACGCTGATCGCGACCTACGACATCCGCTACAATCACGCCGGCGACCTTCCCGCGAACATCGACGTCGGCGTGAGCCGCTCGACCGACGGCGGAAAGACGTGGACGCCGACGACGGTCGCCATCGCGCACAAGGCTCTCGGCAACGGCAACGGCGTCGGCGACCCGGGCATTCTCGTGAACGACGCGAACGGCGAAATCTGGATCGCCGGGCTCAACGCCGGCAAGTGCGGCCACCCGATCTGGACGAGCCGCGCGGGAACGACCGATCCCGCGAACTGTTCGCAGATGATTCTCGTGAAATCCTCCGACGACGGCAAGACCTGGAGCAAGCCGATCAACATCACCGAAAGCGTGAAGCGCCTCGGCGACCCCGACACGAAGAACTGGGGCTCGCTCTTCCAGGGGCCCGGCGCGGGCATCTGCATGAAGGACGGCACGCTCGTCTTCCCCGCGCAGGTGTGGATCCGCAACGCGGACAATTCCAAGACGGAGGGCGAAGGCGCGAGCCGCGGCCTGCTCGTCTATTCCAAGGACGGCGGCAAGACCTGGCGGTCCACGAAGGGCTCGCCGTTCGGCGGCTCGGAATCGACCTGCGTCGAGATGAAGAACGGCGCGATCGCGCTCAACTCGCGCACGAACCGCGGCTGGGGGCGCACGGGAAGCATTCTGAAGAAAGTCGATTCGGCGACGGAATGGGTCATCGACGAAAACCTCGCCCGCGGCGCGAAGGGCAATCTGAATCAGCCGGGCGGCTGCCAGGCGGCGCTCCTCTCCAACGGCAAGGAATGGTTCTTCTCGAACCCGAACGCCGGCAACCGCAGCCGCATGACGCTGAAATATTCCAAGGATTTCGGCAAGACGTGGAGCGGCGGCCTGCTCTACGACGAACGCCAGTGCGCCGGCTATTCCTCGACCGCGTTCACGGACGAAAAGGGTACGCGCATCGGCGTGCTCTACGAAGGCACGCCGAACTCGCAGACGCTGTTCTTCCTGAGCATTCCCGTCGAGGACGTCAAAAAGGCGAAATAAATGCCGGAAAAGGCGAAACAGTTTTCCGGCTTCATTCTCGATCGCGCCGTTCACGGCGAAAAATTCTGGCGCGTCGTCGTTCTCACGCGGGAACACGGCGCGCAGACGTGCCTCGTGCGCATCGCGGGCAAGAACAAGACGACCTGCGTGCCCGACCTGTTCGACGAGGCGGAAATCCTGCTGGACAAGCCTAAAGCGGGCGCCGAGGACGCGCCGCGCTTCGCGAAGGAATACCGCGTCGTGCGCCGCAATTCGGGAATTTCCGGCAACTACGCCGCCCTCGTCTGCGCCAGCAAGCTCGCGTCCGTGCTCGCGAAAAACGCGTTCCCGCCGGACGCCGCCGACGCCGTCTTCGCGCTCTGCGCCAACGCCTTCCGCGCCTTCGGCGAAAAACCCAACGCGGAAGCGGCGTATCTGAAGGCGCTGTGGACGCTCGCGCGCGAAACCGGCTATCCCGTCAAGGAGGACTGGTTCGAGAATTCCGCCTTCGACGACCGCGAGAGCGTCGCCGCGATTCTGAAGACGCCGCTCGACGCGCTCGAATGCGACCCGCGCGACGTCGCGCACCACACGCGCCGACTCGAAGCCTGGCTCGAACGCGAGCACCACTTCGTGCTCGCCTGAGCCCGCCGCCCACGCTTTTCCGCGGCACGCGGAGAAATCGCGAAGGCAAATCTTCAACAGGGATTGCGGGGATTTTAAGGGATTTTTTTGCGGGAACGCAAAGGAGGGCGACCGTCTCAGTCGCCCCCGAAATCCGCGGACACAAACTTCCCTTTAATCTTTAACCTTTAAGCTCTTCGTTTAAACACAGAGGAACGAAGAAACAGAAAAACGGAGATTCGCGGGAACGCCGTTTCGGGGGCGAAGGCATTCCTGCCTTCGTTCCTGCGGCGGACGATTTCCGAAGACACATTTTCGCCGCGCGACGACCGCACGTCCCGCGACGGAGACGCGGACGTTAAGCTTTCTCGTTAGGCCTTCTTCTCCGTCTGCGGCGCGTTCCCGCGAGCGCCAGCGTGCCCAAGCCCGCAAGCAGCGCGAACGCCGACGGCTCCGGCACGGGAACGGGAAGCGCGAGCGCGCTCCAGCTCGAGAGCGTCGCCGTCCCGCCCAAATTGATCGAGTACCAATACTTGTCCCACCCCGGAGTCACTTTGGTGGAGTCGGAAGGATCCACCTCCTCGGGAATTTCCTCCTTGTTATACTTCACCGTGCACGCAATGAGCTTATTTTCCGCGTAGTCGTCCGAGTCCGTGACGTAAATCGTCTTGAGAAGCTCGCCTTCATATTCTATGCCCCAGAGCGTGATCGCGTGCCCGGAAGCATAATTGGGGTTGTTCCCGTAGGCGATTGAGAGCGCGACGGGGCCCGTCGCGAGCATGCCGGCGAGCATGCCCGCGGCGTTTTTCGCGTAAAGCTGATCCGCGGAGATGTCCGCAAGATTGCCCCATTTAATCCAACTCGGCAAACCCTCGCTCGTCCAACCGCAGGTCTCATTCACATAGTTTTCCCAGTAACGACCGCTGCTCGTTTTGGGGTCCTCGACCTTAAAATCGTTCTCGTAGTTGCTCGCCACAAGATTGCAGCCGCCGAAGTACCACTCCCAAGCGATGTCCGTGCCGCGTCCGACGTTATTGAAGGAATCCGTGAACGCCTTGTAAATCTCCGCCTGCGTGCGCGGCGTTCCCGCGGGAATCGCCGACGCGGCCGCCTTGGACTGCCACCACGCAATCACGTTCGACGCCGTCGCCGCCCAGCACATCTGGGAATCCGGGCCGTTGAAAATGTCCCCGGACTTGTTGATGTCGATATAGCCGCCGGACATGCTCGCGCCCGGAACCCAAACCACCTCCGCGCGGGCGGACGGCGCGAGTGCGGCGGCGAGGGGAAGCGCGACCGCGGCGAGCGCGGAGGCACGGAAGAAGAATCTGCGGGAACGGAATATCGTTTTTTTCATGGGGATTGTGTTTTAAGGGGTGAAACAAGGAGCCGCGGAAAATCCGGAATCGGCACAAGGAGATTTTACCGCGCCCGTCAAATCCCCGCGGA
Organism: Opitutia bacterium; assembly: GCA_004558035.1. Lineage (GTDB taxonomy): Bacteria > Verrucomicrobiota > Verrucomicrobiia > Opitutales > UBA953 > Spyradosoma. The sequence continues at coordinate 14,595 of SFEJ01000006.1, forward strand.
CGTCCTCGCTTTTTTCTCGCGAAACGCGGCGAAGAGGCGCAGAATCGCCGTCGCATTTCATGCATTTGAACCCGTCAAAATTTAACTCCTAAAAAACATGGCAGAAGAAACTACGTGTCCTTATTCCAAGACGAATCCCTATCTCGCGACGCTCGCCGTGCGTTCCCGCGCGAACGCTCCCGAATCGCAGAAGGAGACCGTCCACCTCGAAATCGATCTCGGCGACAGCGGCCTGGTCTATAAGTCCGGCGACTCGCTCGGCGTGTATCCGCGCAACGCGGACAAGCTCGTCGACGCCGTGCTGAAGGCCTACAAGTTCACGGGCGACGAGAGCGTCACGCTCCCGAAGGCGACCGCCGCGACCACGTTGCGCGCCGCGCTGACGACGGAGCTCGCGCTCGGCGCGATCACCAAGAAATTCGTGCAGTTCGTGCACGACAACGCCGCGTGCGACTGCGACAAGGCGAAGCTCGCCGAAGTGCTCAGCAACGCCGATCCCGTCGCGCAGAAGGCGTGGATCGACGCGCGCCACGTGCTCGACCTCGGCGAGGAATTCCCGTCCGTGAAGTGCGACGCGCAGGCGTTCGCGGAACAGCTCCGCAAGCTCGCGCCGCGCCTGTATTCGATCTCCTCGTCCCCGCGCTTCGTCGGCAAGGACAAGGTGCACCTGACGGTCGCCGTCGTCCGCTACGAGACGAACGGCCGCGCGCGCGACGGCGTCTGCTCGACGTTCCTCGGCGAATACGCGCCCGTGGGCACGCCCGCCCTGCCCGTCTTCGTCGCGAACTCGCACTTCGGTCCGCCCGCGGATCTGAACGCGCCGATGATCATGGTCGGCCCGGGCACGGGCATCGCGCCGTTCCGCAGCTTCGTGCAGGACCGCGCCGCGCAGGGCGCGAAGGGCAAGAACTGGCTCTTCTTCGGCGACCAGCGCGTCAAGACCGACTTCCTCTATCAGGCGGAATGGGAAAAGGCGCTCGCCGACGGGCTGCTCACGCGCCTCGACTGCGCGTGGTCCCGCGACCAGGACTACAAGATTTACGTCCAGGACAAGATCCGCGAAGCCGGCGCCGAAGTCTGGAAATGGCTCAACGACGAAGGCGGCTATTTCTTCATCTGCGGCGACGCCAAGCGCATGGCGAAGGACGTCGAAGCCGCCCTGCTCGAAATCTTCAAGACGCACGGCGGGCTCGACGACGCGGGCGCGGCGGACAAGCTGAAGGCGCTCAAGGCCGAAGGCCGCTACCAGAAGGACGTGTACTGACGTCGGTCAAGTACACCCGACCCGAATAAAAGCGTTCCCGCGATCCGTTTCGCGGGAACGTTTTTTTCACGAGCGCCGTTCCCGCGGATGCGGCGCGCGGGAACGAGGCGGAAGCAAAGAAACGCGCGTCAGACGCGCATTTTCGCCGCGGCGTAGATTGCGCGGATGCGGGCGAAGTCGGCTTCGCGGTCGCCGGAGACGAGGCAGTAGTCGTATTCGCGCCAGCGCGGCATCTCGTCGAGCGCGACGCGCATGCGGCGTTCGATTTCGTCGGGGGCGTCGGTGCCGCGCCCGGTCAGGCGCGCGCGGAGCTCCTCGACGCTCGGCGGCATGATGAACACGGAGACGAGCGCGTCGCGGACGAGCGCGTTTTCCGTCGCGATGCGGCGCACGGTCGCGGCGCCCTGCACGTCGAGATTGAGCAGGACGTTCTTCCCTTCGGCGAGAATGGATTCGACCTGCGCGCGGCGCACGCCGTAGCGGTTGGAATGCACGTGCGCGTGTTCGAGAAAGTCGCCGCGCGCGACGCCCGATTCGAATTCTTCGTGAGAAAGAAAAAAGTAATCGACGCCGTGGCGTTCGGTTCCGCGCGGCGCGCGCGTCGTGCACGTGACGGCGCGGGAAAGTTCCCGCGGGAATGCTTCGAGCATGCGGTCGCAGAGCGTGGTCTTCCCGCTTCCGGCGGGACCGGAGACCAGCAGCAGAATCGGTTTGGAGCGGAATGTTTCCATGGTCATTTCAGAAAAAAAGGAGCGAGGCAAGATTCGCGGCGCCGAGCAGCAGCAGCGCGCCGCCGACCGCGCGGGAACGCCCGGGCGTGCGCGTCGAAAACGCAAGTGCGTCGCGCAGCACGTAAGGCGCGGCGCCGACCCAGAGCGCGCCGACGATCAGCAGATACGCCGTTCCCGCGAGCACGCACGAGCGCGGCGTCTGCCCGAAGCCGATTTTGAGCAGCTCGTTGCAGACGAAGAGCGTCAGCACCGCGAGCGCGCGCAACGGCAGAAGGTCCGCGAGAAATCTGAACGCGAGCACGCCCGCCCCGCCGAAGAGCACGAAGAAGCTCCAGCGCGGGAAGCCCGCCAGATCGACTTCGCCGATCGTCGCGAGGTGATACGCGAACCACGCGAGCGCCGCCGCCCAGAGCAGATTGCCCGCGGCGCGGGAACGCGGAAACGCGGTCAGCGCGGGCGCGAGACGCGTTCCCGCGAAGAAGAGCGCCGCTCCCGCCGCGCAGAAGACGCCGCCCGTGAGCGCGTATGCCGAAAAAAGATTCATTGCGCCAAGCCTACGCTTCGCCGCCGTCGGAGTGAAGCCAAGAAACGCGCGGCGGAGAAGGATTTTCGCGAACGCGTCGGATTCCCCTGCGAGAACGCCTGTAAAACCAATGCTCTGGGGGAGAAATCCTCGAGATTTTTTAGCCGCGGAAACTCACGGAAACGCGCGGCGGTTTCGAGGAAGCGGCGTTTCGGCGCTTTTCCGTGGAGATTTCCGTGAGCTTCCATGGTCAGGAAAAAAGGAGTTTTCGTCTGCGGATTTCGAGGAAGCGGCAGGTAAGCAAAGCGTGGAGCCATGCCGCCTTTCCCCTTTAAAACTTTTTTGACTTCTCGGTTTTTCTTTGCGCCTTGGCGTCTTGGCGGGAGAATTTGCGTCTGCGGATTTCGCGAAATTCGCGGTTCCGCGTTCCCGCGGATCTCCGTGAGCACTGAAAACGAAAAAGCCGTTCCCGCGGGGAGCGGGAACGGCTTTCTTGTCGCGGAAGCGGAGGATTATTCCGCCTTCGGGGCCGGTTCGTAGGCCTTCTTCGATTCCTGGTAGTAGTGGAATCGATTGGAGATTTCCTCCTGCGCCTTCGCGTAGAGCTCGGCGGCGTGCGCCGGGTTCGCGCGCTGCAGGCCCTTGAATCGCGTTTCGAGGTTCATGAAGTCCTGAAGCGCGGTCTTCGGCACGGGCGTGTCGAGCGTGAACGGATTCTTGCCGAGCGCGATGTTCGCCGGATTGTAGCGGAAGATCGGCCAGTAGCCGGATTCGACCGCGACCTTCTGGTGCGCCGTGCCGTCCGCGAGGTTGCGGTAGCCGTGGGCGATGCAGTGCGCGTAGGCGATGATGATCGCCGGGCCGTCGTAGGCTTCGGCTTCCTTCATGGCCTGGAGCACCTGCGTGTCCTTGTAGCCGAGCGAGACGCGCGCGACGTAAACGTGGCCGTACTGCACGGCGATCTGCGCGAGGTCCTTCTTCGGGAGCTTCTTGCCCGCCGCGGCGAATTTCGCGACCGCCGCGATCGAGGTGGACTTGGACATCTGTCCGCCCGTGTTGGAATAGACTTCCGTGTCGAGGACGAGAATCTTGATGTTCTTGCCCGAGGCGATCGCGTGGTCGAGTCCTCCGTAGCCGATGTCGTACGCCCAGCCGTCGCCGCCGACGATCCAGACGTTCTTCTTGACGAGGAATTCGGAGAGCGCGGCGAGGCGCTTGGCTTCCGGCGTTCCCGCGGCTTCGAGCTTCTTGTTCAGCTCGGCGACGCGTTCGCGCTGCGCGGCGATGTCGGCTTCGGTGGTCTGCGGCGCTTCGAGAATCGCCTTGGCGAGTTCTTCGCCGCCCGTTCCCGCGGCTTCGGCGAGAGCCTGGCGCGCGATTTCGGTCTTCTTGTCGATCGCGTAGCGCATGCCGAGGCCGAATTCAGCGTTGTCTTCGAACAGCGAGTTCGCCCAGGCCGGGCCGCGGCCGTCCTTATTGACGGAGTAAGGCGTCGTGGGCAGGTTGCCGCCGTAAATCGAGGAGCAGCCGGTGGCGTTGGCGATGTAGGTGCGGTCGCCGAAGAGCTGCGTCATCAGCTTGATGTAGGGCGTTTCGCCGCACGCGGAGCAGGCGCCGGAGAATTCGATGAGCGGCGTCATGAACTGCGAGTCGCGGATCGTGTTGCCGAGCTTCGTGCGGTCCGGATCGGGAAGATCCATGAAGAAGTCCCAGTTCTTCGCCTCGGCTTCGCGCAGCGGCGGCTGGGGCGCCATCATGAGCGCGTGGCGCGTCGGATCGTTCTTGTCCTTGCCGGGGCAGACGTGCGTGCAGATCGTGCAGCCCGTGCAGTCTTCCGGAGCGACCTGGATGGTGAACAGCGTTCCCGGGAAGTCCTTCGCCTTGAAGGGCACACCCTTGAAGGTTTCGGGGGCGCCCGCCTTGAGCGCTTCCGGGTAGAACTTCGCGCGGATCGCGGCGTGCGGACAGATCGTCACGCACTTGTTGCACTGAATGCAGAGTTCCGGATTCCAGACGGGAATCTGGTCGGCGAGGTCGCGCTTTTCGAAACGCGTCGTCGCGGAGGGGAACTTGCCGTCCGCGGGCATCGCGGAGGTCGGGATGAGGTCGCCCTTGTTCGCGATCATCATCGCCTGCACGCGCTTGAAGAATTCCGGCGCGCCCTTATATTCCGGGAGCGTCTGCGGCTTCGCGTCGGCGTCCGGCGTCGCGGGAACTTCGATTTCATGCAGGTTGGCGAGCGAGTTGTCCACCGCCTTGAAGTTCATCTGCACGACTTCCTCGCCCTTCTTGGCGTAGGTCTTTTCGATGGACTTCTTGATCTGCGCGATGGCTTCGTCCTTCGGGAGAATGTTCGCGAGCGCGAAGAAGCACGCCTGCATGACGGTGTTCGTGCGGCCCTTCATGCCGGATTCGGCGGCGACCTTCGAAGCGTCGATGACGAAGACGCGGAGCTTCTTGGCGATGATCTCCTCCTGCCATTCCTTGGAGAAGCGCTTCCACGTTTCCGCGGGCGCGAACGGCGAGTTCAGCAGAATCGTCGCACCCGGCATCGCGTATTCCAGAATCGGCTGGCGGCCGATGAAGACGTACTGCGAGCACGCCACGAAGCCCGCCTTCTGGATGAGGTAGGCGGAACGGATCGGACGCGGGCCGAAACGCAGGTGGGAGACCGTCGAGGCGCCGGACTTCTTGGAGTCGTACACGAAGTAGCCCTGCGCGAAGTTCGGCGTCTGTTCGCCGATGATCTTGATGGAGTTCTTGTTCGCGCCGACCGTGCCGTCCGCGCCGAGGCCGACGAAGACCGCGCGCTTGACGTCGTCCGCCTCGATGTCGAACGCGTTGTCCCATTCGAGCGAGGTGTGCGTCAGGTCGTCGTAGATGCCGATCGTGAAGCGTTTCTTCGGAGCGGGCTTGGCGAGCTCGTCGTAGATCGCCTTGACCATGCCCGGGTTGAATTCCTTGGAGCCGATGCCGTAGCGGCCGCCGATGATGGTCGGCATCGCCTTGCCGGATTCGGCGTAGGCGGCGAAGACGTCGAGCAGCAGCGGTTCGCCGAGCGAGCCGGGTTCCTTCGTGCGGTCGAGCACGGCGAGGCTCTTCGCCGTCGCGGGAACGGCCTTCAGGAACGCTTCCGCGTCGAACGGCAGGAACAGGCGGACCTTGACGAGGCCGAGCTTCGCGCCCTGCGCGTTGAGCGCGTCGATCGTCTCTTCGATCGTTTCGCAGGACGAGCCCATGGAGACGATGACGCGGTCCGCGTCCGGAGCTCCGTAGTAGTCATAAAGGTGATACTGGCGGCCGGTGACTTCCGCGAACTTGTCCATGAGGTTCTGTACGATTCCGGGAACGGCGTCGTAGTATTTGTTGACGGCTTCGCGGCCCTGGAAATAGACGTCCGGATTCTGCGCGGTGCCGTGGACGTTCGGGCGCTCCGGCGACATGGCGCGGGCGCGGAAGGCGGCGATGTCCTCTTCGTCGATGACGGCGCGGATTTCGTCGTCGGAAAGCGTCTGAATCTTGGAGACTTCGTGCGAGGTGCGGAAGCCGTCGAAGAAGTGCATGAACGGCACGCGCGACTTGAGCGAAGCCGCGTGGGCAATGAGCGCCATGTCCTGCGCCTCCTGCCCGGAAGTGGAGTTGAGCATGACGAAGCCCGTCGAGCGGCAGCTCATCACGTCGGAGTGGTCGCCGAAGATCGAGAGCGCGTTCGTCGCGAGCGCGCGCGCCGTCACGTGCATCGTGAACGGAATGAGCTCGCCGGCGATCTTGTACATGTTGGGGATCATCAGCAACAGGCCCTGCGAGGCGGTGAACGTCGTCGTCAGCGCGCCCGCGAGCAGAGAGCCGTGCACGGCGCCCGCGACGCCGGCCTCGGACTGAAGCTGCTCGATACTCGGGGTGTTGTTCCAGAGATTGGGCATCTTCTTCGCCGACCATTCGTCGCACGATTCCGCCATCGGGGAGGAAGGCGTAATCGGGTAAATCGCGATTACCTCGCTGAGTCTGTAGGCGACGGAAGCGACGGCTTCGTTCGCGTCCATCGTTTTGAATTTGGATGTAGATTTTGCCATAACTGCCGCAATTTTGCGCTTCCCCCGCCTCCGATTCAACGCAAAAACGCGCGGGAAAAGAAGAACGCTCCCGCGCGCGGAGCGCTCTCTTTAAGCTTTGCCCCTTAACCTTTTTTCTGTGTCGCCAGGCGCGGGGAGAAAAGGCAGACTCGCGGACGATGAAAGCGTTCCCCCGAAAAATTTTCTTCCGGCGGCGCGTCGCGTTCGCCGCGTGCGCGCTCGCGGCGGCGTGCGGCGTTCCCGCCGTCGAAAGCCTCGCCGGACCGGAAGCGCCCGAAGCCTCCGAGGACGCGTCCCGCGAAGCGGCGGAGTTCGCGCGCGCCGCGGAAAAATTCTGGGGCGAACCCGCGGAGGCGCTTTTCGACGTCGGCGGACTTTGGGCGGGGCGCCGCGCCCAGAAGACGGAGACGGGCGACAAGGTCGTCGAGACGCTGTTTTCCGTCTATCTGCGCGGCGAAAAAATTCTCGGGCTTCCCGCGGAGGAGGCGAAGGCGCGCGCGCGCGACGGTCGGCTCGTCGAAATCGAAATCATGTTCTTCAACAAAGGCGATTCCGCGGCGCGCGAGGGTTTCGGCAGCAAAAGCGGAAAGTCCTCGGACGAAAAGGAGAAGTTCGTCCGCAAAAGCTGGAAGGCGAGCTTCGAAGCCGTGCGGGAACGCCTGGCGCCGCTGGGCGAGGAGACGCGCGGGCGCGCGGGAACCTCCAAACTGCGCCGCCGCGTTTCCGTCTGGAAAAGCGGCGAAACGGCGTTCGTGCTCGAGGCGGAGGAAAACGAATTCGTCCGCGTTTCCGTCGTTCCCGCCGCCGGGCTGAAGGAGACGCTTTCGGGCAAGGCGGACCGCGCGGACGCGGACGTGCGCAAGAGCGTCGTGCGCCGCCCGAACGGCGACGTCTTCATCGACGGGCTGCCGATGATCGACCAGGGCGGCAAGGGCTACTGCGTTCCCGCGACCGTCGAGCGCGTGCTGCGCCACTACGGCGTCGGCGACGTGGACATGCACGAAATCGCCGAGCTCGCGGGAACGGGCGTCGGCGGCGGAACCTCCGTCCGCGAAGTCGTCGGCGGCCTCGCTCCCGTCGTCAAAAAAAGCCGTCTGAAATTCGCCTCCGTGCCGATGAATTTTTCGAAGATCAAAGTCTGCGCGGACAAAGGCGTGCCGATGATGTGGTGCATGTTTTCGGCGCCCGAATATCTGGCGCGTCTGCGCGAAAACACGCTCGCGAGAGAGGACGCGGCGGACTTTTCCGCCTTCGCGCGCGGGCTGCGCCGGCAGGCCGTGCCCAAGATTTCGGGCGAGCTGCGCAAATACGCGCACATGTGCCTCATCATCGGCTACAACGCGAAGACGAAGGAAATCTGCGTCTCCGATTCCTGGGGCGATTCCGCCGCCGAACGCTGGATCCGCTTCGAGGACGCCCTCGCCTTCTCGCAGAAGGAGCCGCTCTGGATTCTGGAGCGCTGAGGGCGCCGAAAAATCCCGTCGGGCGTTCCCGCGCCGCCTCAAAATTTTTCTCGCGGAGGCGCGGCACTTCGCGGATACTCTCCGCAGAACATGGCGAATTCATTTTTCACGATTTCAAAAATTGCGTTTTTGGCGTTCTGCGCCGCGGCGTTCCCGCAGGGGCTCTTCGCCCAACAGCAGCCGTCGGCGCGCCAGGTCGCCGCGCTCATTGAGGAAGTGACCGCGCTGCGCGACGAAGTCAACCGTCTGCGCATGGACGTCGAAGACCTCCGCGAACAAAACGCCGCGCTGCAGGAGAAGAGCGCCTCCGCCAAAAACCGGGGCGCCGATTTCGCCGCGGAACTCGCCGCGCTGCGCGTCGAGTTCGGAGGCAGGCTCGAAGCGCTCCGCCGCGAACTGTCCGCCGAAATCGAAAAGCGCCTCGCGCGCGCGAACGCCGAGACGAACGCCGCGCTGAAGGAATTCCGCCGCCAGGTCAACGAGGCGCTCGATTCCGCCGCCAAATCCGCTCCGAAAACGCCCGCGCCGACGGCGGAGCCGAAGGATCTTCCCGCGAGCGGCATTCAATACAAAATCCGCGCCGGCGACACGCTGACCAAGATCGCGCGGGAACAGCGTTCCAAGATCGCGTGGATTCTTTACGTCAATCCCGGTCTGAATCCCGACCGGCTGCCCGCGGGCAAGGAAATCGTGATCCCGCAGGCGGACTGAGCTTTTCATCTTTTCGGATAAGGAAAAAACATGGCGCAGCCCAAGAAAAAATTCGGCCTCGGCAGAGGCGTCAACAACATCATTTCGCAGTCCGCCGTGAAGAAGGCGGCGGAGGCTTCGTTCCGCAGAAACGCCGCTCCGGCGCCCGTTCCCGCGGCGCCCGCCGCTCCCGCGGGAACGCCCGCCGCGGCGAAGACTGCGGTGCCGATTCCGCCCGCCGCCGGAGCCGCGCCCGCGTCTCCGTTCCGGGAAATCCCGATCGCGGCCGTCTCCGCCTCGCCGAACCAGTCCCGCAAGAATTTCGACGGCGGAGCGCTCGACGAGCTCGCCGACTCCATCCGCGCCGAGGGACTCATGCAGCCGATCGTCGTGCGCGAAAAGGCGAAGGGCGAATTTCAGCTGATCGCCGGCGAGCGCCGTCTGCGCGCCTGCCGCATCGTCGGCATGAAGACGATTCCCGCGCGCGTGATGAAGGCGAGCGACGCCTCCAGCGCGGCGATGACGCTCATCGAAAATCTGCAGCGCGAAGACCTCGACCCGATCGAGGAAGCCTTCGGCATCGGCAGCCTGATGCGCGACTTCAATCTGACGCAGGAGGCGGTTTCCGAGCGCATCGGCAAGGCGCGTTCGTCCGTCGCCAACGCGCTGCGCCTGCTCTCGCTCGACCGCGAGATTCAGGGCTACGTCGGCAAGGGACAGCTCAGCGTCGGCCACGCGAAGGTGCTGCTCGGCGTCGAGAACGAGATGGAGCGCCTGCTGCTCGCGCGGCGCTTCGTCGAGTCCGGATGCAGCGTGCGCGACGCCGAAAAGCTCGCGAAGAAAATCCGCGAAGGCAAGACGGCCTCCGCCACGGCGGACGTTCCCGTCGTGCGCGAGATTTCGCAGGAGATCTTCAACATCGAAAAGAATCTCTGCTCGCGTCTGCACGCGAAGGTGCAGGTCAAGCACGGAAAGACTTCCGGAAAAATCATCATCGAGTACCACGGGAACGACGATCTCGCGCGGCTGCTCGAATGCTTCGGCATGTAATCGGATTTCAACGACAATGTCCCAACGAACCGTCCGCGTCAACGAACTGCTCCGCCTCGAAATCAGCGAAACGCTGCACCGCCGCTGGCAGAGCGAAAGCGCCCGCATCACCGTCACCTGCGTCGAGATTTCGTCCGACCTGCGCGAGGCGCGCGTGTTTTATTCCGTCATCGGCGGAGCCGAAGAACGCGCCGCCGCGCGCCGGCTCTTCGAGCGCGTCGGCAAGACGCTGCGCATGGAAGTCGCCCGCCGCGTCATTCTGAAGTACACGCCCGCCTACCGCTTCGTCGAGGACAAGGGAGCCGCCGCGGGCGCGTCGGTCATCGACCTGCTCGACCGCGTCGCCGAAGAGGACGCCGCCCGAGACAGGAAATACGGCTCCGACGCAGCCCCCGAGTCCTGATTTCCGCGCGGGAACGCTTCGGGCGAAAAAACGTTCCCGCGAAGCGCGCGATTGTCTTTGAGCGGGAAATCGCGTAAGATTGCGGCATGTTCAAAATCCCCTCACTCGACTCTTTGCCGCTCCGGATCGCGGCGGGCGCGCTCGCGCTCGCGTTTTCGGGAACGCTTTTCGCTCAGACGGCCTCGCTGACCGAAGAACAGACCGCGCAGCTCGCCAAACTCGCCGAGCGCTACGGCGGTCCTTCCGCCCCGAAGCCCGCCAAGGGCAAGACCAGGACCGCCGCCGCGAAGCCGGCGGTCTCCTTCAAACTCGACAAAAAGCAGAAGGGCTTCCGCGTGCGCGCGAACGGCCCGACGGTCTCCGTCACCGCGGGAACGCTCAACGAGCTCGCCGCCGGCTACGGCTACTATCTCAAGCACGGGAAGAATCTCATGTGGAGCTGGAGCGCGAACCGGCTCGCGCCCGCCGTTCCCGCGAAGCAGAAGGAATTTTCCGCGGAGACGCCGTGGGAATGGCGCTACGCCTACAATTACTGCACGCTGTCGTACACCTCGGCGTTCTGGGGCAAGACGGAATGGCGCAACGAGCTCGACCGCATGGCGCTCAACGGCGTGAACCGCGTGCTCGTGCAGGCGGGGCTGGAAAAAGTCTGGCAGCTCACGCTCGCGGAGCTCGGTTATCCGAAAGAAAAGATCTTCGCCTACATTCCCAGCCCGGCGTTCGCGGCGTGGTGGAACATGGGCAATCTCGAAGGGCACGGCGGTCCGCTCACGCAAAGCCAGATCGACGGCGAGGCGGCGCTCGGCAAATTCATCGTCTCCTACATGCGCAACTACGGCATGGAGCCGATTCTGCAGGGCTTCGTCGGTCTCGTGCCGCACGATTTCGGCGAGCACTGCAGACTCGAAGGCCTCCGCATCATTCCGCAGGGAAATTGGGTGGACGGCTTCCTGCGCCCCGCCGTGCTCGACCCGACGACGCCCGCGTTCGGCAAAGTCGCCGAAGTCTGGTACAGGAATCTCGAAAAAGTTTACGGCGTGAAGGCGAAGGCGTTCGGCGGCGACCTCTTCCACGAGGGCGGAAAATCCGGCGGGATCGCGGTCGCGGACGCGGCGAAATGCGTGCAGACGGCGATGCAGAAGGCGTCTCCGGGCAGCGTCTGGGTGCTGCAGGCGTGGCACGGCAATCCGTCGGCGACGCTGCTGAGCGGGCTCGACAAGGACAAGTGCGTCGTGCTCGCGCTGTGCAAGGACATGGTCGCGGGAACGTCTCACGGCTACAGCTACCACGGCGCGCCGTGGGTGTGGTGCGAGCTCTCCAATTTCGGCGGCAACCACGGGCTTTACGGCTCGCTGAAGGTGCTCGGAAAAATCGGCGTCATGGCGACCGCGGACGGGAGCGACAAGCTCGTCGGCATCGGTCTCATCCCCGAAGGCACGGAAGTCAACCCGATCACCTACGACCTGCTCTACGACCGCATCTGGACGCCGCGCGAAACCGTCATGGACGACGCCGAAATCGCGACGTGGATCGACGGCTACGCGCTGCGCCGCTACGGGAAGAACGTTCCCGCCGTGAACCGCGCGTGGAAGCTCCTCGAACGCTCCGTGTACAGCCCGACGCAGGACCAGGAAGGCTGCACGGAATCCATCATCAGCGCGCGCCCGAACCGCAACGCGCAGAAGGCGTCCACCTGGGCGTCCGGGAAAGTGTATTGGAATCCCGACGACGTCCGCGCGGCGTTCGCCCTGCTCGTCGGCGCCGGAGAAAAGGACGCCGCGCTCGCCGCGCTTTCCACGTACCGCTGGGACCTCTGCGACGTCGGGCGGCAGTTCGCGTCCGACCTCGCGCGCCCGCTGCTCGCGAAGGCGATGGAAGCCTACGACGCCGGCGACAAAAAAGCGTTCGAGCTGCGCTCGAAACAGTTTCTCGACCTCATCGCGTCCACGGACAGACTGCTCGCGACGCACACGCTGTGGCGTTTCGGCCGCATGTACCAGATGGCGCTCGCCAAGGGGAAAAGCAAGGCGGAGAAGGAAAATTCCGCGCGCGCGCTCAAGACGTTGCTCACCAGCTGGGGCGGCAAGCCCGGCTCGCTCAACGACTACGCGCACCGGCAGCTTTCCGGGCTGCTCAAGGATTACTACCTCGTCCGTTGGGGCTACTTTTTCGACGCCCACAAGAAGGCGCTCAACGGCGACCGGTCCGCGCTCGACGCGCTCGAGGGCAAGATCAACGCGCTGATGAACGACTGGTGCAAGGCGACCAAGCCCGTCTACACCGCCAAGGCGGAAGGCAAGACGCTCGTCGAGGCGCGGAACATGCTCAAGAAATTCGCGCCGCTCGCCGACGAGTTCTTCTCCGTTCCCGTGGACAACGACCGCCCGTGGACGATCCGCGACGGCGCGAAGGAACTCGTCTTCGACGTCTCCGACGACATCATGAAGGCGGGAACGTTCACGGCGACGTTCCGCTGGAAAAGCGGCGACAGCGCGCTCGTCGTGAAACGCGTGCGCCTCTACGAAGGCGACAAGCTCGTCGCCGAAGACGCGCACCGCGGCACGACCGGACACGACGACCAGAACAACGTCTACACGCTGGAAGTGAAGCAGCTCCGCACGAGCCTCGACGCCTACGTGCTGAAGGCGGACGTGGAAGGCGTCTCGTCGAACAATTCTTCGGGCGTTCTGATCTTCAGCCGCGCGAAGTGAAAGCGGCGGAGTGATGAAGTTATGAGGTTATGAAGGTTATGAGGTTATGAAGTGATTTGACGTTCGCTTCGCGAAAAAGATTTTTTGAAATCCTTTCGGCGAAGCCGACCGCAATGAACTTCACCACTTCATAACCTCATAACTCCATAACTTCATCACCTGCCCCTGCCGCGCCATTCACGCCGCCGCGCGCGTGAGGCAGAGCAGCGAGCCCGACGCGAACGCCAGCGGGAACGGCGAGCAGTCGAGTCTGCCGAAATGCCGCGCGTAAATCCGCGAATACAGCGAAAAATTGTAGATCGCCCACGCGCGTTCCGTGCGCAGCGCATTCAGAAAATCGCCGCGTTCCCGCATGGCGCCGACGGCCTCGCGGACGGCGCGGCGTTCGGCGGCGAAGAGCGTCTCCGCCTCCGCGGGAACGCGCGCGACGAGAGCGCCCGCCCGCGCGTCGATCTCCGTGAAGAGCGCCGCCTCGCGCTCGACGGAAAGCTCCGGCCCGAACAGCTCGAACACGCGCAGACAGTATTCGTAAACGCGCCGCGCGAACGCCGTGCCGCAGCGTTTCCCCGCCGCGCGCAGCAGCTCCGCGAGCACGCGCCGCGCGAGGGGACCGTCGTGAGCACGGCAGAAATCGGCGACGATTTTCCGCGCCTCTTCAGAATTTCCGGCGCCGGTCAGCGCCGCCTCCAATGCTTTGATCTCTCGTTCCATAACGAAAGACAAAGCGTCGGAAACCGGCGTTTTTGTTCCCGCGGGAACGCGGGTCAGTCCTTGACCGGACGAAGAACTTCGCCGAGCAGCGCCTTCTGATTTTCTTCGGAAAGCCGCGACGCGAGCGCCTCACGTTCCTCCCGGCTCGCGCTTTTCAGATACGCCCTGGCGGCGTCCAGCACGGGAGCGTGTCCCTGCGCGACCGCGACGGACGCGAGCGACCACGCGGCGGAGGAGACGCCGAGATTGATCTCGCCTTCGGGAAGCACCTTCGCGGCGATCTTCGTCACCGCCGTCGGGAACTTCGGATCTCCCGTCGCGAAAAACGCGCCCCAAAGCATGTCGATCTCGCCCGGCGCGCCGACGCAGCCTTTCGAGAGGTCGTAATTCTTGTCCGCCGCGAGCCTGTAAACGGCGTCCGCGACCTTGCGCTGCTTTCGCGGGAGCGCGTCCGTGATTTTCTTCCATTCGGGAACTCTGTCCGGATTCGCCCTGACGATTTCCGTCAAAAACGCGACGAGCGGTCCCCCGGAGGAGTTTTTCGAGGCGCACATCTCGAAAAACGTCGGAAGCATTCCGGCGATTTTCTCCGGCTCCGGATTCTTGTAGTAATTCATCAGAATGCTCGATGCCTCCAGCATCTTTTCCGTGGGCGCGGGCGGCTCCGAAGACTCCGGAGCGGCTTCCCCAAAGGCAGGCGCGATATCCGCAAAAATTTCCTTGAGCTCCTCCGAGCCGAAAAAATCCTTTTCGAAAAGTCCTTTCAGCAGGGAAGCGGTCTCTTTTCGAAGCCTTTCCAACGCCTTGACGTCGTCGAGCGTGAACGCGCGGAAAGCGTCGCCGCGCTCGCCCGCGATGCACTCGCCCGCCGCCTCGATTTCCCGAATCTTCGGCGCGGCGGCGTCCGCGGAGGCCTTGTCCGAAACGCCCGCGAGCGCGGCGTTCATTTCCCGAAAAAGCGCGAGCATTTCCGCCGCGAGATTCTTTTTCTCGGAGGAATCCCGCGTCTGAACGGGCGCGGCGGCGGAAGAGGATTTCGGAGCGTCCGACGTCGCGGCGAAAGCCGGCACGACGCACGAAGCGGCGAAGCAGATTGCGGAGATCAGTCGATTTTTGGAGGTATTCATCGCGGAGCAGTATCCGCGGGAACGCGCAACGCTTTTCGCGCGGGCGACATGCGAAAATCGCGCCGGGAGAGCTTCCCGACGCGATTCGGCGTTCCCGCGCGGGGCGGGTCATTTCGCGAGGTGGCGGTGGTATTCCTGCAGGCTGCAGACTTCGAAGCGTCCAAATTCGAGCTTGTCCGTCAGCCCTTCGAGCGCGGCGCAGGCGCCGGCGATCGTCGTCGTGATCGGCACGCCCGAAGCGACCGCCTGCGAGCGCATCCGGATTTCGTCCACCATCGCGGCGGCACCGGATTCGGTCGTGTTGACGATCCACTGGATTTCGCCGTCGCGGACGAGGTCGAGCAGGTTCGGTCTGCCGTCGGAGATGCGGAAGACGGCGCGCGCGCGAATCCCGGAATCGTAGAGCAGCGTCGCCGTGCCGAGCGTGGCGTAGAGCTTGAATCCGAGCTCCACGAGGCGCCGCGCGACGTCGACGATCTTCGGCTTGTCGGCGTCCTTGACGGAGAGAAACACGTTCCCGCTCTGCGGCAGACGACTTCCCGCCGCGATCTGACTCTTGAGATACGCGATCCCGCGGTCGCGGTCGATGCTCATGACTTCGCCGGTCGATTTCATTTCCGGGCTGAGCACGACGTCCACGCCGGGGAACTTCACGAACGGAAAAACGGCCTCCTTCACGGCGACGTAGGGCAGGCTCACTTCGCGCGTGAAGCCGAGCTCGCCGAGCTTCTTTCCCGTCATGCACAACGCGGCGAGCCCGGGCAGCGAAACGCCGATCGCCTTGCTGACGAAAGGCACCGTGCGCGAGGCGCGCGGGTTCACCTCGATCATGTAGAGCTCTCCGTCCTTGACGGCGAGCTGCATGTTCATGAGCCCGCAGACGTGAAGCTCGCGCGCGAAGGCATGCGCGTATTCGCGGACTTTTTCGAGCACGGCGGGCGGGAGCGTCATCGGCGGCGTGACGCTCGCGGAGTCGCCGGAGTGAATGCCCGCGGGCTCGACGTGTTCGAGCACGGCGCCGATGACGGTCGTCTCGCCGTCGGAGATGCAGTCCACGTCCAGCTCGACGGCGTCCTCGAGAAAGCGGTCGATGAGAATCGGCTTTCCTTCGGCGACGGCGGCGGCCTCTTCGACGAATTTGCGGAGATATTTTTCCTTGTAGACGATGACCATGCCGCGCCCGCCGAGCACGAAGGAAGGACGGACGAGCAGCGGGTAGCCGATCTTTTCGGCGACGGCGAGCGCCTCCTCGACGTTGTGCGCGATGCCGTTTTCGGGCTGGCGGATGCCGATGCGCGCGGCGAGCGTCTTGAAGAAGTCGCGGTCTTCGGCGAGGTCGATGTCGTCGGGGCTCGTGCCGATGACGTTCGCTCCCGCGCGGCGCAGCGCCTGCGCGAGATTGAGCGGCGTCTGCCCGCCGAACTGCACGATGACGCCGCAGCAGCGTTCCCGCTCGTAAACGTGCATGACGTCCTCGAGCGTGAGCGGTTCGAAGTAAAGCTTGTCCGACGTGTCGTAGTCCGTCGAGACCGTCTCCGGATTGGAATTGACCATGACGACCTCGTAGCCCGCCTTGCGGATCGCGAACGCGGCGTGGCAGCAGCAGTAGTCGAACTCGATGCCCTGCCCGATCCGGTTCGGGCCGCCGCCGAGCACCATGACGGATTTCTTTCCGCCGGAATCGCGCGGGGCTTCGCCGGAATCGGCGTAGGCGCTGTAATAATACGGTGTGAGCGCCTCGAACTCGCCCGCGCAGGTGTCCACGGAACCGAACGCGGGAACGAGCCCGATGCGCGCGCGCGCGGCGCGGACGGCGTCCTCGTCCGTCGCGAGCAGAAACGCGATCTGGCGGTCGGAATAGCCGAATTCCTTGATCTGGCGGAAAAGCGCGGGATCGCGTTCGAGCGCGTCGAGCGTTCCCGCGGCGGAGATTTCGTCCTCGAACGCGGCGAGCTCGGCGAAGTGGCGCAGGAAGTAGCGGTCGATCTTCGTGATTTCGAAGACTTCGTCCGCGCTCCAGCCCCGGCGGAACGCGGCGCGGACGTAAAAGACGCGCTCGGCGCTCGGGCGCGCGAGCTCGGCGCGCAGCGTCGCGTCGTCGGCGCTCTCGAATTTTTCGTCCTTGCCGTCGGCGCCGAATCCGGCGCGCCCGATCTCGAGCGAGCGGAGCGCCTTCTGGAAGCTCTGCTTGAGATTGCGGCCGATCGCCATCGCCTCGCCGACGGACTTCATCTGCGTGCCGAGCGTGGAATCCGCGTTCGGGAATTTCTCGAACGTGAAGCGCGGCACCTTGGTGACGACGTAGTCGAGCGCGGGCTCGAAGCAGCTCGGCGTGGAGCCCGTGATGTCGTTGCGCAGCTCGTCGAGCGTGTAGCCGACGGCGAGCTTGGCGGCGATCTTCGCGATCGGGAAACCGGTCGCCTTCGACGCGAGCGCGGAAGAGCGCGACACGCGCGGATTCATCTCGATGATGATGCGCCGCCCCGTCTCCGGATTCACCGCCCACTGCACGTTGGAGCCGCCGGTCTCGACGCCGATCGCCGCGAGCACGCGCAGCGAATCGTCGCGCATTTCCTGGTATTCGCGGTCGCTGAGCGTCTGAATCGGCGCGATCGTGATCGAGTCGCCCGTGTGCACGCCCATAGGATCGACGTTTTCGATGGAGCAGACGATGACGCTGTTCCCGCGCTTGTCGCGCATGACCTCCATCTCGAATTCCTTCCAGCCGAGCAGCGATTCCTCGATGAGCACCTCGCTGTTGAGGCTCGCCTCGAGCCCGCGGCGGACGATGGTCTCGAACTCCGCCTCGTCGTGCGCGATGCCGCCTCCCGTGCCGCCGAGCGTGAATCCCGGGCGGATGATCAGCGGCCACGTGCCGATCGTCCGCGCGATCGCGCGCGCCTCGTTTTCCGTGTGCGCGGAGCCCGAGCGCGGCAGGTCGAGCCCGATGGAAAGCATCGTCTCCTTGAAGAGCAGACGGTCTTCCGCGCGCCGGATCGCGTCCGCGTTCGCGCCGATGAGCTCGACGCCGTAGCGCTTCAGCACGCCCTTGTCCGCGAGCTCCATCGCGAGATTGAGCGCCGTCTGCCCGCCGAGCGTCGGCAGAATCGCGTCCGGGCGTTCCCGCCGGATGATTTCGTGAAGAATGTCGGCGTTGAGCGGCTCGATGTAGGTGCGGTCCGCGAGCTCGGGATCGGTCATGACCGTCGCGGGGTTGGAATTGACGAGCACGACCTCGAAGCCGTCGCTCTTCAGCGCCTTGCAGGCTTGAACCCCGGAATAATCGAATTCGCAGCCCTGCCCGATGACGATCGGGCCCGAACCGATGAGCAGAATTTTATGAATGTCTGTGCGTTTCGGCATGATTTGAAAAAGAGAATTTCCGGAAAATTTTTCAGCGCGCCATCAGCTCGCGGAAACGCTCGAAAAGCGGATACGCGTCGTGCGGGCCGGGCGCCGCCTCGGGGTGATACTGCACGCTGAAGGCGGGCTCCGTCCTGTGGCGGACGCCCTCGACCGTGCCGTCGTTGAGATTGACGTGCGTGAGCTCGAGCGCGGACGGCAGCGCGGCGTCCAGCGCGAAATTGTGATTCTGGCTCGTGATCTCGACCTTGCCCGTGAGCAGATCCTTCACGGGATGATTGCAGCCGTGATGCCCGAACTTCAGGCGGGAACACGACGCGCCGCACGCGAGCCCGAGCAGCTGATGCCCGAGGCAAATGCCCATCAGCGGCACCTTGCCGAGCAGGCGGCGGATATTTTCCGAAGCGTATTTCACGGCGGAAGGATCGGCGGGACCGTTCGAGAGAAACACGCCGTCCGGGCGCATCGCGAGCACGTCCTCCGCCGGCGTCGCGGCGGGAACGACGGTCACGCGCATGTCGTGCGCGGCGAGCCCGCGGAGAATGTTGCGCTTCACGCCGAAATCGTAGGCGACGACGCGATACGTTCCCGCGTCGCTCCACGCGTAGGGCGCGTCCGTCGTCACGCGCGAGGCGTAGTCCTGGCCGTCGAGCCCTTCCCAGGCGCGGGCGCGGGCGACCGCCTCCGCCTCGGAGACGGGCTCGTCGGAAACGTGCAGATACGCCTTCTGATTCCCGCGGGAACGCAGAATGAGCGTGAGCGCGCGCGTGTCCGCGCCGGCGATCGCGGGAACGCCCGCGCGGCGCAGGTAATCTTCGAGCGATTCCTCGGAACGGAAGTTCGAGGGCGCGTTGAGCTCGTGCACGACGAGCCCGTTCAAAAACAACCCCCGCGACTCGGCGTCGGCGGGGGAACATCCGTAATTCCCGATTTCGGGAGACGTCAGCGTGACGAACTGCCCGGCGTAGGACGGATCCGTGAGGATTTCCTGATACCCGGTCATGCCGGTGTTGAAGACGACTTCGCCGATGGCGTCCTTTTTCGCGCCGACGGAGAAGCCGCGCAGCACGGTGCCGTCCGCCAACGCCAGGAACGCCGCGCGCTCCCGTTTTTCTTTCCAGTTGAATTTCATTGGGGCGCGATACAGGCACAAAGCGTGCCACGGCGCGGGAACGCGCGTCGAAGGCTTCAACGCTCGGGATTCAAGGTCTGAAGCGCCTCGGGAACGCGCCCGCGGGGAATTACGTTTTTCGTAAAACCTGAAAAAACGGCTTTTCAAAAAACGTAAATTCCGCCGAACCTCGGATTTCCCTTTTCTTTAGGCTTCAGGCTCTAAGCTCGCGGTTTTCCCTTCATGGCACGCTTTGTGCGAACATGGGCGCCAAATTTTACCGAACCCATGAAAACAGAAAGCCTTTCGAAGCCTCAGATTTTCCGACAGCGCGCGAGCGCGCTCTACGATCCTTCGCAGGAACACGACGCGTGCGGCGTCGGCATGGTCGCCGACCTGAACGGGAACGCCAGCCACCGCGTCGTCGAATGCGGCATCACCGTGCTGCGACGCCTGATGCACCGCGGCGCGGCGGGCAGCGACCCCGAGACCGGCGACGGCGCGGGCCTGCTCCTTTCGATTCCGGACGCGTTCTTCCGCGCCGTGCTTCCCGTGGCGCTCCCGCCGGCGGGCCGCTACGGCGTCGCGATGCTCTTCGGCGGGAACGGCGCGGACGACGCGATGCGCGCCGTCGTCGAGGAGGAAGGCGGGCGCGTGATTTTCCGCCGCGAAGTGCCCGTCCACCCGGAATTCATCGGCAAGACCGCGCGCGAGAGCGCCCCGCGCATCTCGCAGCTCTTCATCGACGGGAGCGCGTTCGCCGACCGCGGCACGTTCGAGCGCAAGCTCTTCGTCATGCGCCGCCGCATCGAAAAGCTCGGGCTCGATCTCTACGTCTGCAGCATGTCGTCGCGCAGCGTCGTCTATAAGGGCCTGCTGCTCGCGACGCAGCTCTCGGAATTTTATCCGGACCTGAACGATCCGCGCTTCGTGTCGCGCCTCGCGCTCGTGCACCAGCGCTACAGCACGAACACGTTCCCGACGTGGAACCTCGCGCACCCGTTCCGCTACCTCGCGCACAACGGCGAAATCAATACGCTGCGCGGCAATCTCAACGCGCTCAAGGCGCGGGAACGCCTGATGGAATCGCCGCTCTTCGGCGACGACCTGAAGAAGCTGCTCCCGCTCATCGACGCCGGGCAGAGCGACTCCGCGAGCCTCGACAACATGTTCGAGCTGCTCGTCGCCGCGGGCCGCCCGATGGAGCACGCGATGCTGATGCTGCTCCCGCAGGCGTGGGGCGCGAAATATTACATGGGCAACGACGTGCGCGGATTCTTCGAATACCATTCCGCGCTGATGGAGCCGTGGGACGGCCCCGCCGCCGTGGCGTTCAGCGACGGCGTGAACGCGGGCGCGATTCTCGACCGCAACGGGCTGCGCCCCGCGCGCTTCACGCTCTGCCGCGACGGGCTTTTCGTGCTCGCGAGCGAAACCGGCGTGCTCGACATTCCGCCCGCGCAGATCGTCTCCAAGGGCAGACTGAAGCCCGGCGAAATGATCTTCCTCGACCTCGAAAGCCACCGCATCCTGCGCGACGCCGAGCTGAAGAACCGCATCGCGCGCTCCAAGCCCTACCGCCGCTGGGTCGAGGAAAACCGCCTCTCCGTGCACGGGCTCTTCACGGACATCACCGCGTCCGAGCCCGAAAGCGACCTCGCCGACCGTCAGCGCTTCTTCGGCTACACGCGCGAGGATCTCGACCTCATCATCAAGCCGATGAGCGAAAGCGGCAAGGAGCCGATCGGCTCCATGGGCAACGACGCGGCGCTCGCCGTGCTTTCCTCCAAGCCGCAGCTGCTCTTCCAGTATTTCAAGCAGCTCTTCGCGCAGGTGACGAACCCGCCGATCGACCCGATCCGCGAAGAGCTCGTCATGAGCCTGATGACCTACATCGGCAACAAGGGCAACATTCTCGCGGAAACGCCCGAGCACGCGCGCCTCATCAAGCTGCGCCGGCCGATCCTCACGGACGACGAGCTGCGCCGCCTCGAACAGGTGGACGACGCCGGCTACGAGGCCGCGGCGATCACGTGCGCGTTCCCGCGCGGCGGCGACGGGAACGCCCTGCGCGCCGCGCTCGCGGAAATCCGCGAAAAGGCGGTGGCGGCCGTGCGCGGCGGCAAGCGCATCGTCGTGCTTTCCGACCGCGACCTGCCCGCGGGAACGGCGGCGATTCCCTCGCTACTGGCGACGTCGGCGGTGAACCGCGCGCTCATCGACGCGGGCCTGCGCCCGGAAATCGGCCTCATCGTGCAGTCCGGCGAAGTGCGCGAGATCATGCACTTCGCGCTGCTGCTCGGCTTCGGCGCGACGGCGGTCAATCCCTACCTCGCGCTGCAGACGGTGACGTCGCTCGCGCGCGCCGGCAAAATCGCCTGCGATCCCGTCACGGCGGCGAGCAATTACATCAACGCCGTGGACAAGGGGCTGCTCAAGATCATGTCCAAGCTCGGCATCTCGACGCTGCGCAGCTACCGCTCCGCGCAGGCGTTCGAGGCGGTCGGGCTTTCCCGCGCCTTCATCGACGAATTTCTGCCCGGCGTCGCGAGCCGCATCGGCGGCGTCGGCATCGACGAAATCGCGCGCGAAGCGGACGCCCGCGCCGCCGCGCTCGACGCCGTTCCCGCCGCGGCCGCGAAGCCCAGCGTTCCCGCGCCCCTGCCCGAAGGCGGCCAGTACCGCGTCGTCCGCGGCGGCGAGACGCACCTGTGGACGCCGCTTTCGATGAAGACCTTCCGCGAAGCCGTTCAGGGCGGCGACTACGCCAAGTTCAAGGAATTTTCCGCCTTCGTGGACGACCAGTCCGAGCGGCTCTGCACGCTGCGCGGGCTCTTCGAGTTCGCGCCGACGCGCCCGCTCCCGCTCGACGCCGTCGAAAGCGCGGAATCGATCATGACGCGCTTCGTCTCCGGCGCGATGTCGCTCGGCTCGCTCAGCCCGGAAACGCACCGCACAATCGCGGCCGCGATGAACCGCATCGGCGCGATGAGCAACTGCGGCGAAGGCGGCGAAAACAGCGACCGCTTCGGCACCGAGCTCAACAGCGCCGTGAAGCAGATCGCGAGCGGCCGCTTCGGCGTGACGATCAACTACCTGCGCCACGCGCGCGAGCTCCAGATCAAGATGGCTCAGGGCGCGAAGCCCGGCGAAGGCGGACAGCTGCCCGGGCACAAGGTGGACGAATTCATCGCGCAGGTGCGCCACTCGATGCCGCACGTGACGCTGATCTCGCCGCCGCCGCACCACGACATTTATTCGATCGAGGACCTCGCGCAGCTCATCTTCGACCTGCGCAACGCGAATCCCGCCGCGCGGATTTCCGTGAAGCTCGTCTCCGAACTCGGCGTGGGCACCGTCGCCGCCGGCGTCGCCAAGGCGCACGCGGACGTCGTGCTCATCTCCGGTCACGACGGCGGCACGGGCGCCTCGCCGCTCACGAGCATCAAGCACGCCGGGCTCCCGTGGGAACTCGGGCTCGCGGAGGCGCAGCAGACGCTCGTGCTCAACAAGCTCCGCGGCCGCGTCCGCCTGCAGGTGGACGGGCAGATCAAGACCGGGCGCGACGTCGTCGTCGGCGCGCTGCTCGGCGCGGAGGAATTCGGCTTCGCGACGATGCTGCTCGCGTGTCTCGGCTGCATCATGGACCGCCGCTGCCACACAAACAAGTGCCCCGTCGGTCTCACGACGCAGGACCCGGAACTGCGGAAGAAATTCGCGGGCAAGCCGGAATACATCATCAATTATCTGCGCTTCGTCGCGGAGGAGACGCGGGAACACCTCGCCGCGCTCGGGCTGCGCAGCCTCGACGAAGCCTGCGGCCGCAGCGACCTGCTGCGCACGAACCGCGCGATCGATTTCTTCAAGGCGGCGAATCTGGATTTCTCCGCGATCTTCGCTCCCGCGAAGGGCGAGCGCGTGCGCTTCGACGCCGACGCGCCGAAGGAGCCGCTCCGCGCGTTCGACGACCGCGAACTGCTCGGCGCGCTCAAGCTCGACGGTTCGCGCGAAACGCTTTTCCGCGAAATCTCCAACGTGGACCGCACGGCGGGAACGCGCCTTTCGGGCGAAATCGTCGCGCGCTTCGGCGAAAAAGGTCTACCCGAAGACACGATCACGGTGAACTTCCGCGGCGTCGCCGGGCAGAGCTTCGGCGCCTTCCTCGCGCCGGGCGTCACGCTGCACCTGTGCGGCGAGGCGAACGACTTCGTCGGCAAGGGCATTTCCGGCGGCAAGATCGTCGTGCGCGTTCCGCCGGAAGCGGCGTTCGCGGCGGAATCCAACGTCATCGCCGGGAACGTCATCGGCTACGGCGGCACGTCGGGCAAGATCTTCGTCAACGGGCTCGCGGGCGAGCGTTTCGGCATCCGCAACAGCGGCGCCACGCTCGTAGCCGAAGGCGTCGGCGACCACGGCTGCGAATACATGACCGGCGGGCGCGTCGTCGTGCTCGGCAAGGTCGGCGTCAACTTCGCCGCGGGCATGACGGGCGGGCTCGCCTACGTCTTCGACGAAACGGGCGACTTCGACCTCAGCTGCAACATCGAGAGCGTGGACCTCGAAAGCATCGAGCCGGGAACGGCGGCGGAAGCCGAGCTGCGCGCGCTCATCGAGGCGCACTACGACGAAACCGGAAGCGCGAAGGCGCGGCGCGTTCTCGAGGACTGGGAAAACTGCCGTCCGAAGTTCGTCCGCGTCTTCCCCGTGGAATACCGCAACGCCCTCGCGAAAATGCAGAACAAATGACGGAAAGGAGAAAGTCGAGAAGCGGAGAAGTTTAAAGCGGCTGCGCCGCTGTGTAGGGTATAAGCTCAGGAGAGCTTAAGGAGCTTAAAAGCTTAACGGAAAATTTTCTTTTCAACTCTTAAACTCTTCAGCTTTTAAGCTTTCCCTTAAACTCCTCGACGCTAAACCATACGCCTTAAACCATAAACAGCGGCACAGCCACTTTAAACTCCTCGACTTTCCAGTCCTTTCCTTAACCTTCAATCCTCAATCTTTTTCAGTCACCATGCGATTCTTCAAATACACAGGACTCGGGAACGACTTCGTCGTCGTGCGCGCCGAAGACGTTCCCGCGAAGCTCGACGCCGTCGCGCTCTGCGACCGCCGTTTCGGGATCGGCGCCGACGGCGTCGTGATCGTGCGCCCGCTCGGCGGGAACGCCTACGAAATGCGCATCCTCAACTCCGACGGCTCCGTCGCGATGATGTGCGGGAACGCTTCGCGCTGCGTCGCGAAATTCATCCGCGACCGCCTCGGCGGCGCCGGGAACGCGTTCGACCTGCACACGCTCAGCGGCGTCGTCCGCACCGAAATCCGCGCCGACGGGCTCGTCCGCGTGGACATGGGCAAGGCGCGCGACTTTCTCGGCGGTATCTCGCTGCGGACGGACGGACGCGAGTTTTCCGCCGAAACCGTCTCGATGGGCAACCCGCACGCCGTGATCTTCACGGACGACATGGGCGCCGTGCCGCTCGAAAAATGGGGCGCCGCGCTCGAGCACGACGCGCAGTTCCCCGACCGCTGCAACATCGAATTCGCGCAGGCGCTCTCGCGCGAAAAAATCCGCATGCGCGTGTGGGAACGCGGCTGCGGCGTCACCGCCGCCTGCGGCACGGGCAGCTGCGCGACCTTCGTCGCCGCGCAGAAGCGCGGGCTCGTCGGCGCGGGCGCGGAAATCGTCCTCGACGGCGGTTCGCTCTTCATCGAGCGGGAAAGCGCCGACGCCTCCGTCTTCATGACGGGCGCCGCGCGCGAAGTCTTCCTCGGCGAAATCTGAAAGTCGTTTCTTTAAGCCTTAACCTTTTTTCCATGAACGAAAAAATCCTCAATCCGTATTATTCCCGGCTCCCGGAGAGCTATCTTTTCTCGACGATCGCGGCGCGCATCGCGCAGTACCGCGACACGCATCCGAGCGCGCGCATCATCCGCCTCGGCATCGGCGACGTCACGCGGCCGCTCGTTCCCGCCGTCGTCGAGGCGATGCACGCCGCCACCGACGAAATGGCGAAGAAGGCGAGCTTCCGCGGCTACGGGCCCGAACAGGGCTACGCCTTCCTGCGCGAAGCCGTCGTGCGCGGCGAATACGCGTCGCGCAACGTGGACGTCAGCCCCGACGAAGTCTTCATCAGCGACGGCTCCAAGTGCGACGTCGCGAACTTCCAGGAACTCTTTTCCTCCGACTGCCGCGTCGCGATTCCCGATCCCGTCTATCCCGTCTATCTCGACAGCAACGTCATGGCGGGACGCAGCGGGAACGTCGCTCCCGACGGGCATTTCGACGGCGTCGTCTATCTCGCCGCCGACGCGGACAACGACTTCCAGCCGAGCGTGCCCGACGTTCCCGCGGAAATCATCTACCTGTGCAGCCCGAACAATCCGACGGGAACGGTGCTCACGCGCGCGACGCTGGAAAAATTCGTCGAATACGCGCTGGCGCACGGCTCCGTGATTCTCTTCGACGCGGCGTATTCCGCCTACATCCGCGACGAAGGGCTGCCGCATTCGATCTACGAAATTCCCGGCGCGAAGAAATGCGCGGTCGAGTTCCGCAGCTTCTCCAAGACCGCCGGCTTCACGGGCGTGCGCTGCGCGTGCACGGTCGTGCCGCACGAAATGCCGGAGCTCCACGCGATGTGGCTGCGCCGCCAGACGACGAAGTTCAACGGCGTGAACTACATCGTGCAGCGCGGCGCCGAAGCCGTCTATTCCGAAGCCGGCAACCGGCAGATCCGCGAAGTCGTCGCCGGCTACATGGCGAACGCCGCGAAGATCCGCGCCAAGCTCGCCGAATGCGGACACACGGTTTACGGCGGCGAACACGCGCCCTACATCTGGTGGAAGCTCGCGGGAGGCGAAAAATCGTTCGATTTCTTCGACCGCCTTTTGGAGACCTGCGAAGTCGTCGGCACGCCGGGCAGCGGATTCGGCCCGCGCGGCGAAGGCTATTTCCGCCTCACCGCCTTCGGCGACCCGGAAGAAACGGAGCTCGCCCTGCTCCGCATCGCCGCCAAGCTCTCCCGCTGACGCGTTTCCGACCGCAGAGAAACGGGACTCCGCGGGAACGAAAAGGAGGGCGGCCGCCCCGGTCGCTCTCCGAAATCTTACACGCACGCGCTCGTCGACATACTTCCCGCGCCTCCGAAGAATCGAATACCGAATGTCCGGATTCCCAGCACATACGCCCCGACGTTCAGCGTCGCGCTCTTGAACGCAGGCCTCTCTCTGTTTCTCCGTTCCTCTGTGTTGACTGCCCGCCGCCGCGTTTCCGCGCGCGCACGCCGCGTCCCTTCCGCCGCACGGCTGTAAAAGCGTTCCCGCTCCGGGGAAACCCCGTTCCCGCGTTCCCGCGCCTCCGCGCTCCACGTCCCGAGACGCTTCCCCGCCAACGCGCTTTCAACGAGCCGGCGCATTCCCGCCTTCGCATCCATGCCCGCAATCGCCCTCACGTCCAAGTCCTCCGAAGCCGAGCCGCCCAACGCGCGCACGAACCGCCGCCAAAGCCGACCGAACCACGCCCTCACCTTCACGAGCCACGAGACGCCCGCCTCGCCCAAGACGCGGGAACGAATCAGGTCTTCGTTGTCCGCCGCGATCAGGTGCGCGAAAACTTCGTCTTCCCACGCCGCGCTCCCTTCCGCCACGTCCGGATAGGCGTCCCGAATCGCCGCCTTCACTTCCTCCGGCGCCCCCGCCGCATACTCGCGCATCTTCGCGTAGAGCTCCGGAGCGTTCCCGCGAGCCCAGTCGAACGTCGCGTGCCCCAAAATCTCGTGCAGAGCCGTGTCCATTCTCGCCCCCGCTCGCAGCACCACGCGCTTCGTCTTCGGCTCATACCACCCGTAAACCTTGCCCGACACGTCGCGAAGCTCCTTGGATGAACCGATTTCCTGCTCATCTCCGAAAATCCTCTGGAACGGAACGCGGACGTTTTTGGGGTTGACTTCGCCCATGAGCTCGCGCATCTTGACCTTAACCGACGTTGTAGAGGAAGCTTCCGCTTCCGAACGACCCTGACGGGTAATTCCCGTGGACAGGGCAACGTCGGCGATTTTAAATACGCTCTGCTGCTTGAAGGAACCTTCTCCGGGTCCGTTTGAAGTCAGACGGTCAATCTTGATTTCGCACCGATAAATCGCCTCGCCGATTCTCACCGGAACGGCATAAACGAATTGCCCGAGAACGTCTTTGTGCTTCTCCTGGCCGTCGCCTTCCACATAATCGAAGTAGCGGCTTCCGGAAACCACACGCGTCAAATCGTTCAGAACGGAGCGATGAAGATTCCTTTTCTTTAACGCGCTCTCAATCCCAGTTCGCGTGAACTGCACGATTCTGCCGTCAGACCTAATTTCGACCTCGCTTCCGATAAGCGGCTTTAGGATTTCGTTTTTAATCCTCGAAGTGTCTTTTTGTTCATCTGAATTAAGCGGCGAATCGATGTTCACGACCTCGATTTCCGCTTCGCCGTCGTATTCGCTTCCCGCAAACGCGTTCCCGCCTTTCGCCTCGCGAAGCCGCGCCTCGAAAGCCGCGTCGTCCAAAACCTCCACGTTCACGCCCTCGATGAAGCCGCTCAGCGCGTCCGCAACCCTGCGCCCGTCCTCCGCCGAAAGCTCGCGCGCCTTGTCCGCTCCCGCGTTCCCGCGCGAAAAATAAACGAAGCCGCGCTCTTCCTTGTTCCGCCTCTGCGCCTCTTCCGCCTCGCTCGCCTTGATTTTCTCGACGACCTCCGCGTGCGCCTTCTCAAGCGTCCGGATGCGCTCCTCCTTCTCCTTCGGGAACGGAGCGAACTTCCGCGCCTTCAGCTCCTTCAACGAAGCCTCCTCTTCCGGAATCGCCGCCTTCAGTGCGTCACGATTCCTCCGAAGCTGGTCGAGAACGCCGAAAACGCGCTGAAGAGCCCCGATAGGAGCCCCGTAGCGCTCCCGCCCCGAATAGATGGAATCCGAAATTCCGACGGCTCTCGGAAAATCCGCTCATGCGGCGCGGTCGCCGCGCGGCAGAAAGCCGTCACACGTCCGGGCTTTCGGCAATGCGCGCGCTTTCGCGTTCCCGCAGAATCGCCTCCGCACGCTCGATCGCGGACTGCATGTCGCGGCAGATGTTTTCCGCGCCGACTTCGAGGTCGGAATGCTCGATCGCCTTTTTCGGCTGCGGGTGCAGCCCGGCGATGACGAGCGCGGTGCCGTCAGCCTTCATGTCCAGATGCGTTTCCGCGATGGCGTGGATGCCCGTCGCGTCGATGGAGATGAGGTTGCTCAGGTCGAGAATGAACACCTTGGGCTTGCGGCCGACGCGCTTGAAGTTTTCGCGGAACTGATCGACCGCGCCGAAAAAGAGCGAGCCGAAGACCTCGAAGACCTCGACGTCGTCGGGCAGCTTTTCGCGCCACGCCGCGAGCGTGCCGTGCGGGTCGAACTCGTTTTCGCCCAGCTGCCTGCGCGAGAACACGTGGAATTCCGCCGTCTCCGATTCGCGCTTCAGGAACAGGAACGCCGAAAGCACGACGCCGACCTCAATCGCGACGGAAAGATCGACGAAGACCGTGAGAAAAAACGTCAGCAGCAGCACGATGATGTCGCTCTTCGGCGAGGTGCGCAGCAGCCCGTAGAACGAGCGCCAGCCGCTCATCGTGTAGGAGACGAGCACGAGCACCGCGCCCAGCGCGCACATCGGCACGTAGACGATGAACTGCCCGAGGCAGAGCAGAATCGCGAGCAGCACGCCCGCGTGAACGAGCGCGGAAATCGGCGTGCGGCCGCCGTTCTTGATGTTCGCCGCCGTGCGCGCGATCGCGCCCGTCGCGGGAATCCCGCCGAAAAGCGGCGAAAGAATGTTGCCGATGCCCTGCGCGACGAGCTCCGCGTTCGGGCGGTGGCGGCGCCCCGTCATGCCGTCGGCGACGACCGCCGAAAGCAGCGATTCGATCGAGCCCAGGAGCGCGATCAGAAACGCGGGAGCGATCAGCTCGCGCATCTTTTCAAAATTCAGATCGGCGAAGATGCTGAAGTCCGGCGTCGGGACGCCCGACGGGAACGGCTTGTCCGAGAAGAATTTGCTGCCGATGGTGACGACGCCGTCCGGGTTTTCCGCTCCCGCGCCCCAGCCGAGCCCGAGCACCGCAAGCGTCGCCGCCACGATGACGAAAAGCGCCCCCGGAATCTTCGACGTGAAGCGCGGCCAGATGAACACCGCCGCCGTCGCGACCGCGGAGACGATCACCGTGCGCCAGTTCGCCGTGTCGAAATACAGCAGATAGAGCGACCACTTGCCGACGAAGTCGCCCGGCACCTTCAGCCCCTTCGGGAACGTCAGCCCGAACAGGTCAGGAATCTGCGTCGAAAAAATCGTCACCGCGATGCCCGCCGTGAAGCCGACGATGACCGGATAGGAAATGAACTTGAGCAGCGCGCCCATCTTCGCCAGCCCCATGGCGACGAGGATCACGCCCGCCATCACCGTCGCGAACGCGAGCCCGCTCAGCCCGTACTGCGCCACGATCGCGTAGATGATCGGGATGAACGCGCCCGTCGGCCCGCAGACTTGCGTGCGGCTGCCGCCGAAAATCGCGATCGCGAAGCCCGCGACGATCGCCGTGTAGAGCCCCTTTTCGGGAGCGACGCCCGAGGCGACGGCGAACGCGATCGCCAGCGGCAGCGCGATGACGCCGACGATGACGCCGGCGATGAGGTCGGACTTGAAATCCTTTTTCCCGTAGCCTTCCTGCAATACGGTCAGCAGTTTCGGTTTCAGATCGGAACGCATGGTGAAGATGAAAAAATGAGGCGCGGATTTTACGCCTTCACCCCGCCCTTTTCAATAATCTTCCCGCGCGTCAGAACGGGTCGGCGGAATCGTCGTAGTCGGTTTCCTGAGAGTATTCGTCGCGGAAGGGATGCGGCGGGAGCGCGGCGCGGCCGCCCCGGCGCGGGAACGACAAACCGGAGCGCGCGCCGCCGCTCAGGTAGAGACGCTCGTAGGTGCCCGGATCCGCCTCGCGGACGAAGCGCGACGCCTCGAGCAGCCCGCCGTCGCCGAAGCTCATGCGGATTTTCGGATAAAGCAGGTAAAGGCGGTCCTTCGCGCGCGTGCACGCCACGTAAAAGAGCCGGCGCTCCTCGTCCACGTCGCCTTCTTCCACGGCGCGCTTGAGCGGGAACATCTCCTCCGCGCAGCCGATCACGAAGACGATCGGGTATTCCAGCCCCTTCGCCTGGTGAATCGTCGAGAGGCGGATCATCGGGCGTTCCCGCGAATCGGCGTCCACGTCTTTGCGGTTCGTCTCGGAATTGAGCAGCGCGAGCTGCGCGAGCAGATCGTCGAGCGAGTCGAATTTTTCCGCGAAGCCGACGAGGCTCTGCAGGTCGTCGAGGCGTTCCCGCCAGTCGGCGTAGACTTTTTTGATGAAGTCGCCGTACCACGAGTCCAGCCCGATGCGGACGATCTCGGCGGGCGTTCCCGTGACGCTCGCGGCGGCGGGAACGTCGCGCGCGTCCGCGTCCGCCTCGGCGGCGGCTTTTTCCGCGAGCGAGAAAAGGTCTTCCGTCTCCGCGGAATCGTCTTCGGAGGCGGCTCCGGCGGCGTCGAAGGCGTTCCCGCGCAGGGATTCGTCCATGTCCTGCAGAGAGATCACGAAGTCGGAATAATCGTCGCGCGCGGGCTCGGGAATCTTCTTCAGCACGGCGTCGTCGAGCAGCGCATCGAAAATCCGGATACGTTTTTTCTCCGCGATCCTGTTCGCCGCCTCGAGCGTCTTCGCCGCGGTGCGCGGGCCGACCTTCTCCATCAGCGCGAGCAGGCGCGCGAAGGCGACGCCGTCGGCGGGATTCGTCAGAAAGCGCAGAATCGCGACGAAATCGCGCACGTGCGCCTGCTGGAAAAACTGAATGCCGCTCGTGATGAGGAACGGGATGCCCGCGCGCGTGAGCTCGAGCTCGAGCTCCTTCGCGTGCATGTGCGCGCGGTAGAGCACGGCGACGTCGTTCGGCGAATAGCCTTCGTCCTCGACGAGCGAAGCGATGCGGCGGATGACGGTGCGCGCCTGGTCGTAGGCGTCGAGCGTCGCGACGAGCGCGGGCTTTCTGCCGTCCTCGCGCGTGGCGCGGAGCGTCTTGGAGAAGCCGAGCGACTCCTCCCGCGCGCTCAGAATCGAGTTCGCGAAATCGAGAATCTGCGGCGTGGAGCGGTAGTTGATCTCGATCTTGCGCAGCACCGTTCCCGCGTAGGTCTCGGGGAAGCGCGTGATGTTCTCGTAATTCGCGCCGCGCCAGGTGTAGATGCACTGCGCGTCGTCGCCGACGGCGGTCAGGTGATTTTCGTCGGAAACGAGCCGGCGGATGATCTCCGCCTGCAGCGTGTTCGTGTCCTGAAATTCGTCGACGAGGATGTGGCGGAAGCGCTTCTGCAGGCGTTCTCGCACATCGGGATGATCGTCGAGGAGCTCGAGAAAAAGCTCCAGCAGGTCGTCGAAGTCGCAGAGATTCTGCTCGCGCTTCGCCTGCGCGTAGGCTTCGAGATACTGCGGCACGACGCGGTCCGCGCCCGCGACCCAGCCCATGCGGTCTTCGACGACGTCGGCGAGCGGCAGGCGCGTGTTGCGCGCGTAGCTGATCAGGTCGAAGATCACGCGCGGCTTGGGAGCGTTTTTTCCTTTGAGAAATTCGGCGTTCACGTGCCGGCAGACTTTGCCGAAGAGCGTGTCCGCGTCGCCCGCGTCGAGAATCGTGTAGTCGCGTTTCCGCCCGACGAGCTCGGCGTTCGCGCGGAGAATGCGCTGGCCGATGCTGTGGAACGTGCCGCCCCAGAATTCGGAACGCGGCACGCCCGTCAGCGCCTCGACGCGCTCGAGCATTTCCGTCGCCGCCTTGTTCGTGAACGTCAGCAGCAGAATGCGCCACGGCGCGACGCCCTGCTCCAGCAGCCACGCGACGCGGTAGGTGAGCGTGCGCGTCTTGCCCGATCCCGCGCCCGCGAGCACGAGCGAAAAGCGTTCCCGCGACGTGACGGCGGCGAGCTGGTCGTCGTTGAGTTCGGCTCTGAAATCGATCGGCATGGCGGCGGTCTTCTCCGGCGGAAGATTATTCGTCGGCGCCTTCCTCTTCGCGCGCGTCGCGGATGATGCGCAGGCAGAGCTCCCGCAGGTCGAAGAGCGCGCGGCGGACGTCCGCGAAGAGTGCCTCGGAACCGCGCTTCGGAGCCCCGCGGCGCAGGGGGCGCTTTTCCCGCGCCTTCGCGCGGCGCTGCACCTGGTCGAGATCGCCGAGAAGCACGTTCCAGCGCGCGAGCGCGCGCTTCATGTGCAGCTTCGCCGCGCCGTATTCCCGCGCCGAAAGCGCGTCCACGGCGAGCAGCATCGCCTCCTGCAACGCGCCGATTCCGGAAAAGAGCCTGAAAATGCGGACCAGGCGGGCGAATTCGCTCGGCGGGGTCGTTTCGGAAAAAATCGCCGTCAGGCGGCGACGCGCGAACATCGCGACCGCGCGCACGGCGACGACCTCCGTCGTGTTCAGCAGCGAATAGACGGGCGGCGGGGGCGGCGCGAAATCCTCGCGCTTCGCGTCGGGCTTCTCTTCGTCGCCGTCGAGCTGCCAGCCCATGGCGAGTGCGCACTGGTCGAGCCTGTCCTCGCCGTCGGCGACGCGCAGCCTCGCGTAAAGCTCGGCGAAACGCAGCGTCTCCGCGTCCGCGCGGTCGATGAATTCCGCCCACTGCGCTTCCGTGCAGTGGATTTCGGAAGAACCGCCGTCGTCGGAAGCGCCCTCGGAACTGCTTTCAAAATCTTTCTTCATTCGGGAAAATTCCTTTCTCGCCCTTCAGCAGGGAAGCCGGTGATTCATGTCGAGGCAGGGTTCCGCCTCGGTCGCCTCGCCGACGATCTTCGCGGGAACGCCCGCCACGGTCGCGTGCGCGGGAACGTCGTCGAGCACGACCGAGCCCGCGCCGACCTTGGCGCAGAGCCCGATCTCGATGTTCCCGAGAATCTTCGCGCCCGCGCCGATGAGCACGCCGGAGCGCACCTTCGGGTGGCGGTCGCCGCGCGTCTTGCCCGTGCCGCCGAGCGTCACCGCGTGCAGAATCGAAACGTTGTTCTCCACGACGGCGGTCTCGCCGGCGACGAAGCCCGTCGCGTGGTCGAGCAGGATGCCGCAGCCGAACTTCGCCGCCGGATGAATGTCCACGGCGAGCTTTTCGGAAGTCATACTCTGAATGAAATGCGCGACGTCGCGGCGCGAATGCTCCCAGAAATAGTGCGCGACGCGGTGCGCGGAAAGCGCGAGAAATCCCTTGAACCACAAGAACGGCATGAGCACGGATTCGCACGCGGGATCGCGGTCGCGCACGGCGCGGATGTCGTTCTGGCAGAAGACGGCGATTTTCGGATCGCCCGCGAACGCCTCCAGCGAAAGCGATTCGAGCGCGGAGTATTCCTCTTCCGTCGAAGCGAGCTTGCGGGCGATGCGCGCGCTCATCGCCGAGGCGAAATTCGGCCGGCACAGCACGGACGCGGCGAGCGCCGCGGCGAGCACGGGCTCGCTCTGCGCCATTTCCCGCGCGCGTTCCCGCATCTCCGCCCACAGCGAGATGTTTTCGTCGATCCGCTCGACGGCGGCGATGTCGATGACGTCGTTCATGTGAAAAATTCCGAAGATTAAAATGTCCGCGCCGTTCCCGCGCCATGATAAAAAACCCGCAATGAGGGAAAGGAGGAACCTCATTGCGGGTGACCCGAACGAGGTCGGGTTCTTCTTTATGTTGGATTGGGAGAAAAACGCTTTGGAGGTGTGGGGCGGATTCGAACCGCCGCATAGTGGTTTTGCAAACCACGGCCTTAACCACTTGGCTACCACACCAAAAAGTTATGCGGTCGAGAATGGACTTTTCCCGCCCTTCCCGCAAGCAAAAAATCTCCGCGCGCGCAAAAAAACGCCCGCCGTCCGCGGAGAGCGCGGGAACGGCGGGCGTTTCGGGGCGGCGTCACTTTTCGGCGATGCCGTAGATCACGTTGATGGCGTTCCAGTCCGGATCGCGGCCGACGAAATCGCGGAAGAGCACGTCCGCGTCCTCGGAGTCTCCCTTCGCGAGAATCTTTTCGCGGTAAGGCTTG
Organism: Opitutia bacterium; assembly: GCA_004558035.1. Classification (GTDB taxonomy): domain Bacteria; phylum Verrucomicrobiota; class Verrucomicrobiia; order Opitutales; family UBA953; genus Spyradosoma. The sequence continues at coordinate 48,921 of SFEJ01000006.1, forward strand.
CCCTTGGAGAAGTCGATCGTGCCGTCGGGCTTCTTGAACGTCAGGAACGCGTCCGCTTCGAGCGCTTCCGCCCACTTGTAGGAATAGTAGCCGGAGGCGTAGGCGACGGGCGCGCGGAAGATGTGCGTGAGGCGGTTCAGAATCGAGTTCGCCGGCGTCTTCGTCCGCCACGCGGCGGCGAGACCGAGCTCGACCGCGACGTCGTTGACGTTCTTGCCCGCGAGCAGCTTCGCGTTGCGGTGGATGTAGAGGTCCGAAATCGCGAAGCCGAGCTGGCGCGCCTGCGAATACGCGGCGTGGAAGTTGCGCGCGCGCAGCATCGCGTCGATCATCGGCTGCGGGAGCGTCTCGCCCGTCTTGTAGTGCTTGGCGAAGCGCTTCAGCACTTCGGGCTCCCAGGTCCAGTTTTCGTTGAGCTGCGAGGGGAATTCGACGAAGTCCCACGCGACGCTCGTGCCGTTGAGCGCGGCGACTTCCGTGTTCCCGAGCAGGTGGTGGAGCAGATGTCCGAATTCATGGTAGATCGTCTCCACGTCGTAATGCGTGAGCAGCGCGGGCTCGTCGCCGACGGGCGCGGTCATGTTCCCGCAGACGAGCCCGAAATTCGGCGTGCCCTTCGCGCGGTCGCCGACGGAGAACGGGTGCATCCACGCGCCTGCGCGCTTCGACGCGCGCGGATACCAGTCGGTGTAGAAGACGCCGATGCGCGCCTTCGTCTCCGCGTCGCGGATTTCGTAGAACTTCACTTCCGGGTGCCAGACTTCGACCGTTCCCGCGGGAACGGAGGCGCCGGAGCCGAGCTCGACGAACGCCGTCGGCGTTTCCGAAATCTCGATGCCGTAAAGCTCTTCGAAGAAGCGGAACATGCCGTCCATCACGCGCGGCATCGAAAGGTAGGGCTTGAGCGCGTTCGAATCGAAATCGTAGCGCGCCTTGCGCATCTTTTCCGACCAGTAGGCGATCTCCCACGGCTCGAAGTCGCCGCCGTCGTAGCCGGCGTCCGCGGAGGCGCGGAAGTCCTTGAGCTCGCGGTATTCGCGCTCCAGAGCCGGACGCGTCGTCTCATAAAGATTCACGGCGAAGTTGTAGGCGGTCTCGCCGTTCTTCGCCATGCGGCGCTTCAGAATGAGGTCGGAGAAATCCTTTTCGCCGAGGATCTCCGCCTCGCGCTGGCGCAGCTCGAGCACGCGCTTCATGATTTCGGCGTTGTCGTATTGCCCGCCGACGCAGAGCGAATTCGAGGCTTCCCAGAGCTCCTTGCGCAGCGCGGCGTCGTCGAGATACGTCATCGCGGGCGAAAGCGAAGGCGCCTGCAGCGTGAACAGCCACGCGGGCTTGTCGTCGCTCGCCTTGCCCGCCTTCCTGGCGGCTTCGAGCGCGGCAGCGCGGTTCGTTTCCGGCAGGCCGGCGAGGCGCGCCTCGTCCGTCACGAGCAGCGAAAACGCGTTCGTCGCGTCGAGCACGTTCTGCGAAAACCGCTGCGTGATCGTGGTCAGCTCCTTGTTGAGCTCCATCAGCTCCGCCTTCTTTTCCGGAGGCAGATCGGCGCCGCCGTCGCGGAAACCGTCCATGAGCTTCTTGAGATAGCGCGCCTTCTGCGGCGAAAGGTTTTTCGCGTCCGCCGTCTCCGAGTAGGCCTTCAGCGTCGCCCAGAGCTTTTCGTTGAGGCCGATCGAGGTCTCGAACTCCGAAAGCAGCGGGAGCGCTTCGCCGTACGCGGCGCGGAAGTCGTCGTCCATGCGCACGGATTCGATGTGCGAAAGCAGATTGCCGACGAAGTCGAAGCGCGCGTACGCCTTCATGTAGGCGTCCACGACGTTGTCGTAGGTCAGTTTTTCCGGCGGGAGCGCGCAGATCGCGTCGATTTCGGCGCGCGCGCGCTCGATCGCCGCGACGGAATCCGGCACGACGCGGTCGGCGGTGAGTTCCGACCAGCGGATTTCGTGGCCTTCCTGCAGGAAGCCCCTGCCCGCCTCGGCGGCGGGAACGGCGGCCGCCGCGGGAACGTCGGCGTCCGTCTGCTCGGCGGCGGGAGCGCATTTGTCGCAGGAGCACGCCGTCGTCAGAAACGACAACAGCGCGAGCGAGGAAATGAGAACAGCTGATTTCTTCATAATGATTGAGCCTGTCAGTCTAACGCGCGAAAAAAATCCGGGCAAGGGAGAATCCGCGCCGCGGGAACACAAAAAAATCCCGTCCTCGCGAGGACGGGAAAAATGGCGGAGAGAGAGGGATTCGAACCCTCGGTGGACTTGCGCCCACACAGCATTTCCAGTGCTGCACAATCGGCCACTCTGTCATCTCTCCGTAAGCCGAAAATTTAGTGGAGCAGGAAATCCTTTTTCCGCCCGCGAGTCAACTTAAATTTGAAACGCTTTCGAAAATCGCGAAAACCGCCCGCTCGCGGAAAGGCGAGCGCGAAGAAGGGATTTGCCGCGGCGGCGGGAACGCCTTTTGATTGTCGGCATGGGCGCTTTTTCCGTTCTGTTTTTTCTCGTCGCCGTCGCGCTTTTCCTGATCGGGCTCGCCTACCGCGGAAAACCGGAAAGGGGGCGGCGATGATTTCTTCGGTCTCCTGCGCTTCGCCGCTCGGCAGGATGCTGCTCGCGGCGGACGGCGGCGCGCTCGTCGGCGCGTGGTTTTTCGGACAGCGTTTTTTCGCGGAACCGTTCTCGGGAACGCTCGTTCCCGGCGACGCGGACGCGCCCGTCTTCGCGTCGGCGCGCGCGTGGCTCGACGCGTATTTCCGCGGCGAGAATCCGCCCGCGTCCGCGCTTCCGCCGCTCGCTCCGCGCGGCACGCCCTTCAGGCTCGCCGTGTGGCGCGCGCTGCGCGACGTTCCCTTCGGCGAGACGCGCGCCTACGGGGAAATCGCCCGCGCGCTCGGGCTCGGCGCGTCGGCGGCTCGCGCCGTGGGCGGCGCGGTCGCGCGCAATCCGCTTTCCGTCTTCGTTCCCTGCCACCGCGTCGTCGGCGCGGACGGCTCGGCGACGGGCTACGCGGGCGGTCTCCCGCGCAAGCGCGCCCTGCTCGCGCTCGAATCCCGCGCCGCGAAAGCGTTCCCGCCGAAAATAGGCTTGTCGCCGAGAGCGCCCGCGGCGTAAAATTCGCGCTCGTTCCCGCATCGGGGACTCGTTTTTCCAACAACCTCAAAAAAAGAAACCATCATGAAAATTCTCGTCACCGGCGGCGCCGGATACATCGGCACCCACACCGTCATCGAACTGCTCCAGGCGGGCTACGACATCACGATCGTCGACAACCTCTACAATTCCCAGGAAGAGGCCGTGAAGCGCGGCGCCGAGCTCGCGGGACGCGCGCCCGAGTTCTACAAGGTCGACCTGCTCGACTACGCGGCGCTCGAAGAAGTCTTCAAGAAATCGAAGTTCGACGCGGTCATTCATTTCGCGGGTCTGAAGGCCGTCGGCGAATCCGTCTCGAAGCCGCTTTTCTATTATCACAACAACATGACGGGCACGTTCAACCTGCTCGATCTGATGAAGAAATACGGCTGCCGCAACATCGTGTTCTCCTCGTCGGCGACGGTTTACGGCATGCCGGAAAAAGTGCCGCTGGACGAAAGCTGCTCCACGGGCGCGCTCAATCCCTACGGCGCGACCAAGCTCTTCCTCGAACGCGTCATTTCCGACGTCAAGGCGGCGGAGCCGGATCTCGGCGTCGTGCTGCTGCGCTACTTCAACCCGGTCGGCGCGCACCCGTCGGGACGCATCGGCGAAAACCCGAACGGCATTCCGAACAATCTCATGCCCTACATCGCGCAGGTCGCCGTCGGCCGCCTGCCGTTCGTGCACGTCTTCGGGAACGACTACCCGACGAAGGACGGCACGGGCGTGCGCGACTACATCCACGTCGTGGACCTCGCGCGCGGGCACCTCGCCGCGCTCAAGAAGCTCGAACAGACGCCGGGCGAAATCTACACCGTCAACCTCGGCACGGGAACGGGCTATTCCGTGCTCGACATGATCCGCGCCTTCTCGAAGGCGTGCGGCAAGGAAATCCCCTACCAGATCGCGCCGCGCCGCCCGGGCGACGCTCCCGAGTGCTACGCCGACCCGACCTACGCCAAGGAACTCCTCGGCTGGACGGCGACGCACACGCTCGACGACATGTGCGCTTCCTCCTGGAAGTGGCAGTCGATGAACCCGAACGGCTACGAAGCCTGAGTCTTCGCCTCGGTGCGAAACGAAGCGTTCCCGCGGATCCCGCGCGGGAACGCTTTTTTGTTCCCTTCCGCGTGAAGCGACGGGATTTTCCGCGAAAAAATTCTTGCGGGAAAACGAAAAAATCGGCGAAAATCCGGCAAGCTTCACCCTTTTCCCGCAAGATGAAATTCCCCAAGTTTCCCCTGTTTTCCCGCCGCGCGCTGACGGCCGCGGCAAGCGTCTCCGTCGCCGCGTTCGCGGCGGCGCCCGCCGTCGAGGCCGGCACGATCCGCCACGACTACGCGCTGACGCTCTACAAGGATTTCGCGACCAATTCCGGCATGTTCGCCGCCGGCGCGACCGACGTGCAGTATTACCACACGGACGGCTCGGCGGGCGGCACCATCGCCGTCATGCCCAACCTGAGCGGTTTTCTTTACTATCACGGCAGCGGCGGCGGCTATTCCAGCGCGGCGGGCATCACCGCGAGCGGCGGCAACGGCGGCGCCGGACTCATCGCTCCGCAGTACTTCGCCTCCGCCTTCCACGTGGGCATTCCCACTTCGCGCGCGACCATCACGTTCTTTCCCGGCACCGACAAGGCGATAAACAGCTACGTCGGCGCGGGCTACGACGAACACGGCTACGACCAGATTCTCGTCCGCCTCGACAAGATCGTCACCGAAACGACCTACAACCCGCTCGCGACGGATTCCGCCTTCATCCGCTCGCTTTCGAGCGGGAACGTGGACGTTTATCGCCTCGGCACGGGGCAGCCCTTCGTCGCCGGCGAGAACGGCGGCCTCACGCTGCTGCACCAGGACGGCATTCCGATCGGCGGCGTCGCCCGCATCACCCACGTCAACGAAAACTTCAAGTGGACGGGCAACAACCGCATCGTCATGCGGCTCAACAAGGGCGACTCGAACATCCTCGGCACCGCGATGGAAGGCGGCGACAGCGGCAGCCCGCTCTACGCCTACAACGCGGCGACGCGCCGCTTCGAATACGTCGGCACGGCGAGCACGGCGGCGTCTCAGGTCGGCTACTTCGGCAACTACGGCAATTTCGAATACAATCCCTCCGCCTACCTGCAGAGCATGGCGGCGTTCGACTCCGACCACGTCTCCGTCGCGGACGCGGGCGGCGTGATTTCCTGGGACGGCGCGAACCTTTCCCGCGGCGACGAGACCTGGGATTATCACGGGCGCACGAACGGCTGCACGACGAACGTGGAGACGCGCGGCATCGTCTTCGACAACGCGGGCGCGGGAACACAGGAAATCCGCCTCGCGCAGGCGATCGATCTCGGCGCGGGCTCCGTCACCGTGAACTCGGGCAGCTTCCTGCTCAGCTCCGACGTCGCGGGAACGACGAGCTTCAAAAGCGCCGGCTTCATCGTGAACGCGGGCGCGACGCTGACGACGACCTTCTCCGGCGCGGCGGGAACGGAATGGCGCAAGGTCGGCGAAGGCGATCTCGTCATTCAGGGCTCGGGCAATCACGAAATCGCGCTCAACGTCGGCGGCGGCGTTCAGCAGTTCGACGAAAATCTGAATCAGCTCTACCTCGGCGAAGTGCGTCTCGACCGCGAAGGCGGCTACGCGGCGAAGACGATCCGGCTCAGCGCGGGCGTCGCGAAAATCGTCCTCATGCGCGACGGGCAGATCAACGGCGCAAGCTCGTTCACCTTCGGCATCGGCGGCGGCCTGCTCAACCTGAACGGGCAGAATCTTTCCTGGAACGTCGTCAACCACGCGGACTCCGGCGCGAAATTCGGCAACTTCAAGCTCGACGACGCGACGGCGGCGCCCGCCGACTCGACCTTCACCTACACGGGCTCGGGAAAGTTCAAGGGCGGCTTCATCGACGGGAACGGCGAACTTTCTTCCTACGATTCCGAGACGCAGTCTTGGAATAATGGGGAGGGGGGTAATGGAAGCCTGAAAGTCGTCTATGCCGCGGCGGATTCCGCCTCGAGCTGGACGCTCACGGGAACGTCCAAAAACGCAGGCGGCTTCGAGGTGAATTCGGGCACGCTCGTGCTTCAGGGCGCGAACACCGCGCACGCCACCTACAGCGATTCCGGCGACTGGACTTACGCGATTCTCGAAACGCCGGGCGGCGTGACCGTCAACAACGGCGCGACCTTCCGCCTCTCGCACCACGCGCTGATGACGGCGGAAGTGACCGTGAACGACGGCGTCTTCGAAATGACCGACACGGTGAAGGCCGCCTCGGAATCGATTTCGGGCGGGCTGCGCGAAGACGTGACGGGCATCCGCAGTCTGCGCGGGAACGTCTCGCTCACGTCCGCGAACGCGACGATGAAGGTCAACACCACGACGAAAACCGTCGCGCTCCATTACGACGGCGAGATTTCCGGCGCGGGCAATTTCGAAAAGCTCGGCGCGGGCAAGCTCGTGCTCGGCGGCGCGAACACGTTTTCGGGCAAGAAGACCGTCACCGCGGGAATGCTCGAATTTTCGTCCTTCGACGCGATGGGCGACATGACGACGGAAAAATGGAACATCGGCAAGGACGGCGCGCTGATGGTCACCGGCAAGGGCGCGGACGCGGAGGTGCTGGACAAAATCAGCGGCGAGTCCGCGGGCGTGCTCGCGCTCGACGCGGACGTCGCGGGAACGCTCGATCTCTCCGGGCACCAGAACCTCTTCATCGGCGCCGCGGCGGGCAAGACGATCAATTACGGCGCGGCGGATCTCGAGCTCGCGACGAACAGCGCCGACGAATGGCGCCTCGGCGGCGGCGGCGGCACGCTGAACGTGCTCTACAAGCTCACGGGAACGGGAACGCTCATCGTCGGCAACGAAGTTTCGAGCGGCACCGTCTATCTCGCGAACGAAAACAACGATTTTTCCGGCAAAATCGTCATCGGCGGCTTCAACAATTTCCTCGACTACGTGAACCTTTCGGCGCTCGGCGACGCGACCTTCGCCGTCAAATACGGGAACGCGATGGGCATCGGCGACGGCAGCTCCGACAAGATGATGAACGCGCTGGACACGGCGTCCGCGGGCATCGCCGCGCTTTCGGAAAATTCCTCCGCCACGATCGATTTTTCGAACAAAAAGCTCGCGCTCGGCGCCGTCAAGGGCGAAACCGTGCGCTACGCGGGAACGCTCACGCCGAACGCGGACGGCTACCGCTTCGGCGGCAGCGGCACGCTGATTCTCGACACGCAGCTTTCCGATTCGGCGAACATTTTCATCGACGCGCAGGGCATGAGCGGCGGGCGGATCATCTTCGCGCAGGAAGATTCCGGCTTCACGGGCGCGGTCACGGCGGGCGCGAAGCTCGACGCGAGTTCGTCCGTGTCCGGCGCGATCGTCGTCGGCTTCGAGAACGGCAAGGCGCTCGCGAACGCGTCCTCGTTCACGCTGAACACGGGCGCCGTGCTCGACGTCGGCGGCGCGGACGTCGAACTGCGCAACGTGACGGTCAACAGCGGCTCCGCCATCAAAAACCTCGGCACGGAACGCCGCACCTTCACCATCACCTACGACGGAAATACGAGCTGGCTCAACGGCACCTTCGGCAGCGGCAGCACGGCGGCGATCGACTTCGTCAAAAAAGGCGCGGGAACGCTCACGCTCGGCAACAACAACGCCTTCGTCGGCACGATGACGATTGCAGAGGGCATCGTGAACGCGCGTTCGTACAGCCGCACGGAATCTTCATTCGGATCGAGCGGAAGCGGGAACGGAATCATCATCGAAAAAGGCGCGACTGTGAATCTAACGCTTTGGGGCGTCTTCCAGAAAAAAAACACCACCACGTCCTCGGAAAATTATACGTTTAGAAACACGGCCCTACATCAGACGGTCACGGGAGCAGGAACACTCATCGTGGGCGTGAATTACCGAACAGAAGCCACTTCGTTCTCCAGTACCAATTCCTCGAAAATGGTCATGGTGCTCTCGCAGAACGAACAGTTCGAAGGGACGTTGCGGCTGAAAAGCGGCGGACGTCTGCTCGTCGGTCAGAATCTGGGTGGAATGAGCAACGCCGTCGCTCTCGACAAAGCGACCATCGAGGTGGAAAGCGGCGCGCAAGTGCGCGTGACGAACCGCCTCGGAAACAACTCGGCGAATCCGGTCTTCCAAGAATCCTATGCGAACTATGTCATCAGCGGGAGCGGATTCAACAGCTACAACAAAGTTTCGAATTTCGGGAATCTTTCATACATCTCATACGAAGCAGATTATGAAAAAACTGCGGGCGCGCTTTCCGTCGATTGCGGCTCGATCGTTTACGGGGACGTCAAGCTCGCGGCGAACGCGACCATCGCCTCGCATTCGGCGGTCGCCACGACTCCCGTCGCACATTACCCGATGCCCGGTTACGGCGCGGGCAACTACTACGGCGGCACGATCCGCGGCGCGATTCTCGGCGGGGCGGACAAGACGCTGACGCTCGGCGGGAACGAATCGCTGACGTTCCAGGCGGACGCCGCGAGCAACTACGGCGACCTCGTCATCGCGAACGGCAACGGCTCGCTCTCCGACAAATTCGCCCTGCGCGTGAACGGCGGCGCGTACCGGAGCACGATTTCGACGGCTCTCGGCGGCGGCACGGTCACGCTGAACGCGGGGCTGATTCTGCGTTTCGGGAACACGGAAAAGGCGGGCAACGACGTCGTTTACACCTACGAGAACGCGTTTTCGCTCGGCGACGGTTCGAAGCTCGAATCGAACTGGAACACGACGCGGCTCACGGGCGCGGTGACGCTCGCGGGAACGTCCGCGACGCTGGCGACGCGCAACGGCAGCGCGCTGCGGCTCGAAGGCGGGCTCGTCGGCGACTCGGCGAAGACGGCGAACGTCGCGGCGGGCTCGCTCGTCGCGCTGGGCGGAAACGCGGCGAACGCGTTCGCGGGAACGCTCGCGACGGGCGCGGGAACGGCGCTGACGCTGCTCGACAGTGCGGCGGAAGGCGGAATCGCCTCGACCGCGCGGATCGCGTTCACGGATTCGCTCACGCTTTCGCTCGAAGGCGCACGGCAGTTCACGCTCGCCTCGATCGTCGGCACGGCGGACGCCGCGGAATCGACCGCGCTCGATCTGCACTACGACTTCACTTCCGGCACGGGCGGCAGCTCGCTTTCGGCGGGAACGCTGACGAGCGACGCGCTGAACGTCTTCATCGACCTGAACTCGACGGAAACGCTGACGAGCGGCAGCTACACCCTGCTCTCCGGCGGCGCGGCGGACGGGCTGGCGAAGGAGAACTGCACGCTCGCGACGCAGAACGACCGCCTCGCGCTCAAGCTCGAAAACGGCGCGCTCGTGCTCACCGTCGATGCGGACGGGCGCCTCGTCTGGCGACGGCAGGACGGCAACGCCGCGTGGGACACGACGACGGTGCACTGGAACTCGGAAAAGGCGGGCAACGTCGCGTTCGCGGCGGGCGATTCCGTGATCTTCGACGCGACGGGCGTCGCCGCGGACAATTCCGCGGCGAACCGCGAAAGCGTGACGCTCGCGGCGGAGACGACGGTCGGCTCGGTCCTCGTCAGCGGCGCGTTCTACACGTTCTCGGGCGCGGGAAAACTTTCCGGCGAAAACGCCTCGCTGAACGTCGCGGCGAACGGTTCGCTGCGGCTTGAGACCTCCGGCAACGCGTTCGCGCAGGGCGCGACGGTGCAGGACGGCGGCACGCTCGCGCTCGCCGCAGACGGCGCGCTGACGGACACCGCGCTTTCGCTGAAGAACACGGGAACGCTCGCTCTCGAAGCCTCGGGCGCGCTCGCGGGAACGACGACGGTCGTCTTCGACGGCGGCACGCTCCGCTACGGCGCGGGCGCGGGCGACGTCTCCGCCTTCCTCCGCGCGGGAACGGACTCGGTGAAGCTCGACCTGAACGGGAACGCGGGCGTCGCGCTCGCGAATCTTTCCGCGCTTTCCTCGGCGAAGACGGCGACGATCGCGCTGAGCAATTCCGCCTACGACGCGGACGCGGGAACGGGCGCCGCGAGCGCGACGCTCGGCGCGGCGGGCAGCGCCTACGAGACGGCGGCGGGCAGCGCGCTCGAAATCGGCGCGGGCGTCGCCGCGACGCACGTCGGCAAAGGCACGCTCGGCACGCTCTCGGGCGCGGGCGACTACACTTTCGACGGGAGTGCGGGCGCGCTGACCATCGCCGACATGACGGGCTTCACGGGAACGGCGGCAATCGTGAACAACACGAATAACCTCACCGTCACGAACAAATCCGCGGGAACGAAGTGGCGCCTCGCCGGCACGCTGGTCGGCGGCATCAATTTCAACGACTTCGCGGCGGCGGACGCGACGCTCTCCTTTGAGGGCCTGAACCTCTCCTGGGTGCCGCACAGCAAGACTTTCGCTCAAAATCTCGTGCTCACGAACGGCGCGGACGGCTACGGCGTCATGTTCAGCGACGGCTCCGGAGACAAAACGACGACCTACACGGGCACGGTCACGGGCGACGGGCTCTTCCTCGTCACGCGTTCGAGCGATAAGGCGACGACGAACGACAAGATCAAGTTCACGGGCGACCTTTCCGGCTTCGCGGGCGGCTTCGAATCCCGCGCGGAGGCGGGCGGCGCGATCGCCTTCGGCTACGTTTTCTCCGACGACGGCGGCGCGACGATCTACGCGGACAACGCCCGCGCGCTCGGCACGGGAGGAATCACGCTCGCGGGAACGGCGGAACTGAATTTCGCCGCGGACCACGGCGTCGCGAACGCGTTTTCCGGCACGGGCGCGGTGACGAAGACCGGCGCGGGCGCGCTTTCGCTTTCCGGCGACTGGAGCCGCTACGCGGGAACGCTGACCGTCGGCAAAGACGCGGGCGGGCTCACGCTTTCCGGCGCGGATCAGCATCTCGCGGGAACGTACGCCGTCGCCGACGCGCTGCGCGTGACGGGCACGGCGACCTTCGACGCGGGCGCGACCGTGAGCTTCGGCTCGCTCTCCGTCGCGCAGGGCGGCTCGCTGAGCATGAGCGGCGGCGTGACGCTCGCCGCGCGCGCGGGCGAGGAAGCCGCGACGCTCGGCGCAGGCGCGACGCTCTCGCACAGCGCGATCGTCGGCGCGACGACGGACGACGCTTCTTCCGAGCTCGCGAACGCCTCGGCGACCTTCTCGGGAACGCGGGAAGGCGGATTCGCGCTCACGAACGTCGCGCTGGAAAACACCGAAGTCGTCGCGCAAAACTCCGCCGCGCTCACGCTGACGGACGTCGCACTCCGCGACAATTCCAGGCTGACGGTGAAGGACACGGCGTCGGCGACGCTCGCGGGCGCGTTCGCCTCGCTCGGCGAAATTTCCGTCGAAAGCGGCGGCACGCTCACGATCGCGGGAACGGCGAATCTGTTCACGATCGGCACGAGCGAAGCGCTGCCCGTGCTCGCGACGACCGCCGGCAGCGTCGTCTTCGGCGACGGCATGTTCCTCCGCCTGCAGAGCGAGGACGGCTCGCCCGATTTCGGCGAAAGCGGCGTGACCGTGCAGCTCTTCAAGGTGCTCGAAGGCGCGACGTTCTCGGGCGACATCAGCGCCGAAAAAATTTCGTGGAACGGCGCCGCGCTCGGCGAACGCACGACCTTCAGTTTCGACCAAAACGCGGGAACGCTCAGCTTCTCCGGCTCTTCCGCCTACAATCTGACCTGGAACGGCGGCGCGGAGGGAACGTGGAACAAGACGAACGAAACCGCCTTCACCATCGACGGCACCGAGGGCACGCCGACGCGCTTCTACAATCGCGACGCCGTCACCTTCGCGACCGCGGACGCGCGCGTGACGCTCGGCGCCGTGATCGACGCGAGCGCCGTCGCCGTGCAGGAAAACCTCACGCTGAGCGCGGACGCGACGAACACGTTCCATGCGGACTCCATCGTGATCGACGCCGGAAAGACGCTGACGCTCGAAGGCGCCGCAACCGCGGAAAAGGCGGGCGCCTACTCCTGGGAGGCGCTCACGCTCGCGGACGCGTCCTCCGTGCTCGACCTGGGCGCCGTCGGCGGCTCGGACGCGAAGCACGTCGCGCCGGACAACGTCTTCGGCACGGGAACGGTCAAAGTCTCCTTCAATTCGAACTCGAACGCCACCTACAACAGCACGCTGACCCTCGGCTCGGGCTTCGCGGGAACGGCCTACGTCGCGGCGGGGAATTTCGACGTCTCCGCTTCGGACATCGGCGGCGGTTCCTATCGCCTCGCCGACGGCGTGAACGTGCAGGCGGCGGGAAATTCGACGACGGTCTTCGCCGGCGCCTTCACGTTCGAAGGCACGACGGATTTCCACACCAACGGCGGCTCGACCTTCACCGTGAACGGCGGGCTTTTCGGCTCCCGCCTCGACAAGAACGGCGGCGGCACGCTCGTCGTCGCGGGCGAAACGCGGCTCGACGCGTTCACCGCCGAATCCAACGGCACGACGAACTTTGACGGCAAGACGAGCATCACGACGGCTGACATCAAGAACGGCACGACGAACTTCAACGCGGCGACGAGCATCTCGGCGGCTGACATCAAGAACGGCACGACGAATTTCAACGCGGCGACGACGCTGGGCACGGTTTCGCTCTCGGCGGGAACGCTGAATTTCGGTGCGAACTCCGTCGCGGAAATCGAAACGCTCGCTCAGACGGGCGGCACGCTCACGATCGCGGGAACGGCTAACGTCGGCGCGCTCGCGCTTTCGGGCTCGCTCTCCGCGGCGAATCTGACGACGGGCGCGCTCGCGCTCTCGAACGGAGTGACGCTCTCGCTGACGAACTCCGCGCAGGACAAGGCGGTTTCGCTCGGCGCGGTCTCGCTCGCCGACGGCGCGACGGGAACGCTGAAGGTCATGAACAACAGCAAGAACCTGAGCTTCGCCTCGCTGAGCGGCGCGGCGGGAACGAAGCTCGTGCTCGACGGCAACGCGGACACGCAGCGCATCACGAACGTGATTTTGGGCGACGGCACGGCGGCGGCGCAGACGGGCGCCTTCGCGGGAACGCTCGAAGCGAAAGTGACGGCGGGCAACGGAGCCACGCGCAAACTCGCCGTCATTCTCAACGGCGCGGACCTGTCCGCGACGACGGTGACGTTCGGCGCGAACAGCGGCGCGGCGGGCAGCGGCGCCAACGTGAAGCAGCTCGGTCTGGGGCTGAAGGTCGATTCCGTGATCGCGGGGCTGAACAGCGACGCCGGAATGGGCATGAGCACCAAGGTCTTCGCGCTGAACGCGGCCTCGACGCCCTCGAACGGCACCGAAAATTTCGCTTCGGGGACGGAAGCGCGCGCGCTGGAAATCCGCACGGCGGCGAACGCGACGCACACGTTCTGCGGCGAAGTGCTCTCGAACGTGAACGTCAAGGTGACGGGCGCGGGAACGCAGATCTTCAAGGGAGGATTCGCCGCGGGTTCGTCGCTGACGCTGGATTCCGGCACGGCGACCTTCGCCGCGACCGCCGCGGGCGCGTTCGCCGGAAATCTCACAATCAACGGCGGCACGTTCAACGTGAGCAACGCCGGCGGGGTCAACGCGGAAACGCTCCTCGGCACCGGCACGAGCGAAATCACGATCAACGGCGGCGCGCTGAACTTCGTTTCCTCGCGCTGGACGATTCAGTCCGGAATCAAACTCACGCTCGCGGGCGGCTCCGTGACGGGCAGCGGCGACGGGAACGGCACACTGGACTTTTATCAGAGTGCGACCGTGGACGTCCGCGCGAAGGCGGGCGCGACGGCGGAAAATCCGACCGTCTCGACGATTGCCTCGAACGTGCGCTACCGCAACTACAGCACGACGACCTACGACGTCGAAGCGGGCGCGAAGCTCGTCCACTCAGGCAACACGATGATCGGCAACTGGGCGGGCTACATCAGAAAGACCGGCGCGGGCGAAATGCTCATCTCCGGCTCGATCGCGGCGGGAATGCGGGTCGATCTCGACGAGGGCTCGACGACGATTTCCGGCGCGGTGAACGGCGGCACGATCAACGTGAACGGCGGCACGGCGACGCTTTCGTCCGGAACGTTCAACGCGAGCCTGAAGGTCGCGAGCGGCGCGGAGCTGCGCGCGGGCGCGGCGGTTTCGCTGACGACGGCGGCGCAGACGCTGAAGCTCTACGTCTCCGACGCGCAGAAGGGCGAATCGGGCGCGGCGCTCGTCACCTCCGCGGACGGCGGGCGCGTGACGGTCTCCGGCGACGCGAAGGTTTACGTGGACATTTCCGCGCTGACGCTCGCGGCATCCGCCGAAAATTCCGAGAGCGTCACGCTGCGCATCGCTTCGGAAACGGCGCTCATGGCGAGCGAAGGCACGTTCGAAGTCGGCTGGTGGGAAGGAGAGGCGTGGAGGCGCTTCGAGGGCATCTACGACTACAGCGCCGACATGGGGCTGCTGACGGTCGCGATTCCGGAGCCTTCGGCGTTCGGTCTGCTCGCCGGCCTCGCGGCGCTCGCGCTCGCGGGAACGCGACGCAGAAAGAGGCGTTGAGAATTGCCGGTTTATGGCGACAAGACAGGAGCAGTGAACAGCGAACAGTGAATAATGAATAACGCTTTGAGTTCGGCTTCGCCGAGGAAAGCTTAAGAGCTGAACAGCTTAAGAGTTGAAAAGAAAATTTTCCGTTAAGCTTTTAGACTTTTAAGCTTTTAAGCTGATGACGTTATTCACTGTTCATTATTAACTATTCATTATTAATTCTCCGTTATCAGTCATCCGTTGTCCGCTGTTCGAGAAGTCTCTTCGCGATTTTTCTGGCTATGAATATCGTGAAGCATCCTCCGAAAAAGCACAGACACGGGACGATCAGCCACGGCCAGCAAACGCACACGAATACGATCGACGCGATAGATACGCCCCAAGAAACAAGAAATCTTGCCGCTGCAAAGAGGTGTTTCAGACTTTCTTCCGTCGTATATCCGCCGCTTGATTCAAACATAGCCTCATTTTTTCACGTCTTTTTTTAATTCAACAAAATACGGAAAATTTAAGTTTTATGAGCAATTCAACCGAGATTTCTTTGTCTGTAGAAGCAGATCATTGAGTTCGGCTGCGCCGAAAGGATTTCAACACTCTATCCATCACTGCGTTATTCACTATTCATTATTAATTATCCGTTATTCAATTCGCATGCCGCTTCATCAGGGCTCGGAGTTCGCGGAGGCGCTTCAGCGGGTCGAGCGATTCCAGGCGCGGGAAATTCACGCCGACGCGCAGGTATTCGCCGTTGCGGCGGCGCGCCTTGACGACGCCCGCCTCCGTCGTCAGATCGACGACGCCGCGCTCCTCGGCGAGACAGCGCAGCTCGGCGATTTCGCAGAACGCGCGCGCCGCCGGCGGCAGTTTCCCGAAACGGTCCTCCATCGACTCGGCGACTTCGCGGACCTCCTCCGGCGTTCCCGCGAGCGCGAGCCGGCGGAAGACGTCGATGCGCACGCGCACGTCCGCCACGTAGTCGGCGGGAACGGTGGCGACGATTTCCGCGCCCTTGTATTTTTCGTTCTGGGAGTCCTTGAGGATCTGGTAATCGGTGCGCGCGTCCTTGGCGTCGGATTCCGGCGTCTGCGCGTAGTGCACGAAGTCCAGATTGATTTCCGCGCGGAAGATGCGGATCGGTTTTTCTCCCTTGAGCGCGGCGACGCTCTGGCGCAGCAGACGGCAGTAGAGCTCGAAGCCCACGCCGGCGATGTGCCCGCTCTGCCGCAGGCCGAGAATGTTGCCCGCGCCGCGCAGCTCGAGGTCGCGCATCGCGATGCGAAAGCCCGCACCGAGCTGGTTGAACTGGCGCATCGCCGCGAGACGCTTCCGCGCGGCGTCCACGACGGAACGGTGCCGGTGCAGCAGCAGATACGCGTACGCCTGGCGGTTGAAGCGCCCGACGCGCCCGCGCAGCTGGTAGAGCTGACCGAGCCCGAAGCGGTCCGCCGCCTCGATGATGATCGTGTTGCAGTTCGGAATGTCCAGCCCGGTCTCGATGATCGTCGTGCACACGAGCACGTCGAACGTTCCCGCGACGAAGTCCGTCATCACGCGCTCGAGCTCGCGCTCGTCCATCTGCCCGTGTCCGACGGCGATCTTCGCCTCGGGAACGAGCCGCCCCAGCAGCTCCGCCACCTGGTGAATCGTGTCCACGCGGTTGTGCAGATAAAACACCTGCCCGCCGCGCCCGAGCTCGTGCAGAATCGCGTCCTTGACGAGCTTCGCGTCGTAGGTGCGCACGACGGTGCGGATCGGCAGGCGTTCCCGCGGCGCGGTCTCGATGACGCTCAGGTCGCGCGCGCCCATCAGCGCGAGGTAGAGCGTGCGCGGAATCGGCGTCGCGCTCATCGCGAGCACGTCCACGTCCGTGCGCAGCCGCTTGATCTTTTCCTTCTGCTTCACGCCGAAGCGGTGCTCCTCGTCGATGACGAGCAGACCGAGCCTTTTGAACTTCACGGACGCCGCGAGCAGCGCGTGCGTGCCGACGACGACGTCGAGCTCGCCGCGTTCGAGCTGGCCGCGGATCTCGCGCTGCTGCTTCGGCGAACGGAAGCGCGAAAGCATTTCGACGGAAACGGGATAATGCGCGAAGCGGTCGCGGAACGTGTTGAAATGCTGCTGCGCGAGCACGGTCGTCGGCGCGAGCACGGCGACCTGGCGCCCGCTCAGCACCGCCTTGAACGCGGCGCGGATCGCGACTTCCGTCTTGCCGAAGCCGACGTCGCCGCAGATGAGGCGGTCCATCGGCGACGGGCGTTCCATGTCCTTCTTCGTCTCGGCGATCGCGCGCGCCTGGTCGGGCGTCTCCGCGAACGGGAACGCCTTTTCGAACTCGCGCATCCACGGCAGCTCGTCGTCGGGCAGCGCGGCGAATCCGGGGCGCGTCGTGCGCGTCGCCTGCACGTCGAGCAGCTCCGCGGCGAAATCGAGCGTCGCCTTTTCCGCGGCGCGGCGCGTCTTTTCCCAGGCGTTCCCGCCGATTTTCCCGAGCTTCGGCAGCGCCTTGCGCAGCCCGACGTAGCGCGAAATCAGATGCGCCTCGCGGAAAGGCACGCAGAGCGTCACCTTGTTCTCGAACTCGAGCGCGAGCATCTCCTCCTTCGCGCCGCCCGCGCGCTCGAACGCGCGGATGCCGCGGAAGACGCAGACGCCGTGCTGCAGGTGGACGAGATAATCGCCGTCCGCGAGCTCGTTGAAGTCGAGCAGCTGTTCGACCTGCGCCTTGTTCGGGAGCAGACGGCGGCGTACCTGCGCGACGCGGCGGCGATGCCGGCCGAAGATTTCGCGCTCCGTCGCGACGACGAGAGGCGCCCGCGACGACGCGGCGGGAACGGCGCCCCGTCCTTCGGAAGAAGCGACAGGAATGTCGCCTCTCCCCTGAAACGAAGCGGCAGGAAGGGAACAGACAGGAATGTCTGTTCTCCCTTGGAAGGAAGCGACAGGAATGTCTGTTCTCCCCTGCCCGAACGCGAGGCGGAAGCCCGCGCTCACGTTCCCGCGGAAGATTTCCGGCGCGAAACGCTTCGCGACCGTTCCCGCGCGACGCTCCTCGTCGAGGATTTCGCGCAGGCGTTCCTCCGCGCCCTCGCTTTCGCAGACGACGCAGACGCGCTCGCCCGCCTTCGCCCAGCCGTCGAGAAAAAGCAGCACGCGCCGCCGCAGCTCCTCCGCCTCGGCGAGCCGCTCGACGCCGAGCGCGGACGCGGAAAATTCCCCGTACGCGAGCTCCTCGAGGTCCTGCGTTTCGAGCGTCTCCGCCGCCGCGCCGGGAAAGGCGTCCGCGAGCCACGCCGGAATTTCGTCGAACGCGGAAAATCCGGCGACGCCGAAACCGCGTTCCCGCGCCGCGCGCAGCAGCTCTTCCGGCGGCGCGCCCGCGAAGGCTTCCGCCTCAGCGAAGATCAGCCGCGTTCCCGCGGGAAAATAATCCGCCGGCGTTCCCGCGCGCGGCGCCTCGTCCGCGGACGCGAGCGCGCCGGAGGCGACGGCGACGGATTCGAGCCGGCGCAGCGTGCGCTGCGTCGTCGGATCGAACTCGCGGATCGCCTCGACCTCGTCGCCGAAGAAATCCACGCGCACGGGCGCGGACGCGTTCAGCGGATAGACGTCGATGAGCCCGCCGCGCACGGAGAACTGCCCCGGCGCCTCGCACAGCGCCTCATTGTCGTAATTGAATTCCGACGACAATTTTTCGCGCAGCGCGTCCATGGAGAATTTTTCGCCGACGCGCAGAACGAGCTCCCGCGCGGCGAACGCGTCGGGCGCGGGAACGGGGCGGCGCAGCGCCTCCGGCGTGCACGCGAGCAGCACGCGCTCGCCCGGACGCGCGTTCTTCAGCGTCGCGAGCGCCGCGAGCAGATCGCATTCGTTCTCGAAGCTCGCCGCGCCGACGGATTCGTCCGTCATGCGCGGAAGCCCGCAGACCGTGAAGCCGCCTCCGGCGCCGTCGGAAAAATTCGCGGCGAAGAACGCGGCGTCCTCGGCGAGCACTTCCGCGCGCCCGAGATGCGCGGCGACGACGACGGCAAGCGGCGCGTCCCCGCGCGCGAGCTCGGAAACGACGAATCCCGCCGACGCCGCGTTGACGCCGGAGAGAAAACGGAAATCCTTCGCCGCGACGCTCATCGCGAAGCCTCGGCGCCCGGGCGGAATTTTCGCCGCCGGATTTTCCGCGGGAACGGGGACGACGCGCTCACGCGGCGGGCGTTTCCGCGGGAGCCGCCTCCGCCGCCGCGGATTCCGGGACGGGCGCGGGAGCCGCCGCGGGGGGCGGGAGAGTTTCCGGCGCCGCTTCCGCCGCGGGCTTCTCCGGAGCGGCGGGAACGGGAACGGCGGCCGTCGCGAAGACGAGCTTGAAGGATTCCGCCAGCTTCAGCGGAACGCCCTTCTCGAAATCGAACGAAAAATTGCGCGCCTCGTCCGTCGCCCCGACGAGCCCGCGGCGGGAACGCCCGATCTCCGCGCCCGTGCGGTCGAACGCCTGCAGCATGACGGCGCCCGAGAACGGCCGCGCGAAACGCACGTAGAGCGTCGCGCCCGAATCGTTTCTCGCGACGAGCACGCGGTCCACGAACGCGCCCGCGTCGCGGATTTCGTCCGCGACGTAGATCGGCCGCACGACGGAGTCTTCGATGGTGGCCGTCGTCCGCAGCATCGGCGCGGAAAAATACCAGGCGCCGGCGGCGAAGCCGGCTCCGACGAGAATCACGACGGCGAGGACGGAGAGAAGGGTCTTTTTCATGGTGCGCGCATTTTCCCCCGCCCGTCCGCGAAAGTAAACGGAAAAACGCTCCCGCGCGGCGGCGGCGGAACGCGCGCGGGCGAAAATTCTGTTGCGGGGGCGGGCGCGAAGGAGTTTCCTTTCACGCACTGTTTTTTAATTTTATGATTCAGAAGACTCTCATCATCCTGAAGCCCGACTGCATGGAAAAGAATCTCGCGGGAACGGTGCTCGCGCGCTTCGAGGCGGCGGGCCTCTCGCTCGCGGCGTGCAAAATGATTCGGCTCGACGACGCGCTCGTGCGCAGCCACTACGCGCACCTCACGGAAAAGCCGTTTTTCGGATTTCTCTCGAACTGGATGAAGTCGCGCCCGGTCGTCGTCGCGGTGGTCCGCGGCGAGAACGCGATCGACAAAGTGCGCGAACTGCTCGGGCCGACGAAGTCCGCGGACGCTCCCGCGGGAACGATACGCGGCGATTTCGGCGACAAGGAAATCATCACCTACAACGTCTGCCACGCCTCCGACGGCGAAGCGTCCGCCGCCGCGGAAATCGCGCGCTTCTTCAAGCCCGAGGAGGTCTTCTGAAGACAGGCGACGAAAGAACGCCGGCAGACCGCCGCGGACCCTTTAAGCTTTAAGCCTTAACCTTTAACCTTTTTTAATCTTCAATCGTTTTCAAAATGCTGGACATCAAATTTTTCCGTGAAAACATCGACATGATCCGCGCGCGTCTCGCGACGAAGAAATTCGACGTGGACTTCGACGCGATTCTCGCGTGCGACGCCAGGCGCCGCGCGCTCGTCGGCGAGTTCGAGGCCGCGCGCTCCGCGCAGAACGCCGCGAACAAGGAAATGGCGGCGATGAAGAAAGGCTCGCCCGAATTTCTCGCCAAGGTCGGCGAAATGAAGGCGCTTTCCGCGAAGACGAAGGAGCTCGAAAAGCAGGTCGCCGAAGTCGAGGAAGAATGGCGCAGGCTCTACCTCACCGTGCCGAACATTCCCGACGAAAGCGTTCCCGTGGGCAAGAACGAGAACGACAACGTCGTCGCGGGAACGTGGGGCGATCCCGCGCGGCTCGTTTCGCCGAACGCCGTCGCGCACTGGGAACTGCCCTGGTTCGAAAAGGCGATCGACTTCAAGCGCGGCGTCAAGGTCACGGGCGCGGGCTTCCCGTTCTACGTCGGCGACATGGCGCGACTGCTGCGCGCGCTGATTCAGTTCTGCCTCGACGAGGCGCACGCCGCCGGCTACGAGGAAGTCATGGCGCCGATCATGGTCAATCCCGCGTCGGCGACCGCGACCGGTCAGCTGCCCGACAAGGAAGGCCAGATGTACTACGCGCCGCAGGACGATTTTTACATGATTCCCACGGCGGAAGTGCCCGTCACGAATTTCTTCCGCGACGAAATCATCGACGAGCGCGACCTGCCGATCCGCCGCTGCGCCTACACGCCGTGCTTCCGCCGCGAGGCGGGCAGCTGGGGCGCGAACGTGCGCGGGCTCAACCGCCTGCACCAGTTCGACAAGGTCGAGCTCGTCAAGTGGGTGCACCCGCAGCATTCGTTCGAGGAGCTCGAAACGCTCAAGGACGACGCCGCGCGCCTGCTGCAGAAGCTCGGTCTGCCCTACCGCGTGCTGCTCATCTGCTCCGGCGACATCGGGTTCCCGCACGCGAAGCAGTACGACCTCGAAGTCTTCGCGGGCGGCCAGAAGCGCTGGCTCGAAGTGTCGAGCTGCTCGTGCTTCACGGACTTCCAGGCGCGCCGCGCCGGCATCCGCTACCGCCCGAAAGACGGCGGCAAGGCGGAGACCGTGCACACGCTCAACGGCTCCGGGCTCGGGCTCCCGCGCGTGCTCGCGGCAATTCTCGAAAACAACGTTCAGCCCGACGGCACCGTCCGCGTTCCCGAAGCGCTCCGCAAATACTACGGCAAGGACGTCATCGGCGACGCGTACTGAAAACGCCGCCGCGCGGGAACGCTCCCGCCGCGAACGAAAAAAGGACAGGTCCCGCGCCTGTCCTTTTTTCGCGCCCGCGATTCTCGGCGACGCGCGTTTTCGGGCGCGTTCCTTCGCTTGACCTTCCCGCCGCGGGAACGCATACTCTTTCGCCACAAACATTCAACCTCAGCAACCCTTAAAATCATAATTCAATGCCGAAAGTCCTCCTCTCTCAAATCGACAAACGCGAACGCGCGCAGATCGAAAACGCCGAAAACGCGCTGAAGAAAGGCAACGCCCAGATCGCGGTCGACACCTGCTTCGCAGTTCTCTCGCGCAATCCCGAATGCACGGAAGTCCGCCGCCTGCTGCGCCGCGCGCAGAAGGTCGCCACGGGCAAGCGCCCCGTCGCCGTGAGCGGTCTCGGCAAGCTCTTCGCCTCGTTCGGCGCGCCGAGCAAGGCCGCCTGCGCCAAGGACCCGAAGAAATTCATGCTCGAGGCGGAGAAAAAGCTTTCCGCGAATCCCTACGACGTGAACGCGAACAAGATGCTCGCCTACGCCGCCGAAGCCGCCGAACTCTGGGACGTCGTCGCGCTCGCCTATGAGGACATCGTCGCCTCCGCGCCGCAGATGGAGAACTACCGCGCGCTCGTTTCCGCGTATCTGAAGGACGGCGACGTCGAGGGCGCCGTGAAGTCCGTGGACGGCGCGCTCAAGAAATTCCCGAACAACGGCGACATGCAGGAACTCGCGCGCCAGGTCTCCGTCGCGCAGACGATGGACAAAGGCAAGTGGGGCGGCGAAGGCGACTACCGCGACAAGATCGCGAACAAGGACAAGGCGATCGAGCTCGAAAAGAAGAGCCGCGTCGTCTCCGACGCCGACACCGCGAACGAGGAAATCCCGAAGCTGCTCGCCGAAATCGAAAAGAATCCGGAAGACCTCCAGCTCTACCGCAACCTCGCACGCAACTACAAGATTCTGGGCAAGCTCGACGAGGCTGTCGAAGCCATCCGCAAGGCGCGCGAAACGACGAACGGCAAGGTGGACGCCACGCTCGAAAAGCAGGAGCACGAGCTCACCTGCGAAGCCTACGAACGCCGCATCAAGGAGGCCGAAGCCGTCATCGCCGAAGATCCTTCCAACGAGGAATACAAAAAGTATCTCGAAGAGCTCCGCAAATCCTACGACGAATACACGCTGCAGGCGATTCAGACGCTCGTCGAAAAATATCCGAACGACTACAACTACCGCTACGAGCTCGGTGTCAAGCTGCTCGCCGCGGGCAACGTGGACGGCGCGATCCGCGAGCTCCAGCTCGCCCAGCGCGCGCCGAAGAACCGCCACGCCGCGATGCTCAACCTCGGCAGAGCCTTCATCGCCGGCGGCAAATACGACCTCGCCGCCGACCAGCTCGCCGTCGCCAAGGAAGAAATCAAGATCATGTCCGACGTCAAGAAGGACATCATCTACGAATTGGCGACCGCCTACGAAAAGGCGGGCAAGCACACCGAAGCCGTCGCCGAATACAAGGCGATCTACATGGCGGACGCCTCCTACAAGGACGTTTCCGAAAAAATCAACGCCTCCTACGGCAAATAAGCGATGCACGCCCGAATCGAAGAACTGCTCGCGCGCCGTCCCGTGCTCGCCCCCTGCGGCGAGGACATTCAGCGCGCCGTGGACGCGCTGGAAAAGACGTACCGCGCCGGCGGCAAGCTCCTGCTCTGCGGGAACGGCGGCAGCGCGGCGGACGTGGACCACATCTCCGGCGAGCTGCTGAAGGGCTTCTGCTCCAAGCGCCCGCTCGACGCGGCTGCGCGGGAACGCCTCGGCGACGAACTCGCCGCGAAGCTCCAGGACGCGCTCCCGGCGATTCCGCTGCATTCGCTCGGCGCGATCAACACCGCGTGGCTCAACGACTGCGATCCGTACTACGGCTACGCGCAGCTCGTCTGGGGGCTCGGGAACGCCGGCGACGCCCTGCTCGGCCTCTCCACTTCCGGCAACTCGAAGAACGTCCGCTTCGCCATGGAGACCGCCAAGGCGAAAGGGCTGACGACAATCGCGCTTTCCGGCGCGACGGGCGGCGCGCTCAGGGCGCTCGCCGACGTCTGCATCCGCGTTCCCGAAACCGAAACCTTCAAGATTCAGGAACTCCACCTGCCCGTCTATCACGCGATTTGCCTCGCGCTCGAGGAAATCTTCTTCGGCGGCCGCTGATCCGCGACGACGCGAACCGCTCCGTTTCATGTTCCCGCGCCCTCTCCGGCGCGGGAATTTTTTCGTCGGCTTCAGACGCGAAGAAAACCGCCCTTTTTCAACAGGGATTGCGGGGATTTCAAGGGATTTTCTCTTCCGTCGTCGCCGTCTCATTTTCGGGAACGCTCCCGCCGCGCTTTCTCTTCGACGAAGCGATCAGGAAAATCGCAAAAAAAAGGCAGATTTTGAGTTTCATAGGTTCGTGGTCCGATTTTTCACGCCGCGCTCAATCTTCGACGACGACGTCCGCGACGTCGAGAAAGCCGCTGTTCAGCGCCTTGTCGTGCGCGAAGGCGACGAAGCGCCACGCCGACGGCCCTTCGGGAACGGTGAACGAAATCCGCGCGACGCCGTCCGCGTCGGTGCGGACGCCCGGCAGGAAGAACACGGTTTCGCGAGTCGCCCGCGGGAACGCCGGTCGCGCTGGAAGCTCGATTTCGGAATCGAAATTCCACAACGGTTCCGCTCCCAACGCGATGCTGACTCCAAAACCGAACGCTCTTCCTTCTCCGAAACGAGGTCTCCAGGGATTGACGCCACGCGCCCAGTCGATCGGCCTAAAGGAGAGCTTCGGGTTCCACGGAAAAGGCGCCGGCGGATTTTCCTTGAAGTCGGTCGGGGCGACGTCGCGCGGGCGCAGCGTTCCCATCGGAGTCCGATCCTGCGCCGTCCGCGGCGGGAACGCCGCGAGCGGCTGGCGGTCGGCGGCGATCGCGTCGAGCGAGCGGTCGTAAAGCAGCGCGAGCACTTCCGCGTCGGCGGCAGGCGTGCCGTCCGCGCGCGTCACGCGCAGCGTCCAGGTCTCCTCGCTCCCGGGCGCGAGGCGCGTGCGGAAGCGTTCCCGCGAAACGCGCAGCGCGGTCGGCGGCTCGGGAACGGCGACCTCGAAAATCTTTTCGTGGATCTCGCCGAAGCTCACCTGCGCGACGCGCACCTTGAAGCCGCCGAGGAGCTCGGGCGTCACGGGGACGCGTATCGTCTCCAGCGTGTTCCCGCGCGTCGTCCAGAACGAGCGCAGCGTCTTTTCGTCCTTGCGGATTTCGACGCGGGCGCGCGCCGTTTCCAGGCCGCTGCCCCAGACGAACGAAACCGCGTCGCCGACTTGAGCGCGCTCGGCGTCCGCGACGGCGACGAAAGGCAGCTGCAGCGGGCAGCGCGTTCCGCCCGAGCCGTCGAGCGTCTCGAACGTCGTCTCGCCGCCTTCGAAACGCGCTTCGCCGACGTCGGAGACGCGCGCGACGAAGGCGCCGTTCTTCGGCAGCGTTCCCGCGGGAATCTCCGCCGTCGCCCGCCCGCCGACGGGAACGATCCGCGTTTCGAAAAGCTTTTCGCCGAGCGCGATTTGCCGCGGCGACGGCGCGGAGCGTCCGAGCTTCTCCGGGAGCGCGCGCGCGTGAACCGAAAAAACCGCGGGAACGTCGAGCGGTCTGCCGTCGACGTCCGAAAGCTCGATCTCGAAGCGCACGGCGCTTCCCGCCGCCGAGGCGACGCGGCGCGCCTTCGCGAACACCGCCGCCTCGGAGATGCGCATCACGCGCCTCGTCGCGCGCGTTCCGCCGGAAGCGTCGGAGACGACGACGTCGATTTCGTAGCGCCGCGAATCCGGCTTGCGCGCCTCCTCGCCCGCGGGAACGCGATGCGGCGGGACGGAGCGGAACGTTTCCGTCGGGAACTCGAAACGAAAGCGCCCGTCGGCGTCGAGCTCGCCTTCCCCGTCGGCGATCAGGCGCATCGTTTCTTCGATCCGCCGAGGCAGATTCTCGCCCGTTCTGACGCTCCAGGCGACTTTCGCGCCGGCGAGCGGCGTCCCCGTAAAGCGCACGGAACTCACACGCGCGGAAACGCGTTCGCCGAGCGCGCGCGGCGTTTCGGGAACGTCGAGCGCGAGCGTGAAACTCGGAGCGTCGGCGGCTTCAACTCGGATCTTGTGCCTTTCCGTCCAGCAAAAGAGCGAATACTCGCCCTCGCGCGCATCCTCCGGAATCGTGAACGTTCCCGAAGCAGAGCCGAACTCGCCGGCGGTCACCTTCCGGCGCGCGACGAGTTCTCCGTTAGGACCTAAAAGCCGGATTTCCTTTTTCTCGCCGACGTCCAGGCGTTCGGAGCCGCGCCGCTCGGGCAGAAAGTCGGCGAAAATCGCCTTGAAGCTCACCGCGTCGCCGGCGCGATAGACCGCGCGGTCGGTGAAGACGCGGTCGATCGGCGCGCGGCGTCCCCTGAATCCCGAGATTCCGGGCAAGGCGCTTCCGACCTGGATTTCCGCCTCGTCGCCTTCCGGGGCGCGGGCATGCGCGTAGGCGAGCCACCCGGAAGCGAGCTCGAAGACGCCCTGCGCGTCGCTCCGCCCGCCGCGCAGTTCCCGCCACGCCTCGCCGGGCGTCTTGGAATAACGGCGGATTTCGACGTCCGCGCGCGGTTCTCCCGTCTCGGCGTCCGCGAAGAAGCCCCGACAGACGCTCCCGATTTTTTCCGCGGCGGCGACGAGGCGGCTCACCAGAACCGTCCGGCAGGCGACGCGATCGGGATTCGTGAATTCCGGATCCGGCGAAACGAACAGGAAATAAAAGCCGGGGCGCAGCCGCTCAAACGGCGCGGGAACGCGAAAGGAATGTTCAAGAAAATCGTCGTGCTTTTCGAGCTCGGCGCTCCAGGCGACGACGCCTTCCCGCCTCTCGAGAAGCTCGCGGCACAGAGCTTCGTCGGGCAGGTCGGGCGACGGCCCGGTTCCGGAGAAAAATTTCTCGCGCTCCTGCGGCACCGCGCGGAAATGCAGCCGCCCGACGTTCTTCGCGCGCACGACGACGACGGCGGATTCCGCGTCGAACCAGGTTCTTTCCGCGGAAAAATCGCGCAGCCTCGGATTTTCGATTTCCGCGAGCACCTTCCGGCAGAGCAGCGCGCTTTTGTGCCGCGCGTATTTCTCGAAGGCGTCGGCGGCGACGCGGCGGGCTTCGGCGACGCGCCCTTCCGCGAGAAGCCGCCGGGCGAGCGTCCCGCAGGCTTCCGCCGCGATCGGCAGCGCTGAAAATTCCTTCGCGAAGGCGCGCAGCGCGTCCGCGTCGAAAGGCTCGGCGGTCTTCAGCCGCATGAGGACCGCGCGCGCGCAGGCGGAACGGTCTTCGTCCGCGGCGTGAAAGGCTTCCCACGCGCGCAGGCGTTTCCGCAGCGCGGCGCGGGCTTCGGCGCGGGTCGCGTCCGCCGCGCCGGGCTCTTCGGAAAAGGCGGCGAGAAAATCGCAGACTTCGTTTTCGAGAAAATCGTAGAGCGTCGGGAATTCCGCCGGCTCGGAATCGAGCATTCCGAGGAGCCCGGAAGCGCCGTTTCCGCCCGAAGAATCGTCCTCCCGGCAAAGCGCCGCGGCGAGCGGCGTCGCGCGCAACCGATCCGCGTCCGCGAAGACGCTTTCGGCGACGGCGATCGCTTCGGAGAAAATCCGTTCCCGCGTGCTCTCTTCGGGAACGGGATTCGCGGCGGCGCGGCGGGGCGAGCTCTCGGCGCCGAGGTGCCTCAGCGCGTGCGCCAGCTGCACGGCGAGAATCGCGCGCGCCTCCGGGAACGGCGCTTCGGCGAGCTCGCGGCGCAGTTCGCGCACCTTCGCTTCGGCGACGGACGATTTTTCGAGCTCGGCGCGGGAACGCGCGCGCGTCAGCGCCGCGAACGCGTATTCTTCCCACGTGCTTTCGTCGGCGGCGCGCGCCGGCGAAGTTCCCGCGAACGCGAGAACGGTACAGAACAGGAGAGG
The DNA here is from genome assembly GCA_004558035.1 of Opitutia bacterium. Lineage (GTDB taxonomy): Bacteria > Verrucomicrobiota > Verrucomicrobiia > Opitutales > UBA953 > Spyradosoma. The sequence goes on from SFEJ01000006.1 coordinate 76,212, forward strand.
CAAAAGGAATCTGAGCATGACGATGAACAGGGGTGAATTTTTCAAGATAAGCGCGTCCGCCGGGAACCGTTCCCGACTTTCGCGCGGCGATTTTAACACGCGCGCGGCGGAGAAATCATCACGAAAATCCTCACGAAACGCATTTTTCCGAAAAAATTTCGACGCGCGCGGCGCCTTCAGATCTTCAGCGCATAGCCTTCGCCGTAGCGGGATTCGAGGTCGGCGGCGGCGCCGAGCTTCCCGCGCAGACGCGAGATCAGCGACGCGAGCCGCGAGGCGCTGGCGTCGCTCGGCGCCTCGCCCCAGACCTTCCAAACGATCGACTCCGCCGGGACGAATTCTCCGGGCCGATCCGAGAGCGCGCGGAGCAGCTTCGCCTCGTTGCGCGTGAGCGGCACGGAACTCCCGTCCGCGGCGAAAAGCCGAAACGCCGCCCAGTCGAACGCCGCGCCGCCGCGCAGCTCCGTCCGCGAAACCGTCGGCGGCGTTCCCGCGGCGCGGCGCATCACAGCTTCGACGCGCGCCAGCAGCGGGCCCGCGCGCACGGGCTTCACGACGAAATCGTCCGCGCCGGACTTGAGACAGCGCACGCAGTATTCGTCGTCGGCGAGCGCCGTCTGCATGACGACGGGCACGTTCCCGCGCGCGCCGCGAATGCTCCGCAGCACGTCGAGCCCGCTCCCGTCGGGCAGCAGCACGTCGAGCACCGCGCAGTCGAACGCCTCGTTTTCGATCGCGAAGAGCGCCCGCGCGCAGGTATCCGCGCGGATCACGGAAAATCCGTTCAGCACGAAAATCTCCGCGAGAAAATCGAGCAGCGCGGCGTCGTCTTCGAGAATCAGAACGCTTTTAGTCTCGTTCATCGTACGACCCTCAGCGTGAGCAGGAACGCCGTTCCCGCGGCTTCCGTCTTTTCGAAGCGCAGCTCGCCGCCGAAACTGCGCGCGATTCGCCGCGACAGCGCGAGCCCGATACCGAGCCCGCTTTTCGACGTTCCCGAAAAAGCCTCGAAAAGCCGGGCGCGCGCTTCCGCGGAAACGCCGCCGCCGTTGTCGGCGACGCGGATCTGCAGC
>SFEJ01000007.1 GCA_004558035.1 Opitutia bacterium
TCCCGTGCTCGCGCTCGCGCAGCTGAACCGCGCCCCCGCGAACGCGGACAGACCGCCGCGCGCGAGCGACATGCGCGACAGCGGCGCGCTGGAGCAGGATGCGGATTTCGTGCTGCTCTTGAGCGAGGCGACGGGACAGACCGAGGAAGAACGGAAGATGGAGAGCCGGCGCGACAAGACGCGGCGCCTTGATTTCGTGAAGAACAGGCGAGGCTCTACGGGAACGATGAAGCTTTCGTTCGATTTTTGGACCTTTCGCGTGCTGGAAGGAGGCGCCGAATGACCGAATTTTTCATTCCGTGCGTTCCCCCGCGTGCGACGGCGCAGAGCACGACGCAGGTTTTCCGCAAGCCGGACGGCTCGCTTTTTCTCGGCAAGAACAATCGCGGACAGGCGACGCGCGACGAGCTTTTCCTGCTGCTGCGCCCGTTCGCGCCGAAAACGCCGTTCACGGGAACGCTCCGCGTCGCCGTGGCTTGGCGATACCCATTCAACAAGGGCGCCCGAAAACGCGATGTTCTGCGCGGCGTCGCCCCCTGCGGCGTGCGTCCGGACTGCGACAATTTGGCCAAGCTCTTTTTGGACTGCATGACGCGGCTCGGCTTTTGGCTCGACGATGCGCAGATTTTCGAGCTCGCGTTCTCGAAGCTCTACGCCGCGCGCTCCGGAATCTTCGTGCGCATAGAGGAACAGGCGGAGGCGGAGCCCGTTCCCGCGTTCGCGGACGCTCTGCAGATGGAGCTCGGCTTGTGAGAGAGGGGCGGGAGATTTTCGAGGCGGGCGGCGTGCGCTATGATTTTCGTAATGACGGGGAGAGGAAAAGTGCGAAAATTGTGCGTTTTGGACGAAAAATCGCCCTGCAGACCGCATGGTTGAGCGGATTTGGGGCGATTTACGCACGATTTACGCACAGAAGGGGCGGGAAGCGCGGATTAGCGGCACGGCTCGGGCGGACGGCGGCGGGGTAAAAATCGTATGTTTTTTGTCGAAAAAGTATGCTTTTTGGACGAAAAATTGCCCTGCAGACCGCATAGTTGAGCGGATTTAAAGCTTTTTACGCACGATTTACGCACAAAGCGCCCTCGAAAAGGGCGTTTTCCGCGTTGCAGGATTTCTGACATTCGCCGCCCTGCACACCGCATAAATAAAAGGATTCTTTCCTGTTTTGGGCAGTGCGTAAAAAGTGCGAAAACTTCTGCAAGAAAAGGGCATTTTTAGGCATTTTCGGGCGGTTTTCGCGGAGAGCGGGAAAACACGAAAAAGCCCGCAATCTCTTTGTTTATGCGGGATTGCGGGCGATTCGGGAAGGAAAATGGTGGAGATGATCGGAATCGAACCGACGACCTTCTGCATGCCATGCAGACGCTCTACCAATTGAGCTACACCCCCAAAAAAGAAATGTGAAAACCATTGAACTACGGAAGTGCGCGCTCGTCAACAGAAAAAATCGCGGGCGCGCTTCGCGGGCGCGAAAAAATCTGTTTCGGCGAATCGTCGCTTGCGTTCCCGCCGCTCCGTTTCTATGCTCGCCGGCACTTATGGAAAACCTTCCGATTTTTTCACTCGCACAGCAACTCGGCATCCCCGCCGACGCGGTCGAGCCTTACGGCCGCGACAAGGGAAAAATCTCGCTCGACGAGCTCAAGCGCGGCACGAAGCGCGGCAAGCTCATCCTCGTCTCCGCGATCACGCCGACGCCGGCGGGCGAAGGCAAGACGACGACGTCCATCGGTCTCGCTCAGGGCATGAAGCTCATCGGCAAGAGCGTCGCGCTCGCGCTGCGCCAGCCCTCGATGGGGCCCGTCTTCGGCCGCAAGGGCGGCGCGACGGGCGGCGGCAAGAGCACCGTCCAGCCCGCGACGGAAATCAATCTGCAGTTCACGGGCGACTTTCACGCGATCACGTCCGCGCACAACCTGCTCGCGGCGGCGATCGACAACAAGCTTTACTTCCGCAATACGCGCCTCGACCCGCGCCGCATCACGTGGAAGCGCGTCGTGGACATGAACGACCGCGCGCTGCGCAACATCGTCGTCGGCTGCGCTGGCAACGGCGTGCCGCGCGAAAGCGGCTTCGACATCACGGTCGCCTCTGAAATCATGGCGATTCTCTGCCTCGCCGAAGACTACGACGACCTGCGCGCGCGCCTGAACCGGATGGTCGTCGGCTTCGACGCCGAGAACAAGCCGGTCTTCGCCGAGGAAATCGGCGTGACGGGCTCGCTGATGGCGATTCTGAAGGAGGCGCTCAAGCCCAATCTCGTCTCCAGCGTCGAGGGCGTTCCCGCGTTCGTGCACGGCGGACCGTTCGCGAACATCGCGCAGGGCTGCAATTCCGTCATCGCGACGAAGATGGCGCTGACGCACGCGGACTACGCGATCACCGAGGCGGGCTTCGCGTTCGATCTCGGCGGCGAAAAATTCTTCGACATCAAGTGCCGCACGGCGGGCATCGCGCCCGACGCGGTCGTCATCGTCGCGACGATTCGCGCGCTGAAGATGCACGGCGGCAAGGGACTCAAGGAACTCACCGAACCGGACGTCGCCGCCGTCGAGCGCGGGCTCGAAAACCTCGGCGCGCACATCGAATCCGCCAAGAAATTCGGCCGCCCGATCGTCGTCGCGCTCAACAAGTTCCCGACGGACACGGCGGAGGAATTCGCCGCGGTGGAAAAATTCTGCGCCTCGCAGGGCGTTCCCGCCGCCTACGCGGGCTCGTTCGCCGAAGGCGGCGCGGGCTGCACGGAGCTGGCGAAGCTCGTCTGCAAAGCCTGCGAAAAGCCCTCGCCGGCGTTCTCGCCGCTGTACCCGCTCGACGTTCCCGTCGCGCAGAAACTCGAGACCATCGCGAAGGAAATCTACGGCGCGGACGGCGTCGTCATTCTCCCGAAGGCGCTGAAGAAGCTCGACGCGCTCGCGCTCGCGGGCGGCGACAAGATGATGATCTGCATGGCGAAGACGCAGAATTCGCTCTCGGACGATCCCGCGAAGCTCGGTCGCCCGCGCGGCTTCAAGATCACCGTGCGCGATTTCGAAATCGCCGCGGGCGCGGGCTTCCTCGTCGCGCTCACGGGCGACATCATGCGCATGCCGGCGCTGCCGAAGGCGCCCTGCGCGGAAACGATCGATCTCGACGCCGCCGGCAACATCACCGGCATGCTCGGCGTGTGACGCGACGCGCGAAGCTCGAAACGCTTAAAGGTCGGAGGGCGGGAATTTTTCCCCCTCCGGCCTTTTTGTTTCGGGAATGCGCGCCCCCGCCGCGTCGCCGAAATCCGCCCGCACAAACTTCTCTTTAAGCTTTACCCCTTAAGCTTTAAGCTGTCCTTCTAACACAGAGGAACGGAGGAGCAGGGAAACGGAGTGCCTTGGGGCGACGGCATTCCTGCTTTCGGTCGTGCGGCGGCTCATATTTTCCGGTTCTTCGGCGGGGCGCTTCGCGGGGCTGAATCCAATCCCTTAAAATCCCCGAAATCCCTGTTCGTTTTCGCGTTCCCGCGGAGGCGGATTTCACTCCGCGGGGAGGAAGCGCGAGAAGAATTCCGGGGGTGGGCTTTCGAGCTCGACGCGGGCGCCCGTGCGCGGGTGCGGGAACGCGATTTTCCACGCGTGCAGGGCGAGGCGTTCCGCGCGGGCGCGCCCGTAGAAGCGGTCGCCGAGCACGGCGTGCCCGATTTCCGCGAACTGCACGCGGATCTGATTCTTGCGCCCCGTGAGCAGCTCCGCGCGCACGCAGGTCCAGCCGTTCCCGCGCGCGAGCACGCGCCAGCGCGTCCGGGCGAGCTTGCCGAGCGTTTCGTCGCGCACGGAGTGCACGCGGTAGTCTTCGTCCTGGGCGAGAAAGGATTTCAGCTCGCCCTCGTCGTTCGGGAGCGTTCCCGCGAGCACGGCGACGTAGAATTTTTCCACGGCGTCCCAGCGTTCGTGCATGCGTTCGCGCATCGCGAGCGATTTCGCGAAGAGCAGGATGCCGCTCGTCTCGCGGTCGAGGCGGTTCACGGCGAAGAGCTCCTTGCGCGATCGGCTCTGCCCCTTGCGGATGAAGCGCGTCAGCAGCGCGAGCGCGTTGCGTTCGGGCTCGTAGCGCGCGGGAACGCTCAGTAGTCCGCAGGGCTTTTCGACGACGAGCAGGTCGGCGTCTTCGAAAAGAATGCGGACGCCGCGCGGGAGAAATTTTTTCGGAGGAGGTTTCGGCATGACGTTTGCGATGCGCGTTCAGCGGTGCGTTTCCGCGTCGGGCGCGGGCGGCGGCGCGTCGAGCAGGGCGCGGATTTCCCGCTGCAGGGTTTCGGCTTCGGCGCGGCGTTTTTCGACGCTTTCCCAGAGCGCGCGCAGCTCGGCGGTCTCGCGGCGGTCGCGCGTGCCGACCTGCGGCGCCCAGATCGAGGAGCCTTCGCGCAGCTCGCGCGATTCGTCCGCGCGCTCGGCGATTTTTTCGAGAAAGATTCCCAGCTCGACGAACGCGTTGTGCCAGACGGGATTCGTCGTCGGCAGGGCTTCGCGGATTTCGACGAGGCGTGCGAAGGCGAGCTTCTTCACGCCGAGCGCTTCGCGGCGCTCGATGAGCGCGTCCGCGCCGACGCGTTCGTCGGGTTTGCCGTCGGCGTTTCCGACGACGAAGCGCGTCGCCTCCGCGAAGCGTCTTCCGGATTCGCCGGGCGATTCCGTTCCCGCGGGGACGCGCTCGATCGCGGCGAAATACGCCGTGCGCCATGCGAGCTCGGCGGCGTCCGCGGGCGCGTTTTTTTTCTGCGGGAACGCCGTCGCGACGGACTCGCGCAGCACGGCGACGAAAAACGCCGGGAACTGCTGCCAGGCGGCGAGCGGGCGGCGGCGCAGCCAGCGGTAGAACCAGAACGCGCCCGCGCGGAACCGTTCCGGCGGGAACGCGGCGGCGCGTGCGTCCGTCGCCGCGTCGAAAAGCTCGGCGAGGGAGGGCGGCGCGAGCTCGAGCGAGCGTCTGCGGAAAAGCAGCAGCGCGCCGTGCCGCCCGGAAAGCGCCGTCTCTTCGGCGAGCGCCGAGACCGCCCAGCGCGGCGGCTGTGCGTTCGCGAACGTCAGCCCGACTTCCTTGCCGTATTGGCGGAGCGCCGTCTGCGCGAGCGCGTAGGCGATTTCGTAGTCGTCGAGCTTCAGCACGTCGGCGAAGAGCGTGCACGCGGCGTTGCGGCGATAGTCGCGCCCGACCTCGAAGAGCGCCGTGCTCCGCGGGTCCGTCTCGACGCGGACGGAAAGCTTCGCGCCGTCGGCGTCGCGGCGTCGCGGCAGAATCGCGGCGAGCTGGGATTCGAGGCGCTCGGCGACGAAGGCGACGCGGCGCATGCGCGCGACGTCGCCTGCGTAAACGTCGAAAAAGCGCGTGCGCGTCTCGTAGATCGTCGGCAGGGAGCGGATCGCCGCGTCGATGCGCGCCTGTTCCGCCTCGGGCGTTTCCGCCGCGGGTTCTTCCTCCGCCGCGCGCGCGCCGCACGGGAACGCCGCCGTGAGCGCGAAAAGCGCGAACGAGACGCCGCGGAACCGGCGGGCGCGCGACTGATTCCGCCGGACAAAATCTTCGGAAAAACGTCCTTTCGGCATCATCTCGTCGTCTGCGGTTCGCCGCTCGTCGTCGGGTTTTTCAGGCGTTGGGCGAAAAGGCGAGCGTCGTCACCTTGCCCGCGCGCAGGCGGAACGGCTTGTCGAGCGCCTCGTTCGTGTCGTTGCGGAAAATCGTGATTTCGACGTCCTCGCGCATCGGTCCGAAATCGAAGCGCCAGAGATTGGAGCCCGCGTAGTCCATCGGGACGGATTTCTTCAGCGAAAGCCCCGGCGCCTTGCCGCGCAGATACGGGCGCTCGCCGACGCCGAACGCCGCCTTGAGAATCAGCGCCGTGTGCGGCAGGTCTTCGATGAGCGGCAGCTCGTCCTCGGCGACGGGGCGTCGGCGCGGCTCGGCGGGAACGCTCGTCTCGATCGGCTCGGCGGGCGTCGGCGCGGGCGGATTTTCCGGCGCGGGCTCGGCGGGCGTTTCGGCGGTTTCCGCGGGAACGTCCGCGGGCTTCGCGGCTTCGGGGAAATATTCGATCACGACGACGGTCGCGGGAGCGGATTTTTCCGGCTTCGCGGGAACGTCGGCGATGAGCCTGGCCGCCGCGGAGGCGGCGGTCGCGGCGTTCGCCTCGCGCGCGCGTTCGAGCATGTTTTCGGGAAGCGGGAACGCGTCCGCGTCGTCGGCTTCGTCGCCGAGCAGCTCGTCGGTTTCGAAGACGTCGTCGTCCTCCTCGTTTTCGTCGGCGCGCGCGGCGAAGAGCGCGTCGAGTTTTTCGAGAATTTCATCCTGCGTTTCGGCGACGGCGTCGAGGCGTTCCCGCAGCGGCTTCAGGTCGGGCGCGGGCGTCTTCGCGGCGTCGACATGCTCCTGCACGCATTGGGCGTGCGCTTCGAGGCGTTCGGAAAATTCTTCGGCGAGGGCGCCGACGCGCTCGTTCAGCTTTTCGATCTCGTCGGCGATTTCGTCGAGGTCGCCGCGCGCGTCGGGGCGGCTTTTCGCGGCGTCGGCGAGGGCGCGCTCGAGCGCGGCGAGGCGGGCGGAAAGCGCCTCGAAATCGTCGTGAACCTCCTTGTGGATGATTTCCTGATTCGCGAAGGACTGGCGCATGCGCCGGTCGAACGCCTCGAGCAGCGGGCCCGCCGCTTCGTCCGCCGCGAGCCGTTTGGACTCGGCGTGCCACTGCAGGGCCGCGAAGATTTCTCCGGCGAGCAGCACGAGGCAGAGCAGGGCGAGCGTCACGGCGTCGTGTTCCTGCGACGAAACGTAGATTAGCACGGCGACGACGGCGACGACGAACACGGCGACGCCCGTCCAGCGGGCGTTCCCGCGGCGCGCGGAGGATTTTTTTCGGGGAGTTTCTTCGGTGGAGAGTTCCATGGCGGCTTAGGATTTTTGAAAAGAGGATTTTGAAAAGTTCTCGGGCGGGAACGCGAAAGGAGCCCCGCCGGGCGCGACGGCTCCGCGCCCGACGTCCCGCGCGTCAGCGCGCGCGCTCGGGGAAGCCGACCTTGCGGTAGACTTTCGAGAGCGTCTTCCACGCCGTCTTCTGCGCGGCTTCGGCGCCGGCCTTGAGCACTTCGTCCAGATACGCGCGGTCTTCGACGAGCTCCTCGTAGCGCGCGCGCACGGGATCGAGCTCGGCGACGACGGCGTCCGCGACGACTTTCTTGAAGTCGCCGTAGCCCTTGCCCGCGAACTCGTCTTCGATTGCGGGAACGCTTTTGCCCGTGACGGCGGAGTAGATCGAAATCAGGTTCGTCACGCCGGGCTTCGCTTCCGCGTCCGCGCGGACGGAGCCTTCGGAGTCCGTCACGGCGGACATGATCTTCTTGCGCACGACGTCGGCGGAGTCGATCAGATCGACGGTGCCGAGATGGTTCGGGTCGGATTTGGACATTTTCGCCGTCGGGTTCTGCAGCGACATGACGCGCGCGCCCGCCTTGCCGATGTAGGGCTCGGGGACGTTGAACGTGGGCGAGAACGTCGCGTTGAATTTTTCCGCGAGGTCGCGCGTGAGCTCGAGGTGCTGCTTCTGGTCTTCGCCGACGGGAACGACGTTCGCGTTGTAGAGCAGGATGTCCGCCGCCATCAGCACCGGGTAGAAGAGCAGGCCGGAATTGACGGAAATCTGCTTCTTCGCCTTGTCCTTGAACTGCGTCATGCGCTCGAGCTGTCCGAGCGGGCAGATGCACGAAAGCACCCACGCGAGCTCGTTGTGCCCGTAAACGTGGCTCTGCACGAACAGGCGGCTCTTCGCCGGGTCGAGCCCGCACGCCATGTACTGCGCGAGGCAGGAATACGTGTTTTTGCGCAGCTCGGCGGGGACTTTCGGGAGCGTGATCGCGTGCTGATTGGTGACGAAGAAGTAGCACTCGTAGTCGTCCTGCATGGCGCTCCAGTTGCGCACGGCGCCGAGATAATTTCCGAGGTGGAGACGGCCGGTGGGCTGGGCTCCGGTTAAGATGACGGGTTTGGAAACGTTTTCAGGATTTGCCATAAACTTCTGCGCGAAACTATGAGCGCGCCGCCGCGTTCCCGCAACGCGAAAAGGGCGGCGCGGGAACGCGGCGTTCCCGCGCTTCGGGCTTGAAAAGGCGGGAAAAGCGTATTTTCATCAAGAATTCATGAAGCAGACGATTCCCCCGGAGATTTCCATGATCCAGGAAGTGGGTTCCGTGCTCATTCACGAGCGGGACGTCAACGAGCTTTTGGAAAAGGTGCTGGCGATTCTCGAACAGCGCATGGGGATGCTGCGGGGCACGTTCGCGCTGCTCTTCGGCGACACGCTTTCGATCGAGGCGTCGCGCGGCATGAACGAGACGAAGAAGCGCCTCGGGCAGTACCGCGTCGGCGAGGGCATCACGGGGCACGTCGCTGAGACCGGGCGCAGCCACATCATTCCGGACCTGCGCAAGGATCCGCGCTTTCTCAACCGCACGGGAACGCACAGCTACCCGTATCCGGTCGCGTTTCTGTGCGTGCCGCTGATTCACCGCGAAAAGGTGATCGGCACGCTTTCGATCGACCGCCCGGCGAGCGCGGCGAACGATCTCGACCGCGACGTCGCGCTGCTCGAAATCGTCGCGGGCATGACGGCGGACGCCGCCGCGCAGTGCATCGCGCTGCGTTCCGAGCGCGAATCGCTGCTCGCCGAAAACCGCAAGCTGCGCGACCTGCTCAGCGGCAGCCCCGAAACGCCGGGCGCGCTCGTCGGCAACAGCCCCGAGATGCAGGAAATCTATCGCCAGATCCGCCAGGTGGCGCCCTCGGACGCGACCGTGCTCATCCGCGGCTCCAGCGGCACGGGCAAGGAGCTCATCGCGCGCGCGCTCGTCGAACTATCGAACCGCAGGGACAAGCCGTTCATCACGCTGAACTGCGCGGCGCTTCCGGAAAACCTCGTCGAGAGCGAGCTCTTCGGCCACGAGAAGGGCGCGTTCACGGGCGCGTTTTCGCGGCGCGTCGGGCGCGCGGAGGCGGCGGACGGCGGCACGCTCTTTCTCGACGAAATCGGCGACCTTTCCCTGCAGACGCAGGTGAAGCTGCTGCGCTTTCTGCAGGAAAAGACCTTTTCGCGCGTCGGCAGCAACGAGGAGCTGCGCTCGGACGTGCGCTTTCTCGCCGCGACGAGCCGCAACCTCGAGGAGCTCATGGAAAAGAAGCTCTTCCGCGAAGACCTTTATTACCGCCTGAACATCTTCCCAATCGTCGTTCCCGACCTGGCGAAGCGGCAGAGCGACGTCATTCTGCTCGCCGAGCACTTCATGCGGAAGATGAATCTCAAATACGGGAAAAAAGTCACGCGGCTTTCGCCCGCGGCGGTGAAGTCGCTGATGAGCTACGCGTGGCCCGGGAACGTGCGCGAGCTCGAAAACTGCATGGAGCGCGCCGTGCTCACCGCGCAGGACGACTGCGTCCACGACTACAATCTGCCGCAGTCGCTGCGCCCGAAGATCCACCGCGACCTGCCGCAGGACGCGGACGGGCGCGCGCTGATCGACATCCTGCTCGACAACTACGAGCGCGACCTCATCGCGCAGGCGCTCAACCGCAGCGACGGGAACATCTCCGAGGCGGGGCGCGAACTCGGCATCTCGCCGCGCATGATGAATTACCGCATGAACCGTCTCCGCCTGCGCAAGTGAACGCGGTGTTCCCGCCGCCGGCGCGTTTTGTTCGCTTTACGGCGGGGAAGGTTTTTGTCATAGTCTGCACAGAACCCAAACCCATTCAGAACAATTTTATGAAACAACGCACGATTCAGAAAGAAGTCTCCATCCGCGGAAAAGCGCTTCACACCGGCAAGGACGTGACGCTCACGCTCAAGCCCGCTCCCGCCGACACGGGCATCGTCTTCCGCCGCGTGGATCTCTACGGCAAGCCCGAAGTGCGTCCGCTCGTCGATCTCGTGCTCGGCTCGGAAATGCAGCGCCAGACGACCGTCGAGCAGAACCACATCAAGCTGCACACCATCGAGCACGTCAACTCCGCGCTCGCCGGCATGGGCGTGGACAACTGCTACGTCGAGATGAACGAGTCCGAGCCGCCGATTCTCGACGGTTCCGCGCGCCCCTACGTGCTTCTCGTCCAGGAGGCGGGCATCGTCGAACAGGACAAGGAACGCAAGTATTTCGAGCTTAAGGAGCCCGTTTCCGTGACCGACGGCAACCGCTCCATCATCGCGCTCCCGCACGACGGGCTGCGCATCACCTGCACCTCCGCCGACGACCGCGGCGTGCACACGCAGCACCTGACGATCGACATTTCCCCGGAAATCTACGAGGCGTTCATCGCTCCCGCGCGCACGTTCACGATTTACGAGGAAATCGAACCGCTGCTGAAGCAGGGGCTGATCCAAGGCGGCTCGCTCGATTCCGCGATCGTCATCCGCGGCGACAAGATCATTTCCAAGGAACCGCTGCGCTTCAAGGACGAGTTCGTGCGCCACAAGATCATGGACCTCGTCGGCGACCTCGTGCTGCTCGGCGCGCCGCTGAAGGCGCACATCATCGCCGTGCGCACGGGCCACGCGCTCAACGCGAAGCTCTCCGCGAAGATCCGCGAACAGATGCTCGCGCCGAAGAAAAAGGCGGAGCCCGCGAAGGTCGTCGTCTCGCCCGACGCGAAGTCGCTGAACATCCGGCAGATTCTCAACCTCGTGCCGCACCGCTATCCGTTCGCGCTCGTGGACCGCGTGCTCGACATCGACCACGAGGCGCAGGAAATCACGGCGGTGAAGAACGTGACGCTGAACGAGCCCTTCTTCCAGGGACACTTCCCGGGCAATCCCGTCATGCCGGGCGTGCTGCAGCTCGAGGCGATGGCGCAGGTCTCCGGCCTGCTGCTGCTTTCCAAGGCGAGCATCGAAGGCAAGGTCTGCTTCTTCATGAGCGCGGACAAGGTGAAGTTCCGCAAGCCGGTCACGCCGGGCGACCAGGTCGTCATTCACGCGAAGATCACGAAGAACCGCGGGAACAAGATCGTCGCGGCGGAAGCCGAATGCAAGGTCGGCGAAGACGTCGTCTCCTCCGCCGAAGTGATGTTCACCGTCACCGAAGCGCCGAAATTCTGAAAAACGCTCACGGCGTGAAGTTCTTCTTCAGGCCGTGATTTCCAATCTTTCCGAAAAAATGATTCATCCCACAGCGATAATCGAGCCGGGCGCGCAGCTCGGAGAAAACGTCGAAATCGGCGCCTACGCCTACATCGGCGGCGAAGTCACGCTCGGCGCGGGAACGGTGATCCACCACCACGCCTGCGTCGAAGGCTTCACCACGATGGGCGAGAACAACGAGGTCTATCCTTTCGCCGTCATCGGCGGAAAGACGCAGGACCTGAAATACGTCGGCGGGCGCGTCGGGCTCAAGATCGGCGACCGCAACACGTTCCGCGAATACGTCACGATTCACGGCGGCACGAAGGACGGCGAGTTCACGACGCTCGGGAACGACAACAACATTCTCGCCTATTCGCACGTCGCGCACGACTGCCAAATCGGGAACTTTCTCGTGATGAGCTCGCAGGCGGCGTTCGCGGGGCACGTCGTCTGCGGCGACCACGTGAATTTCGGCTGGGGCACGGGCATCCACCAGTTCGCGCGCATCGGCGACTACGCGATGCTCGCGGCGATGTCGCGCATCACGCAGGACGTGCCGCCCTACATGATCGTCGAAGGCACGACGGACGTTTCCGCGAAGATGGTCAACGTCGTCGCGCTGCAGCGCAACGGCTTCCCCGCGGAAGACGTCAAGGCGCTCCGCCTCGCGCACCGCATCATTTACCACGAAAATCTGAACCGCACGCAGGCGCTGGAAAAAATCCTCGCCGATCCCGCGCTCGCGGCGAACCCGCACATTCAGAAGCTCGTCGATTTCTACCGCACGAGCAAACGCGGAGTGTCGTGAAAAGCCGCGTCGCGACCGTTTATGGTTTAAGGTTCAGAGTTTAAGGAAAATTTGAACCATAAACTATAAACCATAAACCTTTCCCGCATCTTTCAAAATGTCCGAAGCCGTCGAGAAGTTAAAATCCGTCCTCCCGTCCGTTCCCGCCGACGCGTGGGAAAAAATCGAAGCCATGGCGGCGCTCCACCGCGAGTGGAACGCGAAGATCAATCTCGTTTCGCGCAAGGACATCGACAATCTCGAATGGCACCACTACGCGCCGTGCCTCGCCGCGGGAACGTTCCTCCGCCTCATGGCGGGCGCGCGCGTGATCGACGTCGGCACGGGCGGCGGCTTTCCGGGACTGCTCCTCGCCGTGCTGTTCCCGCAGGCGCATTTCACGCTGATGGATTCCGTGGCGAAAAAGATCCTCGTCGTCTCCGACGTCGCGGAAAAGCTCGGTCTGAAGAACGTCGAGACGCGCGTCGGCCGCGTCGAAAAGCTCGGCAAGCATTTCGATTTCGTCACGGGGCGCGCGGTCACGAATCTTCCCGCGTTCTTCGGGCTCGTGAAAAAGCTGATCGCGCCCGGAAAGAAGCATTCGCTTGCGAACGGCGTGCTCTACTGGAAAGGCGGCGAGCTCGCGCCCGAAAACGACGCGCTCGGCGTCGTTCCCGCGAAGATCGTCGAGCTCGAGACGCTGCTCGGCGACGCGTATTTTTCCGGCAAATACATTCTGCACTATCCGTACCCGGACGTCTTCCGCGCGCGCTGCACGCCGCCCCCGCAGTGACGTTCCCGAGTCTGCCGCTTTTCCCCGAATCCCGAATCTCTTTTCCCTATGGCTAAAATCTATCCCGATCTCCGAAATTCCGACGGCGCTCCGCGCATGCGCAACGAAGCCGAAGAGCGCGTCCTTGAAAAAATTCTCGAACAGTTCTCCGACGACTGGACGGTGCTGACGAATCTCGACTACACGACGGACGTCTCTCGCTTCCAGCCTTACGTCTGCGGCGAAATCGATTTTCTGCTGCATCACGAAATTTTCGGACTGCTCGCGATTGAAGTGAAGAGCGGCGTCTTCGCCCGGCGCGGCGGAAAATGGCTGCAGAACGGCCGCGAGCGTGAACGCTCGCCGTGGGAGCAGGTCGGGAAGGAGGTCGAATTCGTCCGCGAGTATCTCAAGCACGAGCTGGGCTTCCGCGACAAGGAGCGCCTGCCGTTCCCCGTCGTCGGCGTGCCGTGCTTTCCGGACTGCGCGTGGAATGGCTCTCTGCCGCCGGACGTGCGCGGGAACGCGATTTGGGCGGACGATCTGGACGACCTGCCCGCTGTCGCCGAAAATTTTCTACGCAACGCGCGTTCCCGCGCGGACGCGCGGCGGCGCTTCGACGACCTGCTCGTGGAGTACGCGCTGCGCGGGCTCGTCGAAATCGCCGAGCGTCTCCGCGACCATTCGACGGAGGAACGCGCGGTGCTGCTGCGCCTGACGGAAGAGCAGGGGCGCGTGCTCAACGCCTCGACGCGCGGGCTGGCGCGCTTCCGCGTGCGCGGCGGCGCGGGAACGGGCAAGTCCGTCATCGCGCTCGAAAAGGCGAAGCGTCTCGCCGCCTCGAGCAAGAGCGTGCTGCTGCTGTGCTACAACCTGCTGCTCTGCGAAAATTTCCGCGAGTCCGCGAAGGATTGCCCGAACGTCTCCGCCCGCGCGTTTTCCGTCTTCGCGCGGGATCGGCTCGGCATTTCCGACGCGGAGCGCGACGCCGTGCCGCCGGAGCTGCGCAACGCGTTCTTCGAGGAGCTGCCGCGGCGGCTCCTGGAAAATCTCCGCGAAAATCCTCTGAAATTCGACGCCGTGATCGTGGACGAGGCGCAGGATTTTTCGCCGGACATGTGGCTCGCCGTCGAGGCGATGACGAAGCCCGAAGGCGATTTCGTGATTTTTTACGATCCGAATCAGAACATCTTCCGTGACGAGCTGGCGCTCCCGCCTTCGCTCGCGGACGCGCCCGAGCACGTGCTTTCGCGCAACTGCCGCAACACGCGCGCGATCTTCGACGCCGTGCGCGAGCGCCTCCAGGACGGAACGGAACTGTCCGCGGGAACGCCGGAGGGCGAGGACGTCCGCGAATTTTTCCCGGAGACGGCGGAGGCATGCCGCGCCGCGCTCTCGGAAACGCTCGGCAGCCTGCGCACGCGCGGCGTCCCCGGGAACGAAATCACGATCATCGGCCCGCGCGCGCGTCCCGAAGACACCTGCATCGGCGCCGACGTCGAAGTCGGCGGCTTCCGCGTCGTCTCGCCGCCGCTTCGCCGCTTCGAGCCCGGAACGATCGAATACTTCACCTGCATGCGCTTCAAGGGCTGCGAGACGGGAACGCTCGTCCTCTTCGAGCTCGACGAAAATTCATCCGACTGGAGCCCGCGCCGCGTCTATTCCGCGATTTCGCGCGCGGTGAACCGCCTCGTCGTCATCCACGCGCCCCCGAAACCCGCGCGGCGCGGCTGAGCGGCGGGCGCACCGACGGCGCGTTCCCGCGCGGCGTTTTTCCGCGAAACTTTCCGCGCGGTTTTGCGTTGTCCGAATATGCCGCAGCGCGCATGCTCTGGGGCAGTTTCCCTTCGCAGACGAAAGTTCCTCATCGTGATCACCGCCGAAAACCTCACCGAAATTTTCCCCGAAATCTCCGCCGGGCGCGCGCGCGAAATCTTCGACGCGCCGCTCGAGCTGCGCTGCCGCCTCATCTCGGAGACGACGGGAACGACGACGACGCGCGTCGCCGAGCGGCTCGCCGCGCGCGAGGGGCTCGCGTTCGCGCCGCGCTTCGAGCTCGCGCCCGACTGCGCCGCGTTCCCGCTGCGCCTGATCCACGAATACCAGTGCCTGCCCGTCGTCGGCGCGGACGCGCCCGCGGGAACGCTCACGCTCGCCGCGGGCTGGCCGCCCGAGCCGCGCATGTCGGAATGGATTTACGCGCTCTGCGGCAGGCGCCCGCGCTGGATCATGGCGGCGCCGGACATGATTTCCGAGACCATCGCGAAGCGCTTCGGCGTCGGCTCCGGCTCGCTCGACGAAGCGACGCTCGACGACCTCGCCGAGGAAAAGATCGAGGACGAGGAGGACGAGAACGCCGCCATCATCCGCTTCGTGAACGAGATCGTGCAGAAGGCCGCGAACGACCGCGCGACGGACATCCATTTCGAGCCGCAGAAGGAGACGCTCGCCATCCGCTACCGCATCGACGGCGAGCTCGTTCCCGTGAACGTGCCGGACAATCTCGTGAAGTTTCAGGCGGCGATCATCTCGCGCATCAAGATCATGGCGCGGCTGAACATTTCCGAGCGCCGCCGCCCGCAGGACGGCCGCATCACCTTCACGCAGCAGAACGGCGAGACCATCGACATCCGCGTCTCGACGCTGCCGACGCTCTACGGCGAATCCGTCTCGCTCCGCCTGCTCGGCACGAAGGCGCAGTCGCTGACGATCGGCGACCTCGGCTTCCTGCCCGACGACGAGGCGACGATCAACGCGCACCTGCGCCTGCCGCACGGCATCATTCTCGTCACGGGACCGACGGGCTCGGGCAAATCGACGTCGCTGACGGCGTTTCTGCGCCGCATCAACACGCCGAACCTGCGCCTCATGTCCGTCGAGGATCCCGTCGAATACGAAGTGCCCGGCGTGAATCAGACGCAGGTGCAGAGCGAAATCGGGCTCACGTTCGCGAACGTGCTTCGCAGCATTCTGCGTCAGGACCCGGACGTCGTCATGGTCGGCGAAATCCGCGACGGCGAGACCGCCGACATCGCGATCCGCGCCGCGCTCACGGGGCACCTCGTGCTTTCCACGCTGCACACGAACGACGCGCCCGGCGCGCTCACGCGGCTCACGGACATGGGCATCGAGCCGTTTCTCATCGCCTCCTCGGTGGAGATGATCATCGCGCAGCGGCTCGTGCGGCGGCTTTGCCTGCGTTGCTCGAAGCCCGCGAAATACGATCCCGCGTACGTGAAGTCGTGCCTCGTCGCGCTCGGGCTCGATCCCGCGCTCGCGCCGGAAATCCGCACGGCGAACGTTCCCGCGGGCTGCGAATACTGCCGCGGCATCGGCTACCGCGGGCGCGTCGGCATCTTCGAGATTCTTCCCGTTTCGGAAAAGATTCACGACCTCATCGTCGAAAAGCGTTCGGCGAGCGAGATCCGCGAACAGGCGCTGCGCGAAGGCATGCGCTCGCTGCAGCGGTGCGGCTGGGAACAGGTGAAGCGCGGCGTCACCTCGCTCGAGGAGATCATGAACTACGCGCAGCACGCCGCCGAAGAGCGTTGACGGGGCGGCGTTCCCGCGCCGCGTTTTTTCTCGCGGAAGGCGGGAACGCGGCGTATCCTCGGGCGCAATTTTTTCAGCAAAGATGATTGTCATTCACGATCCGAAGGAACTGCAGAAAACCGCGCTCGAGCTCCGCGCCCGAGGCAAGAAGATCGCTCTCGTGCCGACCATGGGCAACCTCCACGCCGGACACGCCTCGCTGATGGACGCCGCCCGCCCGCTCGCCGACGTGCTCGTCGTCTCCGTCTTCGTCAACCCGACGCAGTTCGGGCCGAACGAGGACTACGACAAGTACCCGCGCACGCTCGAGGCCGACAAGCGGGTCTGCGAAGCGCACGGCGTCGACGTGCTTTTCGCGCCCGCGCCCGGCGACGTCTACGCGCCCGACGCGAGCACCTTCGTCACCGAAAACGCCTGTTCTCAGGGGCTCTGTGGGCGTTCCCGCCCGACGCATTTCCGCGGCGTCTGCACCGTCGTCAATCTGCTCTTCAATCTCGCGCAGCCGCACGTCGCCGTCTTCGGACAGAAGGACGCGCAGCAGGTCGCCGTGCTCAAGCGCATGGTGCGCGATCTCCACATGCCCGTGGAGCTGCGCGTCTCGCCGATCGTCCGCGAAGGCGACGGGCTCGCCCTCAGCTCCCGCAATCAGTATCTGACGCCGCGGGAACGCGCCGCCGCGCCGCGCATCCAGGCGACGCTCCGCGCGCTTCTCGAAAAGATCGCCGCGGGAACGGACGACGCGAAGACGCTCGCGCGCGCGTTCACGGAAACGCTCGCCGCCGACCCGATTTTCGAGACGGACTACGTCGAGATCGTGAACAATTCCACGATGGCGCCGCTCGAAAAAATTCTGCCGGGAGAGACGCTGATCGCCGTCGCCGTGCGCATGACGGAGTCCCGGACGCGCCTGATCGACAACGTGCTCGCCTGAGCCGTTCCCGAGCCGCGAAGAACCGCGCGCGACGCCCGCCGTCGCGCGCGGTTCTTCATTGTCGCGTGCCTCGGCGCGCGCGAGGACGCGGCAAAAATCGGATTTAAAAAGCCGCGCGGACATGTCAGAATGAACGCATTATGTTACAAGCAGGTATCGTCGGTTTGCCGAACGTCGGCAAAAGCACGCTTTTCAACGCGCTGACGCGTTCCCGCAACGCCGAAGCCGCCAATTATCCTTTCTGCACGATCGAGCCCAACGTGGGCATCGTCGAAGTGCCGGACGCGCGCCTCGAACCGCTCCGCGTTCTCGCGAAGACGAACGTCGTCATTCCCGCCGCGATCGAGTTCGTGGACATCGCCGGTCTCGTCGCGGGCGCGTCCAAGGGCGAAGGGCTCGGCAACAAGTTTCTCGCCAACATCCGCGAAGTGGACGCCATCGTGCACGTCGTCCGCTGCTTCGACAACGACGACATCATCCACAACATGGGTTCGGTCGATCCCGTGCGCGACATCGAGGTGATCACGACGGAGCTCGTTCTCGCGGACCTGCAGTCGTGTGAATCGCAGCTCGACAAGAACGTGAAGAAGATGCGCGGGCAGGACAAGGAGGCGGCGGCGAACGTCGCTCTGCTCAACCGCCTCATTCCGCATCTCAACGAAGGCAGGACGGCGGCGTCGCTCCCGATGAACGAAGAGGAGCTCAAGCGCGTGAAGCTGTTCTCGCTGCTCTCGATGAAGCCCGTGCTCTACGCGTGCAACGTGGACGAGTCTCACCTCGCCGATCCCGCGAAGAATCCCTACGTCGAGGCCGTCCGCCGCTACGTCGCGGACAACCACGACGCGCGCGTCTGCGTCATCTGCGCGCAGGTCGAGGCGGAGCTCTGCGAACTCTCGCCCGAGGAGGGCAGGGAATTCCTCGAAAGCCTCGGCGTGGAGGATTCCGGCGTCTCCCAGCTCATCCGCCTTTCCTACGATCTGCTCGGACTCGCCTCCTACTTCACCGCGGGCGAAAAGGAAGTGCACGCCTGGACGTTCCGGAAAGGCATGACGGCGCCGCAGTGCGCGGGCATCATCCACACCGATTTCGAAAAGGGCTTCATCAAGGCGGACGTCGTCTCCTACGAAGACCTGATCGCCGCGGGTTCCGTCGCCGCCGCGCGCGAAGCCGGCAAGTACCGCCTCGAAGGCAAGGAATACGTCTTCAGGGACGGCGACGTCGCCGTCTTCCGTTTCGCCAACTGATTTTTTTCTCAACCCCTCGTTTCATCGACATGGAAAATTCCGACATCGAAACCCGCCTGAACGCGATCGAAGCCAAGCTCGATGCGCTTCTCGAAAAAAAGACCGCGAAGGTCGCCCCCGTCAATCCCTTCGGCAAAGCCTACGAATGGACGCCGGGCGCCGACGCGAAGACGCCCGAGGAAATCGAGGCGTTCTTCGGCTCGCCCGAAATCAGCCGGATCAAGTCGCAGATGTGCGACATCGGCCGCCGCATCTGGGCCAAGGATTTCGTGGACGGCAACGGCGGCAACATCACCGTCCGCGTGGGCGACGACCTCGTCCTGTGCACGCCGACGCTCGTCTCCAAAGGCTTCATGAAGCCCGAGGACATCTGCCTGATCGACTTCGCGGGCAATCAGCTCGCGGGAACGCGGCGCCGCACGAGCGAGGCGATGACGCACCTCGAAGTGCTCAAGCGCGTTCCGAACGCGCGCGCCTGCGTCCACGCGCATCCGCCGCACGCGACCGCCTTCGCGATCTCCAACGAAGTTCCCGCCAAGGGCATCATTCCCGAAGCGGAAATCTTCCTCGGCAGCATCGGCATCGCGGAATACCAGACGCCGGGCGCGCCCGAGCTCGCCGAGACCGTCGCCGAATGCGCGCGCGGGCACCAGGCCGTCATCATGAAGAATCACGGCGTGCTCTGCTGGGGCAAGAACGCCGAGGACGCCTACTGGCGCGTGGAGATTCTCGACGCGTACTGCCACACGCTCGCGATCGCGCTCCAGCTCGGACGCGGCCTCTGCGAAATCCGTCCGGAAAAGGTGCGCGAGCTCGAGCGCATCCGCGCCGCGCTGATCAAGTGAGGCGCGCCCGCGGAAACGCGTTGACAAGGTTTTCGCCTTACAATTTTTTTGAAAGCCTTCTTTTCGAAAATTGTCCGATGGTGTAATGGCAGCACAAGTGATTTTGGTTCACTTTGTCCAGGTTCGAATCCTGGTCGGACAACCACGAAAAAGCCCGCGAAACGCCGCGGGCTTTTTTTGCGCCCGCGGGCGTTCCCGCGCGGGTTCTCCGGCGCGTTTTTTTGTTGAGGCGGGAGGCGCAACAGGATTTTCTTTAGACACCTTCGATTTTCTATGAGCGATCCGATCAAACACGAATGCGGAATTGCCGTCGTCCGGCTTCTGAAACCGCTCGAATACTACGAGCACAAGTATGGGACGCCGCTGTACGGCTTCAACCAGCTGTTCCTGCTGATGGAAAAGCAGCACAACCGCGGACAGGACGGCGCCGGCATCGGATGCGTGAAGCTCAACGTTCCCGCGGGAGAAAGCTTCATGGCGCGCGACCGCGCGCTGGGCTCGGGGGCGCTCACGGAAATGTTCTCGCGCCAGCTCGCGGATTACGAGGAGAAGGTCCGCGAGGGCAAAATCTTCCCGGAAATCCCCGCCACGGTGAAGGAGAACTTCAATTTCGGCGGCGAGCTGCTGATCGGGCATCTCCGCTACGGCACCTCCGGCAACTACGATCTTTCGACCTGCCACCCCTTCGCCCGCAAATCCATCTGGCCGACGCGCAACCTGATGATTGCGGGCAATTTTTCGATCACGAATCCGGGCGAACTCAACGAAATCCTCGTCAACCGCGGCGCGCATCCCGTGTTCTCGACGGACACGCAGTCGCTGCTCGAGGAGCTCGGCTTCTGGCTCGACGACGCGCACACGACGATCTTCCGCGAGCTGCGCGACAAGGGCGTTCCCGGGCGTGAAATGCCCGAAATCATTTCCCGCCGCATCGACCTCGCCGACGTGCTCCGCAAGGCTTCCGTCAAGTGGGACGGCGGCTTCGCGCTCTGCGGCGTCACGGGCAACGGCGACATGTTCGCGATGCGCGACCCGAACGGCATCCGCCCGTGCTTCATTCTGCGCACGGACGAAGTCGTCGCCGTCGCGTCCGAACGCGCGGCGCTGATGACGATCTTCAACGCCGAGGAAAGCCAGGTCGAGGAGCTCACGCCCGGCTCGGCGATGATCGTCGAGAACCACGGCGAGACGCGCTTCGAAAAGATTTTCGAGCCCGGCGAAAAGACGCACTGCACGTTCGAGCGGCTCTATTTCTCGCGCGGGAACGACGTCGCGATCTACCGCGAGCGCAAGGCGCTCGGCGCCGCGCTCGTGCCGCAGATTCTCGAAGAAATCGACCACGACCTGGCGAACACGGTCTTCTCGTTCATCCCGAACACGGCGGAAACCGCCTACTACGGCATGATGGCGGAGCTGCGCGTCAGCCGCCGCCGCGAAGTGCGCGAGGAACTGCTCGCCGCCGTGAAGAACGGGACCGTGGACGAGGCGCTCATCGAACGCCTCATCATGGGCAATTGGCCGCGCGGCGAAAAAGTCGCGCACAAGGACATCAAGCTGCGCACCTTCATTTCGCAGGAAAAGACGCGCAACCGCCTCGCCTCGCACGTGTACGACATTTCCTACGGCGTCGTCCGCGAGGGCGAAAACCTCGTCATCATCGACGACTCGATCGTGCGCGGCACGACGCTGCGCGAGTCCATTCTCAAGATCCTTTCCCGTCCGAATCCGAAAAAGATCATCGTCTGCTCGTCCGCGCCGCAGGTGCGCTATCCGGACTGCTACGGCATCGACATGAGCGAGCTGGGCAAGTTCCTCGCGTTCCAGGCGGCGGTCCAGCTCTGCCAGCAGAGCGGCAAGGGCGACATTCTCCGCGAAGTCTACGCCGACTGCGTGCGGGAACTCGAAAAGCCCGAGCCCGACATGGTCAACCACGTCGGCCGCATTTACGCGCAGTTCTCCGACGAGGAGATCTCCCGCAAGTGCGCCGAGCTCGTCTATCCGGACTGCGACTGGCACGGCGAGCTCGTGCTGATTTATCAGACGATCGACAACCTGCTCAAGGCGTGCCCCGGCAGCGCGGGAGCGTGGTATTTCACGGGGAACTATCCGACGCGCGGCGGCTTCCGGGCCCTCAACCGCGCGTACGTCAATTTCTACGAAAACCGCGCCGCGCGCGCCTACTGAGCCGCTCGGTCGGCGCCCGACGGCTTCTTCGCCGGGCGCGGCCACGGCGTCGCGCGCGAAAGCGGGATCATCTCGCGGCTTTCGAGCACCGTTCCCGCGGGAATCTTCAGTCCCGTGAGGAAATCCCGCGCGGGCAGCATGCGCCCGCCCGGACGCTGCAGCGAATACACGTTCAGCAGCCCGCGTCCCGTCGCGATGACGAGCTCGCCCTTGTTGCGCGAGACGACGGTGCCCGGCGCGGCGTCCTGCGGGAACGTCGGATCGTCGAACGCCTCGACGTGCCCGAGCTTGAGCTCCATGCCCTCGTAGGGAATCGTGCAGCCCGGCCAGCCGGAAAGCGCCCGGACGCGCGCGCTGAGCAGCTTCGCGGGAACGCGGAAATCCAGCCCGGAGTCCGCGCGCGAGATTTTGCGCGTGTAGGAGACGTGCTTTTCGCTCTGCGGAATCGGCTCGACCGTGCCCGCGATGATGCGCGGAATCGTGTCCGTCGTGATGAAGATGCACGCCTCGGCGATCTTTTCGCGCAGCGACGCGCGCGTCGAACCCGTGTCGAGCGGAATGACCGCGCTGCCGACGATGTCGCCTTCGTCGAGCGCGGGAACGATCTTCTGCAGCGTGACGCCGGCGCCGCCGTCGTTGTTGGCGATGGCGGCCTCGATCGGCGCGGGGCCGCGGTAGTGCGGCAGCAGCGACGCGTGGTAGTTGTAGAAACCGAGCGTCGGCGCGGCGAGCAGGTTCTCGCGCAGAATGTGACCGTACGCCATCACGAGCCCGATGTCGCAGCGCAGTTCCCGCAGGCGCGCCGCGTCCTCCTCGCCGAGTTTTTCGGGCTGAAAAAGCGGCACGCCGAAGTCCCGCGCCCAACGCGCGACGGGATTGGGGCTGACCTTCTGCCCGCGTCCGTGCGGACGGTCGGGCTGGGAATAAACGGCCTCGATGCTCACCTGCGCGCGCAGGGGCGCCGAAATCAAAGTCTCTAGAATGGGCAGCGCGATGCCGTCCGATGCGAAAAATACTATGCGTTTGCGCTCGTTCATTGTTTTGCGGATTTCGGGTTTCAATCGGGATGAGCGCGCGAATGCCTCACGCGGAAAATTGCGGCGATTCTGACGCAAAAACCGCGCGACGAAAAGCAAATTCGCGCCCGCGCGGCCTCAGGCTTTTTCGCGGCGCGCGAGCGTTCCCGCGACGTCGGCGGGAACGGCGGAGTAGCTCTTGAGAAAGACGAGAATGAGCACGACGTTCAGCGCCCAGGCGAGAAAATCCGCGACGGGGAAACTCAGCCACACGCCGCGCGTTCCCCAGAAATGCGGGAACGCGATCAGCAGCGGAATCAGAAAAAGCATCTGGCGCGTCATCGAAAGGAAGATCGCCAGCTTCGCGTGCCCGATCGCCTGATAAAAATTGCCGATGACGATCTGCATGCCCACGAGCGGGAACGCCAGACAGGAAAGGCGCAGCGCTTCGTCGGAGACGGCGAGCAGCGCGGCGTCGTCCGTGAACTGGACGGAGATCAGATGCGGCAGGAGCACGCAGGCGAGCCCGCCGAGCGCCGTCACCGCCGTTCCCGCGATCACGCCGTAGCGCAGCGTTTCGCGCACGCGCCCCGTCGCGCCCGCGCCGTGGTTGTAGCCCACGATCGGCTGCATGCCCTGCGTGATGCCGATGACGATCATCGCGATCAGAATCTGCACGCGGCTCAGAATGCCGTAGGCGGCGACGCCGACGTCGCCTCCGTGCTCGAGCAGGGCGCGGTTGATGACGACCACCACCACGCAGGCGCAGACGTTCATCAGGCACGGCGAAAGCCCGATGGCGACGATGCTCCTCATCGCCTCGAAGCTCGGGCGGAAAATGCCGCGCGAAAACGCGAGCACGCTCTTCGGATTCAGAAAGTGCGCCAGGATCCAGACCAGGCCGAAAAGCTGCGCGATGACGGTCGCCGCGCCCGCGCCGCGCATGCCCCAGCCGAAGCCGCGGATGAAGAGCGGCGCCAGCGCGACGTTGACGAGCACCGTGATGATCGTCGAGAGCATCGCCTTGCGCGGATAGCCCGAGGCGCGCATCACGTGATTGAGATTGAAGAACAGGAACGTCGCGGGAAGCCCGAAAAGAATGACGCGCATGAAGTCGTAGGCGGGCTCCAGCGTGTTTTCGCCCGCGCCGAACGCGCGCAGGATCGGCGCGAGAAACGCGTTCGTCCCCCAGCCGAAGCCGACGCCGAGCGCGAGGCTCATCAGCAGCACGTTCCCGAGCACGGCGAGGGCGGCGTCGAGCTTCTTTTCGCCGAGCCGGATCGACGTGACCGCCGCGCCGCCGATGCCGACGAGCGTCCCGAGCGCGAACGTCAGATTCATCACCGGAAACGCGATCGCGATCGCCGCCAGCGCGTCCGCGCCGATCCATTGGCCGATGAAGATGCTGTCCACGACGTTGTAGAGCGAGAACGCGACCATGCCCGCAATCGCGGGAAGCGAGTACTTCACCAGCAGCGGGAAAATCGGCGCGCCTTCGAGCGCCGCCATCTCGGTCGTTTTTTCACTCATAACTTGCGGCGCACGCTACACTTTTTTCCGCGGGAACGCAAAACCTTCGCCCTCCGCGCGCGCGGGAACGCGAAAAACGCGCGGCGTCCGGGGCGTCGCGCGTTTTTTTTTCGCGGAGAACGGCGGGAACGCCGCTCACTCGCCGTCGCGGGGCGGGGGCGCTTTTTTGTCCGCGCCGCGGCGCTTGCCGGCTTCCGGTTTCGGAAGCCCGAGCTTCTCGCGGACTTCGCGGAGATAGTCGAACTGCTCCCGCCGGGACATCTTCAGAAACGCCTCCGCCTCCGCCTTCGCCCGGTCTTCCGGCAGCGTCGCGTAGTAGCGCGCGAGCAGGTTGCGGCGGCGTTCGTCGTAGCGGCGGCGCATTTCCGTCATGAATTTTTCCCGCGTTTCGGGATCTTCCGAAGTGGCGCACTCGAGATCGCGCGCCATTTCCCTGCGCCTACTTTCGGGCGTCCGCTCCAGCCGCGTAATGAGCTCGCGGATACGCGCCAGCTCCGCGTCGGACATGGAAAAAAGCGTCTTCAGCATCTGCATCTCCTGCGGGGACACGTTTCGGGGTGGCGGCGGGAGCGGTCCGCAGTCGCGGCATTCCGCTTCCGTTTCCGTCGGCGGCGGGGGCGGCGGCGCGTCGTTCCCGCGTCGGCGCGGGTGCGGATTCTCGGCGGCGTAGGCGCAGATCGCGCCCGCTGCGAGCAGAAAAAGGATTTTCTTAATCATTGTAGGCGAAGATCTCCAGGACGTTGGGATCGATGTTGGAGAGAATCCGCGAGGCTTCGAGCAGCTCGTCGAAGGACGGCGTCTCGTCCTCCGCCTGCGCGAGCGCGTAAAGTTCGGGATCGTCCGCGAGCGTTCGCGCGAGGCGTTCTTCGAGCCGGTCGCCGGAGGCGTTCCCGCCGAAGCGGAACGCGACGCCGCAGACGATCGCGAGGCTCGCGGCGAGCGCCGCCGCGCGGAAGAGGCGCATTCCCGTGAAGAAGCGCGGGCGGCGGAACGGCACCGCGTTCCGCCCGGCGGCGTCCGCGGATTCTTCCTTCGCGGTGCGGATCGCGGCGAGCGTCTTTTCCGCGAAGTCGGGCGCGGGAACGACGGGCGTTTCCCTGAAGAGGCGCGCGAGGCGGCGGTCGCCCGCGGAGAGCTCCGCGAGCACGCGCGACGGAAAATCGCCGCTCGGCTCGGCGGGCATTTCCGCCAGGAACCGGTTCAGGGTCGCTTCCGCGTCTTGTCTTTCGTTTTTCATGCTTTGTCTTTTCTTAAAACTCCGGAGGCCGGAAAAGGTTTCGTCGCGGCGGTTCATTTTTCGAGAAATTCCGCGAGCGATTCTCGCAGCGTCTGCCGCGCGCGGTGAATCCAGTTTTTGACGTTCTGCACGGGCGCGCTCATCGCGTCGGCGATTTCGGCGTAGGAAAGCTCCTGCTGGCAGAGCAGGAGAATCGCCGTGCGCTGGTTTTCGGGCAGCGCCTCGACAGCGCGCGCGAAGTTCTTCTTCAGCTCGTTTTCGGCGAGATCCGTCTCCGGCGCGGCGACGGCGGGCAGCTCCGCGGGATCGGTCGGCTCAGCGCCTCGGCGGGAACGCGCGCGGAAATCGCTGACGAGCACGTTGTGCGCGATGTGAAAAAGGTACGAGGAAAACGCCGCCTTGGGCTCGTATTTCGCCGCGCTGCGGCAGAGCTTGACGAAGGTCTGCTGCGCGAGATCCTCCGCCGCGTGAACGTCGTTGACCGAGCGCCAGAAGAAATTGATCAGCGGCTTCTGCCATTTGAGTATGAGCTCGCGCGCGGCCGCCTCGTCGTCTTCGGCGATGCGCCGCATCAGCAGAATGTCGGTTTCGTTCTCGTCCATGGATTTTCCCTTAAACGCCGTTTCCGCGATAATGTTTCGCGGGAACGCGCGCGGCAAGCGAGTAAAGCTCCTTCGGAGCCGGTTATGGTTTAAGGTTTATGGGTTAGGGTTTAAGGTTCAGGGTTTATTAGGGGTTTATTTTCTCGGAGCCGCGGCGTAAAATCGGCGACCATGGCAACGAAAATCGTACGCATCGAAGGCCTTGCCGGCGGCAAGGGACACGTCATCATCGATCATCTGCTCGACGCGGAGCAGATGAAGCGCTCCGCGCGCATGTACGCGCGGGTCACGCTCGAGCCGGGCTGCGAAATCGGCTTCCACAAGCACATGAACGAGAGCGAGACCTACTACGTGCTCGCGGGCCGCGGCGCCTACAACGACGACGGGAACGTGCGCGAAATCGGCGTCGGCGACGTCACGTTCACGCCGCACGGGCATTCCCACGGCCTGCTCAACACGGGCGCGGAAAATCTCGTCATCATGGCGCTGATTCTGCTCGACTGAAAAAGCCCGTGTCAGATCACCGCGAGCGTGAAGCCCATCAGCAGCATGCCCGCGATGATTCCGTAGATCGAAATGTGGTGGAAGCCCCAGCGCTCCGCCATCGGCAGCAGCTCGTCGAACGCGATGAAGACCATCGTTCCCGCGACCGCCGCGAAAAGCACGGCGAGCGTCGTCTCCGAAAGGAACGGATAGAGAAACGCCATCGCGATCGCCGCGCCGACCGGCTCCGAAAGCCCCGAGAGAATCGAGTACTTGAACGCCTTGGCGCGCGAGCCCGTCGCGTGATAGACGGGAACGGAGACCGTGATGCCTTCGGGAATGTTGTGCAGCGCGACGGCGAGCGCGATCGGCACGCCGAGCGTGAGCGAGTTCATGCCCGCCGCGAACGTCGCCATGCCCTCGGGAAAATTGTGGATGCCGATCGCGAGCGCGAAGAGCAGGCCGGAGCGCCGCATCTTCAGCGCGGTCGCGGCGTCCTGATTCGGCGGCGCCACGGGAACGTGCAGCTCCGCGGGGCCGTGCGCCTCGTGTGGATTCTCGTCTTCGGGAACGAGCCGGTCGATCAGCATCGCGACGAGCATGCCGCCGAAAAACGCCGAAAGCCCGATCAGGTGCCCGGAGAACTTCCCGTGCGCCTCCGCCAGCGAATCCTGCGCCGAGGCGAGCAGCTCGACGAAGCTGATGTACACCATGACGCCGGCGGAGAGCCCGAGCAGAAACGTGAGCAGGCGCACGTCGTTCTTTTTGACGAAAAAGCCGACGGCGCCGCCGATGCCCGTCGCCATGCCCGCGAACGTCGTCAGCGCGAGCACGGTCAGCATGTGTTCCCAGGAAATTTCTCCGTTCATGATGCGGGAACGCTAACGCGCCGCCCGCGCCGCGGCGAGCAAATTTCGGACGCGTTCTTTGCGTTGAAATTTTCAGGAGGCGAAGAGGACGCCCGCGGCGATGGCGAAGAGCGTCAGCGCGGTCGCCGCGTTCAGGACGCGCGCGGAGGCGGGGCGTTCCCGCAGCGCCCGCGAGAGCCTTCCCGCGAAGACGGCGACGCACGAAAAGACCGCCAGCGCCTGAGCGGAAAAAATCGCGCCGAGCAGGAGCAGGCACGCGCGCGGATCCGCGACGTCGCGCGGGAGAAACTGCGGGAGGAACGCGAGGAAAAAGACGATGAGCTTCGGGTTGAGCGTCGCCATCAGCAGCCCCGTCGCCCACAGCCGCGGGAACGCTCCCGCGCGCTTCGCCGCGCCCGCGCCCGCCGATGTTCCCGCGGCGGGATTTTCTCCGCGATGCCGCCACGCGCGGACGCCGAGAAAGATCAGGTACGCCGCGCCGAGCCATTTCACCGCGCCGAACAGCGCGGGCGACTGGCGAATGAGCAGGGAGACGCCGAACGCCGCGAGCGCCGTGTGCACGAACGTTCCCGTGATCAGCCCGCAGGCGACGGAAAATCCCGCCCGCGCGCCTTCGGCGAGGCTCTTCGCGAGCACGAAAAGAATGTCCGGCCCCGGCGCGAGCGTCAGCAGCACGGACGCGCTCAGAAACGAAAGCAGCGCGGAGATTTCCATGACGGCGGCGCGTCAGTTGCCGAGCGCGGCGCGGACGAGCGCCTCCGTCGAGGCGTCGTCGCCGCACTGCCGGAGCGCGCGGCGGACGGCCTTGTCCGCCTGGTCGAGCTTGAAGCCGAGCGCCGTGAGCGCGGCGACGGCGTCCGCCTGCGCCGAGGGCGTTCCCGCGTCGCCCGAGAGCGCCGTCGCCGGGATTTCGCCGCCTTTGGCGGGAGCGCTCTTCGCGGCGGCGCCGACCTTGTCGCGCAGCTCGACGACGAGGCGTTCCGCCGTCTTTTTCCCGATGCCGGGGCACTGCGAGAGCATGCCGACGTCGCCCGCGCGGATTGCGTCCCGGAGCACCGGCAGCGAGAGCCGCGAAAAGATCTTCAGCGCCGTTCCCGGCCCGATGCCGCTGACTTTTTCGATCAGCATCTTGAAGAAGTCGCGCTCTTCGGCGGCGGCGAATCCGTAGAGCGACTGGCCGTCCTCGCGGAACGTCTGCAGCGTGAACAGGCGGACGTTCCCGCCGACGTCGGGCAGTTTTTCCGCGGTCGAAAGCGGGATGTTGACCTCGTAGCCCACGCCGGCGCATTCGACGACGGCGCGGAAAATCGAGGCTTCGAGGAGTTTTCCGTTCAGAGAAACGATCATGTTCTTCCTTTGTAAAGACTGACGAGACGCGCGAACGCCTCCGCGGGATCGACGACGGGCGCGTAGCCCAGATCGCGCCGCGCGGCGTCGATTTTGAACCAGTGGCTTTTCGCGAGTTCGGAGGCGACGAAGCGCGTCATCGGCGGCTCGCCCGCGACGGCGAAGAGCTTCCAGAAAATTTCGAGCAGCGTTCCCGCGAAGCGCGCCGAGCGGAAGGGCACGGCGCGGTCCGCGCGCGGGCGCGGCACGCCGACGCCTTCGAGAAACGCGCCGATCCAGTCCCAGAGCGCGACGGGAGCGCCGTCGGAAACGAAATAGGCTTTCCCGAAGACGCGCGCGTCGTCGCGGAAAAGCGCGTCGAGCGCGAGCATGTGCGCGTGCGCGGCGTTTTCGACGTGGGTGAGATCGACGCGGTTTTTGCCGTCGCCGACGATGCGCAGCCTGCCGAGCGACGCCTGCTCGAGGACGCGCGGAATCAGGTGCGGATCGCCTTCGCCCCAGATCAGGTGCGGGCGCAGGGCGACCGTGCGCAGCTTCGGGCCGTCCGCCGCGAGCGCGAGGCGTTCCGCCTCCGCCTTCGAAAGCGCGTAGCGACAGGCGTCGGAGCGGGGCGAGCTGTACGGGAGCGATTCGTCTCCGCCGTCGATGTCGAGCCCGTTGAAGACGACGCTGGGCGTGCTCGTGTGCACGAGACGGCGCACGCCGGCTTCGCGGCAGGCGGCGATCACGTTGCGCGTTCCCGCGACGTTGGCGTCGAAATACGCGCGGCGGGAGCCCCAGACGCCGGCCTTGGCGGCGACGTGGAAGACGGCGTCCGCGCCGGCGAAGATTTCCGCGAGCCGCTTCGCGTCTTTGCCGACGTCGCACGAAAAATACTCCGTCCCGGGCGTCTCGACGTCCGGCTTCTTCCGCCGCCCGACGACGCGCACGCTCCAGCCGCGTTCGAGACAGCGGCGCACGACGGCGCTTCCGAGAAATCCGGTTCCGCCGGTCACGGCGATGATCTTTTCCATGCGCGCATCATACGGCAATTCTCCCGAAAATGAAAGGCGGAGAATGCGGGCGTTCCCGTCTCCCGAAGTTTCCGCGCGTGTTTCGCGGGCGAAATCGCGCTTTTCATTTACGGGCATTTGGCGTATCTTAAATTCCCAAGGTTATGAAATACATTTTTGTCACAGGCGGAGTAGTTTCTTCTTTGGGAAAAGGGCTTACGGCGGCGGCGCTCGGCGCGCTGCTGGAGCTGCGCGGGCTGAAGGTGCGCATGCAAAAATTCGACCCGTATCTTAACGTGGATCCGGGCACGATGTCGCCGTATCAGCACGGCGAGGTCTTCGTCACCGACGACGGCGCGGAGACGGACCTCGACCTCGGTCACTACGAGCGCTTCACGTCGGGAACGCTCTCGCGCGACAATTCCGTCTCTTCCGGCAAGATCTACGAGGCCGTGATCGCGAAGGAGCGCCGCGGCGACTATCTCGGCAAGACCGTGCAGGTGATTCCGCACGTCACGAACGAGATCAAGGAGCGTATCGTGCGCGGCGGCGAAGGCGTGGACGTGCTGATCACGGAGCTCGGCGGGACGACGGGCGACATCGAGGGGCTGCCGTTCCTCGAGGCGCTGCGCCAGTTCCAGCTCGACAAGGGGCGCGACAACGTCTGCTTCGTGCACTGCGCGCTCGTTCCCTACATCCGCGCCGCGGGCGAGATGAAGACGAAGCCCGCGCAGCAGTCCACCGCGAAACTGCGCGAGATCGGCATCCAGCCCGACATTCTCGTCTGCCGCACGGAGCGCCCGCTGACGCTCGAGATGCGCCAGAAGATGAGCCTTTACTGCAACGTTCCCGTGAGCGCCGTCGTCGAGTGCCGCGACGTGCCGTTCTCGATCTACGAGCTGCCGCTGATGCTCGCGACGGAGCACCTCGACAACGAGGTCATCAAGTCGCTCCATCTCGAAAATCATCCGCACATCCGCCACCGCAATCTGCTGCAGTGGAAGGACATCGTCCGCCGCCTGAAATACCCGGCGCATCACGTGAAGATCGGCGTCGTCGGCAAATACATCGAGCTGCAGGACGCCTACAAGTCCATTTACGAGGCGATCACGCACGGCGGGATCGCGAACGACTGCGGCGTGGAGATCAAGCGCATCGACTCCGAAAATCTGACGGAGCAGGGCGCCGAGGCGCTGAAGGACCTGGACGGCATTCTCGTTCCCGGCGGCTTCGGCGACCGCGGCATTCCCGGGAAAATCTTCGCGGCGCGCTACGCCCGCGAAGGCGGCGTGCCGTATTTCGGCATCTGCCTGGGCATGCAGATTGCCGTCATCGAATACGCGCGCGACGTGCTCGGGCTCGCGGACGCGACTTCGACCGAGTTCGATCCCGCGACGAAGAATCCCGTCGTGGACATCATGGAAGAGCAGAAGAAGATCGTGAACAAGGGCGCGTCGATGCGCCTCGGCGCCT
The DNA here is from genome assembly GCA_004558035.1 of Opitutia bacterium. GTDB lineage: Bacteria > Verrucomicrobiota > Verrucomicrobiia > Opitutales > UBA953 > Spyradosoma. The sequence goes on from SFEJ01000007.1 coordinate 30,990, forward strand.
ACGCCTGTTCGCTCGTCGCGGGAACGCGCGCGCGGGAGGCCTACGGCGCGGACGCGATTCAGGAACGCCACCGCCACCGCTACGAATACAACAACCGCTACCGCGACGCGCTCGTCGCCGCGGGGCTGAAGGTCGCGGGCGTGAACGCCGAGCTCGATCTCGTCGAGATCGTCGAGGCGGAGAATCATCCGTGGTACGTCGGCGTGCAGTTCCATCCGGAATTCAAGTCGAAGCCCTCGGCGCCGCACCCGCTCTTCGCGGCGTTCATCAAGGCCGCGCTCGAGCGCCGGACGCGCCTTTCCGCGGCGAAATGAGCTTCGCGCGGGAACGCGGTTCCGTTCCGCCGTTCCCGCGTCATTCAATTTCAATTACGTTTTTCTCAAGGACTTTATGAAGATTCAAGACAACCACGTGGTGGGCTTCCACTACACGCTGAAGGACAAGGACGGGAACGTCATCGATTCCTCCGACGGGCGCGAGCCGCTCGAATACCTGCACGGCGCGGGCAACATCATTCCCGGGCTCGAGAGCGAGCTCGTCGGCCTCGCGGTCGGCGACAAAAAAAGCGTCGTCGTCGCGCCGGAGCTCGGCTACGGCGTCAAGCGCGACGATCTGGTGATTTCCGTTCCGCGCAAAAACATCGAATTCGAGGGCGACATCGTTCCCGGCATGCGCTTCCACGCGCAGGCGGCGGACGGGAACGTCCACGCGTTCACCGTCGTCGAAAGCGACGCCGAGAACGTGAAGATGGACGGCAACCACCCGCTCGCGGGCGTGACGCTCTTCTTCGACGTGGAGATCGCCTCGGTGCGCGAGGCGACGAAGCGCGAGATCGCCGAAGGCCATCCGCACATGCCGGGCTGCTCCTGCGGCTGCCACGGCGGCGACGGCGAAGGTGAATGCTGCGGCGGCGATTGCGGCTGCGACGGCGACTGCGACTGTGGCTGCGGCGACTGAAACCGCGAAAGGAGAAACGACACATGGCAACTTTGACGCCCATCGAAGAACTCCGCCACAGCGCGGCGCACGTGCTCGGCGCGGCCGTTCTGCGGCTGTTCCCGGAAGCGCAGCTCGACGTCGGTCCCGCCGTCGAAAACGGCTTTTACTACGACTTCGACCTCGAGCACAAGTTCACCGCCGAAGACCTCGAAAAAATCGAGGCGGAGATGAAGAAGATCTCCAAGGAGAACCAGAAGTTCGAATTCACCGAAGTCTCCCGCGAGGAAGCCGAAAAGCTCGTCGCGGAAACGCCCTATCTGCGCGAATTCAAGCCCGGCCGCCTGGCGGACATTCCCGAGGGCGAGAAGATCACGTTCTACCGCAACGGCGAATTTCTCGACCTGTGCCGCGGTCCGCACGTGCGCTACACGTCGCAGATCAAGGCGTTCAAGCTCATGTCCGTCGCGGGCGCGTATCACCGCGGGAACGAGAACAACAAGCAGCTGCAGCGCATCTACGGCGTCGCGTTCGCGTCGAAGGACGAGCTCGCCGCCTACCTCACGAATCTCGAAGAGGCGAAGAAGCGCGACCACCGCAAGCTCGGCCGCGAGCTCAGGCTCTTCCACATCGACGAGGACGTCGGCCAGGGGCTGATTCTGTGGACGCCGAACGGCGCGATCGTGCGCCAGGAGCTGCAGACGTTCATTTCCGAGCAGCTCTTCCGTCAGGACTACAAGCAGGTCTTCACGCCGAACATCGGCAACCTGAACCTTTACCGTACGTCCGGGCACTTTCCTTACTACCGCGAGTCGCAGTTCACGCCCGTCATCGACCAGGAGCAGATTCAGAAGCTCGCGACGGAGGGCAAGTCCTGCGCCGACCTCGCGAACCTGCTCACCGCGGGCCAGCTCGACGGCTTCCTGCTCAAGCCGATGAACTGCCCGCACCACATCAAGATCTTCGCGTCGCAGCCGCATTCGTACCGCGATCTGCCCGTGCGCCTCGCCGAGTTCGGCACCGTCTATCGCTGGGAGCAGTCCGGCGAGCTGAACGGCCTCACGCGTGTGCGAGGCTTCACGCAGGACGACGGTCACCTCTTCTGCACGGAAGATCAGATCGGGCAGGAGGTGCTCGGCTGCCTCGAGCTCGTGAAGATCATTCTCTCGACGCTGGGCATGACGAATTATTCCGTGCGCGTCGGGCTGCGCGATCCCGAGTCGTCGAAGTACATCGGCACGGACGAAAACTGGAACAAGGCCGAAAACGCGTGCCGCGCGGCGGCGGCGACGCTCGGCGTTCCCGTCAGCGAGGAAAAGGGCGAGGCCGCGTTCTACGGTCCGAAGATCGACTTCGTCGTGAAGGACGTCCTCGGGCGCGGCTGGCAGCTCGGCACCGTGCAGGTGGACTTCAATCTGCCGGAGCGCTTCAAGCTCGAATACTCCGGTCCGGACAACCGCCCGTGCCGCCCGGTGATGATTCACCGCGCGCCGTTCGGCTCGATGGAGCGCTTCGTCGGCATCCTCATCGAACATTTCGCGGGAGACTTCCCGACGTGGCTCGCGCCGGAGCAGGTGCGCATCCTGCCGCTGAACGACTCGCTCGTTCCCGCGGCGCGCAAGATGCGCGACGAGCTCAAGGCGCACCGCATCCGCGCCGGCGTGGACGAGCATTCCGACAAGCTCGGCGCGAAAATCCGCCGCGCCGAACTCGACAAGGTGCCGCACATGCTCGTCGTCGGCGCGAAGGAGATGGAGGCAGGGCTCGTCAACGTGCGTTCCCGCGCGGACAAGTCTCTCGAAGGCTCGTGCACGCTGCAGGCGTTCATCGACAGGCTGCTGCCGATCATTCGCGAACGCCGCCTCTCGCCCGATTCGCCCACGGCGAAGAAGGCCGGAGCCTGACGCGCTCCGCCGAGCCGGCGCGGGAACGCCTCCCGAACGCGTTCCCGCGCCGGACTTCGGATTTCCCCCTTTTTCCGTTTTCGCCTTTCAACTTTCCGCTTCACGCCCCATGCCTTCCATCCTGAAAAAGATTTCCGATTTTCTGGGTTTCCCCGCCTTCGCCAACGCGTCTTCTTCCGAATCCGCCTCGCTCGAACGCGCGATGTGGATTTCGAGCAACACGGGCATCGTTCAGCTTTCCTGCGATTGGCGCGACGCGCGCAAAATGCCGCCGCTGAAGCTGAAGTCCGGCGTCGCGATCCGCGAGATCGTCCGCGTGCCGCCGCTCATCGCCGGGATCACTCACGGCTATTACTTCAACGGCGCGGACGTCGTCTTCGTGCTTCATCCGAAGCTCTACCGCAATCACCACCTGACGCCGGAATCGGAAATCTTCGTCGCGGGCGACTTCAACGACTGGCAGCAGGCGATCGGCAATCCCGACTGGCGGCTGCGGCGCAAGGTCATGGGACAGCACGACATCTGGGAGCTGACGGTGCCGCTCGTGCGCGTGTTCCGTAGCGAAGGCGTCGAAAAAATCTCCTTCAAGTTCGTGACGGCTTCGTCCGAATGGCTCGGGCCGCCGTCGCAGGCGGTGAACATCGTGCTCGACGAGAACGGGAACGGCAACCTGAGCGCGAACCGCCGCCAGACCGGCTGGCACGTCTTCCAGTTCGTCTGCGAACGCGCGGTGGACTTCAATTCGCCCGAAGAGCTCATCTGGGACAGCCCGCGGCGGGAACACTCGATTCCCGTGCGCACGGGCTTCATGACGTCGAGAATCTTTTCGCCGCTTCAGATGGGGTCCGTCGTCTCCCGCGACGGCAGGAAGACGACGTTCCGCCTCTTCGCGCCGCGCGCGCAGGGCGTCGCGCTGGAGTTCTGGAGCGGGAACGTCGCGCGGCGCCGCGTCGAGCTCTCTCCGACCGAGGCCGGCGTCTGGGAATACGTCTTCGACGGCAATCTGTCGGGCTGCTTCTACTATTTCTACGTCCGCGGGATCAACGCGGACAACACGTCGGCGTTCCTCGAGACGGCGGCGATTCTGGATCCCTACGCCAAGGCGTGCTGCGGCCGCGACGGTCCGGCGATCGTCGTGGACGAAAACAAGTTCGGCTTCCCGAAAAAGCGCTTCTGCGCGCCGCATGTCGCCGACCTCGTCATCGCCGAAGTGCACCTGCGCGACCTGATCGCTCGCGTGCCGCGCTTCGCCGGGAAGAAGACGCTCGGCTTCAGCGATCTCGCGGCGTGGGTGCGCTCTCCGGACTGCTATCTGAAGGAGCTCGGCGTGAACGCCGTCGAGCTGCAGCCGATTCAGGAATTCGACGCCGAAAAGCGCGAGGACTACCATTGGGGCTACATGACGAACAACTGGTTCTCGCCCGCCTCGCACTACGCCGTCGATCCCGCTTCGGGCGCGCAGACGGAGGAATTCCGCGACCTCGTGGACGCGTTTCACGAGGCGGGAATCGCCGTCCTGCTCGACGTCGTCTACAATCACGTCGGCGAGCCGAATCACCTCTTCCGCATCGACAAGAACTACTATTTCCACCTCGACCCGCACGGCAACTTCACGAACTGGAGCGGCTGCGGGAACGACTACGACGCGGACAACCCGATGGCGCGCAAGCTCGTCTGCGACAGCCTGATCTGGATGCTCGAACGCTACGGCGTGGACGGCTTCCGCTTCGACCTCGCGGAGCTGATCGGCGTTCCCGCGCTGCGCGTCGTCGAATCCGCCGTGCGGGAACGCTTCCCGGACGTCGTGCTCATCGCCGAGCCGTGGAGCTTCCGCGGGCACATCGCCGCGAACCTGCGCACGACCTCGTTCTCCTCGTGGAACGACGGCTTCCGCGACTACGCCGCGAAGTACGTGCACAACTGCGTCAATCTCGACGGCTTCCGCTATTTCCTCGCCGGCTCGCCGGAGTACTTCGCGACGTTCCCGGCGCAGACCGTCAACTACACCGAATCGCACGACGACCGCTGCTGGCTCGACAAGATCACGGAATGCGGCAACTCCGACGCCGAAAATCCGACCGAGCGCGACCGTCGCCGCACGCACATCATGTTCGCGTTCCTGCTTTCCGCGCTCGGCACGCCGATGGTCGCCGAAGGGCAGGATTTTCTCCGCACGAAAAACGGCAAGAACAACACCTATCTCGACGGCGAGGCGAACGCGCTCGACTATTCCCGCCTCAAGCGCTTCGCGGGAACGCACGCGTTCGTGCGCGGTTGGATCCGCTTCCGCCTCTCGCCGCGCGGCCGCCTCTTCCGCCAGCGCGCGCACGTCTCCCGCGAGTTCTTCCGCTTTTATCCCGACCAGCGCAACACTGCCGTCGTCGCGATCTACAACGCGGATTTTTCTCAGGGGAAAATGCGCTACGCGCTCATGCTCAATCCCCAGCTCGAGCCCGCGACCGTGCAGATCCAGAAGACCGCGCTCGACGGCTTCCGCCAGATCGCGAACTCGCAGAAAATCGACCTCGACGGCGTTCCCGCCGAAGCCGGGTTCTCGCACGAAGGCGGATTCATGACGCTCCCGCCGCTTTCCGTCGCGCTCTGGATCGCCGGAGAAGACTGAAAAAGCTTAAAGGTGAAGGCTTAAAGCTTAGAGAGAAACCTCGACGTCGGGCAGCGCTCACGGTCTTCTTCAATCCTTTACCTTCAACCCATCTTTAATCTCCCGCCGTGCTTCCTTCCGTCGTTTCCTTCGATCTCACCGGAACGCTGCTCAAGCCGTTCCCGTCGCTCGGCGCGCTCTGCGTCGAGGCGATGCGCGCGCAGGGAATCGCGGAAATTCCGCCCGCCGCGGAGTTCGACGCCCGGCGGACGCAGGCGCGCCTCGCCGCGCAGGCGAAGGGCGACGCGCCCGTCAGCGAAGCGCGTTCCCGCCGATACTGGCGCGACATGCTCTGGGAAATTTTCGCCGGGCGCTGCTCCAACGCGCAGTTCGACCGCGCCGTCGCCTTCATTTACGACGCGCTTTCGCGCCCCGAACACTGGGCGATGATGCCCGCCGTCGTTCCCGCGCTGGAGGCGATCCGCTTTCTTGGCGTGCGCCTCGTCGTGCTCTCCAACGGCGATTCCCGCTGGCGCAAGGCGCTCGCGGACAAGAAGATTCTGCCGTTCTTCGATCGCGTCTTTCTTTCCTCGGAAACGGGATTCGCCAAGCCGAGCGAGGCGGCGTTCGACAATCTCTGCCGCGAAATGAAGATCGAGCGCGGCGAGCTGCTGCACGTCGGCGACACGCTCGGCGAGGATATCGTTCCCGCCGTGAACTTCGGCGCGCGCGCGGTCTGGGTCGCGCCGCGCGCGACGGCGCTCCCGCCCGAAAACGTGCCTTATTTCGAGACGCTCGCCGACGTTCCCGCGTGGATCCGCGCGCGCCTCGTCGCGGGGTTCGCGTGGAAGAAGCCGCCGCGTTCCGCGCAGAATCTCTTCGCTTCGCTGCGCGGGCTGCCGCCGCAGGATCTCGCGCCGCGGAAATACCGCGAACTCGACCGCGAAAAAGAAGTGCGGATTTCGTCGAAATTCGTCCGCGAATCCGAAGAACGGCGGGAACGCGGCGACGACGAGCCGCGCGACGTCGCGCCGTTTTTCGAGAAGCTGCTGCGTTCCCGCGGCTTTTTCGAGCACAGCCTGCAGGCGCGGATTCTGCGCGACTGGGCGGAGCTCGTTCCCGCGCGGCTCGCCGAGCGCACGTCGCCGCTCGCGCTCGAGGATTCGTTCTCGCGCCTCAAGGTGCATTGCGCGAACGCCGTCGTCCGCGCCGAATTCGAGTTCGAGAAAACCGCCGTGCTGCGCCGTCTCCGCGCCTTGCCCGGCGGCGAAAAAATCCGCGCCCTCGTCCTCGTCGTCTGAGGGCGCTTATTCCGCCGCGGCGCCCGCGGGCGCTTCGACGACGGTCGGAGCCGCGGGCGGCGTTCCCGCGTCGGGAGTGCCGGCGGGCGCGGCGTCCGGAGCCGCGAGGAAGATCAGCGCGCACAGGAACAGCACGGGAACGAGAATCGGCAGACTGTAGCGCAGCATGTAGCCGAAGAAGGTCGGCATCTTCACCTTTTCGGATTCCGCGATGGACTTCACCATGAAGTTCGGCCCGTTGCCGATGTAGGTCAGCGCGCCGAAGAACACCGAGCCGAGCGAAATCGCGACGACCAGCAGATTGTACCGGTGGTTTTCGGAATCCGTCATCCACGTGACGACGTTCGACGCGTCGGCGGAGGCGGGATCGTTTTCGGCGAGGCTGCGGATCAGGTCGAAGAAGTTCGCGTAGGTCGGCGTGTTGTCGAGGAAGCCCGAGAGCGAGCCCGACGCGAAGTAGTAGTGCGCGGGATGCGTCAGCGCGGCGCCGATTTCCGGACCGTGCGAGGTCAGATACGCGAGCGCGGGCACCATCGTCAGGAAGATGCCGATGAAGAGGAACCCGACTTCGCGGATCGGCTCGAACGAGAAGTTGTTTTCCTCGTGAATCTTCGGGTGCGTCTGGAAATACGACGCGGCGGCGGCGGCGATCATCACGATTTCGCGGATGAAATACGTCTCCAGCACTTCGCGCACGGACGCGGAGACCTGCCCGGGCAGAAACACCGCGCAGACGACCACCATCAGGTAGCCGATGTTCTTCATGCCGCTCACGGAAAGCGTCATGCCCTCCGCGGACTGTTCCGCGACGTGTCCGCGCGCGCCCGCCTTGCGGAAGCTGCGCACGTCGATCAGGTAGAACACGCCCAGCAGCGCGGCGACGACGAAGCTCCACGGCAGATTCGCGTGCTCGAATACCCAGAAGAAGTCGACGCCGCGCAGGTAGCCGATGTAGAGCGGCGGGTCGCCGATCGGCGTCAGCGCGCCGCCCACGTTCGAGACGATGAAGATGAAGAACACGATGTGATACGGCGACAGGCGGAATTTGTTCATGCGCATCCACGGGCGGATGAGCACCATCGACGCACCCGTCGTGCCGATGAGATTCGCGAGCAGCGCGCCCATGAGCAGAAAGACGACGTTCGTCTTCGGCGTCGCCTCGCCGTTGAGCTTTATCGTGATTCCGCCGGAGATCACGTAGAGCGAACCCACCAGCGCGATGAACGAAACGTATTCCTTGAACGAGTGCCAGACGGCGACGACGCCGTTCGGCATCCACAGCGAATAAAACGCCGCGACGGCGAGACCCAGCCCCACGGCGACGTGCGGATAGTATTTCTCCCAAAGCTCCTTCGTCCTGTGCGGCGTGAGCGGCGCGACCGCGATCAGCATCAGCAGCAGCGCGAACGGAATCGCCATCCAAAGCCTCACGGGAGTCTCCGCGGCGGCGGAAAAAATCTGCGGAAGAAGGTCGTTCATGGTGAAAAAAGTTTCTTAGAAAAGCGCGGGAAGTTCAACGAGATTCGGTTCCGTCGGGCGCGGCGGCGGGCGGTGTCGGCGGCGTTCCCGAGCGGACGCGCATCACGAAGAACGCGAGCAGCGCGCACGCGAACAGCGTTCCCGCGAGCAGCGAGACGTCGTAGCCGAGCGCGAGGCCGCCGAGCTTGTGCGGCGCGTTCAGGAAATACGTCGCGCAGACCGCGCTCAGGAAAGCCGCGGGAACGCTCAGCGGCCAGTGCGTCCTGCGTTCCCGCGCCAGCCACGTCGCGCACGCCCAGAGCGTGAGCGCCGCGAGCGTCTGGTTGCCCACGCCGACGTAGCGCCAGATGACGTCGAAGGAAATCTGGCTCAGCGCGAGCGCGACGCCGAAGATCGGCAGCGAGACGAGCACGCGGTTCAGCAGCGGCTTCTGCGAGACGCCGAGCGCGTCCGCCGCGATCAGGCGCACGCTGCGCAGCGCCGTGTCGCCCGACGTGATCGGGCAGACGATGACGCCGAGAATCGCCGCGACCGCGCCGACGGCGCCGAGCCAGTCCGTGCAGATCGCGTTCACGATGACGGCGGGCGTCTTTCCCGCCTGCGCGGCGGCGTTCAGCCCCTCCGCGCCGCCGCAGTACGCGATCGCCGCGGACGCCCAGATCAGCGCCATTACGCCCTCGGCAATCATGCCGCCGTAGAACACGGGGCGCGCGTGGCGTTCGCTTTTGAGACAGCGCGCCATCATCGGCGACTGCGTGGCGTGAAAGCCCGAAATCGCGCCGCAGGAGATCACGACGAAGAGCATCGGGAAGAGCGGGTTCGCGCCCGCGTCCGCGTGAAAGTTTCTCAGCGCGGAAAAAGTCAGTTCGGGCATTTCGAGCGCGCCGGTCGCCGTCTTCCAGAGCAGCGCGCCGGAGACGCCGAGCGCCATGAAGATCAGCGTCACGCTGAAGATCGGATAGATTCTGCCGATGATCTTGTTGATCGGCATCAGCACCGCGAAGACGTAGTAGAGCACGATCGCGCCCGTCCAGATCGCCGTCCAGCTCAGCGTTCCCGCGAACGGCAGGACGAGCCCGCCCTCGGCGACTGCCTCGACGGGGACGACCTCGGAGAGCGTTCCCGAGAGCTGCGCGAGCAGCCCCGCCGGCCCGCTCACGAACGCGATTCCGATCGCGAGCAGCATCAGCGCGGAAAACGGAATCAGCACGCGCCGCGCGCCGTTCCCGAGCGTTTTTCCGATGAGCTCGGGCAGGCTGCAGCCGTCGAAGCGCATCGAAATCGCGCCGGAGAAAAAGTCGTGCGCCGCGCCCATGAACACGCAGCCGAGCACGATCCACAGATAGGCGACGGGACCGTAGGCGGCGCCGAGCACCGCGCCGAAGATCGGCCCCAGCCCGGCGATGTTCAGCAGCTGGATCATGAACGCGCGCCAGGGGCGGATCTCCATGTAGTCCACGCCGTCGTGCAGACGCCGCACGGGCGTCTCCCGCGCGGGATCGACCCCGAAGAGCTTCGCGACGAAGGCGCCGTAAAAGACGTAGCCCAGAATCAGGCAGACCAAAGCGATGAAGAACGTGATCATCTTAAAAATGCAATCCGCCTATTGCATACCTTTGAGGGAACGGAGAAAAGAATTTTCCGCCGTCCCGCCCCCGCGACGCGTTCCCGCGCGGCGCGCAATTATTTTGATTTTCCTCGGAGAGGAGCGTATTTTCCGCGCATCATGTCTGCACTCAGTGAAGAAGTTTTCGACGCCGTTCTGATGGCGCGCCAGCGCGTTTACGCCGTGGCGAACCCGACGCCGCTGGAAGAACTCGTCGGCACGAACCTGCCGTTCCGCCTTTTCGTCAAGCGCGAGGATCTCGGCCCGATCAAGGCGTACAAGTGGCGCGGCGCCTACAACCGCATGGCGCTGCTGACGGCGGAGGAGCGCGCCCGCGGCATCGTCGCGGCGTCCGCGGGCAACCACGCGCAGGGCGTCGCCCTCGCGGCGAAGCTGCTCGGCGTCCGCGCCAAGATCTTCATGCCGCGCTCGACGCCGGACGTGAAGCAGTCGGCGGTGCGCCGCTTCGGCGGAGAGTTCGTCGAAATCGTGCTGCACGGCGATTCCTACGACGCCGCGGGCGAGGCCGCCAAGCGCGCCGCGAAGGAGGAGCGCCTGACGTTCGTGCATCCCTACGACGACGTCGCCGTGATGGGCGGGCAGGGCACGCTCGCGGACGAGGTCGTGATGTCGGGCAAGGGCCCGTTCGACGTCGCGTTTCTGCAGATCGGCGGCGGCGGGCTCGCGTCCGCTTCGGCGGTCTGGCTGAAGCGCCAGTATCCGGGCATCCGCATCTACGGCGTCGAAGGCGCGAACCAGGCGTCGATGAAGGCGGCGATCGAGGCGGGAAAGCCGACCGACATTGGGCGCGTGGACATCTTCTGCGACGGCACCGCTGTGCGCAAGGCGGGAACGCTCACCTTCGAAATCTGCCGCGAGCTGCTCGACGGCATCGTCACCGTCACGAACGAGGACGTGTGCTGGGCGATTCAGAAGCTGTGGGAGACGAACCGCATCATTCCCGAGACCTCGGGCGCGATGGGCGTCGCCGCCGCGCTGAAGCTCGCGGACTCGCTCGCGGGCAAAAAGGTGCTGACGGTCATTTCCGGCGCGAACGTCGATTTCGGACAGCTCGGCTTCATCACCCGCAATTCGCAGGTGAACGGCGCGCGCCGCCGCTTCCTGCGCGTGCACATTCCGGAGCGGCCGGGCGCGTTTCTGGACGTCTTCGGCAAGGCGTTCGCGCGGCGCAGCATCACGGAATTCCAGTACGGCAAGACGAGCGAAAGCGTCGCGCGGCCCGTCGTCGGCGTCGCGGTCTCGGACGCGCAGTTCGCCGAAATCACGGGAACGCTCGACGCCGCGGGCGTCCGCTGGGAAGACGTCACGGGCGACGCGGACACGCTTTTTCGCGTGATTCCCTTCGACCGCCGCCTGCTGAAGAATCCGCTTTTCGTGCGCGTCGATTTCTACGAGCGCCCGGGAGCGCTGCACGACTTCATTTCGCGCTACCTCGGCGCGGGCGACAACATCTGCTACTTCAATTACCTTTACACGGGCGAGCGCGTCGGGCGCGCCTTGCTCGGCGTCGAGTTCGCGGACGCCGCCGCGCGCGCCGCGTTCACGGAAAAGCTCGCGGGCGAGCAGGGCGACGCCGTGCGTTCCAGCCAGATCGTCGGCGGGAACGTCGCCGCGCGCCTCTGCGGCGAGTGAGCGCGCTTCAGAGCCCGCGCGTTCCCGAGAGGACGCGGAAGGCGTGGCCCATCTTCGCGGGGTGGATCAGCTCGACGAGGCGCGCGCGTTCCCGCGGCGTGCCGCGCGCGACGATGCGCTCCGTCTCCGGCAGCGCGAATTTCATGAAGAAGGCTTCCTGGCGCAGCACGCCCGCGTCGGCGAAGCCGCGTTCCCGCGCGGTCTTTTCGAGGCGTTCCCAGAACACGTGGCAGGTGAGGTCCTGCTCGCCGGGGCGCGCCGTGAGCGCGTTCGTCTGCGCGTGGCGGAAATACGCGCGCGCGGTGCCTTCCGGGAAGGAGTCGAGGCAGTCCGCGAGCGTTTTGCCGTAGTCGGGAAAGACGATCGCGCCGCGCCACGCGCCCGCGAGGATTTTTTCGAGCAGCGTCTCCGCGTCGAGCGCGATGTCGAGCCGCCAGCCCTCGTCGATCTCCGCCGGCAGCTCGCGCGCGACGAAGCGCCGCAGCGCGTCCGTCGAGAGCGCGGGCAGGAGCGTCTCGATCCATTCGCCGCTTTCGCGGGAACGGAAGACGCCGGTTTCGCGCCACGCGCCGTCCCTGAAGATCAGCCGATGAAAGGGCTGCGCATCGAAGAGCTCGTTCGCGAAGACGACGGCCTTTTCCGGGATTTCGACGGCGTCGCCGAGACGGAAGCGCCGCGTTCCCGCGAAGGCGTCCGCCGCGCCCGCGAAGAGATCCTGCTCGGGCTCGGAGCCGATTTCGACGAGCGTGAACTCGCGCGGGTCGGCGCCGGCGCGTTCGAGAAGCGTGCGCGCCGCCCGCGCGACGAGCCCGCCGAAGACTTCGCCGCCGAGACTCGACGCCGTGTAGAAATCCGTTCCCGGAGCGACGCCGACGCGTTCGCGTTCCCGTGCGTAGTAGCCGCAGCCGGGCGCGAAAAGCGCGATTTCGGAAAAATCGCGGAAGCTGAGCAGGCCGCCGTTCTTCGCGGCCGCCGCGTCGAGAAGCTCGGAAACGCCGGCGCCCATGGCGGCTCTCATTCCGCGGCGGGCGCTTCGGGCTTCTTCTCCGGAGCTTTGCGGCGCGCGCGCTTCTTGTGCACGGGGACGAGGTAGGACTTGTCGCGGATCAGCTTTTCGTAGAGCGCGAGCATGGAGATGCCCTCGCGCGGGCGCACCTTGTCCGCCTTGGTCGCGCGGTCGATCTCGCGCTTGAGCATGCGGCACAGATCGTCGGCGTTGTACTGAATCATGTTCAGAATCTTGTCCACGGAATAGCCCGAGATCGCCTCCTCGATGTAGAAGCCGTCCTCTTCGTCGTCTTCGAGGAAGACGTGCGCCTCGTCCACGCGCCCGAAGAGATTGTGCAGGTCGCCGATGATGTCCTGATACGCGCCGACGAGGAAGGTGCCGAGGTAGTACGGCGTTCCCGGCGCGAGGCGGTGCAGGTTCAGCGTGTTGCGGACGTCCTCGAAATCGACGAACTCGGAGACCTTGCCGTCGCTGTCGCAGGTGATGTCCGCGAGCGTCGCGGGAACGGTCGGCTTTTCCGTGAGCCGGTGCAGCGGCGCGATCGGGAAGAGCTGGCCGATCGCCCAGCTGTCGAGCAGCGACTGGAAGACGGAGAAATTGCACACGTACTGCTCGGAGAGCATGACGTCGAGGTCGAGCAGCTCTTCGGGAACGTTGCCCTCGAGCGAAGGAATTTCCTTCTGGATCCGGCGGCAGATCTGCCAGAACAGGCGGTCGGCTTCGGCGCGGTTTTCGAGATTCAGATAGCCGTGCTGGAAAAGCGAGTGCGCCTCTTCGCGCTTCTGCCGCGCGTCGTGAAAACGCTCGAGCAGGCCGTAGCGCCCGCCGTCGCGGAGCACTTCCTCGAGCTCGCGGACGATCGCCGCCTTCCTGCGCGTGACGAGCGGCGTCGTCGTGTCGTCCGCGGAGACGATGCGCCCCACGGCCTCGGTGACGAGAATCGCGTGCGGGGCGACGATCGCGCGCCCGCTCTCGGAAGTGATCGTCGGGTGCGGCACGTCGGCGTCGTCGCAGACCGCCTTGATGTTCGCCACAATGTCGCGCGCGTACACTTCCATGGAATAATTCATGGAGCTCTCGTAGTTGGAGCGAGAGCCGTCGTAGTCGATGCCGAGCCCGCCGCCGACGTCGAGGTGCTCCATCGGGAAGCCCATCTTCGCGAGCTCGCAGTAGAAGCGCGCGGCTTCGGTGACGGCCTTCTTGATGGTCAGAATGTTCGGCACCTGCGAACCGATGTGAAAATGCAGCAGGCGCAGCGCGGACGCCATGCGCGCGTGCTTCAGTTTTTTCGCCGCGAGGATGATCTCGCCCGGCGTCAGCCCGAACTTCGCGTATTCGCCGGCGGACTTCGCCCATTTGCCTTCGCCGCTCGTCGTGAGCTTGACGCGGAAGCCGATCACGGGCTCGGCGTTCATCTCGCGCGCGATGCGGACGATCTGGTCCACCTCCTCAAGCTGCTCCACGACGATGATCGTGCGCTTGCCGAGACGGCGACCGAGCAGGGCGAGCCGGATGTATTCCTCGTCCTTGTAGCCGTTGCAGACGAGCAGCGCCTTCTTGTTCTCAAGCAGCGCGAGCGCGATCAGCAGCTCCGGCTTGCTCCCCGCCTCGAGCCCGTAGTCGTAGTCCTCGCCCGCGTCGAGAATCTCCTCGACGACTTCGCGGAGCTGGTTGACCTTGATCGGGAACACGCCCTGATATTTCCCGCGGTATTCTTCGTCCTTGATCGCCGCCTGAAACGCGCGGTTGAGCTGGATGACGCGGGAACGCAGCACGTCCTGGATCCGGATCGTCATCGGCGGGCGCAGCCCCATGCTCTCCGCTTCCTTGATGATGTCGGTGATGCGGATGCGCCGCGCGTCGCCCTGCGGGTGGACGTTGAGGAACCCGTCCTCGTCCACGGAGAAGAGACCGGCGCCCCAGCGTCTGAAACCGTAGTATTCCTCCGCCTCCGCCGGCGTCCATGCGTTCGTCTGATTTTTCTTCATCGCTTCGTTTCGGGAAAGATTTTCGGGCAATTAAAAAACATTTTCCCGGCTTTGATAACAGCAAAATTCGCGCGCGGAAGATGAAAAGGAGGGCGGCGTCCCGCTTGCTCCCGAAATCGGAAAACGCAAAGAACGCAGAGAAAGACCGCGAAGTCAAGGAAAGTTAAAGAAAGGTTGAAACCGCGAATTGCCGCGAATGAGCGCGAATTTCACGGGAGGGCGAGCGTCCCGCTTGCCCCGAAATCCTCCCGATAGAAACTTCTCTTTAACCCTTAGCCTTTAACCTTTAAGCTTTTTTCAAACACAGAGAAACGGAGAAACAGAGAAACAGAGTTCCGCGGGAGATTTTTCGCGCCTCGTCTTGAAACTTTTATAGAGGAGAGGCGGCATTCCTGTCGCTTCTTCGAAATCAGCAACTACAAATTTTTCCCGCAGATTTTTTGAAACCGCGAATTGCCGCGAATGAGCGCGAATTTCACGGGAGAGCGAGCGTCCCGCTTGCCCCCGAAACCCTCCCGATACAAACTTCTCTTTAAGCTTTAACCCTTAACCTTTAAGCTTTCTTCAAACACAGAGAAACGGAGAAACAGAGAAACGGAGTTCCGCTGGAGATTTTTCGCGCCTCTCCCTTTGTTCAACCTTTCTTTAACTTCCTTTGCCTTCGCGGTTAAAAAAACTTCAATCCCTGTTAAGAATTCTGCGCTCGTCCGCGAGTTACGCGGGAGATTTCGCTTGCGGGAACGCCGAAAAAGGCGAATACTCGCGCACAATCTGCGGGGAAACCCTCCCCGCGGCATTCCCCCTTTAAACCATCAGCATCACCCGAAAATCAACCCCCGTTTATGAAAAATTCAAAATTTTTCCTGACCACCCTTTTCGCCGCCGCCGCAATGGGCGCTTCTGCACATGCCGGATTCGTCTGGAACGGCGGAGAAACCATCACGCAAGATCTGTGGCAGACGGAAAGTTCCTGGACGCTGACGGACGGTACGACTTGGCCGACGGGCGGGAACGGTCCTCTGACACCGGACTCTAATGCGTGGAACGGCGTGACGGTCGCGAACGCTTCCGGCACTGTCGACACGTTCGAAGGGTGGGCGCTCGGGCTCACGCTTCAGAACGCGAACCTCACGGTCACGAATCTGAAAAAACTTCAAGGCGGCTGCACGCTTAATTTGGACACTACGTCGGTTCTGACTGTCAACAGCTTCAGCGGCGGGAACGATGGCGGTTCGGCGACGCTCAATGTCGAAGGGATTTTTAATATCACGTATGGGAAAGATCAAGGTGGGGATGGTTTTACCGCTAATCTCGGCTCGACCGGTATCGTTAACATTTCTGGCGCTTATCCCGCGAAGGTCTCGAGCATCAGCGCGAAACTCGGCAATGGTTCGAGCGACGTTCTCCTGAGCATCATCGGCGGCAATACCGTCTATACGCGCAACCTCGTCACGCTTTCAGATGGCGCGACGCTGAGCAACTCCGCGACTTATTCTTTCACCGACTCGAGCGACAACGTACTGACCGCAGTCGCCTCGTTCGGCGATTTGGACTTCTCGAAATATTACGCCGTGAAGGACGCTTCCGGATACAGCGTCTCCTATCTCGTCTCCGGCATTTCCGACGAAGTCTATCGCTGGCAGGCTTCCGGAGATTCCTCCGTGTGGAGCGCAGCCGTCTGGACCAAGGGCGAGGCGACGGGACAAAACATTACTTCAGACGGAATCGCCTATTTCGGAGCGGGAGACGGGCTTGCTTCGACCGTCACGATTGACGCGGCGACGACGGTCGGGCGTCTCATCATCGACGCCGACTATACTTTCTCCGGGGAGGATGCCAACCACCTCGTGATGACGAACGGCGGTGTCGTCAATTCGGGTGCCACGCTGATTTTGGCGAAATCCGGAGGAGGGGGCGGCGGTTTTCTGCGCGGAGAAATCGAGGTCGCCGGGACGCTGCAGCTCAACAACGGGGACGTCACGGGCTATAACGGAGCTAGGGAAAACAATCTGCACACCATAACCGTCGACGCGGGCGGTGTCCTCAAGCTCAATCACAGTGTGAATGAGACGTTTTTAGGGACTCTTAATCTCAACGGTACGCTTTCCGGCAAGGACGCGAACACGCGTTGGGACATGTATGGCGGAAATTCGGCAATCGTTGTCGCTACTGGCGCGAACGCGTTGATTGACGAAAACGTTAAGCTCGTCATCCGTCGCAACAACGCGCCGATAACCGTCGGCGCGGACGCGACGCTGACGATCAACGGGCAGGTACTGAAATCTTCCGAAGTGGGGCAGCCCGAAGGGAACGGTCTTCTCGTCAAGAACGGCGCGGGAACGCTCACGATCAACGGAAACGTGAATGTGGATCGTCTGAACGTGACAGCGGGAACGACGAAGCTTTCCGGCTCGGCGGCGAAAACTCTTGCCGTGCTTTATGGAACGGCGTCGACCATTGAAATCGGCGAGGGCATTGCCGAAACTCTTGTGGCGACAACACGGCTCGAGTTTGGCGATAACAATGGAGGGACTTCCGTTCTGAACATCAAGAGCGGTTCGACTTTGGCGATCACCGGAAGCAACAACGCTTCCGGAGATCAGGCTTACAAAAACGCTTCTTTTGTTTTGAGCGAATGGAACAACTCGACCACTGCAACGATCGAGGGTAATCTGCTTGCGAAGGATGCGCAGCTGCTGCGCGGGGATTCCGCCGCTACGATCAACGTCTCCGGCGGTACGTTTGCCGTGAAAGGTTTTTACGCCAAGGCGTACCCCGGACGTGCCGTGACGGTGAACGTCTCAAACGACGGCAAGCTGATTCTCGGCAGCGGCGGCGTTACGGGGATTGACGCCGTAAACGTCACTTTGACCGACAGTACGTTCGCGGCTTCGGAATCCGAGATTTCGTTCTCGAAAAACATTTCGCTCGTCGGCACGGGAACGTTTTCTACGACGAAATACGATTTCAGCTCGGATGGAACGAGCATCGCCGAGGGAACGGGGACGGCGGACATTACGCTCTCCGGAATTGTTTCCGGCGACGGTGCGCTGAAGAAAGTCGGCGCGGGAACGCTGACGCTTTCAGGCGCAAACACGTATTCCAGCGGGACGACGATCGAAGGCGGCGCGCTGGTCGCCGCGAACGCGGACGCGCTCGGCGCGGGCGGCGTTTCCGTGGGAGCGGAGGCGGCGCTGAAGCTCGGCGCGGAAGCCGTCACGGTTCACGGACTGAGCGGTGAAGGTTCGGTCGCGCTCGCCGACGGAACGGCCGCTTCGACGCTGACGCTCGACGCGGCGGTCGATGGGGCTTTCGAGGGCGCGTTTTCCGGCGCGATTTCGCTGACGAAATCGGGCGCGGGGACGCAGACGCTTTCGGGCGCGAGCACGCATACGGGCACGACGACGGTCTCCGCGGGAACGCTCGTCGCGAAAAACGCGAGCGCGCTCGGCACGGGCGATGTTTCCGTGAATGCGGGTGCAACTTTGGAGCACGGCATCGCGAGAACGACGGTGACGATCGGCGGCGCGCTGACGACGGAGAACGGCGCGACGCTGAGCTTCGGCTCCTTCGTGGGGCAGACCGCGCCGCTGTATTCCGTCGCCGGAGACGCGACGATCGCGGCGGGCACGATTATCGACGTCGAAAGCTATGCCGGACTGGCGGAAAACGGGGGTATGGTGAGCCTTATCGACTGCGCGGGGACGCTCAGCACGACCGCTTCCGATCTTGTTTTGAAATTCTGCGGCCTCGACGCGAAAAGCGCGGGCAGCGCCCGATACACGGCAGTCTCGGCGTTCGGCGGCTATCTTTCGCTCTACGCCGATTCCGCTTCCATGACCTGGAACGGCGGCGTGAGCGGCGTTTGGAGCGCGGGCGGCGAAGGCTGGACCGGCTCCGCCGCGGGCGGCGACGTCACCGCGTTTGAAAACGGCGACGACGTGACGTTCGGCGACGCGGGCGCGGGAACGGTCACGCTTTCGGGAGCGGTTGCCGTCAGCTCGCTGACGATCGATTCCGCGAACGACTACAATTTCACGGGAACGAACAACGCGGAAATCCGCGGCGTCGGCGCGTTCACGAAGCGCGGCGCGGGAACGGCGACGGTCGATCTCGCCACCGTCGGACTTTCGCGCTACTCGGGCGAATTCGTCGTCGAGGCGGGAACGCTCGCGCTCTCGGCGCCTTCGGACGCGACGTTCGCGAACACGGTTTCCGGCGCGGGAACGTTCGCGAAGGCGGGCGCGGGCGCGCTGACGCTGACGGGCGATCTGAGCGCCCTCACGGGCACGCTCGCCGTGAACGAAGGCAAAGTCCTTTTCTCGAACTACGACGGCACGGTGGCGGCTAAGCTCGCAGGCGCGGGCACGATTTCGAAGGTGGGCTCGGGTACGCTGACGCTGACGGGCGAGAGCACGGAAACGCTCACGCTGCTGACGAACCAAGGCTTCGGATCGAAGCTCGTCGTCGCCGAGGGCGCGCGCGTCAATGTTACGCGCTTCGTCGGCGCGGGCGGCGATGGAGACGAAGCCGTTTACGAGACGGAAATCGCGGGTGTGATGAACGTTTCGGGCGATCAGACGAACGTCGGGAACAACGGCGATACGCCCGCGTTCATGATGGCGAACGGCGGCGGCACGCACCTCGTCACGGTCGCGGACGGCGGCGTGCTGAATCTCGCGAACGCGAGCGTGTCCAACCGCGACGGGCGGGGAACGCTGACCGTCGCCGCGGGCGGCGAGGCGAACTTCGGCATCGGTCTGCACGTGTTCACGAACAACGAAGGTTGGGGGCTTGCCAAAGTCGTGCTCGACGGCGGCACGATCAATATCGGCACGAACGGAACTTACGCGGGCATCTCGACGGAAGGTCGAAGCAATACGGTGGTGGAGATCAAGTCCGGCACGATCGGCTCGCTGGCGGATTCGTGGAGCTCGTCGCTCGACATCGCGGCGACGGGCGACCTGACGATCGACACGACGAAAAGGACCATTTCGGAAACGGGCAACGCCGCGGCGACGATCGCGGGCGCGGACGTCACGCTCTCGGGCGCGCTTTCCTCTGCGGGAACGCTGACGGTGACGGGCGCGGGAACGGTGAGCGTCTCGAACATGAGCTTCAACAGCGGGACGGAGACGCGCGTCGAGGGCGGTGCGACCTTGGATCTGACGGGCAATTCCTGCGGCAACACGGGCGGATCCGCGGTCTTGGCTATCGACGGTGAAGGCAGCACGGTGAAACTCGCCAACGGAGCTTGGGGCAACGGCATGAATTTCGGAGCCGGTTTTGCGCAGAGCCAGCTGACGCTCTCGAACGGCGGCGTGCTTGAGGTGACGGCGACGCAGGACGAAAGCACGGCGGGGCGCCGCGGCTTTTCCGTGACGGCGGGCACGGGCACGTA
Organism: Opitutia bacterium; assembly: GCA_004558035.1. Lineage (GTDB taxonomy): Bacteria > Verrucomicrobiota > Verrucomicrobiia > Opitutales > UBA953 > Spyradosoma. The sequence goes on from SFEJ01000007.1 coordinate 50,869, forward strand.
CCGCTATTCCGGCACGGGAACGAGCTACATCGCTCATAACGGTTCCAATGACGCGGCGAATCAGTTCATCGGACTCGCTGCCGGCGCGACGCTGAATTTCGACGTCGCCGCCGACGCGGTCTTGAACGTTTCGAAAATCATCGCGCTGAACGGCGATTCTGCGACGACGGCGACGACGGGCAATCTGACGAAATCCGGCGCGGGAACGCTCGTGCTCGATCCGAACGGCGGAACCAACAATTTCTCCGGAACGGTCACGCTTGCGGGCGGCGCGCTCGAAATCGCGGGCGCGGGCGCGCTCGGCACGAGCGGCAACGTCGTCTTCGCGGCGACGGGAACGAGCTTCGGCGCGACGGCGGCAACGACGCTCAGCGACCTGACGCTCACCTTCGGCGACGTGTTCGCGACGGACAAGACGACGGGCGTTTCGATTTCGAACGGCACCACATTCACGAACGCGACGATTACGTTCTCTGATTCGACGCAGTTCGCGACCGCGGGAACGGTGCTCCTCCTTTCCGGCTACACGGGAACCACGAGCGACTTCAATTACGACGGCGATGGTCGCATTTACGTGGACGCGGGCAACCTTTATTTCTCGACCTTCATGGGCGATTTGTATTGGAACGGCGCGGTGAACGACGTCTGGAACACGACGGACGCCAACTGGACGGAGGACGGAGTGACGAACAGGACGTTCGTGAACGCGTCGTCCGTCACTTTCCGCACGGCGGACGCCGCGGTTCAGCTCGCCGGAGCGTTTTCCGTGAGCACGATGACGGTTTCCGAAAGCGTCGCGTTTTCGGCGGCGGAAGGCGCGGAAGCGTCTTCGATCAGCGTCAATTACACGGACCTCACGATTGATTCGGGCAAGACGCTGACGGTCGGCGAGGGCGTGACGCTCGACCTTTCCGGCGGCGCCGCGCAGGCGGGCGTCAGCCGCTCCGACATTCTCGGATCCGGAACGGTCAAGCTCAAGCTGACGACGGCTCACGCCAACGCGCTTTCGCTCGACGGCTTTGCGGGAACGACCTACGTCGCCGCGGGGAATTTCACCATCAACAGTGCGAAGTTCGGCGATACGCTTCACCTCGCGGGCGGCGTGAATTTCGACCTTACCGGCGGCTCTACGGTGACGCTTGACGCGGGCAAGAATCTCGTGCTCGACGGCATGACGCAGGTGCTCCAGAACAGCAGCGCGAATCTGACCTTCAACGGCTCGGTGACGGGCGCGGGAACGTATGACCGCCGCGGAGCCGGCACGCTGACCTTCAACGGCGCGGTCGCTCTCGGCGGATTCCTGCAACAGGACAACAGCAATGACGGCGCCGTGACGACTTTCGGCGGCATCGCGGACTTCACGAACGGCGCGACACTTAATTTCGCGAAAGGGAGCGCGAGCTTCAACGGCGCGACGACGTTCGGCGACAACGCGACGCTGACGCATTCTTCTTCGGGCGCGTTGTCGTTCAGCGCTCCCGTGACGTTCGGTTCCGGCGCGACGATCACGCATTCGAACGGCACGTTGACCTTCGGCGGCGCGACGACGTTCGGCGACGGCGCGACGCTGACGATTTCCACGGGAAATCTCGCGTCGATCTCGTTCACGAATTCGCTGAGCGTCGGCGAGAATCTGAAAATTTATTACGGAGGATCGCCTAACGCTTCGACGACGCTCGCGATCGGCGAGCTCGCGCTGAGCGGCGCCTCGACGACGCTCACGACGCAGAACTGGCACGGCGCTTATCAGATCGGAAAGCTGAGCCTCGCGGCGGGAACGGCTTCCGCGACGCTGAATCTGGTTTCGGAGCAGACGTCCGCCCTGTTTTCCGTTTATGAGCTCGGCGCGTCCGGCGTCACGGACAGCGGCGATTTCGCGGGAACGATCAATGTTTCTTCTACAAACGGCGGGGATACGCGTTCCGCTTCTCTCGTGCTTTCCGACGCGAACATCGCGAAGAACGCCGTGGTCAATCTCGCGGCGCTCGCGTCTCCCGGGGCGCAGCTCGCGCTCGGCGTGAACGCGGCTTCCGTGACGGTCGGCGGTCTGGAATCCGCCGAGGCGGTCGGCGACAGAGCCAAGGTTTATTCCGGCAAGGTCGCGTACGGCGCGAACGGCGGCGCGGCGCTGGGCGACGGCACGACGCGCGCGCTCGTCATCGACACGACGGCGCACGCGGACACGGAGCACGTCTTCCGCGGCGTGATCGGCGCGGATCTTGCGCTGACGAAGACGGGCGCGGGAACGCAGGTGCTGACGAACGCAGGGAACGCGTTCGCGGCGCTGGAGGTTTCCGGCGGCACGCTCGCGGCGACGAACGTCGGCGCGCTCGGCGCGGCGGATTCGGTGACGCTGACGGACGGCACGCTCGAGCTGCGCGGCGTTTCGGGCGCGGGCAACGATGCGGCTGAGTTCGCGAAATCGCTGACGGGCGCGGGAACGTTCGCGCTGACGAACACGAGCAAGGTCGCGGTCGCGGCGGACAAGCTTTCCGGCTTCACGGGAACGCTGAACGTCGCGGACGAAGCCTCGACGCTGCAGGTTTCCGCGGCGGCGGGTCCGGAGACGACGGTCGGCGCGAATCTCGACGGCGCGGGCACGTTCGAAAAGCTCGGCGACGGCACGCTGGCGCTGAGCGCGGCGGCAGCCGCCGACCGCACGGGCTCGACGACGGTTTCCGCGGGAACGCTCGCGCTGACGAACGCCAGCGCGCTTGGTTCGGGCGAGGTTTCTCTCGCTGCCGAAAACGCGACTTTGGAACTGCGTGGTCTCGCTTCGTTCGGGAACACGGTGAACAGCGACGCCGGCGCCGGCAAGCTTGCGCTGACGGGAGGCTCGAATCTGACGATGAATTTCGGCGATCAGCTTTCCAATTTCGGAGGCAAGGTCGATCTCGGCGCGGGAACGCGTCTGAATCTCGGCATCAACGCCGACGACGTCGCGGCGTTCTCGGGCTTCGGCAACGCGGCGAGCATCGGCGCCAACGCGACGCTCGGCATCGACGCGGGCGCGGCGGACGCGGCGTTCGCCATGGCGCTTTCCGGCACGGGCACGCTCGAAAAGCTCGGCACGGGCACGCTGACGCTCGCCGCCGCTCCCGCGGACGCCTTCACGGGAACGCTGAAGATCGCGGCGGGCACGCTGAAGCTCGACGGCACGACGGCGTGGATTTTGAACAACGACGTCGCGGGAACGGGCGCGCTCGAAATCTCGGGCAAGATCACCGCTCATGCGAGCAAGTTCACGTCCGAGTTCACGGGCGCGACGACGGTGCTCGAAAATTCCGAGCTCGAAATTTGGACGGACACGACCGGTTCGCTTTCGACGGCGGTCACGGGCGCGGGCACGCTGACGAAGACGGGCGCGGGAACGCTCTCGCTCGCGGCGGGAACGACGGTGAAGACCGTCGATCTGCGCGCGGGCGGACTCGCGGGCGTGAATCTCGGCTCCGGGCAGACGCTGAAGATCAGCTATGACGACGTGACGCTTTCCGGCACGAACACGCTGACGGCGGGAACGCTGAGCTTCCTCGATGGAAATTCGGCGCTCACGAAGCTGACGATCGCGGACGGCACGACGACGGTCGGCGGCGATCTGAAGATCGACGTGAACGTCGCGTTCCCGAGCGTGACGAATCCGAGCTTCGAGACGGGCGCGGAAGTTTCGCACGTCAACACCTACACGCTGATCGAGGTCGCGTCCGGCGCGACGCTCGACGGCTGGGACACGCTGACGAAGGACAACTTCCTGGTGAACGGCGCGGCGATCGAATCGCACCGCGAGTCGGTTCTCACGAACGTCGCGCCGGGGCAGATTTCGCTTGAGCTGAAATCCTTCGATCTGCTCTGGAACGGCGGGAACGGCGTCTGGAACGTGGGCGGCAACGCCGTCTGGACGCGCGCCGACGCGACCGGAGCGACGTTTGTGGAAACCTACATGAATTCCGACCGCGTGACGTTCGCGGGCACGGCGACGGTGACGCTCGGCGCGGACGTCGCGCCGCAGACGATCGCGGTGACGGGCGGCGGCACGCTGACGCTCGACTGCGGCGGACACGCCGTGAAGTACGGCACGACGACGATCGAATCCGGCTCGACGCTGGCGCTGAAGATCGGCGACGCGGCCCACGTATACTTCGCGGAACCCGTGACGGTCTCGGGCGCGGGAACGCTGAAGCTCGACATGAACGCGGACGCGGATCTCGCGACGCTGATCGCGGGCACGATTTCCGGCGCGGACGGGCTGACCTTCGAAAAGGCGGGCACGAAGACGCTGACGGTTTCCGGCGGCGCTTTGGGCAAGCTCGCGGGCTTCACGGCGGACAACGTGGTCTCGGTCTCGGCGGGAACGCTCGTGATCGAGGACGGTTTCGCCTCGATCGGCGGCGCGGAGCTGAACGTCGGCAGAGACGCGACGGCGAAGGCGCTGCTGACCTTCGACGAAAGCCTGAGCAACCGGATTTCGGGCGCGGGCACCTTCGTGAAGCAGGGCGCGGGAACGCTGACGCTTTCCGCGGACAGCACGGCGTTCAGCGGTTCGCTTTTCGTCGATGAAGGCACGGTGCGGCTCGAAGACGCGAACGGCATGGGCGACGCCGCCCTGGGGACCGACGTGACGGTCAATCCCGCCGGCACGCTCGTGCTGGCGTTCTCCGACGCCGTTTACAACAAGAATTTCCACGGCACCGGCACGATCGTCGCGGACAACGGGGAAAAGCTGACGCTGCGCGGCGGCGAAGGCGATTTCTCGGGCGATTTCGTGGTGAACGGCGGGCTCGTTTCGGCGCAGCTGGGCGGCTCGTTCGGCGCGGGAAAAATCGTGTTCGCGGACGCGGACAAGGCGGTCGAGTTCAAGCTGACCGAGGCGGGCGCGTTCGCGGGCTCGTTCTCGGGCGAAGGCACGGCGACGCTCGCGGCGGGCTCCAAGGAGCTGACGCTTTCGGGCGCGTCGAGCGACGATTTCGCGGGAACGCTTAAGGTTGAGACTTCCGCGGTCGCCGAACACGCCGAAGTGCTCGGCTCGGCGGACGCGACGGTCGAAATCGGCGCCGCCGGCGTGCTGAGCGTCGAGGCGGGCACGCTGAAGGCGAAGCTTGCGGGCTCGGGCATGCTGGCGAAGACCGGCGCGGACACGACGCTGACGCTCGCGAACGCGGACAACGCGGAATTCACGGGCAGAATCGCCGTGAAGGAAGGCGCGCTGAGCGTTTCCGACGCGGCGGCGTTGGGCGCGACGCGCGGCGTCGAGCTCTCCGCGGGCGCGACGCTCGACATCGTGGTGCGCGCGGGCGAGACGTTCACGCTGGACCGCGCGGTCACCGGCGAGGGCGATCTGCTCGTGCGCGGCGACGGCGACGGCACGCACGCGTTCGTGTACGGTCTCTCCGGCAAGAATTTCCACGGGAACATGACGTTCTCGGGCGTTTCGGCGGTTTCCGCGAGCAACTTCACGGCGGACGACGGTCTGCTGCGGCTGACGAACGCGGCGACGTGGGACGCGCGCGGCGGCGTCTCGATCGGCGCGGGTTCCACCCTCCGACTGGAGAGCACGCGCGCGCCCGCCGCGGCGGACGTGCGCACGACGAGCGCGGATTCGGAGGCGGGCATCGCCTCGACGCTGACCTCGGGCGGCTTCCGCGCGAGCTCGGGCGTCTCGGGCTCCGCCGAGCTGAGCGGCATTTCGGTGACGCCGACGACGACCGCTTCGGGCGAGGCGGGCGCCGTGCTGAGCTTCGGCGTGGACAGCCGGCCGGACGCGCGGGTCGCGCCGATCGCGCTTTCCGGCGACGGCAGCGTGACGCTGAACAACGTCTCGGTCGAGGTGCTGCTCGGCGGGGACCTCGGAAGCGCGTTCGACGTTTCCGAAATCCGGCTCGTGGACACGGAGCGGGGCGGCATGGTCGACGGCTCCGGCGTGGATTCGGCGACGATCGTTCTCGCGGACGGCTCCGAGGTGGAATATCACTACCGCAACGGCTGGCTGACGCTGGAGGCGGTGCCGACGGGCATGAACCTCGCCTACGCGGCGATGGTGACGCTGCCGACGGAAACCTTCTCGCAGGACGTGCGCAGCCTGCACCGCCGCATGGAACAGCGCCGCTTCGGCGTCGAGGACCGCAACGAATGGCAGTTCTTCGCGCAGGCGCAGACGATGTCGGCGGACACGGGCTCGGACAAGAGCGACTCGGCGACGTTCGACTATTCGACTTACGGCGCGCTGGTCGGCGCGGACGTCCGCGTGGGCGAATCGACGCTGTTCGGGCTCGCACTCGCGTATGACCGCGGCACGGCGGACATTCACGACAACCAGGGCGAAATCACGTCGGACGCCTATCGCGCCACGCTCTACGCGGGAACGGTGTTCGCGGATTACCTCTACGCGGAAGCGGGCGCGCACGTCGGCTTCGCGTCGAACGAGATCGACCGCAAGGGCGACTACGACCGCAACAAGGGCGACGCCGACGCGTGGAGCGCGGGCGCGTTCGCGACGGTCGGCGGCGTGATTCCGACGGGCGTGGACGGCTTCTTCCTCACGCCGCACGTCGGCGTGGCGTACCTGACGACGCACGTCGAATCCTTCGAGGAACGCGGCACGAGCGCGATGGACGTCGATTCGATTTCGGCGGACAGCCTGCGCGCGAGCGTCGGGTTGGGCGCGCAGGTCGCGTTCGGCTTCGGCGAAGTGCCGACGCGCTTCACGCTCGACGTCTCGTATTCGCGCGAATGCCTCGACGACGACGTGGACGCGAAGATCCGCACGGAAGACGGCTCGCTGACGCGCACGGAAAAGGCGTTCGCGGAGGACGTGATTTCGGTCGGCGCGGGGCTGGACTTCTCGCTGTCGAAGAACACGGGCGTCTTCCTGAACTACACGGCGGACTTCGGTCTGAATTCCGACGTGACGCACCGCGCGGACGCGGGCTTCCGCTTCACGTGGTGATTCTGGGAAAGTTATGAAGTGATGAAGTTATGAGGTTATGAAGTTCATTGCGCTCGGCTTCGCCGAAAGGATTTCCGAAAAATTCTCTTCGCGAAGCGAAAAGCAAACAACCTTCATAACCTCCATAACCTCATAACCTGCGCGAAGCGCCCGTTCATTTTCCTCTTTTCGTTCTCCGTTTTCCGATTTATCCTTTCTTCCCATGGACGCAGTATTCGACCAACTTTCGAACCTGAAAATCATTCCGTTCGCGACGATCCGCAATCCGGAGCACGCGATCCCGCTCGCGGAGGCGCTTCTCGCCGGCGGCAGCGACGTCGTGTCGGTCTCGTTCCAATCGCAGAACGCCGCCGAATCCATCCAGGCGATCGCGACGGCGTTCCCGGAAATGTTCGTCGGCGCCGGCGCGGTGACGAACGAGGAGGACATCAGCGCCGCGCACATCGCGGGAGCGCGCTTCGCGCTGACGCCGGGCTTCGACCCGATCGTGGCGGACGCCGCGATCGCCGCGGGCCTGCCGATCATTCCCGGCGTGATGACGCCGTCGAACGTCTCGCGCTCGCTGCGCCGCGGCTGCCGCGTGCTGAACTTCTTCCCGGCGACGGTGCTGGGCACGGAAATGCTCGGGGCGATTCTTTCGGCGTTCCGTCACACGGGCGTGAAGGTCGTCGCGACGGGCGGAATCAACATCGACAACATCGCGGACTGGCTGGCGATCCCGGACGTGGTCGCCGTCGGCGCGTCGTGGATCTGCCCGGAAGAGCTGATCGAGGCGGAGGCCTGGGATCAGATCGCGGACCGCGTGCGCGAAACACTGGTGAAAGTGCAGGGCTGAGGCGACCATGCTCACGCAGCCGGACGATCTGAAGGGGCTTTCGATCGGGGCGACGAAGAACGTTCCCGCGCGCAGGCTCGAAACTTTCCCGAACCACAACCGCGGCCGCCGCTACGTCGTCGAGCTCCGCACGGAGGAATTCACCTGCGTGTGCCCGGCGACGGGGCAGCCGGATTTCGCGACGATCACGATACGCTACGTTCCCGCGGAAAAAATCGTCGAATCCAAGTCGCTCAAGCTCTATCTGTGGTCCTACCGCAACGAAGGCACGTTTCACGAGCACGTGACGAATCAGATTCTGGACGATCTCGTGGCGGCGCTCGATCCCGTGTGGTGCGAGGTCGTCGGCGAGTTCGGCGTGCGCGGCGGCATCTCGATCAAGGTCACCGCGGAACACGGAAAAAAAGATTAGAGTTTAGGGTTGAGAGTTGATTCGCGCTTGCGCGCGAGGGAAGTTTCCTCAGCGAAGACGAACGATAACTGATAGTTGATAACTGATAGTTATCCGCTATCCACTATCCGTTATTCACTATTCATTATTCATTATCCGTTATCCACTATCCGTCATCCGTGCCTCTCGTTCTCGTCAGCGAAAAAAGCGCCGCGCTCCCGCCGCCGGGCGAGGGGCTCATTTGGCGTTTCTGCGAGTTTCTGAAGCACGAGCGCCGCTGTTCGCCCAACACGGTGCGCGACTACGGCGAGGCGGTGCGCGACTTCGCGCGCTGGGGGAGCGAGGCGTTCGGCTTCGCGGGCGATTTCGGCGCCGTTTCGCGACGGAACGTGCGCGACTTCATCATCGAGCGCCAGAGAGCGAACGCCGAGGGGACGCCGCTCGCGCGCCGCACGATCCACAACCGCGTTTCCGCGCTGCGCGCGTTTTACCGCTTTCTGCGTTCCCGCGGGTTCGTCGAAACTTCGCCGACGGCGGCGATCCTCCTGCCGAAACTGCCGAAGCCGCTCCCGAAATTCCTGACCGAGGCGCAGGTCGCGCGTCTGCTGAAAATGCCCGCGCTCGCGCTCGAACGGAAGCTGATTTCCGAGGACGTCTTCACGCGGGACACGGCGATTCTGGAAACGCTTTACGGCGGCGGGCTGCGCGTGAGCGAGCTTTGCGGGCTGACCGCCGGGCGCGTGGACTGCGCCGCGGGAACGGTGCGCGTGCTCGGCAAGGGCTCGAAGGAGCGCGTCGTGCCCGTCGGCGAAATCGCGTCGGCGGCGCTGCGGGAACAGATCGCGGCGGCGGGCTGCGCGCGCGCGGACGCGTGGGTCTTTCCGGCGCGGCGCGGCGGGCGGATCACGCCGCAGGTCGTGCAGCTCGCGCTGAAGAAATACCTGAAGCTCGCCGGGCTTCCGATGGACATCACGCCGCACAAGCTGCGCCATTCCTGCGCGACGCACATGCTGGACCACGACGCGGATCTGCGCCTCGTGCAGGAACAGCTCGGGCACGTCAGCCTTTCGACGACGCAGATCTACACGCACGTCACGCTCGCGCGCCTGAAGGCCGCCTACAAAAAGGCGCACCCGAGAGCATGAGGGCAAATGATAACTGATAACGGATGATGAATAGTGAATAATCATCCGCTGTTCATTATTCATTGTTCACTATCCATTATCCACTATCCGTTATCCGTTATTCATTCCTTCCTTGAAAAGGCGGGGCGGGAAGCTTAACTTTTTCCGTTTTCGATTGTATGAGCGAGAGTGAAGAGAGCGGCGACAGGCGTTCGGCGAAGGAACGCGTCATCCAGTTCGCGACGGACGTGATTTACGACCGCCGCAGAGAAGGGCGCGCCGTGAAGATTCTCGCCGCCGTGCTGCGCGCGTTCTCCGCGCTTTTCGGGCTCATCGTGCGTCTGCGCTTCTTTCTCTACGCGCACCGCGTGCTGCGCGACACGCCGCTGGGCTGCAAGGTGATCGTCGTCGGCAATCTCACGGTCGGCGGCACGGGCAAGACGCCCGTCGTCGAAAAGATGGCGCGCGTGATGGCGCAGAACGGCCGCAAGGTCGCCATTCTTTCCCGCGGCTACAAATCGAAGAAGGAGCCCGCGTGGAAGCGCCTGCTGCGCGCGCTCAAGAACGAGCCGCGCCCCGAGCCGCGCGTCGTCTCCGACGGCGAGCGCATTCTCGTCTCCGATGCGTCGCAGTCCGGCGACGAGCCCTACATGCTCGCGCGCAACCTGCTGCCCTACGGCGTGCGCGTCGTCGTGGATCGCGACCGCGTTTACGCGGGAACGTACGCGATCCGCAAGTTCGGCGTGGACATCATCATTCTCGACGACGGCATGCAGTATCTGCCGCTGCGCGGCGCGATCAACCTGCTGCTCGTGGACAAGACCAATCCTTTCGGGAACGGCAATCTGCTGCCGCGCGGCATCCTGCGCGAGCCCGTCGATCACCTTTCCCGCGGGAGCTACATTTTCCTGACCAAGTCGAACCGCCTGCCAGGCGAGCCGCAGAGCGAACGCGACAGGGCGCTCGAGTCCGAAATCCGCCGCCGCAACCCGCGCGCGGAAATCATCGAATGCACGCACAAGCCCAAGCGGCTCTGCCCGGTCTTCGAAGGCGAGGATCTCGAGCTCGACGCGCTCAAGGACCTGAAGATCGCGTCGTTCTCCGGCATCGCGACGCCGGACAAGTTCGAGGAATTCCTGCGGCGCTACGGCGCGAAGATCGCCTACAACCGCCGCTTCTTCGACCACCACAGCTTTTCGGAAAAGGACCTGGAGGAAGTCTTCGCCGGCGCCGTCGCCGCGGGCGCGCGTCTCATCGTCACGACGGAAAAGGACATGGTGCGCCTTTCCCGCGACCTGAAGCCGCCGGTTCCCCTTTACTACCTGCGCCTCGAGATCGAGATCATCAGCGGCAAGGAGACCTTCGAGGCCGCCGTCCGGCGCATCTGCGCTTAGCCCGTTCCCGCCGCCGCGAAAAAAATCTGCATCCATGGAAAACTCACGATTTCCCGTTTCCGCCAAGCTCTTCGAGCGCGCCCGCAAAGTGATTCCCGGCGGCGTGAACTCGCCCGTGCGCGCGTTCCGCAACGTCGGCACGGATCCGTTCTACGTCGAGCGCGCGGACGGCTGCCGCCTGCGCACGCCCGAGGGCGAGGAATTCATCGACTACGTGCTGACGTGGGGCCCCGCGATCTTCGGGCACAACGATCCCGAAATCCGCGCCGCCGCGCACGCCGCCGTGGACCGCGGGCTCGGCTTCGGCACGAACGGCGCGGACGAAGTGCGCATGGCGGAGCTGCTCGCGCGCGTCGTTCCCGCCGTCGAAAAAGTGCGCATGACGAATTCGGGCACGGAGGCGACGATGTCCGCCGTGCGCCTCGCGCGCGGCTTCACCGGGCGCGCGAAGATCGTGAAGTTCGAGGGCTGCTTCCACGGCCACGTCGATTCGCTGCTCGTCAAGGCGGGATCGGGCGCGCTGACGTTCGGCTGCCCCGACAGCGCGGGCGTCACCGCGGGAACGGCGGCGGACACGCTCGTCGTGCCCTACAACGATTTCGAGGCGGTCGAAAACGTATTCAGAAATTACGGACGCGAGATCGCCGCCGTCATCGTCGAGCCGTTCCCGGGCAACGTCGGCTTCATCATGCCCAAGCCGGGATTTCTGGAACGCCTGCGCGAGCTCACGCGCGGGGCGGGCGCGCTGCTCATCTTCGACGAAGTGATGACGGGCTTCCGCATCTCGCTTCAGGGAACGATGGGAAAGCACGCCGTGCGTCCGGACCTGGTCTGCCTCGGGAAGATCATCGGCGGCGGGCTGCCCGTCGGCGCGTTCGGCGGGCGCGCGGAGATCATGGACTGCGTCGCGCCGCTCGGGCCCGTCTATCAGGCGGGAACGTACTGCGGCAATCCGGTCGCGCTCGCCGCGGGAATCGCCGCGCTGGAAAAGCTGCTGCGCGAGCCGCCCTACGCCGCGCTCGAGGCGCGCGGAAACGCGATCGCCGAAGCGCTCGAAAAGACGGCGCGGGAACGCGGCGTCGCCCTGCAGGTGCCGCACTGCGGCGGCATGTTCTCGATTTTCTTCAACGACGTTCCCGTCGAAAACGCCGCGGTCGCGACGCGCTCCGACCCGGATAAATTCAGAAGCCTTTTCCGCGGCGCGCTCGCGGGCGGCGTCTTCCTGCCGCCTTCGCCCTACGAATCGTGCTTCCTCTGCGCCGCGCACGACGACGCGGCGACGGAAAAGACGATCCGCGTGCTCTGCGACGCGCTGAAGCGGCTCTGACGCGCGTTCCCGCCGAAAATTCCGCGCCATGGTCTCGATCGAAAAACTTTCGCATTTCCGCTGCGGGCGCTGCGGCGGCTGGTTTTCGATCGGCGACGCGCCGGAGGACCGCGCGACGTGGTTCTGCCCGTGGTGCGGAAACCGCGAAACGCACGCGAAGGCGCCGGACGTTCCTGCGCCGAGCCCGCGCGCGCCCGTTCCCGAAGATCTTCCGAAACCCGATTCTCCGCCATGTCCGTGATTTCCCAGCGTTCCCGTCCCCGCAAGGACATTTTCCAGTTCTCGATCTTCGCCGAAAACAAGGTCGGCTGCCTCAACCGCGTGCTGCAGCGGCTGAATCAGGACGACGTGCGCATTCTCGCGCTGAGCTGCATCGACCAAACGGACTGCGCCGTGCTGCGCATCGTGCCGAACTGTCCTGAAGCGGCGGAAATCGCGCTCAAGAGCGCGGGCATGATCTTCTCGAAGACGCCGATTCTCGCGATCCGGCTGCACGACGGCGGCGACCTGGCGAAGGTCACGCGCTCGCTCGCGCAGGCGGAAATCAACATTCACTACATTTACCCGTTCGTGTGCTGCCCGAACGCGCAGAGCGCCATCGTGCTCTCCTGCGACGCGACCGAGCTCGCCGAACGCATCCTGAGCGGCTTCGGCGTCGAAGTCTTCGACCTCGACGACTTCGCCCGCTGAGGTTGATGACGGATAATTGATAACGGATAGTGGATAGTTGATAGTGGATAATGAATAATGGATAGTGAATAGTTGATTGTTCAAAGTTTTTGCTCTTCTCAAAAAAAACTTCTTTTCTCTTCTGTTCCTTCCCGGTTCAAATTTGCTTTGCGGCGGGAACGGCGCGCGCGCAGAATGTCGCGCATGGAATTCCGGAACACGAACGCGCTTTGGAGCGCGGTCTTCATGCGGACGCTGCGCAACGCGGGCGTGCGCACGCTCGTCGTTTCGCCGGGCTCGCGCTCGACGCCGCTGACGGCCGCCGCCGCGGACCTGCGCGGGCTCGAATGCGTTCCCGTGCTCGACGAACGTTCCGCCGGATTTTTCGCGCTCGGGCTCGCGAAGAGCACGGCTCGCCCGGTCGCGCTCGTCTGCACGTCGGGAACGGCGGTCGCGAACTACCTGCCCGCGGTCGTCGAGGCGAAGATGTCGCGCACGCCGCTCGTCGTCGTGACTGCCGACCGCCCGCCGGAATTTCAGGACCGGCACGCCGGGCAGACGATTCCGCAGCTCGGCATCTTCTCCCGCTTCGTCGTCCGCGAGCGGAACTGCGTGCCCGAGAGAACCTGGAGTTCGCTCGAAGACGCGCGCGCCGCCGCCGCGGAGGCCGCCCGCGTCGCCGCCGAGGAACGCGCGCCCGTGCACGTGAACGTGCAGCTGCGCGACCCGCTCGCGCCCGCCGTGCGCGAGGACGGTTTTCCCGGGGAAGATTTCGTTTCCGCGGATTTCGACCCGGCGAAGTTCTGCCTCGTGCCGCACCTGCCGCTGCGCGATTTTCTCGCCGAAAGCGCGGAGCCCGCGCCGCTTTCCCTCGCGGGGAAAAAGGTGCTCGTCGTCGCGGGAACGACGCCCGTCGGGCACGACGACACGTTCAACGTCGAACGCCTTTCCCGCGAGTTCGCCGCGCCGATCCTCGCGGACGCGACGCACCCGCTGCGCCATTTTCCGCCGGCGCGTGACCGCCTCGTCGAGCGCTACGACGCGATTTTCCGCACCGCGGACAAGCCTTACGCGCCCGCGCTCGACGCGCTCCGCCCGGACGTCGTGCTGCAGATCGGCGCGCTGCCCGAGAGCAAGTTTCTCCGCGCCTGGCTCGCCTCGCTCGGCGAAACGCCCGTCTATCTCTTCAACTACTGCGGCGACGACACGGACGCGCTGCGCCGCCCGAACGCGGTCAAAGTCGCGCGGCGCTTCCGCGACGTGTGGAACAACGTCTTCGCCGGGGGCGGGAACGCCGCCGACGCCGCGCCCGCGGACACTGCGTTTCTCGACGCGTGGCGCGCCGCGGACGCGCGCTTCCGGGCGAAGTCCGACGCGTTCTTCCGCAACGCCGCCGCCGCGGGAACGCCGCCGCTCGAACCGCAGATCGCGCGCTTTCTCTGCGAAAATCTGCCCGAATCCGAGACGGCGCTCTTCATCGCCAACGGCATGCCCGTACGCGACATGAACGCGTTCTGCCCGGCGGGAAGCCGCTTCTGGACGTTCTGCAACCGCGGCGCGAACGGCATCGACGGCACGCTCTCGACGGCGCTCGGCGTCGCGCACGGCTGCATGGAGCAGACGATTCTCTACACGGGCGACCTCTCGCTGCTGCACGACACGAACGGCTTTCTGCTCGCGGCGCAGTTCTGCGGCAACCTCTCGATCGTCCTGCAGAACAACGGCGGCGGGAACATCTTCCGCCACCTTCCCGTCGCGCGGGAAAATCCGCATTTCGAGCGCTTCTGGCTGACGCCGCAGCGCGTCTCCTTCGAGCGGCTCGCGGCGGCGTACGGCGTCGATTACGCGCGCGCGGAAACGCTCGCGGAGCTCGGCGCGGCGCTCGCCCGCTTCCGTTCCCGCCAGGGCGTGCACCTCGTCGAGATCTTCACCGACGGCGAAGCCTCGCGCCGCCTCCGCGCGGAACTTTCCCGCTGAACGCGCGCGTCAGCGTCCCGGCGAGCGGCGGGGCGGAAGCGCCTTGGCGGCGCGGCGCTGGGCCTTGACGAGGCGCGCGTGCGCGGCGCGTTCCCGCAGCTCGGCGAGCTTGTCTTCGCCGGCGTTGCGCAGATCCACGCGCTCGCCGAGACGCCGGTTGACGTACTCGGGCGGAATGACCTTGTCGAAATCGCGGCTCAGCTTTTCCGCGAGCGCTTCGCGGACGAAGTCCCGAAAATGCTTCCGGTGGAGGCATTTTTCGAAAATGTCGAGCAACTCGTTCGGGAAATTGATCGCAATCTGCTTTGAGGATTTGGACATAACGCCGAGTCTTGAACCCGCGCAATCCGGCTTCAAATTACTAAGCTTGACTGCGGTTTGCAGTAAGCGTTTTTCCCCGGAGGATTCGTCCGAAAAAACGCGCTTTTCCGGCACGCGGGAACGCGGAAAATTCGTCCGCCGAAGGGATTTCTGGCTTGCCGCCGCGGGAAGGGCGCGCATGATTGGCGACGCTCTGCAGTGTTCGACCCTCCGTTAAAACGCTCTTTTCCTATGAGTAAATTACGGGATTCGCTCTGCGGGAACAAGGCGCACGCCGCCCTCGGCGGAAGCAATCTTTCCCGCACTTGAAGCCCACCTTGCCGAAAATGGTGCAAGAGATTTGGCGCGAGACGGCACAGGCGGAGTTTTTTTGCGCCCTCGCGGAGCGCCCCGCGGCGCCGTTCCCGCGCGGGGGCGGAAAACATTGCGCGGCGGCGGGAAGGCGTTAGACTTGCCGTTTCAAAATTTTTCCGCCGATGCCTTTTTCCGCAATTCATACGAAAAAAACGTTGTCGCCCGTCGCGCTCTGCGCCGCCGCCGTGCTCTGCGCCGTTCCCGCCTTCGCGGAGGACGAGAAAATCGTCTCCGTCTCCACGGCGGAAGGGCTCCGCGAGGTGCTCACGAAGACGACCGACGGCTCCGACGGAAACGACCCGACCGCGGTTTACGACGGCTACACGGTGAAGATCGCCGTGCCGACGCTGGAAGTGCCGCTCGCGCCGGGAGGCGTCTCCGAGAGCAATCCGAACGGCGCGATCGTTCCCGCGGCGACGGACTTCACGATTCTTGGCGACGGCTCGGCGGCGACGACGCTGAAGACCGCGGGCGCGGGCAATCTCTTCGGACTGCCGGGAACGCGCTGCGCGTTCGGCAAACTGACGATCGCCGGTTCGGCGACCGACGGCGACCTCGAAAACGCCGACGCGCGCGTCGCGATTCTCGAACTCGCGGACGTGAAGGTGCTCGGCGACACGACTTTTTCCGACCGCTTCTTCGCGGCGGACGCCATGGCGGCGGGCGCGATCTTCTACGCCGAAAGCGCGCTCGACCTGATCGAGCTCGACGCCGCCGACGGCGCGATCGCGTTCAGGAACGTCGCGACCTACGGCAAGACCGTGACGAAGACGGACGAGGAGACCGGCGAGACTTCGACGACGAAGCTCACGGCGGCGGGCGGCGCGATCTTCCTTTCGGGAACGCTGAAGATTTCCGGCGCGAACGCGGTCGCGTTCGAGAACGTCCGCGCGGAATCCGCGGAGGCGGACGCGCTCGGCGGCGCGCTCTACGTCACGGCGGCGGCGGACGAGCCGGAGAATTACGGCGTGAAGCTCGGCGCGGGAACGACGGTGAATTTCACGCGGAATTCCGCCGTCGGCGAAAACGCGGCGGGCGGCGCGATTCTGCTTTCCGGCGCCGCGCTCGCGGGAACGGAGACGACGCTGACGTTTTCCGAGAACGGCGCGCTCGCGCGCTCGGGCGACGCGTTCGGCGGCGCGCTCGCGCTGGAAGAGTCCGCGGCCGCGACGCTCGGCGAGGGCTCCGCGCTCGCGTTTTCCGGCAACACGGCGAAGACTTCGGGCGAGTTCGCGACGGCGGCGGGCGGCGCGGTTCACGTCGCCGCTTCGACGCTGAAGCTCGCGAACGGCGCGGCGTTTTCCGCGAACGGCGCGGTCGCGGACGCGGCTGGCGCTTCCGCGCTCGGCGGCGCGCTGCGGCTTGACGGCGAAGACGCGCTCGCGGAGCTTTCCGGCGCGTTTTCCTTTTCCGGCAACACGGTTTCCGTGAGCGGCGGCGTCGCCTCGCGCGAGGAGACGGAAGGCGCGACGACGGCGGAAAAAACTTACGTTCCCGCGGCGGCGGGCGGCGCGCTCGCGCTCACGGGCGGCGAATTTTCGCTCGCGGGAAAGGCGGAATTTTCCGCGAACGAGGCGCACGCGTCGCAGGCGGAAACGCTCGCGCGCGGCGGCGCGATCTTCGTCGACGGCGAAAAGACGAACGCGGCTTTCGCGCTTTCCGGCGCCTCGGCGTTTTCCGAAAATCTCGCGCAGGTTTCGGGCGCGGGAACGGCGCAGGGCGGGGCGATTTTCCAGAACGCGGGAACGCTGAAATTCACGCTCGGCGCGGCGACGACCTTCCGCGGGAACACGGCGTTTGCGCGGGCGGACGGCGCGGCGGCGGCGGGCGGCGCGATCGCGATGCTCGGCGGCGCGCAGACTTTCGCGAAAGACGGCGCGGCGGGAACGCTCGCGTTTTCCGACAACGCGGCGGAGGCGTCCGCGGATGCTTCGGGCGTTTCGGCGCGCGGCGGCGCGGTCTGGCTCGGCGCGTCGGCGGCTTCGCTGACGCTCGAGACGGCGGCGACTTTTTCCGGCAACCGCGCGACGGCGACTTCCGCGGACGCCCGCGGCGACGCCGACGCGCGCACGGCGGCGGCGGGCGGCGCGATTTTTTCCAGGGGAACGCTGAAGCTCGCGGGCGCGACGTTTTCCGGCAATTACGTCGAGACGCTCGCGGACGGCGGCATGGCGGACGGCGGCGCGCTCGCGCTCGCGGGCGGCGTTTTCTCCGCGACGGGCGCGCTTGAATTTTCCGGCAACAGCGCGGACGCGCGGCGCACGGCGACGGGAGTGGTCTCCGGCACGGCGCGCGGCGGCGCGGTCTATCAGTCTTCCGGCACGGCGACGCTCGCGGACGCGACGTTCGCGGACAACGGGGTTGCCGGCGAGCGCGCCCGCGGCGGCGCGTTTTACGCGGCGGGAACGACGGAAGTCTCCGGCGCGTTTTCCGCGACGGGCAACGCCGCGGAAGCCGACGCCGCGAACGCCGAGGCGAGCGGAGGCGCGATTCATCTTTCGGGGCGGCTGACGCTTTCCGGCGACGCGGCGCACGCGATTTCCGGCAACCGCGCGGTCGCGGCGGGCGCGGACGGGAACGCGTTCGGCGGCGCGATCTGCGCGTCGGGGACGTTCGCGCAGAACGCGGGAACGCTGAACCTTTCCGGCAACGCGGCGGAATCCGCGGACGGGAACGCCTTCGGCGGCGCGATCTACGCGCGCGGCGGGAACGTGACGCTCACGGGCGCGACGATCGAAAACAACGTCGCGAGCGCCGCGAACGGCGTCGCCGCGGGCGGCGCGGTCTATCTCGACGTCTCCTCGCGCGCGGGCGCGACGCTCACGCTGCGCGGGAACACGACGATTTCCGGAAACGCCGCGAACGACGCGAACGACGGCATTTTCGTCGGCATGGGAACGGCGGACGCGGCGCAGGGCTCCGCGACGCTGATTTTCGACCAGGCCGCGACGCTGATCCGCGACGACGACGGCGACGTCACGGGACGCGAGGACGTCGAGACCGCGACCGTCTCCGACCGCATTTTCGCCGAGGCGGGAACGACGCTCGCGATCGAAAAGACGGGCGACGGCGATCTGACGCTCGGCGAAATCGCTTCGGGAAGCGCGACGGACGCGGACGCCAATCCGCTCTCCGCGAAAATTTCGCTCGACGTCGCGGGCGGCGTCGCGACGCTTTCGGGCGCGACCGCGAAGCTCGAAAGCCTTTCCGTCGCCTCGAGCGCGACGCTGAACGTCGGCGCGGATTTCCGCGGCGCGGCAGCGACGGAAATCGCGGGAACGCTGAACGTCTCTTCGGGCGCGACCTTCGCCTTCACGGGCGGCGCGACGACGCTTTCGGGCACGCTTTCCTTCGACGGCGCGACGGCGGAAGTTTCCGCCGATTCCGCGGTTTCCGGCTCGGGAACGTTTCTGCTGAAGAATGCGACGCTGAATTTCGCCGGTCCCGTCGGCGATGACGGCGCGGCCGCGCCGGTTTCGCTGAAGGCGGGAAAAATTTCGCTCGGCGCGGGAACGCTCGCGCTTGCCGGCGCGGGAACGCTGATGGTCACGGATTCGCTCGTCGTCACGGAAACGGGGACGACGACGGTCTCGCTCGGCGCGGGCACGACGCTCGCGCTCGTGAAGGCGGAGCGCACGGCGACGGACGCGACGCTGAAGATTGACGGCGCGGGAACGCTGCGCCTCTACGAGGAAGTCGCGACGACGGCGGACGAAGGAGAAGGCGGCGAGTCCGGCGAGGGCGAATCCGGAGAGGCGACGGAGGACGACGCGAAGCGCATCGAATTTCCCGCGTTCTCGGAGACGAGCAAGGACGAATCCGGCAAGGACGTGACGACGGTTCACGCCGGCGCGGTGACGATCGGCGCGGGCGTGAAGATCGAGACGGGCTTCGCCGCGCGCTCCGGCGTGACGCTGAGCCTTTCGCCTTCCGCCGGAAATTGGACGGAGGGCGCGCGGCACGTGCTGCTCGACGGCGCGGCGCTCGTCGCTCCGGGCTCGAGCGCGGGAACGCCGCTCGTGCTCGACTCGCTCGTGCTGAAGGGAAGCGTCGCGATCGGCGACAAACAGGGCACGGCGACGTACGTGAAGATCAAGGACGCTCCCGCCGAAACCGAGACGCCCGCCGATCCCGACTCGCGGACGACCTTCGCCGAGACGGGCGAGGGTGGCGCCGGGGCGACGGATCCGCGGCAGACGGTTTCGGTCGAAGGTTCGCTGACGATCCGCGAAAACGCGACGCTCGCGAACGTGAAGATCACGCTTTCCAACTACACGACGACGAAGCTCGCGGGCGCGGGAACGCTCGTCGGCGACGTGAGCGGCTCGGGCGACGTTTCGCTCGCGCGCGTCGAAGGCGACGTCTCCGTCGCCGCCAACCGCCGTTTCTCGTTTTCGGGAATGCCGCGCGTGACGGGAACCGTCTCCAACGCCGGGCGGCTGACGCTCGCGGAAAACGCGTTTCTCACGGCGGGAACGCTCGCGAACGGAACCGGCGGCACGGTGACTTTTTCCGAGGGCGCGCGCTTCGCGGGAACGCTGGAGAACGCCGGCGCGATTTCGGTCGCGGGCGCGGCGCGGATCGAAAACGATCCGGAATCCGCCGACCCCACGCGCTTCGCGCAGAGCGACGCGGGAACGCTGACGCTCGCCTCGGGCGCGTCGCTGACTTTCGCCGAAGGCGTCGAAGTCTCGCTCGCGGGCCGGCTCGTCGTGGACGCGGGCGACTGGGAAGCGGGCGAGGAATTCGACGGGCTGCGCGGGCTGAGCGCGGGCGCGCTCGACGGCGTGACGATCGAGGACGCGGCGGGCGGCGTGATTTCCGACCGCGTCGTCTGGCGCGACGGCGCGTACGTCTTCCTCGGGCTGAACGGGCGCGAAATCGCCTCGACGCTCTACGGCGACCTGACGCGCGAAAACATTTTCCGCATGTACGACTTCATGAGCGCCGTGAACGCGCCCGCGTCGGCGTCGTCGATTCGTCCCGCGCTCTTCGGCGAGACGAAAAAGACGTCGCGCTACATGCGCAAATACCTCGAGCGCCTGCGCCGCTTCGACCAGTCCGAGGACAAGGCCGCGCCCGAAGCTCCCGTCGCCGAAGACGCGCCGGGCGATTTCGGCCGCGCCGCCGACGCGCTGATGAAGCGCGCCTGGACGCAGATGAACTTCACGCGTTCCCGCGCGGGAACGGACGGCGCGAATCCGGACTACGACATGGACGCGACGGCGTTTCTGCTCGGCTCCAGCCTGCCCGTCGGGGAAGAGACGGAGCTGGGCGCGCTCTTCGGCTACGGGCGTTCCCGCATGAAGCACTCTGGCGCGGGCGCGCACGAAATCGAGACGGATTCCTACGCGCTCGCGGCGTTCGTCCGGCGCGCGGGGAAGAGCTGGGACGGCACGCTCGCGCTCGCCGGCGCCTGGGCGGCGAACGATTCCGAGCGCGGCGCGAACGACGCGGACTTCAATTCCTGGCAGTTGGGCGCGCGCGCCGAGGGCGGCATCACGTTCCGCCCCGAGGCGTGGAGCGAAATCCGCCCCTACGCCGCGATGGCGTTCGCGTATTCGCGCACGGAAAGCTTCGGCGAAAAGGGCGGCGCGGACGCGTTCGCGCTCGACGCCTCCGACGCGTTCGCGGCGCGCGGCACGCTCGGGATTTCCTACGCGTATCTTTTCTTCGACGCGCTGCAGCTCACGCTCCACGGCGCGTGGAACTACGACGTCGGGTCGAGCGTGTACACCGCCGACGCGTATCAGGAATCGACGCTTTCGGACGTGCGCGTCGTCTCGCGCGAGGGCGAGCGTTCCTCCTTCGAATACGGGCTGCGCCTGAACTGGCGCGTGAACGAGCGGCTTTCGATCTACGGCGGCGTCACGGAGGCGACGCGCTCGGGCTACGACGAGACGCGCGCGAACGTCGGCGTGAGTCTGTCGTTCTGAACGCGGGCGCGGGAACGGCGTCATGGTCGGCTTTTCGGAGGATTTCGAGGCGTCCTGCTCGGCGAATTTCGGCGAACTCGCGCCGGAAGTCGTCGCGCTGACGCGGAAGATCTTCCGCGCGAACGGCTGGCTGCGGAAACGCCTGCGCATGGAGAACCGCCCGCAGCAGACGCGCATGGCGGAGGCGGTCGCGGAGACGTTCGCGGAGGGCTCGTCGCTGCTTTTCGAGGCGGGAACGGGCGTCGGGAAAAGTCTCGCCTACCTGCTTCCCGGGCTGATCTACGCGAAGCTCGCGAAAAAGAAGTTCGTCGTCTCCACGCACACGATTCCGCTGCAGGAGCAGATTCTTAAAAAGGACCTCGCGCTGTGCCGCGAGCTTTTTTCCGGCGTCCCCGAGCTGGCGGAATTCGCGGACTTCAAGGTCGTGCTGATGATCGGCCGCGCGAATTACCTGTGCGGCACGCGGCTCGCGGAGGCGCTGCGGCGGCGCGAAGGCATCTTCGACGGGAGCGACGGCTCCGCGGAGGCGCAGGAACTGAAGATGATCCGCGACTGGTGGGCGCGGCCGGACTGCACGGGCATCCGCGAGCACCTGCCGCGCCGCGTCGCCGACGAAGTCTGGGATCTCGTCAGCGCCGATTCGCGCGCGTGTTCCCGCAAGAACTGCACGCCGGAGACCTGCGCGCACCGGCGCGCTAAGGCGGCGCTGGACAAGGCGGATCTCGTCATCGTCAACCACAGCCTGCTTTTTTCGCTGATAGGCGCGGGAGCGGCGCCGCGCGGCGACACGCCCGGCGTGCTCTACGCGGACGATTTCGTCGTGCTCGACGAGGCGCACCGCGTTCCCGACACGGCGACGGAATACTTCGGCGTCGAGGCGAGCTCCTACGGGCTGCAGCGCCTGCTTTCGCAGATTTTTTCGGCGACGCGCAAGGGCGGCGTTCTCTCCGCCTGCGAGCCGAAGGAGCTGCAGCGCCTCGTCGCGGAGGCGAAGGACGCGACGGAATTCTTTTTCAACGACGTGCGTTTCCGCGTGCTCGGCAAAAACCGCACGCGCCGTTTCCGCGAGCGCGACTGGGCGCAGAACGTCTGCGAAGTGCCGCTCGGCAATCTCGAACGCCGGCTGAAGGCGGCGGGGCAGGTCGAAGAACGCGCCGCGGCGAAGGACGAGATCAACGATTTCGCGGACAAGCTGCAGGCGTACCGGCTCGCCGTGCGCGAATGTCTCGAACTGCGCCGCGCGCCGGACTACGTTTACTGGGCGGAAGTCTCCGCGGGAAAGCGGCGCGTCGTCACGCTCTCGGGCGCGCCGATCGACGTCGCCCCGCAGCTCGCCGAGGCGCTTTTCGGGCGCGGCACGAGCGCCGTGCTCTCCAGCGCGACGCTCAGCGACGGCAGGGAGGACATGTCGCGTTTCATGCGCCGCTGCGGCGCCGACGTCGGCGAAAATCCCGTGCGCGCGCGCTGCGAGGCGTCGCCCTTCGACTACGTGAAGGCGATGGAGATCTTTCTCGCGACGGACTGCCCGGAGCCGGACAAGGGCGAAAACCTCGCCGCGAACGTCGCCTACAACGCGCGCGTCGCCGAACACTGCGTGCGCATGATGCCCGAGGGCGGGACGCTGATTCTGTGCACGAGCTTCGATTTCTGCTCGCGGCTCGCGGCGGCGCTGCGGGAACGCCTCGGCGACGAGCGCGAGATCTTCGTGCAGGGCGAGGGGCTGATGCGCCAGGAAATGACGCGCCGATTCGTCGAGCGCGGGAACGCCGTGCTGATCGGCAATCAGAGCTACTGGACGGGCATCGACGTGCCCGGCAGCGCGCTCGCGCAGGTCATCGTGCCGCGCCTGCCCTTCGCGAACCCGTCCGAGCCGCTCGTCGAAGCGCGCATGGAATGGATCCGCGAGCGCGGCGGAAAACCCTTTTTCGAAATGTCGCTGCCGGACGCCGTGCTGCAGTTCCGCCAGGGCATCGGCCGCCTGATCCGCAAGGCGAGCGACCGCGGCAGGCTCGTGCTGACGGATTCGCGGCTCGTCTCCAAATCCTACGGGCGCGAGTTCCTTTCCGCGCTCCCGCACCGCGGCTACGTCCGCTTCTCCGCCGACCTCCTCGAAACGATGATCCGCCCCTGGAGAACGGATGACGGACGGCGGACTGCGGATAATTGATGGCGGATAGTTTTTTGCGGGAGGGCGAGCATCCCGACCGCCTCCGAAATCCGCAGACGCAAATTTCTTGCCGCAGATTGCGCAGATTTCCGCAGATTTTTTGAAACCGCGGAATTCGCGGGAAACGCGAAACGCCCGCCGAGCGGAATCGGCGGGCGTTTCGTCGCGGCGCGGGCGCGGGCTCAGCCGCGGCGGAGGCGTTCGAGCAGGACGGTCTGGTCGAGCACGGGCAGGAAGTCCGCCGGTTCGACGCCCTTGTCGAAGATGAAGAGCGTGAGCAGGTGCTTCGCCTGGGCGAGCAGCTCGTGCGGCTTCCACGGCTTTTCGAAATAGGAGTCGATGTGGGCTTCGTTGACGGCGCGGATCGTGTCCGCGTGCGTCGCCTGGCCGGTGAGCAGGATTTTGCGCGTCGCGGTGAAGCGGTCGTCCTTCGAGATTGAGCCGAGCAGGTCGACGCCGTTTTTGCCGGGCATGACGTGGTCGGAGATGACGAGGCCGAGCATGTCGCCGTCGGCGGCGATTTCGTCCATGAGCGTTTGCGCGGCGGCGGCGGATTCGCAGCCTTCGATGCGGAAGAATTTCGCCAGCGGGCGCAGGTCGCGGAGCACGGAGTCCAGGACTTCCTCTTGGTCGTCCACGCAGATGATGTTGATTTTTTCCATAAACGGTTTTGGTTGGGTTGAATGCGGTTGAGCCCGGAAAATTCTTCGGCGGGAGCGCGCTCAGAATTTTTTGTAGGGCAGGTGAATACAGAATGTCGTTTTTCCGGGCACGCTGTCGAGCGTGATTTCGCCTTCGTAGGCGTCCACGAGCCGGCGCACGATGGCGAGCCCGAGCCCGAGCCCGAAGTTGAGCCCGTTTTTCTTCGTCGTGAAGTCGGGCTGGAAGATTTTCTGGTGGAAGCCTTCGGGCACGCCGGGGCCGTTGTCGGTGATGCTCACGGCGATGAAGCCGCGCAGCGTTCCCGTCGGCACGACCTGCAGGCGGATCTTCACCGTCGGGTCGGGCGTTCCCGCGAGCTTCAGCGCGTCGCAGGCGTTCTTGATGATGTTGACCCAGATCTGCACGAGCTCGGTCATGTCGGCGCGGATGGTCGGGCAGTCCGCGGCTTCGCCGATCTGCGATTCGAGGCGGACGTCGCGGAGATTGGACTTGAGCAGCGCGATCGCCTCGCAGAGCGATTCGTGGACGCTTGCGCCGTCTTCGCGGCGGATGTTCCCGCCGCCGCCGAGCAGCTTCACGGAGCGCACGATGCTCGCCGCGTGCCTGGCGGCGACGCGCATGTCGTGCAGGTCGTGCCCGAGCTCCCAGTAGCGGGCGTTCTTTTCGAGCGAGGCGATGCGTTTTCTGCCGAGCTTTTCGGCGCCTTCGCGCGTTCCCGCCAGGCGGACGAGGACCTTGGCGATGTCCGGCGGCAGGTCGTATTCCCGCTCGAATTCCCGCGCGAGGCGGCGGACGTCCTCGCTCGACGTGACGGCGGAATAGTCGAGCCCGCGCCGGAAGAGGTCGAGGTTTTCGGCGGAAGTCTCGCCGAGGGAATTTTCGAGAAATTCGAGCACGAAGTCCGTCTTGCGGGCGAGCACGCCGACGGCGTTGTTCAGCTCGTGCGCGATGCCGGCGGCGAGCTGGCCGAGCGTGGCGGACATTTCCGCGCGGTGCATGCGCTTGACCGCCGCCTCCTTTTCCACCGTGCGCGCGAAGACGCGCGAGTTGCGCTCCGCGAGCTCGTGCAGAATCGTCGGCATGAACTGTTCGCTGAGCGGACCGTATTTTTCCGGTTCGACGGCGGGAACGTCCGCGTCGATGAACGCCATTTCGACGTCCGTCTCCGCGACGATTTCGGAGGAAAGCGCGTAGCGGCGCGAGAAGAAGCTCTGCACGCCGATGTAGGAGCCGGCGCCCGCGCGGAAGACTTCGTAGCGCGTCTCCGGCGCGTCCGCGTCCTGCTGATAGGCGATGATCTCGCCGCGCAGAATCAGAAACAGGCGCCTGTTGGGCTCGTTCTGGCGGAAAATGACGTCGCCGCGGCGAAAGGAAAGCCTCCGCGCGGAATCGGAAAAATACGTGCGGTTGAGGCGTTCGAGGCTGTTTTCGCGGGATGGGGAATCTGTCGGCACGAGAGGAAAGGGGTGAGCGTTTTTTCGGGAGGAAAGGGGCGGCGCCGCGGGCGGGAACGGCGCGCGCGCGTCATGCGGCGCCGTTCCCGCGCGGGAGCGTCATTCCCAGGAGACCGGCTGGCCGGTGCATTCGAGAACGCCGCGCCAGAGCTCGCTCGTCACGTTGACTTTCTTGCGGCCCTTCGCGATGAGCGAGAGCGGCA
>SFEJ01000028.1 GCA_004558035.1 Opitutia bacterium
TCCCGTGCTCGCGCTCGCGCAGCTGAACCGCGCCCCCGCGAACGCGGACAGACCGCCGCGCGCGAGCGACATGCGCGACAGCGGCGCGCTGGAGCAGGACGCGGATTTCGTGCTGCTCTTGAGCGAGGCGACGGGACTGACCGAGGAGGAACGGAAGAAAGAGAACTCGCGCGACAAAATGCGGCTACTTGATGTGGCGAAGAACAGGCGAGGCCCTACGGGAACGATGAAGCTTTCGTTCGATTTTATGACCTTTCGCGTGCGGGAAGGAGGCGCCGCATGACCGAATTTTTCATTCCGTGCGTTCCCCCGCGTGCGACGGCGCAGAGCACAACGCAGGTTTTCCGCAAGCCGGACGGAACGATGTTCCTCGGCAAGAACAACCGCGGACAGGCGACGCGCGACGAGCTTTTCCTGCTCTTGCGCCCGTTCGCGCCGAAAACGCCCTTCACGGGCACGCTCCGCGTCGCCGTGGCTTGGCGATACCCCTTCAACAAGGGCGCCCGAAAACGCGATGTTTTGCGCGGCGTCGCGCCCTGCGGCGTGCGTCCGGACTGCGACAATTTGGCGAAGCTCTTTTTGGACTGCATGACGCGGCTCGGCTTTTGGCTCGATGACGCGCAGATTTTCGAGCTCGCATTCTCGAAGCTCTACGCCGCGCGCTCCGGAATTTTCGTGCGCATTGAGGAACAGGCGGAGGCGGAGCCCGTTCCCGCGTTCGCGGACGCCCTGCAGCTGGATCTCGGCTTGTAAAACTTCCATTTCTTCACAAATGAAAAACACCATGACAGACGAAACGAAACACGAAAGAAAAACGCTCTGGGAAAGCGTGCTGCTCCCGCGGCTCGACGAAATCGGCGAGCTCTACGGCAAGGGCATGACGCGAAAGCAGATCTGCGCGACGCTCGGCGTCGCCGAAAACACGCTCCGCGCGCACGAAGCGAAGCACAAGGAGCTTGCGGACGTGATGGCGCGTGCCCGCGTGAAGGTCGCCGGAGACCTCTGCGGCGCGCTCTACAGGCTCGCCCTCGGCGCCGAGCGGCGGACGATCACGAAGAAAGGCGGCGAGGAAATCGAGACTGTCGAGACGCTCCCGCCGAACCTCGCCGCCCTCTCGAAGCTGCTTGAAGTGGTGGCGCCCGAAATTGAATCGGCTCAGCAAAACGAGCAGGCTCTGACCGACGACGAAAAGCGGGAACGCGCGTGCCGCATTCTCGGCATCCCGAACACGGGACCGAGATCGACGTCTGCGGACGATTTCGAAAACTGGAAGCGGCGGAATGAACTCAACGCTTCCTGTGGCGAAATTTGAGCTTTTTGCGTGCGTCTTACGCGCGCGCCCGCGAGAGACGGGCGAAATTTCCGTTCCGGAGCGAAAAGACGAAGGCGAACCCGCTCCGGATGCTCCCGCCGCCCTCTGCGCCCCGTGAGCGTGTTCGCCGAAACATTTGCTTCGCTTGCTCCCGCCCGTTCCCGCAGGCGGGATTTTTTTTGCCTCGCGCCGGCGGATCCGCTCCCTTTTTCCCGCAAGAATTTTCCCGTGCGAAATCCTCAACAAATGTTTGTTGCTATTTTGTTGTCAAATTTACTGGCAAAAATGCGTGATTTTAGGGGTATTTCGGCGGTTTTCGCGAAAATCAAAAAGACACGAAAAAGCCCGCAATCCCTTTGTTTATGCGGAATTGCGGGCTATTTGAAGGTATAGTTGGTCGGGGCGAGAGGATTTGAACCTCCGACCTCTTCGTCCCGAACGAAGCGCGCTAGCCAGACTGCGCTACGCCCCGACACTCAAAAAGGTAAGAGCGAATAAATCGATTTGTCCGCGGGAACGCAAGCGTTTTTTCAAAAAATTTTCGGTGCTTGCGGGCGCGCGCGGGAACGCCTTTCATGATTCGCCATGCGAATCGAAATCGAACAAGCGCTCGACATGCATCTGCACCTGCGGGACGGCGACATGCGCCGGCTCGTGACGCCGCTTTCCGCCGCGCATTTTTCCGGCGCGGTCGTGATGCCCAACCTCGTGCCGCCCGTCGTCGACGCCGCCGCGATGGCCGCCTACCGCGCGCGCGTTCTGGAAGCCGCCGGCGAGAACGCGGGAACGTTCGCGCCGCTCATGACGCTTTTCTTCAAGAACCAGACGCCCGCCGAGCTCGAAGCCGCGCGGGCGCAGCCGGGCTTTTTCGCGCTGAAGCTTTATCCGGCGGGAGCGACGACGAATTCCGACGGCGGCGTCAGCGATTTCGGCGCCGCGGAGGCGACTTTCCGCGCGATGGAGGAGATGGGCGTTCCGCTGCTCGTCCACGGCGAGAGCCACGGCTTCGTCATGGACCGCGAGGCCGAATTTCTGCCGACCTACCGCCGCCTCGCGCGCGCGTTCCCGCGTCTGAAGATCTGCATGGAGCACGTCACCACGGCGGCGGCGCTTTCGCTGCTCGACGAATTCGAGAACGTCTTCGCGACGGTGACGCTGCAGCACCTGCTCATCACGCTCGACGACGTCGTCGGCGGCATGATGCGTCCGCACCTTTTCTGCAAACCGATCGCGAAGCGTCCCGAAGACCGCGCGGCGCTGCTCGCGGCGGCGCTCGCGGGGCACCCGAAGCTGATGTTCGGGAGCGATTCGGCGCCGCACCCGCTCCACAAGAAGGAATGCTGCGGCTGCGCGGCGGGCGTGTTCACGGCTCCGCTCGCCCTGCCCGCTCTGGCGGCGCTTTTCGCGAAGCACGGCGCGCTCGACCGGCTCGGCGATTTCGTCGGCGGGAACGCGCGCCGCATCTACGGCATCCGCACGCCCGCGAAGAAGGTCGCGCTCGAAGACACGCCGACGCGCGTCCCCGACGCCTACGAGGGCTTCGGTCAGCGCGTCGTGCCGATGTTCGCCGGGGAAACCCTGCCGTGGAGCGCGACGGCCGCCGCCTGATCCGCCGCGGCGTTCAAATTTGTTTTAACAAATCCCGTTTTGGCGCATAATGGAGGCTTTCCGTTTTTCAAGATGAAACGAACGACCAAGACAATTCGGCAGATGAAGGGCTCGGACCAGATCGTCTGCATCACGGCTTACGACGCCGTCACCGCGCGCCTCGCCGACGCCGCGGACACGGACGTCATTCTCATCGGAGATTCCGTCGGAAACGTCGTGCTCGGTTTCGAAAGCACCGTTCCCGTGACGGCGGACATGATGGCGCACCACACGGCGGCGGTCGCGCGCGCCCGCCCGAACGCGCTCGTCGCGACGGACATTCCCTTCGGCGTCGCGCACGGCGATTTTTCCGACCTGCTCAAGATCTGCATGCGCCTCATGCAGGAATGCGGCGCGGAGGCCGTCAAGATCGAAGGCGGCGCGGAAATGGCGCCGACGGTCGCGCGGCTCACGGCGGCGGGCGTTCCCGTGTGGGCGCACATCGGGCTGCAGGCGCAGAACGTCTTTCAGGAAGGCGGCTACCGCAAATACGGCAAGACGCCGGAGGAGCGCGCGTCGCTGCTCGCCGCCGCGAAGGCGCACGAAAAGGCGGGCGCGTTCGCGCTGCTGCTCGAAATGATGCCGTCCGACCTCGCCGCGGAGATCACGCACTCCGTCTCGATTCCGACGATCGGCATCGGCGCGGGCAAGGACTGCGACGGGCAGATTCTCGTCATGCACGACGTTCTCGGCCTCACGCCGCGCCGCCCGTCCTTCGCGAAGCTCTACTGCGACGCGGGCGCGCAGATCGTCTCCGCGCTCCGGGCATACCGCGACGACGTGAAGAAAAAAAACTGAACCACGAAGAAACACGAAAGAACACGAAACGCGTTCCCGTCGCGGAAATCGACTTTCTTCCGTTCGCGTTTTTTCGTGTTCGTTCGTGGTTTTCTCCTTTAGTTTTCCGTTTCCCTCTCTTCCTTTTTTTCCATGACAGCGACAATTTTAGGCGCGGGAGCCTGGGGCTCCGCGATGGCGATTCACCTCAACCGCTGCGGGCAGCGCGTGACGCTCGTGCCGCGTCGGCTCGAACAGGCGCTCGAAATCGCGGGAACGCGCGAGAACCGCGTCTATCTGCCCGGCGTGCCGTTCCCGCGCGACGTCCAGATCGCGCACGTTCCCGCGCCCGCGCTCGCCGAGTGCGACGCGGTGATTTTCGCCTGCCCGTCGAAGGCGCTCCGCGCGACCGCCGAGCGCGTGAAGGACGCGATTTCGCCGCGCACGCGCATCCTCATCTCGCTCTGCAAGGGGCTTGAGACGGGGACGCTCCTGCGCCCCGAACAGGTGCTGCGGCAAGTGTTCCCGTCGCTGCCCTGCGGCGTGATTTCCGGCCCGACGAACGCGGCGGAAGTCGCGGCGGGCTTCCCCGTCGCCGTCGTCTTCGCGAGCGACGCCCCCGCCGAGCTCGCGGAAAAGATTCAGAGCGAGTTCAGCAACGCGTCGTTCCGCATCTACCGTTCTTCGGACGTCGTCGGCGTGGAGCTCGGCGGCGCGCTGAAGAACATCTACGCGATCGCGGCGGGCATCTGCGACGGCATGCGGCTCGGCGCGAACGCGCGGGCGTCGCTGCTCACGCGCGCGCTCGCGGAAATGGGCCGCATCGTCGAGGCCGAGGGCGGGAACGTCGAAACCGTGCGCGGGCTCAGCGGCATGGGCGACCTCGTCGCGACGGCGACGGCGGACTGGTCCCGCAACCGCGCCTTCGGGCTCGAAATCGGGCGCCGCGGCATCGACGCCGCCCTGCAGAAGATCTCCGCGGGCAAGAGCGTCGTCGAAGGCTACTACGCGACGAAGAATTTTCACGAATACGCGAAGAACGCCGGCGTTCCCGCGCCTATTCTGGAATGCGTCCACGGCATCGTCTTCCGCGGCGTAAAGCCGGCGGACGGCATCAAGGCGCTGATGACCCGCGACCTGAAGGCCGAATGAGACGCCCGCGCGGCGCGCGCGTTTTCCCGCAATCCTCCTCAAAAAGAATTTTCCCATGGCACGAGACAATTCCCACTACAACCGCGACGTCGCGATTCTCAAGCACGACGAATCCGAAATTCCCGAACTCGTCGAAGCGGCAGGCGAAAACCCGCTAATTCTCGTTCTCGACGGCATTCAGGATCCGCACAACCTGGGCGCGATTCTGCGCACGGCGGACTGCGCGGGCGTCGATTTCGTCGTCATCACCAAGCGCCGGTCCGCTCCCGTGACGGAGACGGTGCGGCGCATCGCCTGCGGCGGCGCGGAGAGCGTGCCGATCGTGCTCGCGAACAATCTGCGCAACGCGCTCGACAAGCTGAAGAACTGCGGCGTGTGGGTCGCGGGAACGTCCGACCACAAGACGAGCCAGTCGCTCTACAACGCGAATCTGAAGGGGCCGCTCGCGATCGTCATGGGCGCGGAAGGCGACGGCATCCGCCACCTCACGGGCGAGACCTGCGATTTTCTCGTGCGCATTCCGATGCTCGGCAGCGTGCCGTGCCTGAACGTTTCCGTGGCGACGGGCGTGTGCCTGTTCGAGGCGCTGCGCCAGCGCGGCGTGCGCTGAAGCGGCGCGGGCGCGCGGACGCGAAAAAAAAACGTTCCCGCGGCGACGCTTTTCTTCCCGAAGGAGGAAAAGCCCTATGAAGTTCGCATTTTTCAAAACCGCGCCGCTCGCGCTCTTCACCGCCGCGATTCTCGCCGGCTGTTCCAGCAGCCGCTACGCGCGGGAAGTCCCCGGCGCCGACCTGCGCGCCCTCGCCCGCTACGAGCTGGACACGACGCTCGGCGAAGAGCGCGTCTCCGGCAGCGCCGAAAGCTCCACGTGGCTGCATTTCATCCCCGATTCGCAGAACACCGCCGACGGCTATTTTTCCGACGTCGGCTCGCTCTTCTCGGGGCTTTCGCCGACGCAGTCGCTGGCGCTGCGCGCGGCGGTCGCGGACGCCTGCAGGCGCGCCGGGGCGGATTTCCTGCTGCTCCCGCGCTACGACATGGAAACCTCCTCCGCGTGGTTTTTCTACGAATCCGCGAAATGCACCGTGACGGGCTATCCCGTGAAGATCAGCGGAATCCGCCAGATTCCGGCGCGGGAAGCGGGCGGCGGACAAGGCGGCGCAGGCGGGAAATGACGCGGCCGCGAAACCGCCCGCGCGTTCCCGCCTCGCGCATTTTTTCGCCGACTTGGCACGCAAATCGCTTTAAGCTTCCGACATGAACGAACAGAAAATTCTCCATTTTTTCCGCGACGCGCTCATCATCGCCTTCGGCGTGCTCTTCGCCGCGGTGATTCTCGGGCCGACGCACATCCGCTACGCGAACTTTCTCTCGCTCTTCGTCGTCGCGGTCTTCATCAGTCTGCTCAACGCCTTTCTGCGGCCGATGCTCATTTCGTTCGCGCTGCCGCTGCTGCTGACGACCTTCGGGCTCGGCGCGGCGGGAACGGGGCTCTTCCGCGCGCGTTCGCTTCTCGGCGCGCTCGCGCTCTTCGGCGTCGTCTCGGTCTTCGGGCTCTGGATAGTCAACTCCTGCATCTTTTCGCTCGCGAGCTTCCTCGCCGGCAGCAGCTTCGGCGTCGAAGGCTTCGGCTCGGCGATGCTCGGCTCGGTCTTCACGAGCCTGGCGACGCTCTTCATCTGCGCGTTCTTCGGCATCCGCCGCCGCTCTCTGCTCGGCGACGTCCTGCGCGGCGGCATGCCGCGACGCGACGACGCGGGAACGCCGCCGCCTCCCCCGCCGCCCCGACGCCGCGCCCCGCGGGAACGCGACGACGACGTCATCGACATCTGACGCGCGCGAACCTCCGTCCCGCCGGACAAAAAAAGAAACCCGCATTTCTGCGGGTTTCTAAAGTGGTAGCCGGTGCAGGACTCGAACCTGTAACCAATTGATTAAGAGTCAACTGCTCTACCATTGAGCTAACCGGCCGTCTTGTTCAAAAAAGAACGAGGTAAACGATGGCATTTATTTTTCGAATCCGCAAGCATTTTTTCAAAAAAAATTTTCTCCCGCGCGGGAACGCCCGCGGGCAAAGGCTTCGCGGACGAAAAATTTCCTTTGTCATCCGCGGGAAACGCTGTTTGAATCCGTCGGCATGAACACGAAGCCAGAGCCGCAGAACGACGCGCGCGCCCCCGAAACGGAGCCGAAGCGGCGGCGTCTCCGCGTCCGCCCGCCGGCGAACGACACGTTCGCCGCGCTGACGTACACGCTCGCGGCGGCGCTGCTTCTGTGCGAATTCATCGCGCTTTTCTGGTTGGACATTTTTTAAGACGTTATGCAGTTCAGATCACTTCCCGGTTTCCGCGAGTTTTATCCGGAGGATTGCGCCGTGCGCAACTTCATCTTCGCCCGCTGGCGCGAGTCCGCGCGGCGTTTCGGCTTTTCGGAGTGGGACGCTCCCGCGCTCGAGCCGCTCGAGCTCTTCACCGAAAAATCCGGTGAGGAAATCGTCTCCCAGCTCTTCAATTTCGAGGACAAGGGCGGCCGCAAGGTCTCCCTGCGTCCGGAGATGACGCCGTCGCTCGCGCGTCTCGTCGCCGCCCGCGCGGGATCGCTCCGCCGCCCGATCAAGTGGTTCGGCATCGGCGAAAATTACCGCTACGAAAAGCAGCAGCGCGGCCGCCTGCGCGCGTTCTACCAGTACAACGCCGACATTCTCGGCGAGGCCGGATGCGCCGCGGACGCGGAGATCATCGCGCTCTGCGTCGAGTCGCTGCACGCCTTCGGGCTCGGTGACGCGGATTTCTGCATCCGCCTGAGCGACCGCACGCTGTGGTTTCTTTTTCTTGAAAATCTCGGCGTTCCCGACGAGGCGACCGCCGTCAAGGTGCTCGCCGTCGTGGACAAGCTCGAGCGCGTCGCGCACGAGGGGCTGCTCGAAATGATGAGCGCCGCGCTCGCGGGAACGCCGCTCGATCCGGCGGGAACGCTGGCGACGATCCGCGAGTTCGTCGCGCTGAAGAGCCTCGACGCGCTCGAAGCCTTCTTCGCGGCGCGCGCGGGAGCGGAAAAAGCGGTCGAACGCCTCGGCGAATGGAAAAAGCTGCTCGGGCTGCTCGACGCGCTCGGCGTCGGCGCGTTCATCCGCGTCGATCTCACGATCGTGCGCGGTCTGGCGTACTACACGGGCTTCGTGTTCGAGGCGTTCCAGCTCGTCGGCGAAGGGCGCGCGCTCGCGGGCGGCGGCCGCTACGACAAGCTCGTGAAGAAGCTCGGCGGCCCGGACATGCCCGCCGTCGGCTTCGGCATGGGCGACGTCACGCTGCGCAATCTGCTCGAACAGCAGGCGCTGCTGCCGCAGATCGCGGACGCGCCGGATTTTTACGCGATCGTGCTCGGCGACGAAAACCGCGCCGCCGCGCTGAACGACGTCTCGACGCTGCGCGACGCCGGTTTCCGCGTCGAATACGCGTTTAGGGACGGCAAGTTCGGCAAGCTCATTCAGGCGGCGGAACAGGCGGGCGCGCGCTACGCGCTGATCTACGGCGCGAACGAGCTCGCGCTCGGCGTCGTCAAGGTGCGCGACACGCTCGAACGGCGCGAAATCGCGTTCCCGCGCGAAAATCTCGCGGCGACGCTCGGCGGGATTCTCGAACGCGGACTTCCCGTGCTCGAAGAACCGCACTGCCGCGGCGACGGCTCCTGCGGGCACTGCACCTGCGGCGGGAAGAAGGACGCGTAAGCCCGTTCCCGCCGCGTTTTGAATTGCGTTCCCGCGCGGGAACGCCTTAAATGGCGGAACATTTTTCACAACAAGAAAGCAAACATCATGCAAGTATCCTACAAAGACCTCGGTTTGGTTAACACGAAGGAACTGTTCAAAAAGGCTCACGAAGGCCACTATGCGATTCCGGCGTTTAACTTCAACAACATGGAACAGATGCAGGCCATCATCCAGGCTTGCGTCGAAACCAAGTCCCCGGTGATCCTTCAGGTCTCCAGCGGCGCGCGCAAGTACGCGAATCAGACGCTTCTCCGCTACATGGCTCAGGGCGCCTGCGAATACGCGAAGGAACTCGGCTTCAACGTTCCCGTCGTCCTGCACCTCGACCACGGCGACTCGTTCGAGCTCTGCAAGTCCTGCGTCGACTACGGCTTCTCCTCCGTCATGATCGACGGTTCGGCGCTTCCGTTCGAAAAGAACATCGAACTCGCGTCCAAGGTCGTCGAATACGCGCACAAGTACGACGTGACGGTTGAAGGCGAGCTCGGCGTTCTCGCGGGCATCGAAGACGAAGTCCAGCACGAGCACTCCAACTACACGGATCCGGAAGACGTCGAAAAGTTCGTCAAGTCCACGGGCGTCGACTCCCTCGCGATTTCCATCGGCACCTCGCACGGCGCCTACAAGTTCAAGCCGGAACAGTGCACGAAGAACGCGGACGGCATCCTCGTTCCGCCGCCGCTGCGCTTCGACATTCTCGAAGAAGTCGAAAAGCGCATTCCGGGCTTCCCGATCGTGCTCCACGGCTCTTCCTCCGTTCCGCAGGAATACGTCAAGATCATCAACGAAAACGGCGGCAAGCTCGTCGCGGCGGTCGGCATTCCGGAAGACCAGCTCCGCAAGGCGGCGTCTCTCGGCGTGGACAAGATCAACATCGACTCCGACGGTCGTCTCGCGATGACGGCGGCGGTCCGCCAGGTCTTCACGCAGAAGCCCGCCGAGTTCGACCCGCGCAAGTACCTCGGTCCCGCGCGCGACGAGCTCAAGAAGCTCTACATGCACAAGATCAACAACGTGCTCGGCTCCGCCGGCAAGGCGTAATCGAAGAAAAAGCTTAAAGTTCAGGACTTGAAGCTTAAAGAAGCGTTCCCGCGGGAATCATCTCCGCGGGAACGCTTTTTCTTTGCGCGTCCGCGGCGAAAAAAGCGCCCCCGCGGATCTCTCCGCGAGGGCGCGAGCCTCATGACCTTATGAAAAAATCTTCCGCAGGCGCTCCAGGAAATGCCGCCGCATGACGTGCAGCCGCGCGAACGCCCAGCCCCAGTCGCGAACTTCGTTCGGAATGCCCCATTCCTTTTCCATGCGCATGCGGTCCGTCGCCTTCTGAATCGCGGTCGGCAGTTTCCCGCCGACGTCGATGACCTTCAGCCGCCCGCTCGCCTCGTCGAGAATGAAGTTGCCCGGATGCGCGTCGCCGTGCGCCACGCCGAAGCCGTGAAGCGTCCGCACGATGCGCTTCGCCTCGTCCTTGCGCGCCTCGAAAATCTCCGGCGAAACGGCGAACATCGTTTTCCCGACGACGTATTCCTGAAAAAAGAACGAATGCCGCGTGCAGCCGAAACGCCGAGAATCCGCGACGAAAAAGAGCTCCGGCGCGCCTCGGAAACCGCGGCGGAACGCCTCGTTCAGCGCCCGCATCAGCCGAAAGGCGTTGCTGCCGAAAAAGAACGACTGCGCGAGATAGTCGAAGCGGTGTCGGTCGCGCTTGTCCAGCTTCAGCACGTATTCCTTTCCGCGATGATCGACGAGCCAGCAGCGGCAACGCCCGTCGTGGAAAAGGCGCGCGACGCAGAAATCGTCGGCGTTCCCGTCCGCGCAGACCCGGAAGGGCGCAAACGGCGCCCGCACGGATTCCGCGCCCGCGCACGGCGCGGGAACATTGTCCGGCGAGAGGCGCCGGACCAGCGCGCGGAAAATCGGAGCGAGATTCTCCGCGATCGGCTTGCGCAAGATTCTGTAGCCGAAAAAGGATTCTTCGACGAGGGCATTCTGATGAAAGTTTTGGGAAGTCATGATTTTCGGGGAAGATTAGAACGAGCGTTCTAATTTCTCGAATAATATACCGAACGTTTGTTCTGTAAAGCGAAAAATGTTTTTTCCGCCCCGCTCCGCCGCGGACGCGCGTTTTCGCTTTTTCGAAAGGCGGGAACGCGTTAAGCTCCGCGCCATGAAAACACGGAATGACGGCGCGGGAACGCGCTCGGACGAACTGCCCGTCGCGCTCACGATCGCGGGCTCGGATTCCGGCGGCGGCGCCGGGATTCAGGCGGATCTGCTCACGTTCGCCGCGCACGGCGTCTTCGGCGCGACGGCGGTCGCCGCGCTCACGGCGCAGAATCCCGACGGCGTTTCCGCCGTGCGCGCCGTTCCCGCCGGCTTCGTGCGGGAACAGGCCGAACAGGTCGCGCGCTTCTTTCGGATCGGCGCGGCGAAGACCGGCATGCTCGCGAACGCGGAAATCATCGCCGCCGTCGCGGACTTTTTCGTCGCGCGGAGCGGAATAAAGCTCGTCGTCGATCCCGTGATGATCGCGACGAGCGGCGCCGCGCTGATCGACGCCGAGGCGGTCGCGACGCTGCGGGAACGCCTGATTCCGCGCGCGGCGCTCGTCACGCCCAATCTCGACGAGGCGGAAACGCTGCTCGGCGAAAAATTCGCGTGGCGCGGGAACGCGGACGCGACGCTCGGGGAAATAGAGGCGTCCGCCGAAAAGCTCGCCGACGCGCTCGGCGTTCCCGTGCTGCTCAAGGGCGGGCACGGCGCCGGGAACGACGTGCGGGATGCGCTCGCGTTTCCGGGAAAGACGGGAGCGCCGCGCCGCCGCGTCCGGAGCTTCGTCCACGCGCGCGTCGCGGGAACGAACACGCACGGGAGCGGCTGCACGCTTTCCGCAGCGATCGCGGCGAATCTCGCGGCCGCGCCGGAAACCGACGCCGAGGAATCGCTCGGCGAGGCGGTCGCGCGCGCAATCGACTACGTTTCCCGCGGCATCGCGCGCCCGCTCCGCGTCGCCGGCGACCGCTTCATCGCGCACCTGCGCTGAGCGCATTCCCGAAGGAGGGCTTCGGTGCGGACGCGGAATCCGCGGGAACGCGCCCACCGACGCGCGCATCTCGATTCTTGATTTTCTCCGAAAAGAGGGCGACAATCTGCGGTCTATGATCAGTGAAAAAATCTCCGACGCACTCAACGAACAGTTGAAGTGGGAAATGTATTCGGCGAATCTTTACCTCGCCATGTCCGCGTATTTCGCGGACGTCGGTCTGCCGGGCTTCGCCAACTGGATGCGCGTCCAATACCAGGAAGAAACTGCGCATGCGCTGAAGTTCTATGATTTCGTGCTCTCGCGCGGCGGGCGTTCGAAGCTTTCCGCGATCGACGAACCGCCGGCTCAGTGGGCGAATCCGCTCGAAGCGTTCAAGGCGACCGCCGAACACGAAGCGGAAGTCACTCGCCGCATCAACGAGCTCGTCCACCTCGCGAAGGCCGAGCACGATTTCGCGACCGACATCTTCCTGCAGTGGTTCGTGACCGAGCAGATTGAGGAAGAGGAAAACGTCAAGGCGATCATCGACCGCCTCAAGCTCGTCAACGGCGAAGGCCAGGGGCTGCTGATGCTCGACGCGGACGCGGCCGCGCGCACCTACACCGCGCCTCCCGCCAACGGCAATTCCGCCTCCGCCTGAGTGGTCTCCGCTCCCGGACGCGCGAAAGGCGTTCCCGCGAAAGGAATCGCGGGAACGCCTTTTTTCGTGCGTCGGCTCAAAGCATGATCGCTTCGCCGAGGCTCGGAATCGCGGCGCGGATTCCGAAGCGGACGTGGATTTTTTCCGCGAGCGCGGCGCGCTGGCGGGCTTCGCCGTGCATCACGACGACGCGCGGGCGCTTCTTCTTTTTCTCGCAGAGCGGCGCGAGCCATTTCAGCAGATCCGTCTGCCCCGCGTGCGCGGAAAATCCGCCTAGCGTGTAGACTTTCGCCGCGACGCCGATTTCCTCGCCGTAGATTCGGACGCGCCTGCGTCCTTCCGCGATCAGGCGACCGAGAGAACCCTCCGCCTGGTAGCCGCAGATGAGGACGGTCGTCGTCGGCTTCCACAGGTTGTTCTTGAAGTGGTGCAGAATGCGGCCGCCGTTGCACATGCCCGCTCCCGCCATGATGACGCAGGGACCTTCCATGTCGTTGAGCGCGCGCGATTCCTCGCCCGTCTCGCAGATCTTCAGCGTCGAAAGCCCGGATTTGAGCCGGTTCATCTTTTCGACGTCGGAGGCTTCCTCGTCGTAGAGCTCGGTGTGCCGCTGATAAAGCCGGCTCGCCTTGATCGCCATCGGGCTGTCGAGGTAAACCGGAATCTTCGGCAGTTCGCCGTTCGAGAAAAAGCCGCCGAGATAATACAGCAGCTGCTGCGCGCGGCCGACGGCGAAGGTCGGGATCAGCACCTTGCCCTTGCGCGCGATCGCCTCCTGGAGCAGCTGGCGGAACTCGTTGACCGTCGCGTCCAGCGAGCGGTGATCGCGGTCGCCGTAAGTGGATTCCACGAACACGACGTCGAAATCGACGTCCGAGACCTTTTTGCTGTCGCGCAGAATCGGCATGTCCGCGCCGCCGAGATCGCCGGAGAACATCAGCGCCTTCTTCACGCCGACGTCGTTCACGAAGAGCTCCACGCAGGTCGAGCCGAGCAGATGCCCCGCCTCGACGAAGCGGAACTCCATGCCGGGCGCGATTTCCGTCGGCGCCTCGTAATCGACGGCCCGGAAAAGCGGGAAGACTTTTTTGACGTCCTCCGTCGTGTAGAGCGGCGGCTTGGGCTTGCGCAGCGCGCGCGCGCGCTTGCGGTTCGCGCGGATAGCGTCCGCCTCCTGAATGTGAGCCGAATCCAGCAGAATCAGCTTCGCGACTTCGATCGTCGCCTCCGTCGCGTAGATGGGATTGGAGAACCCGGCTTTGACGAACAGCGGCAGACGGCCGCAGTGATCGAGATGCGCGTGCGTGAGCACGACGGCGTTCAGACGGCTCGGATCGAGCCCTCCGGGAACGCGATTGGCGGATTCGCTGAGCGTGAATCCTTGGAAAATCCCGCAGTCGACCAGGATTTTCGCCCGTTTTGTTTCAACGAGATAACAGGAGCCGGTTACGCCACCGGCAGCGCCGTAGGGTATAACTCTCATAAGCGATTACCGAGGATACCCGGAATTTCCGAAAAGGAAAGCCTAAAATACGGGCGCGGCGGCGGCCGCGAAAAATCGCAATTTACTATTCGGGCAAAACAAAACATTATCCCGCGATTATGTTAAGAATCGGAAGACTGACCATTTGCGACCGCACGCTCGCCGGCATCACGCCGGATTTGAGCGGCAAGGAAATCGAACGCATGCTCAGCGACCTGCTCGGCGAAGACGTCACGTTCGTCTCGCGAATCGTCGGGCACGACCGCAACCGCATCGCCGACGCCATCCGCAGTCTCGTGGACGACGAACGCTGCACGCTCGTCCTCACCGCCGGCGGCACGGGTCCGGCGCGCCGCGACGTCACGCCGGAGGCGACGCGCCTCGTCATCGAAAAGGAGCTTCCCGGCTTCGGCGAAATTCTGCGCATGAAGTATTACGAGACGACGAAGACCGCAGTGCTGCTGCGCGTCGCGGCGGGCATTCGCTCGCACGCGCTCATCGTCAATCTGCCGGGGACGCCCGAAGGCATCCGCTCGTCGCTGGAGATTCTCGGTCCGGCGATCTACGAGTGCATCATGCACGTCCGCTGAGGCGCCGCCGATGCCGGAAACGCCGTTCCCGCCGCGCGCCGTCGTGCTGCTCGCTCTCGGGACGCCGCGCGACGCGAGCGTTCCCGCCGTGCGCCGGTTTCTGCGGGAATTTCTGAGCGACCGCCGCGTCGTCGCGCTCCCGTGGCTTCTGCGCAAGGCGCTCGTGGACCTGGTGATTCTGCCGCGCCGCGCCGCCATCGCCGCCGCGCGCTACCGCAAGATCGAGACGCCGCGCGGCATGCCGCTCGCCGTGTTCACGGAAGCGCTGCGGGAACGCGTGCGCGCGGCGCTCGGCGGGAAGATTCCCGTCTTCGTCGCGATGCGCTACGGCGAGCCCTCGGCGGAAAGCGTCGCGCGGGAAATCGCCCGGCTCGGCGTCCGCGAAGTCGCCGTGCTGCCGCAGTTTCCGCAGTACGCGGAATCGTCCTTCGAGACGGCGGTCGCGCATTTTTCCGACGCTCTGAAACGCTTCGCGCCGCGGGCCCGCGCGCGCGTCGCGGAGCCTTTTTACGCAGCCCCGGGCTACGTCGAAGCCGTCGCGGAAACGCTGCGCGGCTTCGCCGGCGCGGGACGCGATTTTCTTTTTTCCTTC
Source organism: Opitutia bacterium (assembly GCA_004558035.1). GTDB lineage: Bacteria > Verrucomicrobiota > Verrucomicrobiia > Opitutales > UBA953 > Spyradosoma. The sequence continues at coordinate 15,009 of SFEJ01000028.1, forward strand.
CACGGCGTTCCCGTGAAATCGCTCGTCCGCGTCGCCCGCGGAAAGCGGCTCGCCTGCGATCCCGCGCGCGCGGAATTTTCCGAAAAGAACTGCCTCGCCTGCCCGGCGGCAGAAAAATGCTACCGGCGGCAGTGCTTCGCGGGCGCGGCGGCGATCGCGGCGGCGGCGGACGTTCCGCGGGAACGCTTCCGCGTCGCGTTCCAGTCCCGCTTCGGCGGAGGCGCCTGGCTGCTTCCCGCGACGGCGGACGAAAAAATCTCCGCCTCGACCGTCGTCGTCGCTCCCGGCTTCACGGCGGACAATCTCGAAACGCTGCTCGAACTGCGCGAGCTCGGCGCGGGAACGCTCGCGCCCTGCCTGAACGACTCGCCGCGCTTCGCGGAATTTCTCGCCCGCGAGGCCGAAAAGCTTTTCGGAACCGAAGAGGCGTAGGCATAAAAAATACGCTTCGGAGCGCAACGCCTCGAAGCGTAATAGCGTTCCCGCGGAGGGGAACTCAGCGCGCGCAGCCGGGCGTGCGCGGGAACGGGATGACGTCGCGGATGTTGCCCTCGCCCGTGACGAACATGAGCATGCGCTCGAAGCCGAGCCCGAAGCCCGAATGCGGCACGCTGCCGAAGCGGCGCAGATCCGCGTACCAGCCGTAGTCCTTTTCCGAAAGCCCGTGTTCGCGCATCGCCTCGAGCAGCTTGTCGAGACGCTCTTCGCGCTGGCTGCCGCCGACGATCTCGCCGATGCCCGGCACGAGCAGGTCCGCCGCCGCGACGGTCTTCCCGTCGTCGTTGCGGCGCATGTAGAAGGGCTTCGCCGCGCGCGGGTAATCATGAACCGCGACCGGCGATCTGAAATGCTTTTCCGTGAGGAAGCGCTCGTGCTCGCTCTGCAGCGCCTCGCCCCAGACGGGCTCGAACTCGAATTTTTCGCCGGAGGCGCGCAGGATCTCGATCGCCTCGGTGTAGCTCACGCGCACGAAGGGTTTTTCGAGCACGTGCGCAAGGCGTTCCCGCAGCCCTCGGCTGACGAATTTGTCGAAGAACGCGATTTCGTCCGGGCAGTTTTCGAGCACGTCGGCGATGAGGTGCTTGATGAACGCCTCGGCGACGTCGATGTCCTCGTGAATGTCGCAGAACGCCATCTCGGGCTCGATCATCCAGAACTCGCTGGCGTGGCGCGACGTGTGCGAATTTTCCGCGCGGAACGTCGGGCCGAACGTATAGACGTTCCCGAGCGCGCACGCGAGCGTCTCCGCCTCGAGCTGTCCGCTGACGGTCAGGAACGACTGCCGCGCGAAGAAATCCCGCGCGTAGTCGATTTTCCCTTCGGGCGTCTTCGGGAGCGCGTCGAGCGGGAGCGTCGTCACGCGGAAAAGCTCGCCCGCGCCCTCGCAGTCGCTCGTCGTGATGAGCGGCGTGTGCACGTAGGCGAAGCCGCGCGCCTGGAAGAAATTGTGCACGGCGTAGGCAAGGCGGGAACGCACGCGGAACATCGCGCCGAAGCGGTTCGTGCGCGCGCGCAGGTGCGGGATCTCGCGGAGAAATTCGACCGTGTGTCCCTTCTTCTGCAGCGGGAACGTCTCCGGCGAGGCGCCGACGATTTCGAACGCCGTCGCGCGCAGCTCCCAGCTCTGTCCCTGTCCCTGCGAAGGCACGAGCGCGCCGCGCACGGCGACCGCCGCGCCCGTGAGCGCGCTCTTCACCGACGCGTAGCCCGCGCACGCGGCGTCCACGACGCACTGCAGATTCTTCTGGCACGAGCCGTCGTTTATCTCCACGAAGGAAAACGTCTTCGAGTCGCGGCGCGTGCGCACCCAGCCTCGGACGAGCGCGTCTTCGACGGGAACGCTCGCGGCGAGCGCGGTTTTCACGGAAATTTTTCGGATTGTGTTCATGAGTGAAAAAAAGTTGCGGGAACGGCTCGCGTCACAGAATCAGCATCGCGTCGCCGTAGCTGTAAAAACGATAGCCGCGCGCGACCGCCTCGGCGTAGATTTCCTTGAGCCGGGCGATTCCGCTCATTTCTCCCGGCGCGAGAAACGTCGCGACGAGGCACATCAGCGTCGATTTCGGCAGGTGGAAATTCGTGATCAGCGCGTCCGCTCCCGAAATCGTCTGCGGCGGATAGACGAAGAGCCCGGCGCTCGCGGCGACGTTCCCGCGCGCGGGAATCAGCGGATCGCCGGCGGCGCGGCGGCGCGCGAAATCCTCCATCGCGCGCAGGCTCGTCGTGCCCACGGCGAGACGCGGCGAGCGCGTCTTGTCGACGATTTCGAGCTGTTCCCGCGTCGCCTCCGGAATGACGTAGAATTCCTTGTGCATCGGGTGCGCCTCGATCGTCGCGGACTTGATGGGCTGAAACGTGCCCAAGCCGATGTGCAGCGTCAGGTCGAACTGCGGCACGCCGCGGGAACGCAGACGCTCCAGCAGGGCTTCGGAAAAATGCAGACCCGCCGTCGGCGCCGCGGCGGCGACGGGTTCGTCGCGCCGCGCATAGACCGTCTGATAGCGTTCCTTGTCGAGCGCGGAAAAATCCTTGCCGCGCGGGCGGGCGCGCGTGATGTAGGGCGGGAGCGGCAACGCGCCTATCTTCGCCGCGACGTCGAGCACGTCGCGCAGCGGCGGGAACACGGCGAACTCGACGAGGTATTCGCCTCCGCCGTCGGAGCAGTCCTCCTTCGCGACCACGCGGGCGCGATAGACGCCCTCGACGCCGAAGGCGCCGGACGCCGCCTTTTTCCCGGGCTTGAGCAGGCACCACCAACGCGTCGGCGTTTCGCCCGGGCGCAGCAACAGGCACTCGACCTTGCCGCCGGAGCCCTCACGCACGCCGGGCAGGCGCGCCTGCAGCACGGCGGCGTCGTTGCGGAACATCCGCGTTCCCGCGGGAAGCAGATCCGGCAGGTCCGCGAAAACGCAGTGGCGCAACGTTCCCGAAGCGCGGTCGACGACGAGCAGGCGCGAATCCTCCCGCCGCGCGGCGGGCGTCTGCGCGATCAGCCGCTCGGGCAAATCGTAATCGAAGAGTTGCGTGTCCATGCCGAAAAAATGTCCGCCTACTTTCCTCTCAATTCGCGGCGAACTCAACATGGAAAAACGCCGCCGCTCCGCGGAGGGCGGAGGCTCGGGAAAAGATTTTCGTGTTCAGCGGGGGCGGGGCGCGTTATCTTGGGCGCATGAACAGCTCCGAACCGGCAGAAATTCACGTCAAGGGCGCGCGGGAACACAATCTGAAGAACCTCGAGATTCGGATTCCGCGCGGCAGGCTCGTCGTCGTCACGGGCGTCTCCGGCTCCGGCAAATCCTCGCTCGCGTTCGACACGATCTACGCCGAGGGCGCGCGGCAATACCTTGAAAGCCTCTCCGCGAAAATGCGCGCGAATCTCGACCGGATTCCGCGCCCCGACGTCGATTTCATCCACGGGCTCTCGCCCGTCATCGCGATCGAGCAGCGCACGGCGGCGAACGGCAATCCGCGCGCGACGGTCGCCACCGCCACGGAAATCGCCGACTACGCGCGCCTGCTCTGGGCCGTCGCGGGAACGCAGTTCTGCCCCGACGACGGCGGCAGAATCACGCGCCGCACGCTCGACGACTGCGTCGAGCGGCTCTGCGCCCTGCCCGCGGGAACGAAGCTCGCGCTCGGCGCGCCCTACGCGAAGATCCGCAGCGCGATGCTCGCCGACGAGACGGAGAACCTGCGCCGGCGCGGCTTCCAGCGCATCCGCGTGGACGGCGAGATCTTCGACCTCGACGACGCGCTCCCGAGCTTCGGGAAGAAAGCCGAGCTCGCGCTCGACGTCGTCGTCGATCGGCTCGTCGTTTCCGCCGACGCGCGTTCCCGCCTCGCGGACTCGCTCGAACTCGCCTTCCGCGAAGGCAAGAACCGCGCGTTCGCCGTCGTGCTCGGCGGGAGCGGCGACGCGCGCGAGATCCCGCTGCGCCTCGATTTTTCCTGCGAACTCTGCGGAAAGACCTACGACGCGATTTCGCCGAAGAACTTTTCCGAAAGCCGCCCCGACGGCGCCTGCCCCGTGTGCGGCGGGCTCGGCGAACTGCCGCGCTTCCTGCCGGAACTCGTCGTTCCCGACCCGAAAAAATCGCTGAAGGACGGCGCGATCAAGCCCTGGCGCTACGGCTCGAAAAAGATGATCACGCAGCGCGCCGCCTGGCTGCGCCAGCTCTCGGAGCAGGCGCCGTTCCCGCTCCGGACGCCGTGGGAGGAACTCGACGCGGAAACGCGCGACCTGATTCTGCACGGAAGCGGCGCGCGCGAATTTCTGCTCAAGACGGGGCGGCGCAAGCCCGCGATGCGGCCTTTCGAGGGCGTGCTCGCGGACCTCGAAAACACGGCGCGCACGACGTCGAGCCTGCTCCTGCGCACGCGCCTGCTCGCGTTTCAGCACGCCGCGCCCTGCCCGGCGTGCGGCGGTCTGCGGCTGAATCCGCGCGCGCTCGCCGTGAAGCTCGCGGGAAAGAGCATCGGCGAATTTTTCCGGATGAGCGTTCCCGAGGCGCTCGCGTTCGTGCGCGCGCTGAAGGGCGTTCCCGCCGTCGAGCCCGCGGAGGAGGCGCGCGCCGGGCTCGAAAAGCGTATCGCGTTTCTGGATACGACCGGACTTTCCTATCTTTCGCTCGACCGCGCCTACGCGACGCTCTCCGGCGGCGAAGTGCAGCGCGTGCGGCTCGCGGCGCAGCTCGGGCTGGGGCTCGTCGGCGTCACCTACATTCTGGACGAGCCGAGCGTCGGGCTGCATCCCGCCGACCACGCGCGCCTCATCGCGCAGCTGCGCGACCTGCGCGACCGCGGGAACAGCGTCGTCGTCGTCGAGCACGACCGCGACACGATTCTCGCCGCGGACCACGTCGTCGAGATCGGCCCCGGCGCGGGAACGCGCGGCGGCGAACTCGTCTTTTCGGGCACGCTTTCGGAGTGTCTCGCCGAGGGGAAATCGCTCACGGCGCGCTTCCTGAACGCGGCGCCGGAGGAGCGTTCCCGCGAAATCGCGGCGGCGTTCCCGCGCGTCGATCCGAAGGATTTTCTCGTCGTGCGCGGCGCGGCGGAAAACAATCTGCGCGGCGTGGACGCGGCGTTCCCGCTGGGCGCGCTGACCGTCGTCTGCGGCGTTTCCGGCTCGGGGAAATCGACGCTCGTGAACTCGATTCTGGGCGACGCCGCCGCACGCCGGATCAACCGCGCCAAATGCGTTCCCGGCAGACACGCGGGCATCGACGGGCTGGAAAAATTCGAGGGCTTCGTGCGCATCGACCAGTCGCCGATCGGGCGCTCGCCGCGCTCCAATCCCGCGACGTTCACGGGTATCTTCGACCTGCTCCGAAAAATCTACGCCGCGACGCCGCTCGCGAAGATGCGCGGCTACGACGCGGGGCGCTTTTCCTTCAACAAGCGCGGCGGCCGCTGCGAAGCCTGCCAGGGCGAAGGCCAAGTGCCGCTCGACATGCAGTTCCTCGGCGAAACCTGGGTCGAGTGCCCGAGCTGCCGCGGCGCGCGCTACAACCGCGAGACGCTCGAAGTGCTCTTCAAGGGGAAAAACATCGCGGAAACGCTCGACATGACCGTCGCCGAAGCGAAGGAATTTTTCCGCGCGCAGCCGGGCATTCTGAATCTGATCACGACGCTCGACGAAGTCGGGCTCGGCTATCTCAAGCTCGGCCAGCCGGCGACGACGCTTTCCGGCGGCGAGGCGCAGCGCCTCAAGCTCGCGCTCGAACTTTCCAAAAAGAAAAAAGGGCCGACGCTCTACCTGCTCGACGAGCCGACCACGGGACTGCACTGGAGCGACGTGCGCCTGCTGCTCGCCCTGCTCTTCCGCCTGCGCGACGCGGGGCACACGCTCGTCGTCATCGAGCACAACAGCGACGTCGTGCGCTGCGCGGACTGGCTTCTTGAGCTCGGCCCCGGCGGCGGGAACGCCGGCGGCTCGCTGATCTTCGCGGGAACGCCCGACGCCCTCCGCACCCGCGGCGACACGCCCACCGCCCGCTTTCTGTGATTTCCGCCCGCGGGAACGCGTCTTTTTTCTTGGAAAGGGGCGGGCGTTCGGTCATGATTGATTTTCCTTTTGCGGTTCGGGCGGGTGCCCGTTCCCGCGAAAAAGGAACAACGACAACCATCAACCCTGCGAGGGACTTCCCGTTCCCGCAGACACAGAAAGAAGAACAGTACAAATGTCCTCCATCATGGAACAGCTGCTCGCCGAAAACGCCGGCAGCCTCAACTCCCTCATTCCCGGCTCGATCGTCAAGGGCACGGTGATTGAAATCCGCGACAACAACGTCGTCGTCGACATCGGCGGCAAATCCGAAGGCGTCGTTCCCGCGAGCGAATTCGCCGACGTCAGCGAAATTCAGATCGGCGACGAAATCGAGGTCTATCTCGAAAAGGCGGAAGACCGCAACGGCGCGCCCGTCATCTCCTACGACAAGGCGCAGCAGAAGAAGAATTGGGAAACGATCGTCGCCGAGTGCAAGGAAGGCTCGGTCATGCCCGGCCGCGTGAAGGCGAAGGTCAAGGGCGGGCTCATCGTCTCGATGGGCATCGACGCGTTCCTGCCGGCCTCGCAGATCGACGTTCAGCCGCCGAAGAATCTCGACCAGTACATCGGTCAGACCTACGACTTCAAGATTCTCAAGATCAATCTGGAACGCAAGAACCTCGTGATCTCGCGCCGCGAGCTCATCGAAGAACAGCGCAACGAAAAGCGCCGCGCGCTTCTCGAAGAAGTGAAGCCGGGCGACGTCCGCCGCGGCGTCGTGAAGAACATCACGGACTACGGCGCGTTCGTCGATCTCGACGGTCTCGACGGCCTGCTCCACATCACGGACATGAGCTGGGGCCGCATCTCGCACCCGAGCGAAGTGCTGAAGGTCGGCGAAGAAATCGACGTGATGATCATCGAAATCGACCGCGAGCGCGAACGCGTTTCGCTCGGTCTCAAGCAGTGCACGCCGAACCCGTGGGATTCGATCGAAAAGAAGTACCCGGTCGGCTCCAAGGTGCACGGCAAGGTCGTCAACCTCGTTCAGTACGGCGCGTTCGTCGAGCTTGAACAGGGCGTCGAAGGCCTCGTCCACGTCACGGAGCTCTCCTGGACGAAGCGCATCACGAAGCCGTCCGACGTGCTCAAGATCGGCCAGGAAGTGGACGCCGTCATCCTCGGCATCAACAAGGAAGAGCAGAAGATCTCGCTCGGCATCCGCCAGCTCGAACAGAACCCGTGGGAAATGGTTCGCCACAACTACCCGGTGGGCGCGCGCGTGCACGGCAAGGTGCGCAACCTGACGACGTTCGGCGCGTTCGTCGAACTCGAAGAAGGCATCGACGGCATGGTCCACGTCTCCGACATGAGCTGGACGCGCCACATCAACCACCCGGGCGAAATGCTCAAGAAGGGCGACGAAGTCGAAGCCATCGTTCTCGACGTGGACGCCGACCAGCAGCGCATCGCTCTCGGCATCAAGCAGACGCAGGACGACCCGTGGGACGAAATCGACCGCAAGTTCCACATCGGCGACATCGTCACGGGCAAGGTCTCCAAGATCGCGAACTTCGGCGCGTTCGTCGAACTCGCGGACGAAATCGACGGTCTCGTCCACATCTCGCAGATCAGCGAAGAGCGCGTCGAAAAGATCAAGGACGTGCTCAAGCTCGGCCAGGAAGTCACCGCCCGCGTCATCAAGATCGACAAGGACGAGCGCCGCATCGGTCTCTCGATCAAGGCCGCGAACTACGACCCGGCTCAGCTCCAGGCGGAAATCAGCGCCTACGAGCGCGTCCGCGGACCGTCTTCGGAACGCAGCAGCGCTCCCGCGACGATGTCCACGAGCACCGGCTCCGGCGACTTCGCGAACCTCGGCGACATCCTCGACAATCTCTGAGTCGAAGCAAGCCGACCGGCACGAAAGGGCGTTCCCGCGCGGGAACGCCCTTTTTGTTTTCTTCGTTGTCTCCGTTTAATCTTTGCGGCCTATGAAAAAGACAACGAACATATCGATAACGCAGGACGAAATCGTCGCCGTCCGGCAGCTCCTCACGAAGTCGAATCTCGGCCTTCTGGACTCGGTCCGCCTCGCGATCGAGCTTCACGAAAGCGCCGGGAAAAATCTGTGTCTCAACTCGCTCCGCAAAGTGATCCGTCTCGGCGTCGAGGCGATGAAGCGCGAACGCGCGAGCGTGACGACGGAGAAGCTCTACGAGATCTTCTGTTCCGACCGCTCCGACCTGCGTTCCCGCACGCTCAGCGACTATCGCCACGTCTGGCGGAAAATCCAGACCCGCTTTCCGGCGTTTCTCAAACGCAAAGTCCGCGCGATCGATCCCGACGACGTCCGGGAAATCCTGCAGACGGGCTTCCATACGCCGCGCCAGCGCTTCAAGGCGCGCTCGATTCTGCATTCGCTCTTCACCTACGCGGAACGGCACCGCTGGGCCTCGAACAATCCGGTCACGCCGATCATCGTTCCGAAGGTGCGGGAAAAGGAGATCGTGCCGCTTTCGCTCGCGGAAATCCGACGCCTGCTGGAGTGCGCGCGCACCCGGGAAGACGGCTCGTGCGCGCCCGCCGCGGGGCTGATGCTCTTCGCCGGAATACGCCCGCGCGAAGTCGAGCGCCTGCATTGGCGCGACATCGACTTCGAAGAAAACGTGATCTGCATCCGCGGCGCCAACTCCAAAACCGGCGGCACGCGGCACGTGACGATCTGCGCCCCGCTCCGCGCGCTGCTTCAGGAAAGCGCGCGCAAAAACCGCATCCGCCCCGAAGAGCCGATCATCCCGCCGAACTGGGAGGCGCGCTGGCTGCTCGTCCGCCGTTCCGCCGGCTGGAACACGACGACCAACGCCTGGCGCCAGGACGTGCTGCGCCACACCTTCGCGAGCTATCACGCGAAATTCTACCGCGACTACCAACTTCTCCAAAGCGAAATGGGGCACGCCGATTCCAACCTGCTCCGCACGCGCTACATCTCGATGCTCGGCGTCACGCGCGCCGCCGCCGAAGATTTCTGGAAGCTGGACGTGCTGCGAGGCGGCACGCGGGAAACCTTCGCCGAGGCGACGCGGCAGCCCCCGGCGCTTTTCCCGAAGCCGTTCCCGCGGAAGCCGCCGGAGCCGCCGCCGTTCCCGCCGCGCGCGTTCCCGCCGGCGCTCCCCTGCGCCGAAACGGAATTCTTCCGCACGTCGGAAATCCTTCACGACGTCGCGAAGGGCGGCTTCATCGCACTGCCGTGGCTGCCGCCGGCGGACCTCTTTCCGCCGCCGCCTCCGCCGCTGCCGCCCGACGTCCACCCGCTCCCCTTCGAACTGAACCCGTCGCTGACGCTGGTCCTCGGCGGCGCGAATTTCCGTTGCTAAAACACTGCGGGAACGCTGCAATGAATCCATGGAAAACGCTTCCGAATCCCTTCCCGAAAATCCCGCCGCCGACGCGGACGCCGCCGTTCCCGCGACGGGCGCGCCGCGCCTCAGCGTCGTCGCCACGCCCATCGGCAACCTCGCCGACCTGTCGCCGCGCGCGCGCGAAACCCTGCTCGCCGCCGACTGCATCGCGTGCGAAGACACGCGGACAACCGGGAACATGCTCCGCAGATTCGGCATCGAGCGACCGCTCATCGCCCACCACGAACACAACGAGCTCGCCTCCGCCGCCGGCATCGCCGCGAAAATCGAGGCGGGCGCGCGCGTCGCGCTCGTCTGCGACGCGGGAACGCCGACGCTCTCCGACCCGGGCTTCCGTGTCGTGCGCGAATGCCGCCGCCGCGGGCTCGCCGTCGAACCCGTGCCCGGCCCCTGCGCGCTGATCGCCGCGCTTTCCGCTTCCGGGCTGCCGACCAACGCCTTCGCCTACCACGGCTTTCTCCCGCCGAAGACGGCGGCGCGACGGAGGTTTCTCGAAGAAAACCGCGACTCGAAAATCACGCTCGCCGTTTACGAATCCTGCCACCGCATCCGCGCCTTCGCGGAAGAGATCGCGGACGTGCTCGGCGGCGCGCGCGTCGTCTGCTTCGCGCGGGAACTGACGAAGCTTCACGAAACCGTGCTCACCGGCCCGATTTCGGAAGTGCTCCCGAAACTGGTCGGGAAAAACCTGAAGGGCGAGTTCGTTGTCCTCATCGCCCCGCCGGACTTCAGGCTTTGAGCCGCGCGGGAACGCGAACGTCGAAGAACGCTAAAAAACAAAAACGGGACAGGCGTCTTGCCCTGTCCCGTTTTTTTCTGAAATCGGCGCAATCACCGACGGCGCCGACGACGCGTTCCCGCCAGCGCCAACGCGAACGCGCCCGCCAGCAGCCCGAACGCCGAAGGCTCCGGAATCACCGTTCCCGTCGTCGTAATGGACATGTTAGAAAGCGCGGCTGTTCCGCCGGCTGCCGTAGGCGAGCGAAATCCGATTACGTTGAATCTCGAAATGTCGGAAGTGAAATTTAGCGTCTGAGCAGTTTCGTTCCCAATGGCGAATGAAAGCGTGAGCGAGTCCTCGCCTTTCGCAAGTGTCATCTCAATTGCGTAGGGGGTAGTTGCAGAGAATGACGCAAATGCCGTAGCAAACTTTGAGCTGGCTTGATAAACCCCGGATGAAGTGGACATGAACGAATGGTCTTTTGATTCGCTTCTCAAATAGGCTGTCGACGAGGACGCAAAAATGCCATGCATATCTCCCGTTGCCACGCCGGGAACAGTACTTGCGTTCGAAGAATTAGGCATTCCGGAAACGTCCGTTTTCGATTGATAGGAATGCGCTATCTGGTTTTCCTGCGAGCAAAGACTGCCGCCGTCGAAAAGCCCGATGTAAAATTTATTGCTCGTGGAAATGTCACTGAAGGTAATCGTCGCGGAAAATGTGATGTGTTCTCCGGCTTCAAGTGCTATAGGGGTGAAATATGCCCACGAATAGCCGTCATCGAGCTTGGAGATATCAATCGAGTTCGCGTCGACCGCCGTATTAAATGAGACGTTCGCGCTGCCTCTGTAGGCGTACCAGTTCGCGTCGTCGTAGAAACTCGAAGGGGTGCTGATGTCAATCATCGCACTGAGTGCGGCGGGGGCGAGCGTTCCCGCGAGCAGAACGAGCGCGGTAGGGGTGAGGGTTTTCGTCGTGATCATGGAGCTTTTTCCTTGTTTGGGGTTAAAAAGACGTGAGGACGGCAATACGGCAGGAAGTCACGAGCGAGGCGCGACGGAAGCGGTATCGGTCTCTTGTTGACTCCAAAAATCAGAAAAAACGCGTTCCCGCGCAAGACAATTTTTCGCGTCCGGCGATTTTCATCGAAAACGCGTCGGGAGAAATCGCGCGGGCGCGGCTCAATTCGGGAGCGAGAAGAACGCGCGGGCGTTTTCCGTGGTGCGGGCTTCGATTTCTTCGACGGGAACGCCGAAGAGCTCCGCGACGAATTCCGCCGTGCGCCGCAGAAAGGCGGGCTCGTTGCGCCTGCCGCGGTGTTCGCAGGGCGCGAGGTAGGGGCAGTCCGTCTCGAGCATGAGCTTGTCCAATCCCTGCGCGAGCGCGGCTTCGCGCACCCGGGACGCGCTTTTGTAGGTGATCGTCCCCGTGAACGAGGCGCGCCCGCCGCGGGCGTTCAGTTCGCGCACGGCGTCGGCGTCTTCCGCGAAGCAGTGGAAGACGACCTTGCGCCAGTCCACGCCGCTGCGGTCGATCGCCGCGACCGTCGCCGCGAACGCGTCGCGCGCGTGCACGATGACGGGCAGTCCCAGCGTCTTCGCGAGCGCAAGCTGGCGTTCGAAGACTTCAAGCTGCGCGCGGCGGACGCGTTCGGCTTCCGCCGTGTCTTTCGGCATGTAGTGTTCGTCCAGCCCGATTTCGCCGACGGCGACCGGCGCGGGAACGTCGCGGAAGAACGCGGGAAGCGCGGCGAGCTGCGCTTCGAAGTCGTCGCCGACGTTGCCCGGATGCAGCCCGACGGCGTGGAAGATTCTGCGCGGGAACGCCGCCGCGAGATCGCGGTAGATCGGCCAGTCGGAGGCGTCCGTTCCCGCGCAGACGAACTGCCCGACGCCGGCGGCTTCGGCGCGCGCGAGCACGGCGTCGAGCTCTCCGCTCCTGAAAAACGTATCCGGATGGCAATGACTGTCGATGAGCATGGGCGTTTCGCGCGGGTCGTCGGTTTCAAAAAGAAAAGGCGGCAGGGCGACGCGCCGTGCCGCCTTTCCTCCTCGGGCGTCTCAAGCTTCGTTCGCCAGCATTTCGAGCTGGCGCCAGCACTGGTAGAGCCCGCGCGGCACGTGGAAGCAGCCCTTCCATTTTCCGCCCTTGAGCGAGAGCAGCGGCTCGCCGCGGCGGTTCAGATAGCCGAACCATTCCGGATATTTTTCGTCCTTGAAGTGCGACCACGCGTAGGCGTGAACGCGCTCGAACCATTCCCAGCATTTCGGGTTCTTCGTGAGGCGGTAGCCCTTGAGCAGCGCGATCAGCGTCTCGATGTGCACCCACCACAGCTTCTGATCCCATTCGAGCTGCTGGAGCGGACGGCCAAGCCGGTCCATGAAGTAGAAGATGCCGTCGTGCTTTTCGTCCCAGCCGTATTCGAGCGCATTGAGCGAGATCTTCACCGCCTTTTCGATGAGCTCGGGACGGTTGAGGCGCTCGCCGAGATCCATCATGAACCACGTCGATTCGATCATGTGGCCCGGGTTGAGCAGGCGACCGTCCATGTTGTCCGCGAGCGTGCCGTCGGAATTGAGGTGTTCGACGATGAGCCCCGGCCCGACTTCGGGACGGTAAAATTCGTCCATGACCAGGTGCACGCTCTTTTCGATGGCGTTCTTGAGGAACTCCGGCTCGATGAGCGGCTCGATTTCGAGCGCGAGATTGCAGACGATCATCGGGAGCGCGAACGCCTTCATCGGACGCGCCTTCGGCGAAGCCTTGCTCCAACGGCCCTTCGGGTTGTCGAAGCGCGCGACGACGCGGTCGAACGCCTTTTTCGCGATTTCGGCGTACTCGCGGTTGCCCGTCGCGATGGAGAGCTGACCGAACGCCATCGCCGCGAAGGTGTTGGAGAAAATGTTGTAGGGCTCGACCTGCGGCGTGCCGTCGCGGGAGAGCGAGAAGTAAAAATTGTATTCGCCGTCGTGCCCGTGTTCCCGCAGAAATTCGGCGCCGAGAATCGCGGCGTCGAGCCATTCCTGCTTCTTCTCGAGATGATTGTAGAGAAAGGCGAACATCCAGACTTCGCGTCCCTGCAGCCAGACGAATTTATCCGTGTCGAAGACGGTGCCGTCGCGGTCGAGGCAGGTGAAGTAGCCGCCGAACTCCTTGTCGAGCGATTTTTCAAGCCAGAACGGGATGACGTTGTCGAGCAGCTCCGACTTGTATTGTTGAGCGAGTTGTTTGAATTTTTCTTTCATACGTTGCCGAAAATTATTTCACAAAAACGGAAAAAGTGAAGCGCGAAGCGGAAGTTTTTCCCCGGCGGCCGCGACGGAACGCGGGAACGCTCCCGTCCAAATTTCAATTTGCGTTCCCGCGGGGCGAATGTTTCCATTGAACCCACTTATGGAAGTTTACATCGACGGAAAATTCTACAAAAAAGAAGACGCCAAGATCTCCGTCTTCGATCACGGCCTGCTCTACGGGGATGGTCTCTTTGAAGGCATTCGCGTCTATGACAACTGCATTTTCAAACTCGACGAACACCTCGAACGCATCGAGTATTCGGCGAAGGCGATCGCGCTCGATCTGCCCTGGTCGCGCGAAGAGCTCGCGCAGGCGCACATCGAGGCGTGCCGCCGCAACGGAGTCGCCAACGGCTACATCCGCTCGGTCATCACGCGCGGCGTCGGCGACCTCGGGCTCAGCCCGCGCAACTGCTCGAACCCGTCGCTCATCATCATCGCGGACAAGATCAAGCTGTATCCGGCGTCCGTTTACGAAAACGGCATCAGGCTCATCACGGTGCCGACGCGCCGCATGAGCGTCGCCGCGCTCCCGCCGATGGTGAAGTCGCTGAATTATCTGAACAACATTCTCGCGAAGATCGAGGCGCTCAACTGCGGCTTCGACGAATGCCTGCTGCTCAACGACCAGGGCAACGTCGCGGAATGCTCCGGCGACAACATCTTCATCATCCACAAGGGCAAGCTCATCACGCCGCAGCCTTCGTCCAGCCTGCTCAAGGGCATCACGCGCTCGGCGACGATGGAATGCGCGGAAGAGCTCGGCATTCCCGTCGTCGAGACGACGCTCACGCGCTACGACATCTGGAACGCGGACGAGGCCTTCCTCACGGGCTCGGCGGCGGAAGTGATCCCGGTCGTCGAACTCGACGGGCGCAAAATCGGCTGCGGCAAGTGCGGCCCGCTCACGGCGAAGCTGCTCGAGCTTTTCCGCAAGAAAGTCCGCACGGACGGCGCGATGATCGCGTAAAAGCCTTCGCCTTCCGAAAGCGTTCCCGCGGAGAATCTTTCCCGCGGGAACGTTTTTTGTCCGCGCACAACGTTCTTGCCGAATCGGGCGAAGGGGCGTAAATTGGAAAATTCACGCATCACAACAATGCTCTTAGATATTCTTCATTCCAAAATCTTGCGCGCCGAAGTCACCGACGCGCAGCTGCACTATGAGGGCAGCCTCGGCATCGATTCCGAAATCATGGAAATGGTCGGTCTGCTCCCGAATGAGAAAATCCTCGTCGGAGACATCTCCAACGGAAACCGCTTCGAAACCTACGCGATTCCCGCTCCCGCCGGCTCGCGCCAGTTCTGCCTGAACGGCGCCGTCGCGCATCTCGGCAAGGTCGGCGACCTCATCGTCATCATGTCCTTCGCGCGCATGACGCCGGAGGAAGCCAAGACGTGGAAGCCGCGCGTCGTCGTCTTCGGCGACAGCAATTCGCGCATCGTCAAGCTCACGTCCGACGTCGCCGATCCCGCCGTCGTCGCGAAGTTCAGACGCTAATCGTCCGCGCCGACGATTTTTTCCCGCGCCTCCAGAACGACGCCGGGACGAGATTCCGCACAGAAGACCGTGCGGAATTTTTTTGCGTCCTCGGGGCGCGCGGCGTCGAAGGCCTCCCACGCCTCCGTCTCCGCGACGACGAAGGGCGCCGCCGCGGGAACGTCCGCGAGCGTCTCCCAGAAGCCGACGCGTTCCCGCCGCAGCAGCCACGGCAGCGGCCAGGTCTCGCGCCCCGCGAGCGCCGCGAAAAAGCTCCTCGCCTCCCCGCCCCGATCCGCGAAGCCGCGTTTCGCCGAAGCGACGGCGGGAACGATTTCGGCGAGCGATTCGGGCGCGTGTTCGTAGCGGAGCGAAAAGCCCGGCCGCGCGCGCAGAAAGCCGCCGCACGCGAAGACCGTTCCCGCCGCCGCGACGCACGCGAGCGTCCGCGCGCACGACGCGAAATAAACCGTCCGCAGCACGCGCGATTCCAAGACCGCGCCGACGAAAAGCGCGAGCCCGGGAACGACGCCGAGCGCGAGCCAGGGCGTCTTGTAAGGAATTCCCGAATACAGCGCGAATAGCGCGAGCGAGGCGGCCGCGCAGAACGCGGGCGCGGAAAAATCTTCCGCCGAAAAACGGCGCTGAAACCGCCGCTCCTTCGCCGTCGGGAAAAACGCGCGCGCCGCGAACGCGACGCCCGAAGCGCACGCGAGCGCGACGAGCAGAGGCGCCCGCGCGGCCAGCAGAGCCGCGTAATAAAAAAACGGCTTCGCGTGCGGAGATTCCGTTCCCGCCGCCGTGAAGAAGTAGCTTTTGAAGGCGACGAAAAAGTCCGCAAGCCCGCGCGGATTCGCGCCGAAGGAGGAATAAAAAAGCGCCGCGACTGTTCCCGCCGACGCGAGCGCGACGAGCGCGCGCACGGCGAAGGAACGCCCGCCCGCGGGAACGCGTTCTGGCGGGAAACGCCGCCGGACGAGCGCGTCCGCCGCCGCGCCGCACGCGAACGCCGCCGCCATGAGAATCCACGTTTCCTTCGACGCCGCCGCGAGCCCGAAAAGCGCTCCCGCGAGCGCCGCGTTGCGCAGATTTTTTTCGCGGAAGAACCACACGCCCGCCGCCGTCCACGCGAACGCGACGAGCAACGTCTCCTGAATGAAATACGCGTCGAAAAAGACGGCGACCGGCGCGAACGCGAGCAACAGCCCGGCGACGAGCGCGCCCGCCTTCCGCCCGAAAAAGCTCAACGGAAGCGCGACGCACGCGAGCGCGCCGACGCACGCGGGAACGGCGCGGACGAGCGTTTCCGTCATCGCCGCGAAACTTTCGACGCCGAAGATCCGGCACAGCCAGAACGCGAAGAAATACAGCGTCGGTCCGTGAAAGTCGCTCGGAT
>SFEJ01000029.1 GCA_004558035.1 Opitutia bacterium
AATGTTTCCTTGCTGCGGAAACGGTACTCTACATTCCGGAGATTCTTTTAAATTATCGAATTTCAAATCCAAATTCATCTGTGAAAGATAAAAGGAAGCTGTTTTGTGTATTTGATGAATTTGAAGAAATAGAACGTTGGATGGAAAGGAGAAAGATTTCTTCGAAAGAGAACTGGGCGTTAGTGTTAAGAAGGAAGTTTTATGTGTATAAGTGGAATGAGTCTCGTGTCGATATTCATTCTAGGCAGGAGCTTTTTGAAAAAAGCAGATTGGAATTTTCAGAGTCTCTAAAACGATTTCATGGTGAGCGTCCTAAAGGAATTCCAGAACAAGAGTGGACAGAGATTCTTTGCAGAGTAAAAAATATTCCGCTTGTTTCCGTCGTTATTCCTGTCTACAATACCGGGAAATACCTGCGCCGATGCTTGGATTCCGTCGTCAATCAGACGCTCAAGGAAATCGAGGTCGTCTGCGTGGACGACGGCTCCACCGACTCTTCCCCGCGGATTCTTGAAGAATACGCCGCGAAAGATTCGAGAATCAAAGTGATTGAACAAGTAAACGCCGGCGCGGCGAAAGCGCGTGATGCGGGAATTCAATTTTCGAGGGGAAAATACATCGGCTTCGTGGATGCGGACGACTACATTGATTCAGATTTCTATGAAAAACTTTTCGGCGCCGCAGTGAAAAGTGGCTTGGCGATTGCCAAAGCTGACCTGAAAAGAGTTCTGAACGGAGTTGTGGAGGAGACGACTTGGTCCGCCAATTCTTTTATCGAGAAAAAACAAGGCGAGCTTCCGCTGTTCGCTAGGTTTTACTACCAATTTACGAGTGCGATTTACGATTCTGATCTCCTCAAGAAAAACAAGATTTGTTTTGCAGACGAGAAATTTCTTGTGGGAGAAGATGTACTTTTCTTGTTGAAAGTCTGTCAGAAAGAAGAATCCGTCGTTCTTGTCCCGGATGTATTTTACTACTATGTGAAAAACGAATCCTCCGTAACGCATATCTTTTCCAAGGCCTACTTTGACGACAATTTGAATTATGTAGAGCGTGGAATAGATTTGTTGAACTCACGTGGAATTTGCGACGACGGGTATTATTCGTGGATTCATGGAAGATTTGCCCAATTGCTCAAAGTCGTGCTTCCGCAAATCGACGAAAATCAGGAACTTTCTGACTACAAACCGGAATTTCTCGCTCGAGTTCGCGCCTTGGCGAAAAAGGTGAACGAAATCGAGAAGTTTTATAAAACATTCTTAGACGAAATCCCGTTTTATGAACTGCTTGTGAATCCGGATTTTCCGCTCGTTTCCGTTGTCGTTCCCGTGTACAATGTCGAAAAATACCTGCGGGAATGCTTGGACTCGATTTGCGGGCAGACGCTGAAAAACATCGAAATCATCTGCGTGAACGACGGCTCGACCGACGGCTCGCTCGCGATTCTTGAAGAATACGCGTCGAGAGATTCGCGCATGCGTATCATTTCGCAGGAAAACCGCGGTTTGTCCGCAGCGCGTAACGCGGGGCTTTCCGTCGCCCGAGGAAAATATATCTACTTCATGGATTCGGACGACGTTTCTCCGCAGGGCTCGCTCGGGAAAATGTTCGCGGAAATGGAGAAAAACTCGCTCGATGTTCTGCTTTTCGGTGCGGAAAGCTTTTTCGAGAGCGAGGATCTTGAGAAAGCTCATCCCGGATACAAAACGCTTTACAAACGCAGACCGTTCGAGACGCAAAGCGGACAGTCGCTCGTGCTCGCGTTCAAGAACGCGGGCTGCGGGTTTTCTCCAAGTGCATGTTGTTATTGTTCTACCAGAAGATTTTTGAATGAAAATTCAATTCGGTTTCCGGAAGGTATTCTCTACGAAGACAACGTATTTTTCTGGAAAATGATTCTCGCTGCAAAGCGGGCTAAAAGCATCTCCGACGCGCTTTTTCGTCGGCGAGTCCGCGCGGGAAGCACGATGACGAATAAGAAAATCTCCTTCCGGAATTTCAAAAGCTATGCGACCGTCGTTTTCGAGCTGGAAAAATTGAAGGAGAAATTTTCCGGAACCGCAATCGTTGAAGTTTTGCGCGGCTATGCTCGAGGAAATTCTGAAACACTTGTTCGGTTTTATCGCGAAATTTCCACGGAAGACCGTGCCCGTTCTCGCGAGCTTTTGGCGGGAGTACTGAAAGATTCCGCGTGGCTCGACGGCGCGCGGGAACGCGTCGCGGAAATCGATGCGGGAGGAAAGGAAGAAATTCGCGTTGATTCGCGGGAATCTGCGGTCAAGCCGTCCGGGAAAAGCGCCGGGAAAGCCGCTTCTCGCCTGCCGCGGTTCGTGGTGCGTTTGGGCGCGCTGTTCATTCTGAACAAGGCGGCGCGGAAGCGCTGGCGGGAACGCCATATGGACTTGACGCCGCGGGACGGAATCGACGTGAACGCGCATCCGGAGCTGCGTCGGGACTCGGCGCTGAAGCGTTTCGCGGTGCGGGCGGCGTCGCTGTTCATTTTCTCGAAGAAGAAGCGCAAGGCGTTCCGTACGCGGCATCTGAATCTGACGCCGCGGGACGGCGTGGACGTGCGCGCGCTTTCGTCGCGGGAGCTGGCGCGTCTGCGCGAGGCGAAGCGAAGCAGGAGCGTGCTGCGGCGGGTGTTCGACGCGCTCGTTCCCGCGACGCGCGGGAAGATCGCGCATGCGGAGCGGCATCTGCTCCGCGCGACGGAAGAGCAGACGCGCATCCTGCTCGACGAGCTGCGGCGCGTGCGCGAGGACGCGGCGGAGACGCGCCGCGAACTGGCGCGCATGCGCGAAGAGCAGGCGCGTTCCCGCGAAGAGCTGCTGCTGCGGACGCTCGCGCTGAAGCGCTCGGCGCGCGATGCGGAAGAAAATCTGCAGGCGCGCCTCGAGCAAGTTTCCGAAAGAATGAAAACCGCTTTGGAACGCGGAAAAATCGACAAGATCGCGAAGACCGCGGACCGCATGGAAACGTGGCTGGACTACAGCCTCTTGGGCGACGCGCTTCCCGGATTCCGGGAAAAACTTCGGGAGAGCATTCCGACCGCGTCGAGAGAATCGCTTGACGAGCTCTTCCGCACGGGAACGGATTCGCCGTGCGTCGCCGACTGTCGAAATCGGCTGGCCGCTCGGATTCGGAGCGCGTTTTCCTACAAGGACGCGGCGTATTACGAGCGCGTTCCCGTCGCGGAGCGCGAGCGCGAGCTGAAGCTCTGGTTCAAGTTGCGCAGTGGCTGCGACTTGGATCTGGAGAATCCGAAGACCTTCAACGAAAAAATCCAGTGGCTGAAGCTGTATGATTCGACGCCGCTGAAGACTCGCCTTGCCGACAAATATGAGGTGCGGGCGTGGATTAAGGAAAAAATCGGGGAAAAATATCTTGTTCCGCTTTTGGGCGTATGGGATTCGTTTGACGAAATCGATTTCGACAAGCTGCCGGAAAAATTTGTGCTGAAAACGACCCACGGAAGCGGCTACAACGTCGTCGTCAAAGACAAGTCCAAGTTCGACAAGGCGGAGGCGAAGAAAAAAATCACCGACTGGCTTTCCCGAAAATTCGAGTACCAGGGGGGCTTCGAGATGCATTACGCGGGGATAAAGCCGCGCATCATCGCCGAAGAATTTTTGGACGTGGACGAAGACGGCGCTTACGAATGGCAGGCGTTCTGCTTCAACGGCAAGCCGAAATTCATTCTCGTCATCGAAGGCGGCGCGCACGCCGGCGTTCCCGGAAGGCGGTATTATTATGACACGAACTGGAAGAAGCTTCCTTTCACGAGTCTCGCGGACAGCCTCCCGGAGGGGGAAATCGAAATGCCGGAAAGGTTCTCCGAATTCATGGATTGCGCGAAGAAACTGGCGGCGGATTTCCTCCATGTGCGCGTCGATTTCTACTTGCTGCGCGACGGCTCGTGGAAGGCGGGCGAATTGACGTTCACGACGGCTTCAGGCCAGATGCGGATTTACCCGAAGTCGTACGACCGCGTCATCGGCGACATGCTCGAACTGCCGACGGATCGTCCGTAAGCGGCGCGGCGCGTTTTTCGGAAACGGAAAAATGGAAAGGGCGAAATTTACGCGAATAAGCTTCTTGGGGGCGAAGACGGGAACGTCGTCTTTCACTCGGAATTTGCGCGGGAAGGATTTCGAGGCGCGGCGTGCGCGCCGCCTTTCCGGAAGGCGCTCCCGGGAAACCTTAACCTCCATAACCTCATAACCTCCATAACCTCATAACCTCATGAAAATCACAGTTGCAGGAACCGGCTACGTCGGTCTGGTTACGGGCGTGTGCCTTGCGGCGCACGGGCACGACGTCACGTGCACGGACGTCGTCGAAGAGAAGATCGCGCTGCTCAACGCGGGAACGTCGCCCATTTACGAAGACGGGCTCGACGCGCTGCTGCGCGAGAACCGCGGGCGGCTGACGTTCACGACGGACTCGTCGGCGGCGTACTGCGACGCGGAAGTCATCATCATCGGCGTGGGCACGCCGGAGAAGAAGGACGGCTCGGCGAATCTGTCTTACCTGTTCGCGGTCGTGGACGAGATCGCGGCGCGCGCGGGGCGGGACTGCGTGGTGATCGTCAAGTCGACGGTTCCCATCGGCACGAACGACCGCGTGGAGGCGCGGCTGCGGGAACGCGTCGCGGGGCGGGTGAAGATCGACGTCGTCTCCAATCCGGAGTTTTTGGCTCAGGGCACGGCGGTGCGCGACACGATGCGCCCGAGCCGCATCGTAATCGGGGCGGAATCGGCGGCCGCGGCGGAGAAGATCCGCGCGATGTACGCGGGCTTCGACGCGCCGGTGCTCGTGATGAACCGCCGGAGCGCGGAAATGGTGAAGTACGCGTCGAACGATTTTCTGGCGCTGAAGATCTCCTACATCAACGAGATCGCGAACGTGTGCGAGATCGTGGGCGCGGACATCGATTCGGTGACGGCGGGCATGGGCTTCGACGCGCGCATCGGGGACAAGTTTCTGCGGGCGGGCATCGGCTACGGCGGTTCGTGCTTCCCGAAGGACACGAAGGCGCTGCACTGGCTGGCGAATTTCCACGACTGCGAGCTCAAGACGGTGAAGGCGGCGATCGAGGTGAACGACAGCCAGAAGCTGAAGCTGCTGAAGAAGTCGCGCAGGTTTCACGAATCGCTCGAAGGGCTGCGCGTGGCGGTGCTCGGGCTAGCGTTCAAGCCGGGAACGGACGATCTGCGCGACGGTCCGGCGCTGGCGAACGTGCCTTTGCTCTTGGACGACGGCGCGCGCGTGGCGGCTTGGGATCCGGCGGCGGAAAACAATTTCCGCCGGCTCTATCCCTACGAGCTGGAATACTGCGCGAGCCCGGAAGAGGCGCTCGCGGGCGCGGACCTGTGCTTCATCTTCACGGAATGGCCGGCGGTGAAGGCGCTCTCGCCGGAAACGTTCGTAAGGCTGATGAAGCGTCCGCTCGTGCTGGACGGGCGCAACTGCTTCGCTCCCGCGGCGATGCGCGCCGCCGGCGTGGAATACCTCTCGATCGGACGAGGAGCGCGAGGTTGATTACTGGCGAACGGTTGACGGCGGGACGGTCGGCGGCGGAGATAAATTCTTGCGCGGGGCGCGGGAAACGTTCAGACTGTAGGGACAATCAACCCCGAAATTTCATCATATTTTCCCATGAAACTTTTTAACCAAGCAGAAGCGGAAGCCTTCGTGAAGACAGGCGCCAAGGTGTTCCGCCACGGACCGGAAATGCGCGTGACGCCGATCGCGCGCGACGTGCTCACGGAAGCGGGCGTCCGCCTCGTTTTCGATCCCGCGATGGCGGGCACGGCTCCCGCCGCGACGAACGCCGTTCCCGCGGTGCCGAAGGCGGGCGCGCCGGCCTCGGCGAATTTCGTCGGCGATCCCGCGCTCGCGCGCCTCACGGCGAGCGGCCCCTCGACGCGCAATTTCTGCCCGACGCCCGCCGACCAGTCCGGCTACAAGAAGGAGGACGTCGATTACTTCAATTCTCCCGAGTGCGAGGCGCTCAAGTACCAGATGTGCGACATGGGGCGCCGCATCTGGCTGCGCGAGTTCGTGGACGGGAACGGCGGCAACATTTCCGTCCGCGTGGACGGCGACCGCTACCTGTGCACGCCGACGGGCGTCAGCAAGGGCTTCCTCACGCCCGACATGCTCGGCATGGTGGACGCGAAGGGCAAGCAGCTCGCGGGAACGTGGAAGCGCACGAGCGAGGTGAACACGCACATCGCGATCATGAAGGTGTGCCCGACGGCGATGTCCGTCATTCACGCGCACCCGGTGCACGCGACGGCGTTCGCGGTCGCGGGCGTGGAGCCGCCGACCTGCCTGCTCACCGAATCCGAAATCTTTCTCGGCCGCATTCCGATCGCGAAATACGCGACGCCGGGCAGCCCGGACGTGGCGAAGTTCTGCGCGGAGCTCGCGCCGACGCACCAGGCGATCATGATGGCGTCTCACGGCGTCATCACCTGGGGCACGGGCGTCGAGGACGCGTATTACAAGATGGAGATCGCCGACGCGCTCTGCCGCACGATTCTGCTCGCGAACCAGCTGCCGAAGCGTGGTCCCGCGATCTCGAACGAAGGCATGGCGGAAATTCTCGATCTGAAGAAACAGATGAATCTGCCGGACGACCGTTTCGGGCTGAAGGTCGCGAATCTCTGCGACGCGGATCCGTGGGAAATCCTCGCCGGCAACGCCACGTGCAAGCTGAGCACGCCCGCGAAGCCCTGCGAATGCAAGGCGAAGGCGGACGCTCCGGCGGACGTCGAGGTGCTCGTCAAGGAAATCACCGACGAGATCATGAAGCAGGCGAAGTGAGGCGGTCTGCCTCGCGCGAAAAAGGCGTTCCCGCGTCGCGGCGGGAACGCCTTTTTTCGCGTCCGCGCGCTTCGTCAGGCGCCGGGAAGGCGGCTTTCCCGAAGAGCTTTTTTTTGTCGCGAAAACGCGCGGGCGGCGGCAGAATTTCGGCAGTGCTTATGAAATACGAGACTCTTTTCGACATGAAAACGCTTTTCGCCGCGGCGGCGCTGCTCTGCCCGGCGTGGATCTGCGCGGAACCCGTTCCCGCCGAAGTCGCCGAGCCGTGCGCCTCGGACTGCGCCGCGTGCGCGGCGGAGGCCGCTGCGCAGGAGCAGCAGGCGAAGGAAACCGTGCTCGCCGTTCCCGCGTGCGACGTTTCCGCGGCGCTCGCCGTTCCCGCGCCCGCTTTCGCCGACGTGAAGAATCTGGACGGCAAAGTCTTCGACGCCGAGGCGGCGCTGCGCCTGCCGATCCCGGACGCGGACAAGCTGGCGTTCGTTCCCGCGATCGCGCAGGACGGTTTCTTCGCGCCGCAGGACGCCGCCGCGCCCGCCGAAGGCGAGCCCGCGACGCTACGCGTGTACCGCTTTTTCGTGACGCCGAGCGCGTACGTCAAGGCGAAGCTCAAGGTGAAGACGCCGCAGCGCTGCGAGGTTTACGTGAACGGCGCGAAGGTCGCCGACAAGCTGAGCGCGCAGGAATCCGCGGAGAAGGCGGAAACGGCGGAGGCGGAGCTCTCGCTTGAGGTCGCGCGCTGCGAAATTCTCGTCAAGACGCTCGTCGCCGCGGGCGACAAGGCGGCGCCGGCGCTTTCGGCGGAGATCGTGACGAGCAAGGCGCCGGACAAGGTCGCGATCGCGTTCCCGAAGGCTTCCGACAAGCGCCCGCTGACGATCGCGGACGTGAACGAGGGCGAGCGCGTCGCGGGCGGCGCGATTTCTCCGAACGGTAAATACGTGATGAACACGTTTTCCGAGCTGAAGGCGGACGAGAGCGTGCGCTGGCGCATTGAAGTGCGCGCGCTCGCGAGCGGCAAGGTCGTCTTCCGCGCCGACGGCGCCGACTACGCGTGGATGCCGAAGGGTGCGCGGATTTACCGCCGCAAGGTCGCGCTCGGCAGGGCGTCCTACGTCGCGATCGACGTCGCGACGGGCGTCGAGACGACGCTCGCGGAAGATCTGCCGCACGACAATCACGGCTACACCTGGCTTCCCGACGAGAGCGGCTTCATCGTCTCGAAGACGGAAAAATGGGTCGCGCCGACAGACAATTTCACGCGCGTGCTCAACATCGCCGACCGTTCCGGCGCGTTCCGCAACCGCACGTATCTTTACCTTTACAAATTCGCCGACGGCGTGATGCGTCCGCTCACGGCGGGAACGAAATCGACTTCGCTCAATTCCGTCGCGCCCGACGGGAAGAGCATTCTCTTCTCGACGAGCGACGTGGATTATTCCCGCCCCGAATACTCGCGCAACAGCCTTTACAAGCTCGATCTGGACACGATGAAGCTCGACGCGCTCGTCGTCGACGATTCGTACGACTGCTTCGCGCAGTTCTCTCCCGACGGGAAGAAGGCGCTGCTGGTCGGCAGCCCGAACGCGCTCGGCGGCGTCGGCAGAAACGTTCCCGAAGGCATGACCGCCAATTCCTACGACAAGCAGGCGTTCATTCTCGATCTGGCGACGAAGGAGGTCGATCCGATCACGCGCGACTTCGATCCCAGCGTCGCCGCCGCGCGCTGGGCGGGCGACGGCAGGATTTATCTGACCGTCGAGGAAAAGGACCGCAAGAGCGTTTACGCTTACAATCCCGCGAGCCGCAAGTTCACGAAGATCGCCGTTCCCGCCGAGGCGGTTTACGGGTTTTCGGTCTCGACGAATCCGAAGGAATTCGTTCCCGTGGCGACCGCGCTGGGGCAGGGCTCTCTCGTCCCGCCGAAGGCGTACGTCGTGGATCTGAAGAAGAACGCCGCGCGCGAATACCTTTCGTCGCTCGACGACGTCGTCTCGGAAGCGGCGATGCCGACGGAGCGTCCGTGGAACTTCGTCTCCTCCGCGGGCGTCGAGATCACGGGACAGTATTTCCTGCCGACGGATTTCGACCCGAACAAGAAGTACCCGATGATCGTGTACTACTACGGCGGCACCTCGCCGACGACGCGCGGCTTCGGCTCGCATTATTCCTACCCGCTCTGGGCGGCGAACGGCTACGTCGTCTATGTGCTCCAGCCGACGGGAACGACGGGCTTCGGGCAGGAATTTTCCGCCGGGCACGTGAACGCGTGGGGCCGACGCACTTCGGACGACATCATCGAGGGCGTGAAGAAATTCTGCGCCGAACACCCGTTCGTGAACGAAAAGAAGATCGGCTGCATCGGCGCCTCCTACGGCGGATTCATGACGATGTACCTGCAGACGCGCACGGACATCTTCGCCGCCGCGGTCGCGCACGCCGGCATCAGCGACATCACGAGCTACTGGGGCGAAGGCTACTGGGGCGCGGTCTATAACGCCGTCGCCGCCGCGGGCTCGTTCCCGTGGAAGAACCGCGAAATCTTCGTGGAGCAGAGCCCGCTCTTCTCCGCGGACAAGATCAAGACGCCGATTCTGCTCTGCCACGGACAGGCGGACACGAACGTTCCCGTGGGCGAGTCGATTCAGATGTTCGCCGCGCTGAAGATTCTCGGCAAGCCCGTCGAGCTCGTGACCTTCAAGGCCGAAGACCACATTCTTTCCGGCTACGGCCGCCGCACGCAGTGGATGAAGTCGCATCTCGCGTGGTTCGACCGCTGGCTCAAGGACGATTCGGACTGGTGGAACGCGCTCTATCCGGACACGCAGAAGAACTGGTGAGGCGTTCCCGCCGCGCGGCGCCCGGAGACAAACGGGCGCCCGGCGGACGCTTCAGATGTCCATGAACGGCGAACGGCGAACAACGAAAGACACGCGGCGCGAAAAGCGGCCGAAGACGTCTCGCCGTTCGGCGTTCAAGTTTTCTTAACCTTCAATCCGACAACAAGAAAGAACCGTCAGAACCATGCCTCTCATCAACAAACTTTCCGTCCGTCTTCAGAACCACCCGAAGCGCGTCGTCTTCCCGGAAGGCGCGGACGCGCGCGTCATTCAGGCCGCGCGCCAGTTCGCGACGCGGCGCCTGGGCGTGCCGATTCTCGTCGGCGACCGTTCCCGCATCAAGATCAACGCCGCGAATCTCGGCGTCAAGCTCGACGGCATCCGCGTGATCGAGCCCGCGCGCGCGGCGGAGCTCCCGGACTTCGTGAAGCGTTTCCGCGGCATGCAGCGCTTTTCGGAAATGAACGAGACGGACGCGGGCGAATACATGCTCTCGCCCAATTACTTCGCGGCGATGATGGTGCTCACCGGCGGCGCGGACGCGATGGTCTGCGGCGCGACGACCGTGCCGACCAACGCGCTGCGCGTCGTCTTCCAGATGTTCCCGCGCCAGGAGGGCGTCGAGACGATTTCGTCCATGCAGATCATGGACATGGAGGAATCGCGGCTCGGCGTGGACGGCACGCTGTTCCTCGCGGACTGCGCCGTCGTGCCCGAACCGACCGCCGAGCAGCTCGCCGACATCGCGGCGACGACCGCCGGCCTGTGCTGGCACCTCACCAACGTGCCGCCGCGCGTGGCGATGCTTTCCTACACCTCCAAGAGCGTGAGCAAGCGCACCGAGTCCGTCGAAAAGGTCAAGGCGGCGACGACGCTCGCGGCGGCGAAGCTGCGCGAGTTCGGCATTCCCGCCGAAATCGACGGCGAGCTGCAGGTGGACGCCGCGCTCGACCCCTTCACCGCGCGCACCAAGGAAATCGGCGGCTCCGTCGCGGGCGCGGCGAACGTGCTCGTCTTCCCGGATCTGAACAGCGGCAACATCGCGTCCAAGATGACGCAGATCGTCGCCGACATTCCGTGCTACGGGCAGATTCTGACGGGGCTGACGAAGCCCGTCGCCGAGATTTCCCGCGGCGCGTCCGCGCGCGACATTCTCGGCTCGGCGATCGTCGTCGCGGCGCAGGCGGTGGACCGCCAGTACCTTTATCCGAAGGGAGAGACGGCGGAAGACTGAGCTTCCGCCGCTCTTTTTTTCTGAATTTCCGATCCGATTCCGATGATCAACAAAACGGCATTCGCCGACGACGTTCCCGGGCTGCTTTCGCGGCCCATGAACACTTCCGTGAAGCGCGTCTTCGTCGCCGCGACGCGACAGAACGACGGCAAGACGACGACCTCACTCGGTCTCTTCGGCGCCCTCAAGGCGCTCGGCAAGGACGTGAGCTACATCAAGCCCGTCGCGCAGCGCATCGTCAAGACCGCCGACGAGGTGGAGGTGGACGAGGACACGTTCCTGCTCAACAGCGTGTACGACGTCAAGATTCCGCTCTCGGCGATGTCGCCCGTCGCCGTCGATTCCGCGTTCACGCGCAGCTATCTGAACCGCGCCGCGGAGATGCACCCGAAGATTCTGAACGCGATCTGCCGCGCGTTCGACCGCGTCGCCTACGGGAAGGACGTCGTCATCATCGAGGGCTCGGGGCACGCGGGCGTCGGCTCCGTCTTCGAGACTTCGAACGCGGACAACGCGGCGATGCTCGGCGCGAAGGCGATCATCGTCGCCTCCGGCGGCATCGGCAAGCCGGTGGACGAAATCGCGCTCAACAAGGCGCTCTTCGACCGCAAGGGCGTGCAGTGCGTCGGCGCGATTCTCAACAAGGTCATTCCGGAGAAGAAGGACGAGATTTCGCACTACGTCGGCAAGGCGCTCGAGGCGCTCGGCGTTCCGCTGCTGGGCACGCTCCCGCTGGAAAAATCGCTTGCGCGGCCGAACTTTTCGCAGATCGCCGAAGTCATCGGCGCCGAATGGCTCGTTCCCGCGGCGGCGGGGCGCGCCTCGCGCGTGAACAAGATCATCATCGGCGCGATGTCCGCGCAGAGCCTGCTCGACTACATCGAGGCGGGAACGCTGATCATCACGCCGGGCGACCGCGAAGACCTGCTTTTCTCGCTGATTGCGGCGGCGGGAACGGGCGCGCTGCCGCACGTCGCCGGCGTCGTGCTGACGAACGGGCTGCGGCCGGGCGCGCGCATCGTCAACATGCTCGCGCAGCTGCAGGTGCCCGTCGTCGCGACCGCGCGCGAATGCTTCGTGACCACGGCGAAAATCAACTCCATGATCGTGAAGACGCAGCCGGGCGACCACGACAAGGTCTCGACCATCGAAGGCCTCATCCGCGACAACGTCGACCTGCCGCGCCTCCTCGAAGCGCTGTGAGACGCTGAAAAAACGGTTCGCGGCGCCTCGATAAAAAAGCGCTCCCGAGAAAGCAGGGAGCGCTTTTTTGTGCGGCGTCGCGTCGGATCATTGCCCGCTGCGGGCGCCGCGGTCGTCGGCGGGCTCCTCGGGCTCGGTCAGGCGCCGGACGGGGCGGGGATAGTCGATGAATCCCTGACCCGCGGGCGGCAGGACGCCGAGATCGAGCGAGAGGAAGAGGAAGGGCGCGAAGACCTCATTGGTCCGGATGGTCAGCGGGAGGTCTTCGAAGACCGCGCCGTCGGCGGTCTGAGCGGAGGCGATAAGGCGAGCGTCGCCGCCGGCGTAGCGGCCGTTGACCATCCAAATGACGTTGCTGCCCGGCGCGGCTCCGGCCGCGGGGTTCGGATTGCCGCCCACGGTGGAGACGTTCATCAGCACGCAGCCGCCCGATCCGCCGTCCACGCCGGCGCCCCAAAGGAGGACGCCTTCTGTGCCGGAGAGGGAGATTTCCAGCGCGTCGGAAATGCCGGCGCCGCGGCCGGCGGCGAGGATCGCCTTTCGGGCGGTGATGTCGGCTCCCGCGCCGTTGCCGTCGAGAATCTCGCCCCCGACGCGCACGGAGACGGTTCCGGTCGCGGAGACGACGTGGCCGAGCGTGGCGTCGCCCGCAGCGACAAGCGTGACGTTACCGGTGCCGAAGTCGCGCAGGTCGGTGATGATCCAATCGCCTTCGGTCTGGACCAGGCAGATGCCGCTCTGCGCCGTCGGGATGGGCTCGGACGCGGACGCGTCGTATCCGGCGGCGGCGGAGAGCTCGCCGACTTTGGTGAGGATCGGGTTCGCTTCCGTGCCGATTTTGCCGGCGGCGGTCAGTGTCGCCTGTGAGGCTTCGAGAAGAACTGTTCCCGCGGCGGAACCGGCGAGGATGTCGCCGCCGAGCGCGGTCACATCGACCTGTCGGGCCTTGACCGTGCTTTCGAGCGTCACCGACCCCGCGGCAGTGATGCCGACTTCGCCGGAGGCGGCGATCGTTCCCGTCAACGCGGCGTCGCCGTTCGTCGCTCCGATCGTCACGTCGCCGGCCGCGGCGGTGACGGCGGCGACGGAGACCGCGGAGCCCTTGATGGCGGCGTCGGTGCCTGCGGAGACGGAGCCGCGGACCGCGGCGTCGCCGACTGCCATGATCGTGACCGCACCGTCGTCGGCGGTGACGTCGCCGTTGACGGAAGCATCGCCGGTGGAGGCCAGGATGGAGACCGAGTTGCCGGCGGCGACGTCGCCGGAGGTGGTGACCGTGGCGCCCTTGACGGTGGCGACGGCGGCGGCGGAGATTTTGTTCACCGTGACGCCGGCTCCGGCGCCGGAGACGGTGACGGCGACGTTCTCGCCCGTCAGCGTGCCGGAGGCTTTGATGTCGCCGGAGCTGGAGTGGAGGATGACGTCGCCGCGATTGCCTTCCGTGCCGGCGGTGATGTCGGAGACCTTGATGTCATTGGCGTTGACGAAGGCCACGCTCTTGCCCGCTCCGGTGGTGACGGCGCCCTGGAAGTCGTAGTCCGCTCCTAAGATGCCGAAATTGATGCCGTCGGCGACTTTGACGGCGCTCTTGGCCTGCAGCTCGGTGAAGGTGGTGTCGGCGCCGAGCGACTTGACGTCCATGGCGTCCTGGACGACGACCTTGTCGCCGTTCTTGACGGTAAGCGTGCCGTTTCGGGCAGTGAGCGCCTGAGTCCGGACTTCGCCGGAGGAGGTGTTTTCGAGAGTGATGCCGCCGTTCGTGGCGGTCAGGTCTCCGGCCGTGATGCCGTTGACCGCGGTGACGGCGATGTCCTGCCCGGCGGAGAGGTCGCCGATGGCGAGCTCGCCGGCGGTGGCCTTGAGCGCGGCATCCTTGGCGGCGGTCAGTGTGCCGTCGCCGGCGGTGCCGGCGCCGAGGCCGGCGGGGGCCGTTTCGGCCGAGTCGCTTTGTTTGACGGCGGCGGCCTCCATCGCGAGGATGGAGGCGTTGACCTGCCCCTTGTCCTTCAGCGACGTGATCGTCTCCTGCGCCTGAATGCGGACGGCGGTGTAGGTGCCGAGGGACGCGTCGGCGGTGCCGAGGGCGGCGGGAGTCAGCGTCTTGGTTTCGCTGCCTTGAGTGTAGTGGACCTTGCCGTCGGCGACGGAGTAGGTGCCGTCGGTGATGCCGGTGGTGGCGTTGAACTTTCCGGTGAGACCGGTGATGTCGGCCGTCGGAGCCATGTCCTGCGCGGCATAGGCGGCGTTCTCGAGGACGCCCTCGTTGACGACGGCGCCGGCGGTGGCGTCGCCGGTGATGGTGAAGGTAATCTTGCCGCCGCCGACGTTCATCGCCAGTGTGCCGGCGTCGCCGATTTTGAAGCCGCCGACGGCCAGCTGGTCGGCCGCCTGAATGCGGCCCTGATTGACGACCTTGGCGCCGACGAGGATGACGTCGTCGCCGGCCTTGATCGTGCCGACGTTCCAGACCTCGCCGGAGACGTCGGTGAAGTTGAAGGTGCCGTTGAGGAAGTCGGTGTCGGAGATGTCGCCGGCGGCGGCGAGGAACTGCTTGCCCACGTCGACGGCGGCGGAGGATCCGATGAAGACGCCGGCCTTGTTGACCACCCAGATCGAGCCGGTGGCGTTGACGGCGCCGAGGATCTTCGACGCCTGCCCGGTGACGTCGCGCATCAGCGTGGTGCCGGAAGTGCCGTTGAAGAGGTTGAGCGCTTCGTTGGCGGCCAGGTTGAAGCCGGCGTCGGCGGCGTTGCCGGCTCCGGCCCAGTCGATGATGCCCTTACCGGAAGATTGAAAGATGGTGGTGACCTTGCCGCCGTCGGGCGTGGTCTCGGTGCCGCCGATGAGGGTACCGCTCTGAATCTGGGCGTTGGACCAGTCGAGGGCGGAGGCGGAGGAAGCCGCGAGGAGGGTCATGACGGCCACGGCGAGCGGCCGCCGCCCGGGCGCAAGCTTCTTGAATGTCTCGGCAAGGGATTTCGTCTTTTTCATTGCAAACTCCTCCTGATCAGAATTGGGCGCGGATGCCGACGTAGACTTCGACGTCCTCGTCGTCCTTGCGGTTTTCGTTCAGGTCGCGCATCGGAAACGCGACGTCGCACGTGAGCGCGGTGTGCCTGGTGAGCGCCATGCGGGCGCCGAAACCGAGCGACCACAGAAAGTCGCGGTCGCTCCGGCTGTAGCGGGTGGACTCGCGCTCGATCCGGCCATAGTCGCAGAACGCGAGCAGCTGCAGGGAATCGATCCACTGCTCGGGGTCCTCGCTCGGGGCGCGCACCGTGCCGGAGAGCAGGTCGCGCCAGACCGGCGTGCGCAGCTCAAGGGTGCCGTAGAAGCCGTTGTCGCCGTAGTGGCCGTTGGTGCGGTAGCCGCGGAGGTTGTCGTGACCGCCGAGGGAGAGCTGCTCGTAGGGCATCAGGTTCCTGCCGGCCCACTGGCCTTCCAGGCGCAGAAAGGCGCACCACTGCGCGTCGAAGCCCTGCGCGAGGGTGGCCTCGCCGAAAAGCGGCTGAATGCGCGCGAACTGGGCGCGGAGGATGGAATAGTGCGTCTCGGCGTCCTGCCACACGTCGCGGACGCGGTCGCCGGTGTCGGTGAGATTGTAGGTCCAGGAGACGGAGGCGAAGTTGCGGCCGCCGAGGGCGTCGAGGCGGCGATTGGTCCAGCTGAGCCCGACGGTGAGAGGCAGGACGCCGACCCGGTAGCGCTGCAGGGCCAAGTCGTCCAGAAAGAGGCGCTGCTCGACGGAGCGGAACATCAGGTCGAAGAAGAACGAGAGGTTCTGGGCGGGCGTGTCGATGAGGTTGAAGCTGACGCGCGCGCCGGTGAACCAGCCGTAGCCCTGGTAGTTGAGGTCGCTGATCACGGCGTCGTCGACGTCGTCGATGTCGGAGTCGGAGTAGCCGCCGTAGAGGCTCAGCGATCCGCCGTTGAACAGCGCGAAAGGTCGGGTGTAGTTGGCGGCGATCGACCACTGGTCGCCGCTCAACGCCGTCGCCGGCGAGACGGTGAGGACGTCGTCGGCCCTGGTGAGGTTGAGGTACTGCGCCGTTCCCACGGCCTGCCAGTTGTCCACGGCGTCGATGGCGTAGTTGTTGATCTCCAGCGAGGTGTGCAGGGGCAGCTGTTCCTCCACGTCCAGCCGGTACGAGACCGACGAGTCGCCGTCGGCCTCGGTGCCCAGCGAGGCGCCCACATTCACGTCGGCCGTCAGGTCCGGATGGTTGTTCAGCCCGTAGAGCGCCAAATAGAGCTCGCCGTAATTGAAGGCGTCGCCCTGTTTCACGCGGTCAAAACGCTTGAGCACCTGCTCGTTGGAGAAGTAAGCGCCGTCCTCGCCCGGCTGCCTGCCCTTGAAGACCACCTCGATGTCCCGCACGAACCCCGCCTGCAGGTGCAGCCGCAGAACCCCGTCCGGAGAAACGCCGCCGTGCTCGCCCACGCGCACGATGCGCGAGAAGTAGTAGCCCCGGTTGATCAGTCCCTGACGGACGACCAGGAGGCGCCGCTCCAGCGCCGAGCTGCTGATCTCTCCCTCGGGCGAGAGCGCGGCCTCCACGTTCTCGCGCACCATGTCCGCCAGCGCCCGGCTCACGCCCTTGCCGCGGCTGACCTCCACCGAGCGGATCTTCAACAGCTCTCCGTCGGCCTCCGCGGGCGGCTCCCCTTCGTCCGGAGCCTCCGCCGGCGGCTTCGGCTCGACCGCGCGGCTCTCCAGCGGGTCAACCGATCCCGCGGTCTGCGCGCGATGCAGGGTGTCGCTTCCCACAGCCGTCAACGTCTCGGCAAGCCCCGTAGTGCTCAAACACAGGGCGCACGCCCCGACCATCATCACTTTGTTCATCATTGCGTAAGAACTTTCTGTCGCTCCGCTCAGCCCTTCATTCGCCGGCGACGGAGAACAAGCGGGCCCGATGCCGCGCTTTCTCGCACCTCAACTAAGCTTCCCGCAGAATGAGCTTCTTCTTCGGGCGTTGCAAACCGTTTCTGGCGTCCTTCGCGCCGCGGTTTTTGCGCGAACTCCTTGACGCGGGGGCGTTCCCGCGCTAGAATGCGATTACTTTTTCAACTGTAAAATCAATACAATTATGAAATCACTCAAAGGAACCGAAACCGAAAAGAATCTGCTCAAGGCCTTCGCGGGCGAATCGCAGGCGCGCATGCGCTACACGTATTTCGCGAGCAAGGCGAAGAAGGACGGATTCGTTCAGATCGCCGACGTCTTCGAAGAGACGGCGAATCAGGAAAAGGAACACGCCAAGCGTTTCTTCAAATTCCTCGAAGGGGGAAATCTTGAGATCACGGCGACGTTCCCGGCGGGCGTGATCGGCACGACGGAAGAAAATCTGGAAGCCGCCGCCTGCGGGGAAAACGAAGAATGGTCGGAAATGTATCCGGAATTCGCCGCCGTCGCCGAGAAGGAAGGCTTCCCGATCATCGCCGCCGTCTTCCGCAACGTCGCCGTCGCGGAAAAGCAGCACGAGAAGCGCTACCGCGCGCTCTGCGAGAACATCCGCAAGGGCGAAGTCTTCAAGAAGGACGGCAAGACCTGGTGGCGCTGCCGCAACTGCGGCTTCATCTGCGAAGCCTCGGAAGCGCCGATCAAGTGCCCGGCCTGCGACCACCCGCAGGCGCACTTCGAAGTGCTCGCCGAAAACTGGTGAGCGCGGGAACGCGATTCCGCGAAACGCGGCGACGTCGAAAAGACGCCGCCGCTTTTTTTTTTGCGCCCGGCTCAGAGCGGACGGCGGACGCGGCAGCCCCAGAAGACCATCGCCGCGCCGACCGCGGCGTGGAGCAGCAGCACCGTTCCCGCGACGGGGAATTCGTAGATCGCCGCGCGCGCGTTCATCAGCGTGTAGGCGTCGTAGACGGGGCTGTTCTGCATCGCGGAAAAGAATCCGGACCAGCCCCAGAAAATGTTGATGAACGGGCGGAAGAGCCACACGAGCGCGTCCGGCAGCTCGAGCACGATTCCCGAAAGCGGCAGCTGGAAGCCGACCAGATAAATCGAGAGCAGCGACGCCTTTTCCGCCGACTGCATGAGCGAGGAGAAGCCGAGACAGATGAGCGTCATCGCGACGCAGACGCCCGCCATCGTCAGCAGCTGCGGTCCCCAGGCGCCCGGGAAATCGCAGATGACCTTCACGAACGAGCACATCCACAGCCCCTGAAAGACGGCGATCGCCGCCGTGAAGAGAATCTTCGAAAGCGCGTAGGCGCCCGGGCGCAGGCCGTTCATGCGTTCCTTTTCGTAAAGATTGCGCTCGGCGGCGATTTCGCGCCCGCCGTTGTTCGCGCCCATGAGCGCGAGCAGCATGACCTGAAACAGCACGAGCCCGGTCGCGAGCGTCGCGATGCGCATCTGCTCGATCTGAATGTCGCGCGCCTCGAGCGCTTGGCGCGACGTCATGATCGCCTGTTCGACGGGCATGCGCGGCACCTGCGGCAGGCCGTCGAGCGCGAAGATGACGACGATGCACGGGAAGCCGAACGTGATCGCGAGCGTGAGCGCGAAATAGCCGCTGTCGCGCACGAAGAGGCGGAAGCGGCGCGCGAGCAGCGTCGCGAGCTGCGCGAAGAAGCCCGCGCGCGCGACGGGCGCGTTCCCGTCGGCGGGCGTTCCCGCGGCGGCGGCTTCGGGCGCTTCGTCGTCGTCCACGACTTCGAGCTCGTATTTGCGGTGCACGCGCCATTTGTCCTTCCAGAAATCGGGCGACCGCGTCTCGAGCACGCCGTAGAGTTCGAGCGCGCCGCCGATTCCGAAATAGCTCAGCAGCTCCGGGAGCGTGCCCTGAAAGACGACGCGTCCCTGCAGCACGACGGTCACCGAGTCGAAGCGCGAAAGCTTCGCGAGATTGTGGATGATGCAGACGATGGACTTGCCGTCGCGCTCCGTGAGCCCGCGCAGCAGGTCGAGCATCTCGTCTTCGGAATTGGGATCGAGCCCGCTCGTCACTTCGTCGCAGATCAGGCAGCTCGGGCTGAGAGTGAGTTCGAGCCCGAGCCCGACGCGGCGCGTCTGCCCGCCGGAGAGCGAGCCGACGCGCTTGTCCGCGTGCGGCGCGAGCCTGGTCGTCTCGAGCACCGCCTTCAGGCGGCGTTCCCGCTCCTCGGGGGCGCGCAGATTCATCGCGAGCGCGTAGCGGAAAGTCTCCTCGACGGTGAGATTGGGCTGCGCGAGCGTGAACTGCGGCACGAAGCCGATTCTGCCCGCCAGATCGTTCGAGGAGTCGATCGGCGCGCCGTCGAACTCCGCCGTTCCCGTGCGTCCGATCATGCCGAGCATCGCCTTCATCAGCGTGGTCTTGCCGCAGCCGGAAGGCCCGATCACAGCGTGCATGCGCCCGGAGGCGAAGCGCGCCTCGGCGTCGTCGAGAATTTTTTTGCCGTCCGCCGTTTCGACGGTGAGATTTTTGCACTGCAGCATGGTCGTTTTGAGAGGTTTTCTTTTCTCTAATTTTTACCGAATCGCCTTTTCTCGGCAAAGCAAAACTGCGCCGTTTCCGCGGCCGCGCGCGTTTCCGCGTCATTTCGGGGACGCTTTGCCGCCGCCGGATTTTCCGAAGAGCTTCCGCTTCAGCCAGGGCGGGAGCGGACGCTTCTTCTTTTTCTCGTGCGGCGCGCCGATGCTTTCGAGAAAATCGCGCTCCTCGCGCGAGAGCCGCGCGCGCGCCGCGTCCGGATCGCGCGGCACGGAAACGCCCGCGAAGGCGCCGCCGCGGGAACGCTTCCCGCCGTCGGTCCCCGCCGCCTTCGTCTCGGATTTCGCGGGAACGGGCCATTCCATCTCGAAGCTTTCCGCGCCGCGCATCACGCGCGAGCCGAGCGGCGTCAGCCTGCACAGCGGGAATTCGCCGACCGTCTCCGAGGCGAGCAGACCTTCGCGCGTCAGCGCGTCCATCAGCGCGGACAGATAGTCGCGCTTTTCGCCGCGCAGGATGCCGTAGGTCGAGAGCCTGTCGTGCCCGAGCCGCAGCAGCTCCGCGTTGCGCGAGCCGAGCAGGCAGTCCAGGACGCGCCCGCGGCCGAAGATCGGCTTCCATTCGTCCTGCCCGATTTTGCGGGAAAGGCGCGCGA
Source organism: Opitutia bacterium (assembly GCA_004558035.1). GTDB lineage: Bacteria > Verrucomicrobiota > Verrucomicrobiia > Opitutales > UBA953 > Spyradosoma. Next base: position 20,188 of record SFEJ01000029.1, read on the forward strand.
CGCCGCTGAGGATTTTTTTGACGAGAACGAGCTCCTCGACGTCCGGCCGGCGGCGCGTTCCCGTCGCGCGCGCGACGCACACGTCGCAGCGGCCGCAGGGCACGGCGCCTTCCGCGTCGCCGAAATACGCGAGAATCGCCTCCTGGCGGCACGTGTTCCCGTAGGCGAGATTCACGAGCGCCTCCAGCTTCTTTTCGTCGCTGCGGCGTTTGCGGTCGAGGTTTTCCCATGGGATCCGCAGTTCCTTTTCCGAAAGATCGGGCTGGAGCAGGCGCGTGCCGCGGATGCGCATGCCGGGAATGTCGAAGCGCCCGATGACGTCGTGCCGCGCGAGAATCGCGATCGAGGTCGAGATCGCCATCGGGTTGACCTTTTCGCCGTATTCGCGCATGAGCTCCTCGCAGAGCGCGTCCGCCGAGATGCGGACTTCGTTGCCCTCGTCGGCGAGCTTGCGCAGCGTCTTGTAGGTGCGCATGACGGTGAGGCGGTCCGGATTCGCGCCCTCGATGAAGAAGTCCTGGACGCGCTTGTCGGCGTAGTTGAAGAGCATTTCGCAGAAGCCGGGCGCGCCGTCGCGTCCCGCTCTGCCGGCCTCCTGGTAATAGGCCTCGATGCTGCCGGGCATTTCGTAGTGGACGACGAAGCGGATGTCCGCGCGGTCGATGCCCATGCCGAACGCGTTGGTGGCGACGGCGACGTTTTCCTCGCCGGACATGAAGCGGTCCTGCGCGAAGTTGCGCTCCGCGTCGCTCATGCCTCCGTGGTAGAGAATTACGCCGACCTTCGCCGCGGCGAGATCGTCGGCGACGCGCTCGGCGCTTCTGCGCGTCGCGCAATAGACGATGCCCGTGCGGTGCGCCTTCACGATTTCGAGAATGCGCGCCAGCTTCGCGAGGTGCAGCGAAGAGCGCTCCTCGTTCCCGCGGACGCGCGTCAGCGAGGGATCGACGTGGCGGACGTTGAACGAAAGATTCGGGCGCGCGAAGCCCGCGACGAATTCCGCCGGGGCGCGCAGGCGCAGCGTCTTGCGGATGTCCTCGCGCACGTCGGGCGTCGCGGTCGCCGTGAACGCGGCGACGGTCGGGCGGCGGCGGAAGAGCGCGAGCGCGGCGTCGAGCTTCAGATAATCCGGGCGGAAATCGTGTCCCCACTGCGACAGGCAGTGCGCCTCGTCCACGGCGAAGAGCGAGACGTCGATTTCCGAAATCATGCGGCGGAAACGCTCCGCGCGGAAGCGCTCCGGCGCGACGTAAACGAGCTTGAGCGTTCCCGCGCGCATCGCGTCGAAGACTTCGTTCTGCTCGGAAAGCGTCTGCATGCCGTTGAGGCTCGCGGCGGCGATCCCGCGCGCGCGCAGCGCGTCCACCTGGTCCTTCATCAGCGCGATGAGCGGCGAGACGACGAGCGTCAGATGCGGCAGCATCAGCGCGGGAAGCTGATAGCAGAGCGACTTGCCGCCGCCCGTGGGCATGATGACGAGCGTGTCCCGCCCCTGCAGAATCGCGGTGACGATGCGGTCCTGCGGCTCGCGGAATTTCGCGAATCCGAAGTGGCGCATGAGGACGGTTTCCGGTGAATCCATGAGCGGCAATCCTAAAAAATCGCGCCGTTCCCGCAACGAGATTCGCGCGCGGAGCGGCGGCGCGCGCGTCAGAATTTGCGGCGGAGATGCGCGGGCGGGATGCCGAGCATGCCGCGGTATTTCGCGATCGTGCGGCGCGCGACGCGGATGCCGCGCCTGCCCAGTTCCTCCGCGAGCTTTTCGTCGCTCAGCGGCGAGGCGGACGGCTCGTTTTCGAGGATTTCCTTCAGCACTTCGCGCACGCCCGCGTTGGAGATCGAGCCGCCGGAATCCGTGGGCAGCGACGCGTTGAAGAATTTGCGCAGCTCGCGCACGCCCCACGGCGTCTCCGCGTATTTGTTGGCGACGGCGCGGGAGACGGTCGTCTCGTGCATGCCGATTTCGGCGGCGACGTCCGCCATCGTCAGCGAGGGCAGGGCGGCGGGACCTTTTTCGAAGAAGGGACGGAGAAATTTCGCGAGCGCGGCGCCGATTTTTTCGATGGTTCTGCGGCGTTCGTCGAGGGCGTTGATGAGCGATTTCGCGTCGCGCGTCTTTTCGGAAAAATACGCGCGGTCCTTCGGCGAGAGCTTCCCCTGCGCGAGCAGCGCCTTGTAGGCGGGCGAGATGCGCAGCTTCGGCACGTAGTCGAAATTGGACTTCGCCGCCCACTCGCCCGTCTTCTCGTCGAAGTAGAACGTGAGGTCGGGGAAGACTTCGCGGTTCTCGTCGGCGACGAAGTCCTTGGCGGGAACGCGGTTGACGCGGGCGATCTCCGCGACGGCGTCGCGCAGCGCGGAATCGGAGACGCCGAACTTGTCCGCGATCGCGCCGAATTTCCGCGCGAGCAGGGCGTCGTAGGCTTCGCTCACGACGCGGAAGGCGAGCGATTTTTCGCGCCCGTTCCGGCGGAGCTGGATCATGAAGAGCTCGCGCAGATCGCGGGCGCCGATGCCGGGCGGGTCGAAGGTCTGAAAGGTCGCGATCGCCTTTTCCGCGTCGGCGGCGGGAACGCCGAGCTCCGTCGCGAGCGCGTCCGCGTCGCCTTCGAGAAAGCCCTTTTCGTCGAGGCGGTCGGCGATTCCGGAAAGGATGCGGCGCTCGCTCTCGGGAACGTCCGCGAGGGCGATCTGCTCGTCGAGCATGTCGCGGAGCGAGGCGTGTTCGACGAGGGAGTTGAAGAGGCGGGAACGGCGCTCGTCGTCGTCGCGCGTCCAGACGCGGGTTTCGCCGAACGGGGCGTCGTCGCGTTCGCGCCAGTCGTCGCGCGCGGCGTCCGGGGCGTCTCCTTCGGGCGTTCCCGCGTCGGCGTTCCCGCGGGCGCGCGCGCCGGGCATTTCGGGATTTTCGGGCAGGGGCGTCTCGAGCGAGCTCATGCCGCCGTCCTCCATTTCGAGGAGCGGATTCTTCGCGAGCTCTTCGGCGACTTCGCGCTGCAGGTCCATCGACGGCGCCTGGAGCAGATTCAGCGCGCGGATGATCTGCGGCGAAAGCGTCTGCTCCTGCGAAAGTCTCTGATACTGCGAAAATCCGAGGTCAGCCATGGCGGGAACGCGTTTCAGGTTTCAGGCGGCGCGGGAACGTCGCCGGCGGGGCGCCTGGAAAGCCGCTCCTTGACGAGCCGCCAGAACACGGCGAAGAACGCCGTCAGCGGCACCGCGAGCACCATGCCGAGCACGCCGTCGAGGGCAATCGCCCAGAAGAAGATCGAGATCATGATGACCATCGGGTGCAGCCCGGTGTGGCGTTCCATGATCTTCGGCGTGAGCCACCAGGCCTCCGCCGCCTGCGCGACGCAGAAGACGACGAGCACGGCGGCGAGCATGCCCAGGCCGCCCGAAAAGAACGCCAGCGGCAGAATCGCGCACAGCCCGACGACCGTGCCGAAGTACGGGATCATGTTCAGGTAGCCCAGCGCGAGCCCGAGAAAAATCGCGCCCGGCAGCCCCGCGACGAAGAAGCCCGCCGCCAGAATCGCGCCGTAGCACGTCACCACGAGAAACTGCCCGCGGAAGAACGCGACCACGATGTCGCGGAACTGGCGCATCAGAAACGCGGCGTCCGCGGCGAGCCCGCGCGGGAGCAGCGTCGCTGCCTCGCGCTCGAAGCGCCCGATCAGATCGTGCCGCCCGCCGAGAAAATAGCAGAAGTAGATCGGCACGACCGCCGCCGCGACCACCTGCGAAAAAAGGCTTTCCGCCTTCATCCAGACCGCCTGCAGCTTCGGGAGCGCCGCCGTCGCGACCGCCTTCAGGTGCTCGCCGAACTGCGCGTCGCCCTTCACGCGCTCGACGATGCCGCCGTCCTCGAGGAATTCCTCGAGCGCGTCCGCGAGCTCCGGAAAATGCTCCAGCAGCCGCGCCCAAAGCTCCGGAATGCGGTGGACGAGCTCCGTCGCCTGGCGCGCGATCACGGGAACGAGAAAGAGCAGCGTTCCCGCCGCGACCGCGGAAAGCAGCACGAACAGCGCCGCGATCGCCGCCGCGCGCGGCAGGCGCAGACGCGCTTCCAGAAAATCGCAGACCGGGCGCAGCAGCAGCGCGAGCAGCGACGCGATCACGATCGGCCAGATCACCGTGCCGAACGCCGCGAGAAATTTCGCTCCCGCCGCGACCACGCCGACGGCGAGCGCGACGAGCACCGCGACGGCGACTCCGGTCGCCGCCCACGAAATCACTCTCTGCTGGAACGGGGAGAAAAACATCCTGCCGCAAACCTAAGCGAAATCCGCGCTCCCGAAAACTTTTTTTTCGCGCCGCGCGCTTCCACGGCAAAAACGTCCCCGCGGATCGCTCCGCGAGGACGCCAACACACACTATGAAAAAGTCGAGGAGTCGAAAAGGTTTAAAAGGTCGAGGAGTGATTACTTTTAAACTGACTTCTATTTGCGGCGGCGACGACGCGTTCCCGCCAGCGCGAGCGCGCCCAGCCCCGCCAACAGCCCGAACGCCGACGGCTCGGGAATCGTGCTCACCACGATTGCAAGCGCGTTGTAAGTGCCTTTCGTCGCTTCCAGCTTAAAGCTCAAATCACTCGCGATATCCGCGCCTGTCGTGAATTCCCAAACGAAAAGACTCTGGGTCTCTTTCATGTTTCCAGACCCATTATAAGTGCTGAAAGCCGTACCAGTTGTTGCATCTTCTACATAGGAAAGCCCCGAAATCGTCTCGCTGCCAAGAGAGAGCTTCAATCCATAACAAGCCGGAAAATAGCCCGGAGAGCCGACCGCCCCGATACCACTCAAGAGTGCGACCGTGTATGTCGTATTCGCGGCAAGCGAAGAAAACGTCAACGACATGGTGTTCTCCGAGTTATTGTCATGTGCATTGAGCTCATCGCTCCAAACTTTTGAATCAACGCCGCCGAAATACTTGGAAGCTTCCGTGGAAAGAGACGACAAAAGGTAATTGGTGTTGGCGACTTCTCCAGCGTTAGTGATGCGTCCAGAAACCGAAAGCAACCCACTGATAAGCGTAGTCTCCGCAATCGTTGCTTCATTTTTTGTTTGAGCGACTTCGAGCGCCCCAGTGCTCTTTTCTGCTTTCGTCCCGAAATCGATGTAGGCGGTCTTCGTCTCGGCGCTCGCGAAAAGCGTTCCCGCGGCGAGGAGCGTAGTGATGGTGATTAATTTTTTCATAAGCGTTTACGGATGAATTTTGAAACGCATTATCCCCGGTTTCGAATACCGAGGGGTAAACGCCGTCCAAGCCGCATGAATAAAGGGATTTCCCCTCCGCACGAATCGCGCGGTTTTCGCTTAGGGGGGAAGCGACATTCCTGTCGCTTCTTCGAAAATCAGCTTCAAGAAAATTCAAAAAAGCGGCAGGAATGCCGCTTCTCCTCTGCGTTCCCGCGAACGCCCGCCCCGAAAAATTCCGTGCTTTTCCGTGGTCGAAAATTCGGGCTTGTCTCGGTATTCGAAACCGAGGTGCGGATCGGTGTCCGCGCGGGCGCGGGCGTCGGCGCAATTCCTTCTCGCGGGGAAGCGTTTTTTGGTGTTGAATCGCGCGTCATGAAAAACGCGCTTCATTCCCCGAATCTGATTTCCGCCGCCGCGCTCGCCGTCTTCGTCGCCGGCTGCGCGCCCGAAAACGCTCCCGCGGAAAAGCATTTCGTGCTGCCCGAAAAGACCGCGTGCGCCGAAGCCAGCGTCTCCCGCGAGACCTTCGACTTCGGCTGGAAGTTCGCCAAGTTCGGCAGGCACGACGATTGCCTCGCGAAGGTCGAGCCGGGCAGGGAAATTTTCCCCGGAACGGCGACTTCCCAGGAAGCGCACAATCCCGCCGGGAACGCCTTCGACGGGAACGAGAGCACGCGCTGGTGCGCCGCGAACGCGAGTCCCGCCGCGCTCGAAATCGACTTCGGGCGCGAAATCGACGCCGCGACGACGGAGATTCTTTGGGAACAGAACGCCGTCTATCGCCACAAAATTCTCGTTTCCGCCGACGGGAAAAACTGGACGCTCGCGGCGGACAATTCCGCGAAGACCGCGCCCGCGAAGAAGGACGCGTTGCGCCTCGACAAAAAATTCCGCTTCGCGAAGGTCGAGGTCGCGCCGAGCGGCGGCGCGTGGGCGAGCATTTTCGAATGGCGCTTCTTCGACGCGGCGGGAACGCCGATTCTTCCGGAATCGAAGCGCGAAGGCGAGCCGCCGTCCGACGTCGCGTTCGACGACGCGAAGTGGCGCGCGCTTGACCTGCCGCACGACTGGGGCGTGGAGAGCCGCTTCCTGCCGCAGCTGCCGAACCAGACCGCCTCGCTCCCGTGGGACGCCGTCGGCTGGTACCGCAAGAGCTTCGACGTTCCCGCGGCGAAGGCACGAAAAAAATTCTTCCTCGATTTCGACGGCGTGATGATGATGCCGCGGGTTTACGTGAACGGAAAGCTCGCGGGCGAGTGGAAATACGGCTACTCGTCGTTCCGCGTGGACGTCACGCCGTTCCTGAAGTTCGGCGAAAGGAACGTCGTCGCCGTGCGCGCGGAAAATCTGCCGAACTCCACGCGCTGGTATCCCGGCGCGGGCATTTACCGGCACGTCTGGCTTGTCGAGAAAAATCCCGTGCACGTCGCCTATAACGGCGTGCGGGTGACGACGCCGGAAATCTCCGGCATCGAGACGCGCGACGGAAAATTCTTCGCGAAGACGGCGAAGGCGGTCGCGGAAACGGCGGTCGAAGGCGCTTCCGGGAGCTCGGTCCGCGTGCGCAGCGAAATTCTGAAGGACGGCGCGACGCTCGCGTCCGCCGAAAGCGCGGCGGGCGTTCCCGCGGAACTCGCGCTCGCGGACGTCGAGCTGTGGGACGTCGAAAATCCCGCGCTACTCACGCTCGCGACGAGCGTTCTCGTGGACGGAAAGCTCGTCGATCGGCAGGAGACCGTCTTCGGCGTGCGCAAGGCGGAATGGAAGCCGGAAGGATTTTTCCTGAACGGGCGCCGCGTGCAGATCAGGGGCGTGTGCCAGCACCACGATCTCGGGCCGCTCGGCGGCGCCGCGCACACGCGCGCGATGGAACGCCAGATCGAGATTCTGAAGAGCTTCGGCACGAACTCCATCCGCACCTCGCACAATCCGCCCGCGCCCGAGCTGCTCGAGCTCTGCGACCGCATGGGCATTCTCGTGGACGACGAGCTTTTCGACTGTTGGAAATACACGAAGGAAGGCAAGGCGAACGGCTACAATCTTTACTGGAACGACTGGCGGGAACGCGACGTGCGCAATTTCGTGCTGCGCGACCGCAACCACCCGAGCGTGATCGCGTGGTCCGCCGGCAACGAAATCGAAGAGCAGGGCGCGCGCGACGGCAGGGAGATCGCGCGGGAACTCGTCGAGCTCTTCAAGAAATACGACGAGACGCGCCCCGTCACCGTCGGCTGCAACGACCTCGGCGCGTCGTGGAACGGCTTCGGCAAGGAGTTCGACGTTTACGGCTTCAACTACAAACCGAACAACTACAAGGATTTCGCGAAGAAAAATCCGCAGACGCCCTTCGTCGCGTCCGAAACCTCGTCGTGCGTGAGCACGCGCGGCTTCTACTCGTTCCCGGCGAAGGCGGATTCGCCCGCGGACTTCGAGCCGTTCTGGAAACGGAATTTCTGCGACAATCTCGCGGTCTGCCAGGTCGGCGACTACGGCATCTACGCGCCCGGCTGGGCGTACGCGCCCGACGTGGAGTTCGGCGCGCTCGAGGAGGAGCCGCGCTGCGCGGGCGAATACGTGTGGACGGGCTTCGACTACCTCGGCGAGCCCACGCCGTGGAACCTCGGCCGCAAGCCCGCGAACGACTTCCGCGGCGCTTCGCCCGAGGAAGTGGCGCGCCTCGAAAAGGAGATGGCGGCGATTCTCAAGCAGGGCACGCCGTCGCGTTCGTCGTATTTCGGCATCGTCGATCTGTGCGGCTTCCGCAAAGACCGCGCGTGGCTCTATCAGGCGCACTGGCTGCCGGACGTTCCCGTGGCGCACATCCTGCCGCACTGGAACTGGCAGGGGTCCCGCGAGGGCAGGATCACGCCCGTGTTCGTGTACACGAGCGGCGACGAGGCGGAGCTTTTCCTGAACGGCAAATCCCTCGGCAGACGCGCGAAGAAGACCGGCGCGCCGCTCACGGGCAAGGACCTCAACGGCGACATGCGGGAACGCTTCCGCCTCACGTGGACGGACGTGCGCTACGAGCCGGGAACGCTCGAAGTCGTCGCCTACAGGAACGGCGTCGAATGGGCGCGCGACAAGGTCGAGACGACGGGCGCTCCCGCGGGCTTCGCCGCCGAGGCGGACCGCGCGGAAATCCGCGGCGACGGGCGCGACCTCGCCTACGTGACCGTTTCCGTGCGCGACGCGCAGGGACGCGTCGTGCCGACGGCGACCGACCGCTTCAGGTTCTCCGTGCGCGGGGACGCGGAGCTCGTCGGCGTGTGCAACGGCGACCCGACCGACCACGCCTCGCTGAAAGGCCGCGAGATGAAGGCGTTCGCGGGGCTGGCGCAGGCGGTCGTGCGCTCGAAGCGCGGAGGCTCCGGCGTCGCGGAACTCGTCGTGGACGGCGGCGACCTCGGCGTCCGCGTCGTGAAGATCCGAATCGACTGAAACGCGGCGGCGCGCCGTTCCCGCCCATAACCTCCTAACCTCCATAACCTTTTAACCTCCTAACCTCCATAACCTTTTAACCTCATAACCTTCATAACTTCATCACTTTCCGCATGAAACGTTTCCTCCCGTATTATTCGCTGCTGTTCGAAGTGCGCTGGACCTTCTTTTCCGCGCTGCTGCTCGGCGTGATTTCCGGCGTCGCGAGCGGCTTCGGGCTGCCGCTGATGCTCAAAAAAGTGCTGCCCGTGCTCTTTTCCGACACGGGAACGCCGCAGGCGCTCGTGCTCTTCGACCCGAGCTCGGAGACGGCGCTGCGCTACGGGCTGGACTTCCTGCCGACGCTCGCCGTTCCCGCGGACTACGTGCTCGCGTTCGCGATCCTGCTCATGCCGCTGGTGTTCATCGTCCGCGGCGCGTCGATGTTCGGCAACACGTACCTGCTCAACGTGTGCGGCATCCGCGTGCTCGAGGGCGTGCGCATGCGGCTCTTCGAGCATCTGCAGCGGCTGCACCTGGACTTTTTCCGCAAGCACAATT
>SFEJ01000030.1 GCA_004558035.1 Opitutia bacterium
CGCTTTTGGGGAAGCGACATTCTTGTCGCTTGTTGAAGTTTTTTTTAAGGAAATTTCCTTTTTAAGAATTCAGCAAAGCGACTGGAAAGTCGCTTCCCCGAAAAGCCGCGGGAACGCCGAGCAACAGCCGCCTCGCCGGGACCTGCGCCATCCACTATTCACTATTCATTATCCACTATCCGTTATCCATTATCCGTTTTCCGTTCCCGCTTGAAGCGCGGACTAAAAATAACCTCGTGCGGTGCGTTGGCACTTTTTTTGCATGGAAATGCGCTATGAAGATTATCCATACTGCTGACCTGCATCTCGGACAGACCATTTACCAGAACTACGAGCGCGCCGACGAGCATGCGCATTTCTTCGCGCAGCTCGAAAAATGGTGCGTCGACGAAAAGCCCGACGCCCTCGTCGTGAGCGGCGACGTCTTCGACGTGCCGCAGCCGTCCGCCGCCGTGAAAAAGGCGTTCAACGCGCATTTCGTGCGCCTGCACGCGCTGTGTCCCGAAATGCGCATCGTCGTCACGGCGGGCAATCATGATTCGGCGTCTCGTCTCGAAGCGGACCGCGAGCTCTGGGAACTCGCGGACGCGCACGTCGCGGGAACGCCGCCGCCGTTCGCGGACGTCGTCGAGGGCGACGCGGAGGACTGGCGGGAACGCTTCATCGTGCGCCTGGCGAAGGGCTACGTCGTCGCGCTTCCGCACATGAACGGCGCGCGCACGGCGCAGATTCAGAGCATTCTCGACAAAATCGCGGCGGAGAACGCGGACGGCAAGCCCGTCGTGATGACGGCGCACCTCGCGCTCGCGGACTCGGACACGACCGGGCACGACCAGATCGGCGGCATCGCGACCGTTCCCGCGACGGTGCTCGGCGAGGGCTACGACTATCTCGCGCTCGGGCACATTCACCGTCCGCAGACGCTCGGCGCGAAGCCCGACGTTCCCGGCGAAAGCGTCGAGCTGCCCGCGCCCGTGCGCCGCTATTCCGGCAGCGCGCTGCACGTGAGCTGCGACGAGACGTTCCCGCACAGCGTCAGCCTCGTCGAAATCGAACAGCACGGCGGCGCGGTCCGAGTCACGCCGCTGCGCATCGACGAACTGCGCCATTTTCACGTGCTGCCCGAAAGCGGAGAGGCGTTCGCGGACGCGAAGAAGGCGGTCGCCGCCGTGAAGCGTTTCGCGGAGGAAAAGAAGAGCGGCTATTTCCGTCTGCGCGTGCGCCACGACGCGGATCTTCCCGCCGATTTTTCGCAGAGAATCTACGAAGCGATCGCGCCCTTCGGCGGCGAAATCCGCTTCAATCCGAAGCACGTCGTCGAAGGCGCTCCCGCGCCGTCCGAGGCGGCGGCGGAGAAGCCAGTGTTCGCCGTCGCCGATCTGAAGCAGATGGCGGATCCGCTCAAGTTCATCGAAAAGACGATCGCGGATTATCCCGGATTGGACATCGACGAAGTCCGCGGGCTTTTCGAAGAAGTGCGCGAGGAGGCGCGGCGCCTCGACGACGAAGCGGCGAAGAAGGCCGAAGAAGCCGCGCGGAAAAAGAAGTCCGCGGGAACGGCGGAAAACGACGACGAAGACGCCGACGAAGAAAACGCCTGAAAATTTCAAATCTCGAACGCCATGAAATTCAAACGACTTCATATCCGCAACATCGCCTCGATCCGCGAGGCGGACATTGATTTCGAAAACGCTCTCACGGACGCCGCGACCGGCGCGCCCGCTCAGATGTTTCTCATCACGGGCGAAACCGGCTCGGGCAAGACCGCGATTCTCGACGCGATTTCGCTCGCGCTCTACAAGACGACGCCGCGCGTCGAGAGCATGAACGTAAAATCCCCAAAAAACGGAAGATTGATTCGCTCAAAAAATGTTTTCGTCGAAGATTTTTCCGGAAAGGAAATCTACATAAACGCCGTCGAACAGTACACGCGTTTGGGCATTTCCTCGAAAGATGAATGTTACAGCGAGCTCGTCTTCGAAGGAAACGACGGGAAGACTTATCGCGCGAAACTGGAATTGGGGCGCGCGCGCACCATGAATTTCAAAGTCCCAAAATGGACGCTGCGCTGCAAGGAGGACGGAACGGAAGTTTCCGGAACGGAGGCGGGCGAAAAAATCGTTTCCGTCGTCGGGCTCACGTTCGAGCAGTTTTCGCGCATGTCGATGCTCGCGCAAGGGCAGTTTGCGGCGTTTCTCGTCGGCGGGAAGGAAGAACGCGAAACGATTCTGGAACGCCTGACGAACACGGAGCGTTTTTCGCATTACGGCACGGCGATTTCCAATCTCAAAAAACGGGCGAAAGGCGACGTGGATATCGTCAACGCTCAGTTCGACGAGGCGGCGAAGGGCGCGCTCCCGCAGGAGAAACTCGACGCGCTGGCGCGGGAACGCGACGAAAAATCCGGCGAGCGCGAAAACCGCAAAGCCGCGCTCGCCGAGCTTGAAGGGAAGCTGAAGACCTTGAGCGATTTCGCGACGCGGAAGGAGCTGCGGGAACGCGCCGACGCGGAAGTCGCGCGGCTCGGCGAAACGATCGCCGGCGAAGATTTCCGTGCGAAAGTCGCGCTCGTCGAAACGTGGGACGCGAGCGCGGATGCTCGGAAATCGCTCGACGCGCTGAACAAGGCGCGGCGGGAACGCGAAAAGCTGATTGCGGAAACGCCTTCGCTCCGCGCCCGCTTCGACGCGCTTTCGGCGGATCTGCTCGCGCGGCGCGAGGCGGCGAAAACGCTCGCGGAAACCTTGCGCGGACGGCGGGGACGCCTCGACGCGCAGGAACCGCGGGCGCCGCTTTACGCGGACGCGGGAACGCTCTGCGAAAAAATCAAGCGCTTCGACGAGGAACGCGGACGCGAAGCGACGGCGACGCGGGAGCGCGGCGAACTCGAAGCGAAGAAAACGGAGCTCGACGCGAAGCTCGACGCCGCGCGGAAAACGGCGGAAGAGACGGCGGCGTCGGTCACGGCGAAGCAGAGCGAAATCGACGCGCGGACGGAAGCGCGCGCGGAGCTCGAGCCCGAGGAGACGAATCGCGCAATCAGCGAGGCGCACGAACGCAAAGGCGCGTTGGAAAATCTGGAGAACGAGCGCAGGCGCCACGCCGCCGCCGTCGAAGAAACGAAAAAACTCGCGGAAGCGATCGCCGGGCGGGAAAAGACTTTGAGCGGGCTCGAAGCGGAAAAAATCGCCGCCGAAAAAGCGTTCGCGGACGCGGAGAAAAAATTTGAAGCCGCGCGGGAACGCTGTTCCGTGATGGCGGAAGGCACGAAGGCGGCGCTGACGAAACTGCGGAAACGTCTGCGCGAGGAGCACGCGGAAGTCTGCCCGCTCTGCGGTCAGAAGATTCTCGAACTGCATTGCGACGAAGAGGAGTTTCGCGCGATTCTTTCTCCGCTCGAACAGGAACGCGACGCGGCGAAGAAGGAGCGGGACGCCGCCGAGAGCGCGAGCCGCGAAGCCGCGGGAAAATTCAACGCGGAAAAAGGCGGGCTCGACGCCGAGCGCGCGCGTCTCTCGGAAACGGAAAAGACGATCGCGAAACTTCTGGACGGTCTGCTCAAAGAGGCGGGAACGCTCGGGCTCGACGTCGGGGCGCCGCTCGCGGAGCAGATTGCCGGGGCGCTCGTCGCGCTCGAAGAAGAGCTGGCGGGGCTGAGTGAAAAACAGCGCACCGTCGAAAAGATTTCGAAGGAAATCACGGAACTCAACAGAGAGAAAAAGCCGCTCGACGCCGCCAGGACGAAGGCGGACAAAGCTTTCGCCGCCGCGCGGGAAGCGTTCTCGAAAAACGATTCGGAAATCGACGCGCGGAAACGCGCCGCGGACGCCGCCGCGAAAAAAATCGAAGAACTTCGAGACGAACTCGCGCCTCGCCTCGCCGCGTTTTCCCCCGAATGGGAAAGCGATTGCGCCGGGACGCGGGAACGTCTTGCCGCGGACGCGCGCGCCTACGCCGAAGAAAAGGACGCGTGCGAGGCGGCGACGCGCGACCTGAAATCCGCCGAGGAGACGGCGGCGCGCTTCGACGCCGTGCGCGCGGGCGTGCTCGAAAATCACGCCGAATGGGAGGACGCGTCGCGCGTTCCCGCCGCGTTCTCCGGCGACGCGGACGGCGCGTGGAACATGCTCGCCGGCGACGTGCGCGCGCAGACGCAGAATCTGCGTTCCCGCGAAAGCGAAATCCGCGAGAACGAAACCTCGCTCGCTGCGTTTTACGAAAAGAACGGCACGACGGAAACGGAGCTCGCGAAGCTCGCCGCGCGGGAACGCGAAGTCTCCGCCGCGCGAAGTGAAATCGCGGACGTCCGCGCCGCGCGCAAAACCGCCGCGGAAAACGCCGAAAGAGCGCGCTTCGAGATCGCCGGAATCCTGGAAAAACTCGGAGTCGCGACGGAGGCGGACGTTCCCGCGGAGGCGCCGCTCGCGGCGGAAAAAGCGGCTCTCGACAAGCGCCTCGCCGAGCTCGCGATGCGTCTCGGCGAAATCGGGAAAGAGCTGGAGGCGGACGCCGGCAATCGGGAACGCCTGAAGGAAATCGAAACGCGCCTCGAAGCGGCGAAAACGCGTTTCGCCAAGTGGGAAAAACTGGACAAATGTTTCGGCGGCACGCGTTTCCGCACGCTCGTGCAGTCCTGCATTCTTCGCCCGCTGCTCGCGAACGCCAACATTTACCTAAGCCGCATCAGCGACCGCTACGAACTGACCTGCGTCGACGAGAACGAGCAGCTCTCCGTCTTCGTGCGCGACCGGCTCAACAAAAACTGCGTGCGCAGCTCGACGGTGCTTTCCGGCGGTGAGCGCTTCATGGTCTCGCTGGCGCTCTCGCTCGCGCTTTCTTCGCTCAACCGAGCCGACCTGAACACGGACGTTCTCTTCATCGACGAGGGCTTCGGCACGCTCGACCAGAAGAGCCTCGCGGAAGTGCTGAACGCGCTCGAGCGTCTGGGCGAAATCGCGGGCGAGAGCCGTCGGCGCGTCGGCGTCATCTCGCACCGGGAGGAGCTGAAGGAGCGCATTCCGGTGCGCCTCGCCGTCCGTCGCGAAGGCGAGAGCGGCAGCGTCGTCCGCGTCGAAAAAGCGTAAGCGGGAACGCGGGCGTCAGCGCGCCATGGAGAAGGCGCCGCCTTTGCCGAGCGTCGGCGATTCCGTGACCGTGCCCGTCGTTTCCGTGTCGCCGCTTTCGCGGTTGAAGCGCATCGAGAGCAACTGCGTCACGCCGCGTTCCTGCATCGTCACGCCGTAGATCGTTCCCGCGGCGGAGACGGTGCGCTTGTTGTGCGTGACGACGAGGAACTGCGAGTAGCGCGTGAACTCGCGCACGATGTCCGTGAAGCGGCCGACGTTCGCGTCGTCCAGCGGCGCGTCGAGCTCGTCGAGCACGCAGAACGGCGACGGCTTCACCATGTAGATCGCGAAGAGCAGGGCGACGGCGGTCATCGTGCGCTGGCCGCCGGAGAGCAGCGAGATGCTGCGCAGCTTCGTTCCCGGCGGGCGCGCGATGATCTCGATGCCGCTGTCGAGCACGTCTTCCGCCTGCACGAGCTGCAGGTCGCTCTCGCCGCCGTGGAAGAGGCGGTCGAACGTGAACTTGAAGTTCTTGCGGATCTGCTCGAAGGTGTCGGAAAAGAGCTTCTGCGAGGTCGCGTTGATTTCGTCGATCGCCTTGACGAGCTCGTTCTTGGAGCTCCACAGGTCGTCCGCCTGCGTCTTGAGGAAGGTGTAGCGTTCCCGCAGGTCGGCGTATTCGTCGATGGCGGTGTGGTTGACGGCGCCCATGGAGAACAGGCGTTCCCGCAGGTCGGCGACTTCGCGGCGCAGCGGCGCCCAGTCCGTGTCGTCCATCGCGGCGAGGTCTTCCTCCGTCGGCTCGCCGCGTTCCCGCCGTGCGGGCTTCGGGCGTTCGGCGGCGGCGCCGTTCTCGTCGTCCTCTTCGAGCTCGTCGAAGCGCACCTTGGTCTCGAGCTCCTCGTCGGCGTTCCAGAGACTGCGCTTCCAGTCCACGCCCGCGACGTCGAGCTGGTATTCGGTGGAGACTTTTTCCGCGATGAACGTGCACTGCGAAGTTTCTTCGGTGAGCCTGACTTCGAGCGCGCCGAGCCGCGTCTCGTTTTCGCGGAGCGCGTTACGGTCGCCGGTCATCGACGCGTCGAGCTCCTCGATGCGCGCCTCGACGCTCTGCGATTCGGCGCGGAGCGTCTCGAGCGCGCCGCCGGAACTTTCGAGCGTTTCCGCGAGCTGGGCGACGCGCGCCGCGGCGTTCGCGGCCTGTTCCGCGAAGGCGGCGATCTGCGCCTCGGCGTTGCGTTTTTCGCCTTCGCGCACGTCGATCCGGCTCTGCAGATCGGCGAGCTGGCGGCGCACTTCGGCAACTTCGCGCTCGATCATTTCGAGCTGCTGCTTCTTTTGCGCGAGGTCGAAGCGGACTTCGTTGACGGCTTCGCGGCGCTCGTCCGCCTCCGCGCGGAGCGAGGCGATTTCGGATTCGCGCCGCGCGATGTCCTCCTTCGCTGCGGCGATCGCGCTTTCGCCGGTTTCGAGAACGTGCTTCGCCGCCTCCATCTTGGCGACGGCGGCGTCGCGGGAACGCTCGAATTCGGCGAGGAGATTTTCCTGCCGCGCGAGCGCCTGTTCGTTTTCGCCGAGCGCGCGTTCGGCGGCGCGCTCGTCCGCGGCGATGGCGGAAACTTCCTGCGCGAGCGCGGCGGCGGAGACGCGGAGCTCTTCGGTCTCGGCTTCGGTCGCGTCCATTTCCGACTGGATTTCGAGCGTGCGCTGGTTGGCTTCGGTCAGCGCGTCGTTTTCCGCGGCGAGGCGTTCCCGCAGCTCGCGGATTTCGCTTTCGCGGCGGAAGGCGGACGAGGTCTTTTCGCCGCCCGCGCGCGTGCGCAGCAGCCCGCGGCAGTCCACGAGCTCGCCGTCGAGCGTCGCGACGAGGAGAAAGTCGAAGTCCGGGCGCGCCGTCCAGAATTCGAGGAACTGCGCGGCGTCGTCGCAGACGAAACAGCGTTCGAAAAGGGCGGCGAGGCGCGGCGCGAATTCGGGAATCTTCGCTTCGACGAGCGTTCCCGCGGGGCGGAGAAATTCCGGCAGTCCGGCGGGCGCGGAGCGGGGCGCCTCGTGCGGCGGGAGCGCGAGCACGGCGCCGCCGAGATTGCGCTCGCCGAGTTCCCGCAGCAGTGCGGCGACGCGGGAGGAGGCGTCCAGAAAAAGCGCTTCCGCCGCGGAGCCGAGCAGCAGCTCGATCGCGGGCGCGTAAACGTTTTCGCGCACGGAAATCAGCGCGTTGAGCGGCTTCGCCGTTCCCGCGGGAACGACTTCGGCGAGCTCGCCTCTGAGGATCGCCTTCGCACCGGAGGAGAAGCCTTCGAACTTCGCCTGCAGCTGTTCGAGCATCGAGAGCTGCGCGGACGTGCGCGCGACCTGGCGGTCTAACCCGGAAATGATCTGCTGCTGCTCGCGGAAACGCGTCGCGAGCGCCTTGCCTTTTTCGCGCGCGGCTTCCACGGCCTGTTGCGCGCGCGCGTGGTCGGCGCGGCGGGCTTCGGCGAGCGTCCGCGCCTCTTCGGTCCGCGCTTCGAGCGCGTGCCGGGCCTCGCGGAGCTGCGCGAGCGCGTTGCCGATCTCGGCGTGGCGGATTTCGGAGGTGCGCAGATCGACTTCGATGTTCGTCACGGTGGAGCGGGAACGCGTGATCTCGTTTTCGCGCATCAGCAGATCCTGCCGTGCGACGGCGATTTCGCGTTCGAGCGCGGAAAGGCGCGCGAGCGTCTCGTCGAGCTCGCGTTGGCGCACGCGGAAGGCTTCGTCGGCGGCGGAGACGTCGCCCGCGCTGCGCAGCTTGGAGTCGCCTCCGCCCTGAATGCGCGTCTCCAGCTCGTCGCGGCGGAGCACGATGGCGGCGATTTCCTGCTCGATGCCCGCGATGCGTTCCCGCAGGTCCTGAGAGCGCACTTCCGAAAATTTGATCTGCGCCTCCGCGTTTTCCTTTTCCGAGCGCAGCGCGAAGATCATCTGCTGCGCGTTTTCGATTTTTTCACGGAGCACGCTGCGCTGCACCTTGGACGAGGCGAGCACGTTCTCGCGCTCCGAAAGATCCGCGCGCTGCGCGGCGACCGTTTCGCGGAGCGTTCCCGCGGCGGCCTCCGTCTCGCGGACGGCTTCGCGGTGCCCGCAGAACTGAAACGCCTGGCTCGCGAGATCGAGATGCGTCAGCCGGTGCCTGAGGCGTTTCCAGCGCAGCGCCTTGGACGCCTGGCGCTTCAGCGTGGCGATCTGGCGGGAAAGCTCGTCGAGGCGGTCGGTGACGCGCGCGAGGTTCTGGTCGACGAGCGCGAGCTTGCCCAGCGCCTCCTTGCGCTGCGTCTTGTAGCGCGTGATGCCCGCCGCCTCCTCGAAGAGCGTGCGGCGCTCCGAGGGATTCGCGGAAAGAATCTGGTCGATCTGCCCCTGCACCATGAACGAATACGAGACGCGCCCGACGCCCGTGTCCATGAAGAGCCGCTGGATGTCGCGCAGGCGGCATGCCTTGCCGTTGAGAAAATAGTCCGACGAGTCGTCGCGCGTCACGCGGCGGACGATGGAGACTTCGTTGAACGCGGTGCCGAGCTCCTTTTCGCATTCCGCGAAGACGAGTTCGACTTCGCAGTACTGGAGCGGCTTGCGCTTGTCCGTTCCCGAGAAGATGACGTCGTGCATCGAGCCGCCGCGCAACGCCTTGGCGCTCTGTTCGCCGAGCACCCAGCGGATCGCGTCCACGATGTTGGATTTTCCGCAGCCGTTCGGTCCGACGATCGCCGTGATTCCAGGGCGGAGCTCCACGCGCGTGCGGTCGGCGAAACTTTTGAATCCGTTGATGACGAGCTGTTTCAGATACATCGTTGCGAACTTGAAATTTCTTTGCGGTTGAAAGGAGCCGAGCCTAAAGCAAAGCGCCGCGGATTTCAACGCGTCTTCACGCGAAGACGCCGCCGCCGAGCAGGACGTCGCCGTCGTAGAACGCGCAGATTTGTCCGGGCGCGATGCCGCGCTGCACGTGCCTGTAGGCGAGATGCGCGCCGCCGTTCCCGTCGGGCGTGAAGACGACGGGCGTCGAGGCGTCGCGGTAGCGCACGCGGACGAGCGTTTCGCACTTTTCCGTCAGCGGGCGGTTCAGCCACGAAAGATTGTGCACGCGCGATTCGGACGTGTAGAGCGTTCCCGCCGTCTCCGGATGGTCGAAGGCGACGACGAGCTCGTTTTCCTCGAAGCGCTTGGCGACGACGACGTAGTATTCGTTGTCGGCGTTGGACGGCACGTTGATGCCGCGGCGCTGGCCGATCGTGTAGTGAAAAAGCCCCTTGTGCTCGCCGAGCACCTTGCCCGCCGTGTTCACGATTTTCCCCGGTTTCTGCGGGATGTACTGCTCTAGAAAATCGTTGATGCGGATTTTGCCGATGAAGCAGATCCCCTGGCTGTCCTTGCGCTTCGCGTTCGGCAGTCCCGCCCGGGCGGCGAGCTCGCGCAGCTGCGGCTTGAGCAGATGCCCCACGGGAAAGAGCGCGCGGCGCGCCTGTTCCTGACGGAGCAGGGCGAGAAAATACGTCTGGTCCTTGTTCGGGTCGTTCCCGCAGAGAATGTCCGTCGTGCCGTCGGCGTTGTCGCGTCGGCGCGCGTAGTGCCCGGTCGCGACGAAATCGAAGCCGTCGGCGAAGGCCTTGCGCGCGAAGACGCCGAACTTCATCTCGCGGTTGCAGAGCACGTCCGGATTCGGCGTGAGCCCGCTTCGGTATCCGTCCACCAGGTACGCGACGACGTGCTCGCGGTAGTCCTTGATCAGATCGACGATCTTGAAGGGGATGCCGAGCGTTTCCGCCACGGCGCGCGCGTTGGCGACGTCGTCTTCCCACGGGCATTCGCCGAGGAATTTTCCGCCTTCCTCGTTCATCCAGGTCCGCATGTAGGCGGCGTGGACGTCGTGTCCCTCGCGCTTGAGAAGGAGCGCGGCGACGGCGCTGTCCACGCCTCCGGAAAGAGCCACCAGAACTTTTGCCATAACTGCGCCTAAGCCTATCCTTGCCGCTCCCGCGACGAAAGCACATTTTCAGACGACGAGGCCGCGGAGGCGATTTCAGGACGCGCGCCGCGGCGGGCGGTTTTCCGCGCATTTTGCGCTTGCGCGGAGGCGGGCGCTGTGAAACACTGCCCGCGTTGATTTTCGGAAGCACGGAGCGTTCTCAAGTTTCTCCGCCGGAAGTCTTTCGTTCCCCGAACGACGCGGGAACGCCGCAATCTCCCGTCACGGCCGCGCCTCGCCGCGTTCCCGCGCCGCGCGTTGCGGAAAGCGCATGTACAGAATATTTACAGAACACTTACAGGACAGAAGACCATCATGAGCGAAACAGATTCGCAGAAAAACATCGGAGACGCGCGGAGCGTCGCGCCGGCGGGCGTTCCCGCCCCGGAGGAAATCGTCGTCGAGGGCGTTTTCGTGCTCGACGCGAAGGGCAACGGCTCGCTGCGTTCCCCGAAGCGCCGCGGCAAGGCGTTCCCGTCGGATCCTTTCGTGCCCAAGGAAATCGCCAAGCGCTTCAAGATGAAGACCGGCAGCTGGGTCGTCGCCAAGGCGCAGCAGAAAAAAGGGCACGCGAACGCGAAAGTGAGCTACGTCGATTCGATCGACGGCGTCAACCCGAACGAGCGCCATCGGCGCCCGCAGTTCCAGACGCTGACGCCGCTCAGCTCGAACCGCCAGCTCGTGCTGGAGACGAAGGACGGGCGCATGACGAACCGCGTCGTCGATCTTTTCTGCCCGATCGGCAAGGGCCAGCGCGGGCTCATCGCCGCGCCGCCGCGCACGGGCAAGACGACGCTGCTGAAGGACATCGCAATCGGCGTCCGCGAAAATTATCCCGACGTGAAGATCATGGTGCTGCTCGTGGACGAGCGGCCGGAGGAGGTTACGGACTTCGCGCGCGATCTGCCCGAGGCGGAGCTGTATGCGTCTTCCAATGACGAATCCGCGAAGACGCACATCGGCATTGCCGAAATCTGCATCGAGCGCGCGCGCCGCCAGGTCGAGGTCGGCAGGGACGTCGTGCTGCTCATCGATTCGCTGACGCGCCTGACGCGCGCCTACAACAACGTCGCGCCGCGCGGGAACACGATGACGGGCGGCATCAGCTCCAAGGCGCTCGAAAAGCCGCGCCAGATCTTCTCCTCGGCGCGCGCGACCGAAGAGGCGGGAACGCTGACGATCGTCGCGTCGGCGCTGGTGCAGACGGGCTCGCGCATGGACGACCTGATCTTCGAGGAATTCAAGGGCACGGGAAACATGGAGATCGTGCTCGACCGCAAGATCGCGGAGCTGCGTATCTGGCCGGCGATCAATCTCGCCGCCTCGGGAACGCGCAAGGAGGAGCAGATTCTCGCCCCCGCCGCGCTCGAGGCTGCGTCCTTCCTGCGCCGCGCCGTCGTCGCGGGCAAGCCGGAGGACGTCGCCGAAGCGATGACGGACCGCCTCGCGAAGACGAAGACGAACGCAGATTTTATTCGACTTATTCGCGCGGGATGACAAAAATCAAACGATACCTTAAAAACCAGTAAGACACCGCAGATGCATAATTTTGCAGAACAATGCATGGACATGGCTCGCGCGATTCTGAGCCATAACATCGAAGCCGTTAACGCTGACGGGACCATCGCTCCCGTTCCCGGGGAAAATCCCCGCTCGGACGAATCCGGGCACGCCGCGCTCGCGCTCGGCGAATTCTACCGCGCGACGCACGAGACGAAAATCGGCAAGGCGGACGTCGCCGATCTCGTCGCCCGCTGCGTCGCCGCGCAGCTCAACCAGGAGACCGAGTCCGAAAACGGGCTCGCCTACGCGGCGCTCGGCCTGCTTTCCTTCGGACCTTCCAAGGACCGCAACGCGCCGTGGTCGAAGCTCGACGCCGCCGCGCAGGAACTGCTCGACAAGCGCCTTCTCGTCCGCACGGACTACAACGACCACCGTCAGGCGTTCAACGTCGGCAAGGCGGTCACGCGCTTTTCGCTCGGGCTTTCCAAGAAGGACGAGACGGGTCGGCTGATCGAACGCTTCATCGAACGCGTCAAGGCCAATTCCTCCGGCGGATTCTGCGACGACGCTCCGCGCGGTCCCGAGGCGCCCGCCGCGCTCGGCGGCTGCTACGACGTCTACGGCGTGCTGCAGTACGTCTTCATCCGCCAGTCGCTCCAGCTCCACGCGAACATCCACCTGCGCGAACGCAAGCTGCCGACGCTGCGCACCTATGCGGAAAAATACCTGAAGCTCATCCCCGACCTCGTCCGCCAGGACGGGCTCGGCTGGTGCTTCGGCGCGGGAACGGGCGCCTACGGGCAGATGCACCTCATCAGCATCATCCTGCAGTCGATGCGCGACGGCTGGATTCCGGCGGACAAGATGCCGCTCTACAAGGACGTTCTGCGCCGCCTCTTCCTGTATTTCTTCGTCACGTATCTCGACCAGGAGCAGGGCTTCCTCGTCATCCGCGACGGCGAACGCGACACGGACGACGTGCACACGACGCGCATCGCGAATTTCGACGCGGCGCGTTATCTCTGCCAGTGGTCGCGCCTCGCGAAGACCGTCGGCGGTTCGCTCGGCGACGCCGTTCCCGCGCCCGCGACGCGCGCGACCTGCCGCACGATCTCCTTCGACAAGTGCGGACGCAAGGAGCAGGCGCTCATCGTCTATCAGAACCCGAAGACCCGCCTGCACGTGCAGATCCCGATCGTCTCCGGCGGCGCCAAGGGCGGCTCGGATTCGCTCGCGTTCCCGCACATGCCGGGCATTTTCGACGTTCCCGTCGGGCAGTACGTTCCCGCGTTCATTCCCGAGTTCGTCATCGGCGAAGAAACCTTCACGCCCTCGTTCTACGCGAAGAACATCGCGACGCGCATCGGCATGAAGAACGCCTTCACGGTCTCCTACGAACAGCCGGATCTCATCACCAAGGACGAAAAGATCGTTCCCGGCGTGGGCTCCATGCGCGTCGAATGGGAATTCCTCGAAGGCAAAATCCTCGCCCGCTACACGCTTTCCGTCAAGCAGCCCGCGACGCTTTCGCAGATGCGCATGGTGATGCCGCTCGCGGCGTGCCACAGCCGCTACCACCTCGGCGCCTCCTTCCGTCTCGGCGAAAAAAGCCTCGGCTGCACGATTCCGAAGGACGACTTCCAGGGCGAATGGCTCAACTACGAGGACGTCTCGCAGGATCCGACCCAGCGCACGCGCTGCGGCAAGGTCTATTACTATCAGACCTTCATCCGCAACCACCCGCTGAACCTGCGCCCGGGCCAGCAGTACCGCATCGAAATCGCCTTCGAGCCAGACGTGGCGACCATCGGTTGATCCGCTCCGGCGGCGACACGCGAAAACGCGCGGGAACCTTCCCGCGCGTTTTTTATTTGAACCGGAAAGGCGCGGAAGAGAAAAAAGGAGGGCAAGCGGGGACTCAAAAAAATTGCGGAAATCCGCGGGAAGTTGCGCCTTTCAGGCGCGTGTTTTTTCGACCTCGTCCCCAAGCGGCGTCGCGCCGCATGGGGTTATTTTTCTTCCGCATTTCATGCGGAGTGAAAAGCCTTCGAGAAAACCTGCTCCAAAAAAGAAATCCCTCAAAATCCCCGCAATCCCTGCTGAAAAAAGAGGGCAAGCGAGACGCTTACCCTCCTTTTCGTGCAATTCGCGGTTTCAAAAATCTGCGGAAATCCGCGAGATCTGCGGGAGAAATTTGTATGGGAAGGATTTCAAAAAAGCGGCAGGTAAGCGAAGCGTGGAGCCATGCCGCTTCTCCCCTAAAAATTTTTCTTCGCGTTCTTTGCGTTTGAAAATTCAAAAGCAAGCGGGGCGCCGCTTCTTATTTGTCGGCGAGCTGCTTTTCGATCGCCTTGATGCGCGAGAACATGTCCGGCAGGCGCATCTTCAGCACCATGAGCTTTTTCGCGAGGCCGATCGGAACCGCGGGCGAATCGAGCATCGTCGCGCCCGGCTCGACGTCGCCGAGCACGCCGCACTGCGCGCCGATCGTCGCCTTGTCGCCGATCTTGATGTGCCCGGCGAGGCCGACCTGCCCGGCGAGCGTGACGTAGTCGCCGACCGTCGTTGAGCCCGCCATGCCCGCCTGGCCGCAGACGAAGCAGTATTTTCCGATGACGCAGTTGTGCCCGATCTGGACGAGATTGTCGATCTTCGTGCCCTTGCCGACGCGCGTCGAGGAAAAGCGCGCGCGGTCGATGCACGTTCCCGCGCCGATTTCGACGTCGTCCTCGATGACGACGTTGCCGATCTGCGGAATCTTCTCGATTTTCCCGTCCACGGGAATGAAGCCGAATCCGTCCGCGCCGATGACGGCGTTGGGCAGAACGTGGACGCGCGCGCCGATCTGCGTGTAGGCGCCGATGCGCGCGCCGCTTTCGATGCGGGAATTTTCGCCGATCACGACGGCGTTGCCGACGGTCGTGTGCGCTTCGAGCACGACGCCGTCGCCGATCTTCGCGTTTTCGCCGACGACGCAGAACGCGCCGACGTGCACGCCCTTGCCGATCTGCGCGGAAGGCGCGACGACCGCGCTCGGGTGCGTTCCCGCGGCGGGTTTCGGCCAGAGCGCCGCCTCGATCTGCCCGCAGATCAGCGCGAGCGTGTAGGAGGGCTTTTCGACGAAGATGTAGGCCTGATTTTCCTTCGGAGAGGAGCCGACGTAGTCCGCGGGAACGAGAATCGCGGACGCCTCGCAGGTCGCGACCTGCGCGTGGTATTTGTCGTTGCCGAGAAAGGCGAGGTCGCCCGGCTTGGCGGAATCGAGGGCGCCGATGTTCGAGAGCGGAACCGTCGTCGAGCCTTCGACGCGGATCGGGTCGACGACATTGCAGAGCTGTTCAAGGGAAAACGCAAGAGCCATGTTTTTTGGAGGGAAGAATTAAGGTTGATGAAATTTTGCGGAAAGGGCGGGGCGCTTCAGAGCGTCCTGAATTTTTCGTAGGCGGCTTCCCACGCGGCGCGTTCGTCCGCGGCGGGAACGTAGGTCTTCACGTCGAAGGACGCGCGGACGACTTTGCGGATTTCGTCGAGCCCGGAGAGCTCTCCGGCGGCGACCGCCTGAATCAGCACGTTCCCGCAGCTGGTGCCTTCGACGGGCCCGGCGACGACCGTCCGTCCGGTCGCGTTCGCGATGAACTGCATGAAAAGCTTGGAGCGCGAGCCGCCGCCGACGACGTGAAGCGTGTCGATCGGTTTTTCGGCGAGCGCGGAAATGTCGTCGAGCGCCTTGCGGTAGGCGAGGGCGAGGCTTTCGAGAATGCAGCGCATCGTCTGTCCGACGTTTTCGGGGACGGGCTGCCCGGTCTCGGCGCAGAAATCGGCGATCTTCTGCGGCATTTCGTTAGGCTTGAGGAAGCGCGCGTCGTCGGGGTTGATGTGCGAGCGCAGCGCGGGTTCGAGCGCGGCGAGCTTGTCGAGCTCGGGCGCGGGCGTGTCGTTCCCGTGCGCCTTCCAGTAGCGCATCGACTCCTGCTGTATCCACATGCCGACGATGTTCTTGAGAAAGCGCGTCGTGTGCCCGAAGCCGACTTCGTTCGTGTAGTTGGCGCGGCGGACGGTTTCGCTGATGAACGGCTTCGGCGATTCGACGCCGATCAGCGACCAGGTGCCGCAGGAAAGGAACGCCCAGTTCGTCGCGGAATCCGCGGGAATGGCGGCGACGGCGGCGCCGGTGTCGTGCGAGCACGAGGCGACGACCTCCGTCTCCGGCGCGAGCCCGGTCTCCGCGGCGATCGCGGGAAGAATCCTGCCGAGCGTCGTGCCCGAGGCGACAATTTTCGGGAAGATCTTCCGCGGAATGCCCAGCGCGTCCGCCGTCTCGAGCGACCACGCCTTCGTGCGCGGATTGTAGAGCTGCGTCGTGCTCGCGAGCGAGATCTCCGCCGCGGGAACGCCCGAAAACAGCCAGTTGAAATAGTCGCCGATGTTGAGAAAGCCGTCCGCGAGCGCGAGGATTTCCGGGCGGGAACGCGCGTCTTCGAAAAGCTGATACAGCGTGTTGATGCCCATGAACATGATGCCCGATTCGGCGAAAAGCTTTTCGTCGGGAATGATCGCGCGGACGCGCTCGACGGAGCCGTCCGTGCGCCCGTCGCGGTACTGATACGGCGCCGTGAGCATCGGCTCCGCGCCCTTCAGCAGCACGTAGTCCACGCCCCACGAATCCGTCGAAAGGCTTTTGACGGCGATGCCGCGGTCGGCGACTTTCTTCAGCCCCGCCTTGAGCTCGTCGAAGAGCCGGACGACGTCCCAGCGCAGGGAACCGTTGACGGGAACGGCCTTGTTGTAGAAACGGTGGATTTCTTCGAGCGAAATTTTTCCGTTTTCGAGGGTTCCGAGAATGACGCGGCCGCTGTCCGCGCCCAAATCGAGTGAAAGGTAATTCATAAGCAAAATTTTCTGCCTCATTGAAACGCATTTGCGTTCCCGCGGCGAGCAATTTTTGAGCATTTCGGCGCCGCGCGGACGCAGGCTCGAAAAGACGCGTTCCCGCGCAAGTTTCGGTTGCGGTTTTTCTGCGCGTGTGGATAATCCGCGGCACTATGTTGCAGAATCGTTTTTCCCCGTCGAAATCGTTCTTCCGGCGCCTGCTTCCGGTCGCCGCGCTCGCGCTTTTGGGCGCGCAGGCGCTCGTCGCCGCTCCCGTTCCCGGGATGACGCCGCTCCCGAAGCAGCATCCGCTCGCGCCGAAACCTTACGGCGCGACGCCGACCGAGCCGCAGGTGCAGTGGCAGCGCATGGAGTTCTACGCCTTCACGCACTTCGGCCTCAACACCTTCACCGGGCGCGAATGGGGCTACGGCGACGAGAGCGAATCGCTCTTCGATCCCAAGGAATTCAACGCCGACGAAATCGTCAAGACCTTCAAGGCGGGCGGCATGACGGGCATGATCTACACCGCCAAGCACCACGACGGCTGGTGCTCCTGGCCGACGAAGACGACCGAGCACAGCATCAGGAAATCGCCGTGGAAGAACGGCAAGGGCGACGTCGTCAAGGAATTCGCCGCCGCGTGCAAGAAGCACGGGCTCAAGTTCGGCACCTATCTTTCGCCGTGGGACCGCAATCACCCCGAATATGGGCGCGACGGCTACATCAAGGCGTATTACGGCCAGATCGAGGAGCTGCTCACGAACTACGGCGACGTCTTCGAAATCTGGTTCGACGGCGCGAACGGCGGCGACGGCTATTACGGCGGCGCACGGGAACGCCGCAACACGCCAGGCGGCGCGGACAAGTACTACAATTTCGAGCAGATCGTGAAGAACATCCGCAAGATGCAGCCGAACTGCATCGTCTGGGGCGCCTCGCACTACGGCGACGCGCGCTGGGGCGGCTCCGAAGGCGGGCACGTCGGCTATCCGCACTGGCACACCGTCGGCACGCAGAATCCCGAGCAGACGGGCTCCGCGCACCCCGCGAGCTGCAAGGAAAAATGCCGCCACGTCGTTTCCGCGCACGGCATCCGCGGCGGCGACCGCTGGGTGCCCGCCGAGGGCGACACGCCGATCAACCGCGGCGGCTGGTTCTGGCATCCGGGAACGCCCGCGAAATCGCCCGAGCAGCTCATGCAGGTCTGGTTCGACTGCGTCGGTCGCGGCGCCAATCTCATTCTCAACCTCGCGCCGGACAAGTCCGGAAAGCTCGATCCGAAGGACGTCAAGGCGCTCCTCGAGTTCAAAAAGCTCCGCGACCAGCTTTACAAAAAGGACTTCGCGCGCGGCGGCAAGGCGGAGTCCCGCACCGTCCGCAAAAACCTTCCCGCGGCGTTCGGCCCGCAGTTCCTCACGGACGGCAATCCCGACACGTATTGGACGACCAACGACAAGACGACCGCCGCCTCCGCCGTCGTCACGCTCCCGCAGAAGGCGACCTTCGACGTCGTGCGCGTGCGCGAGGAGATCCGTCTCGGGCAGCGCGTGGACGCGTGGGCGCTCGACGCGGACGTCGGCGGCAAGTGGCAGGAAGTCGTCTCCGGACAGACGATCGGCGTGCAGGCGATGCTCGTGCTGCCGCAGCCGGTGACGACGCAACGCGTGCGCCTGCGCATCACGAGCGCCGCCGCGTGCCCGTGCATTTCCGAGCTTTCGCTCTTCAAACTCCCCGCGGGGTTGAACCTGAAAAAGGCGGAAGCGCCGCTGATGACCGCCGGCGTGCCCAAAACGAAATGGAAGATCGTGAACGCGCCCGCGGGAACGGACGCCAAGGCCGCGATCGACGGCGACCCGAAGACCTTCTGGCACACGCACATGAAGCAGGAACTGCGCCCGCCGCAGGCCTTCGTCGTGGACATGGGCGAGTCGCTCAAGCTCCGCGCGTTCACCTACCTGCCGCGCCAGGACGGCAGCTTCGCGGGCATGACGGACCGCTACAAATTCGAGCTCAGCGCGGACGGCAAAAAATGGAAGCAGGTCGCCGAGGGCGAGTTCGGCAATCTCCGCGCCAACCCGATCGAGCAGACGATTGCGTTCCCGCCGCAGAACGCGCGCTACTTCCGCTTCACGGGCACGCGCGCGCTGGAGAAGAACCACGTCTCCGCCGCCGAAATCGGCGTCCTCGAAGCAAAGTGAGGCGGGCGCGTTCCCGTTTCTCCGAAAAAGGCGTTCCCGCAGCCCGCGGGAGCGCCTTTTTTCATGCCCGAAAAAATTTTTCAAAAAAAATTTAAGATTTTGCGGGTTCGTGCGTTATACTTGCAGAAAACCTTTTTTCGAGTTCACCAAAAACTGCACAAAACCATGATCAAGACATCCAAAAACATGCTGCTCGCCGCGACGGTCGCGGCGGCCTCAATCGTTCCCGCGGTCGGCGCGCTCGCGCAGGACGCGGCGCTTCCCGGAACGGCGTCCTCGCCGTGGACGGTCTCGCTCGGCGCGGAAGCCTTCTACGGCACGCCGACGAGCGACATCTTCAAAGGCGAAACCGAGTTCGACAAGATCGACATCGGCGGCGTCAATCTGCGCTGCACGCTGAAGAACGCCGAGCTCGAGCTCGCGCCCGGACTGACGCCGGAATTCTTCGGCATCGTCGGCTTCGGCAGCGGCTCCGAAGAGATCGAAACCTACTGGAACGGCGTTCTCGATGAGGACAGAAAGGTGTCGGTCGTCGAGGCGCAGCTCGCGGTCGGCGCGAATCTGCGCTGGCAGGCGACGGAGCATTTTTCCGTGTTCGCGGGCGCGCGCGTCGGGCTCGGCTATCTCTGGGTCGAAGGCGACGACAAGATGATCGACGAAAAATACGACGAGAGCGAGGTCGGCTTCCTCTACGGCGCTGGCGTCGGCGCGGAATGGGCGTTCAACGCGCACCACGCGGTGACGGTCGGCTACGATTTCGTCGGCTCGACGGCGCGTCCGGAAGTCGGTCCCGCCGGCTACAAGCTGAAGGTCGAAGCGCAGAACTATCACATGTTCTCGATCGGCTACAAATACACGTTCTGAGAGCGGCGGACGGGGCGGCGGAGGCGTCGCCCCGCCCGCGTCTTGCGCGTCCGCAAAAGGACGGAAAGGGCGCGGCGAGCGGACGTTCCCGCGGGCGAAGACGGGAATGTCTTCGCCCCCGGAAGGCGTTCCCGAAAAATTTTTTCAAAAAAATTTTAAGAGTTTGCGGGTTCGTTCGTTGTCATTACAATATGCAGGAAATGAAAATCTCGAAACACCGTGAAAAAGGCGCCTCCGCAGGAGCGCGCTTCGCCGCGCTCGCCGCCGCTCTGGCGCTCGTTCCCGCGGCGGAAACGTTCGCCGAAGGACTGCCCGACAGCGTGAGCATTTTCGGCGATTACGCTTACGACGGCTCGACGCTGACGCTGAAGGGCGGCGCGAAGGCGACCGTCGGCGAGGGCGCGGAGTGGACGCTCGCGCACGTCGTTTTCGACTCGGGAACGGACAATTCCTTCGTCGTCGCAAGCGGCGCGAAACTCACGCTTGCGCTCGGAACGACGGCGGTTTTCGCGGACAAAGGCCCGGGAACCGGAGGAAAAGTCGAGATCGCGAACGCGTCGAATCTGACCTTTTCGCTCGCCGAGTCCGTCGTTCCCGCGGGCGCGGGAACGGACAATTTCGGGCTTTTCTCGTGGTACGAGGACGCCGACGCGGCGACGCCGGACGTCGTCGAAATCGTCGTCGGCGGCAAAACGCTGACGACCGCCGACGAAACGGCGCTGAACACGGCGTTCGACGTCGTTTCCTTTTCCGGGAACGGCGCGGACCGGATCGCGAACAAGGTTTTCAAGAAAAACGTGAACTCGACCGCGCGAACGACGATAATTTACGCCGCGCTGACGTTCATTCCGGAGCCGTCGGCGTTCGGTCTGTCGGCGGGCGCGACCGCGCTCGCGTTCGCGGCGATGCGCCGCAGACGGAGGAAATAAAAAATGAAGTCTTTCACTCTCTGCCTTCCTTTCGCTTTTTCCGCGCTGCTGTTCGCGGGAACGCCCGCCGTTTCCGCCGCGGGCGGCGAGGCGGCCAACGTTTCGCGCGCGATCGGCGACGAACGCCGCGAGGCCGAGCGCGAGGCGCGCATCCGCAATCTCCGGGAAAAGCGCGACGCCGCCGCGCCCGATTCCGCGACGTCCGCCGAAGGCGCTCCGCAGGACGTGGACGACGGCGAAACCTTCCTCATCGCCGCCGTCGAATTTTCGACGCCCTCGCGCGTGTTTTCGCAGGACGAGCTGCACGCCTTCCGCGAAATGCTCCCGCGCGGGAACGTCTCCGTCGGCGCGCTGCGGCGCTGGCTCGACGCGATCAACCGCAACTACGCCGCGCGCGGGTTGGCGGTCGCGCAGGCGCTCGCGGCGATCCGCGGGAACGCGCTCGTCGTGAGCCTGCTCGAACCGGAAGTGGACGCCGTGACCGTCGGCGGGAACGCGACGACGCGCGAAGGCTTCGTCAAGAGCCAGATCGGCATCGAGCCCGGCGACCTCGTGAACATGGACGATTTTCACGCGCGGCTGCTGCGCTTCAACGCGACGAACGACGCCGCCGCGCGCATCGCTTTCGCGCCCGGCTCGCGCTACGGCACGAGCTCCGTCGAGGAAATCCTCGTCGAGCCGCCGCGCTTTTCCGCCGCGATCTTCACGGACAACTACGGCAACTACGCGACGGGCGAGCTGCGCGGCGGCGCCTACGGCGTGTGGCGCAGCGTCACGGGGCGGCGCGACACGCTCTGCGCGGGCGGCGTGCTCTCCGAAGGCAGCAAATCCCTTTTCGCGAGCTACGATGTTCCCGTGCCCGGGCTGAGCGGCGTGCACCTGCTCGCGGGCGGCGACTTCTCCAAGACGGAAATCGTCAACGGCGAGCTCAAGGACATCGACCTCACGGGCAAATACTACGACGCGTTTCTGGGCGTGAAGGTGCCGCTGTTCGTCTCCGAGACGCTGATCTCGAACCTCACGCTCACGGCGACGACGAAGCGCGGCGAATCGCTCGTCTCCGGCGAACGCATCCAAAAATCGGACACGGACACGTTCTGCGCCGAGGCGGACCTGCTGTGGTTCTTCGACGGCGGGCACGTCTATTCCAAAATCGGCGCGACGCAGGGCTTCAACATTTCGGGCAATTCCGAAAAATACACCTACTTCGAGCTTTACGCCGAGGCGGAGAACGAGCTCCCGGGGCCGCTCTACGACCGCGTGCGCTTCGACGGCGGCTGGTCCGCGGACCAGGACAAAATTCCCTCGTCGGAATCCTTTCAGCTCGGCGGCATCTATTCCGTGCGCGGCTACGAAAGCAGTTTTCTCTGCGGCGCGAAGGGCTTTTCCGCCTCGGCGGAGCTCGGCTGCGACCTGACGAAGACGCCGCTGAGCCTGCGCAGCCTGCCGACGTCGCGCGCGTTCGTGTTCTTCGACTACGGCCGCGTCTTCGACGACGCGCGGCAGGGCGGGAGCGGGCTTCGCCGCCCGATCTACAGCACGGGCTTCGGGCTGCGCGTCGCCGCCGACCGCTTTTGGGAAGCCGACCTGACGGGCGCGTGGCTGCTCGCCGACCACCCCTACGAGCGCGCCGGCGAGGACGCCTTCAAGCTGCTTTTTTCGCTCAAGGCGAAGTTCTGAAACGAAAAAACGGGACCGCGGATGAACACGAACGGACACGAAGTTCTGAAAAATTTCCGTAAAGGACTGTTCCCGGGTTCCCGAAAAACAATTTAACGACCGAAACGAGGAGGGCATCTCCATGACGAAAAATCTGAAAGTCAAATCTTCCGTGAAAATTTCCCTGATGACGCTGTTCGCGTTCGCGGGAACGGCGGCGTTCGCCGAGGCCGCGAAAATGATCGAGACCGACGGCCGCACGGCGACCTCCGTCACCGAAAACGGCGGCGTCTGGAACGTCTCCACCGCGACCGCGCGCGGCAAAAACGCCTTCAATTCGTTCTCGCGCTTCGACGTCGATTCGGGCGCGACGGTCAACCTCTACCTGCCCACGGGCACGTCGAATCTCATCAATCTCGTCCGCGACAAGAAGACGAGCATCGACGGCATTCTCAATTCCTTCAAGGACGGCACGCTCGGCGCGGGGAACGTCTTCTTCCTCAATCCGAACGGCATCGCCGTCGGCGCGGGCGCGGTCGTGAACACCGGCTCGCTGCTGCTGATGACGCCGACCAAGGAGTTCATGGACGAGCTGATCGCCGCCGACGGCGCGATTTCCGACGCCAAGACCGCCGCCGTGCTCGCGGGCGACGTGCCGATCTCCGCCGACGGGCTCATCTCCGTCAAGGCGCGCCTCGACAAGGTCCGCGCGTTCGCGGCCTACGGCTCCGAAGTCTCCGTCGCGGGAACGCTCGTTCCCGCGGCGGGCGCGATGGTGAACCTGCGCGACGACGGCGGCGCGGACGCGCTCCGCGGCGCGGGCGTCTTCCTTTCGGCGAGCAAGGCGATTCGCGTCGAAAAATCCGGCGCGATCGACGCCGCTTCCGCCGGGAAAAACTTCGTCGCGCGCGGCGAGGGCGACTACACGCAGGAGGCGGGAACGCGCGTCTCCGCGCAGGAAATCGACATCGACGTCGGCGGGAACGCGAAGCTCGCGGGCGATTCCGACGCGCGCGCCGCGCTCTCCGCCGCGGGAACGCTCTCGGCGAAGAGCGGCGGCGACGCGAGCCTCGCCTATGCGGACGTCTCCGCCTCGGGCGCGTCGCTGAAAATCGCTTCCGGCGGGAACGTCGCGCTCGACGACAAGTCGAAGATTTCCGGCGCGAACGCGGACGCGGTCGTTTCCGCGGGCGGCAATTTCACGCTCGCCGGCGAATCCGCCGTCGAGGCGAAGACGCTCGTCGTTTCCGCGGACGGCGCGATCGTGCTCGGGAGCACGTTCAGCGGCTCGGACAAAGTCAGGATTTCCGCGGAAAAAATTCTGCTGAGCTCGGGCGACGAATTCCGCGCGGACACGGGCTCGCGCGTCGAAGCGACGGCGGGAACGCTCGCGGTCGCGGCGGGCGGCGACGTCACGCTGCTGCTCGCGGAGCTCTCGGCGACGGGCGGCGACCTCGCGATCTTCGCGAAGGGCTCCGTCTCCGCGGACAAGTGCGCGCTCGGCTGGGTCTCCGAACTGTTCACCGGCTTCAGAGGCACGCAGCTCAGCGGGCGCAACGTCACGATTCAGGCGAACGGCGACGTCGATCTCAACGCGATGGCGCTTTCGGTCGCCGTGCTCGACAAAATTCTGCCGCCGACGGCGCTGGAGCAGGTGGAGTTCAAGCCGACGATCACGGCGGACGCGGCGACGGGCGTCGTCTCCATTTATTCCGACGGTTCGCTGAAGAACTCCGCCGTGATCACGGCGCACGAGACGCGGCTCAGCGCGGCGGCGGATCTCGACTGGGCGGGAGAGATTCTCGACGGCGCGGCGACGATCACGGGCAAGCACATCCGCGTCGAGACGGACAACATTTCCGACGTGGCGATTTCCTACAAGGCGGACAAGACGTTCACGCTCGCGGAAGGCGTCACGATCCGGGCGCGCACGGGCGACGTCTTCGTCTGCGCGCAGGAAATCACGCTCGAGAAAAACTCCAAAATTTTCGCGGACGCGGGCGAAATCCTGCTGCTCGCGAACGCGTCGAGCAACGTGATCCTCACGGCGCTTCCGGAGGCGAAGGTCGAAATCGGCGAAGGCGCCGTCGTGCAAGCGCGCGGGAACGTGAACGTCTTCGCGCTCGCGTTTTCCGACCGTTCTCTGACGGGAACGACCGAGGCGTTCTCGGGCATCGAGGAGAAGCTCAGCGGCAGGGGCGGCGCGGTCTGGTACGAGACGATCTGGCCGTCGATCGGCGAAGTCTTCAATACGGTGACGGACTCGAGCCTGTTCCCGACGGATTCGCAGACGTTCCGCGACGTGCTCCCGTTCAGCTACGTGAACGCGACGGCGAAGGTCGTCGTCGGCAGGAACGCGCGCGTCGAATCGACGCACGGGAACGCGACGCTGCTCGCCCGCGCGGAATCGCGCTCGCACGCGATGATGACGACGCCCGGCGGCGCGATCTCGCTCGCGATCGCCAGGGGCGAGTCGCTCGTGGACGTCCGCGAGGGCGCGACCGTGAGCGGGGAAAGCGTCGCGGTTCTTTCGCAGATGAAGACGGACTGCGCCTCCGCCGCGTCCGCCGTCTACAACAAGGAACTTTTCGGACAGTGGGCGGGAGCGCTCAAATACGACGTCTCGCTCGCGCTCGGCGTGCAGAGCACGGACTGCGACGTTTCGATCGCGAAGGGCGCGACCGTGCGTTCGACGGCGCTCACGGACGTTTCCGCGCTCGCGCTCGACGCGGATTTCCGCGCCTTCGTCGAGGGCGCGGGCTTCGCCGTTCCCGCCGCCGAGGCGCTGGACATGAAGATCGCCGCGACGACGGACAAGAGCTTCTCCGTCGCCGCGGAAGCGACGTCGCTGGACAACGGCGCGATTTCCGTCGCGGGCGCGATCGGCGTCTCGACGGTGAACAATTCCGTGAAGATCAACGGGAACGTCGTCTCCGCCGGCAACATGGCGATTTCGTCGTCGATTTCCGGTTCGGAGGACATGGGCGCCTCGACGGGCGTCGGCGGCACGCTGGGCTGGCAGCCCGCGATGATTTCGGAGGCGCTGCACGGCGCGATTTCCGGCATCTTCAGCAAGGCTTCGCGGAACGTCGCGAACGCCGCGCAGGGCAACGCCAATTCCTACATGGACGGGGCGAAGAATCAGACCGTCGATTTCGCGTTCTCGGGCGCGTTTTCGGTCGGCGTCGTCGACAACGTTTCGGAGATCGTCGTCGGCGAGCAGATCGTTCCCGCGGGAACGTCCGCGCCCGGCGTCGCGGCGCAGCT
This sequence comes from Opitutia bacterium, assembly GCA_004558035.1. Lineage (GTDB taxonomy): Bacteria > Verrucomicrobiota > Verrucomicrobiia > Opitutales > UBA953 > Spyradosoma. The sequence continues at coordinate 25,346 of SFEJ01000030.1, forward strand.
TTCCGGCGGGAACATCGCGATTTCCTCGAGCGTTTCCGCGAACGCCAAGAGCGGCGTTTCCGCCGACATCGAATCGACGGAATACAACGACAAGGCCACGGACCCGTATTACAACGACAAGGAGAACGGGCTCGCTCTCGGCGTGAACGTGCTCGTCGCCTCCGACGAGGCGGACGCGACCGTGAAGGGCGGCGCGAAAATCGACGCGACCAAGAGCTTCGTGCTCAACTCCGTCAGCAAGATGCCGTTCTGGAAAGCCGCGTTCTTCACCGGCGAAAGCCTCAGCTACGGCGGGCTCGTGGACATGCTTCACAAATACGTGGACGGCGTCGCGAAGAAAGTCGGTTCGGCGGCGCTGAAAAAAGCGATCAAGGGCGGCGAGATGAAGATCAAGGCGGGCATGTTTCTCCCGAGCTCCTACATGGGATTCGTCGCCTCTTCGAGCAATTCGAGCTCGGCTTCGACGCAGAAGACGGACGGCGGCACGGAAAGCGGGCTCGGCGGCGTCGGCGTCGCCGGGAACGTGCAGGTGAAGGTGCGCGGCAACACGGCGCACGCGACGATCGAGGACGGCGCGCTGATCAACCAGGGCGGCGGAACCGCGGGAATGGTCTCCGTGACGGCGAAGGGCGTTCAGGATTCCGTGGACTCGATGGTGCAGGATTCCGTCGAAGCGAAGAACGGCGGCGGGCTCGGCGTGATGATCGACGTCTTCAATTCCGACGTGCGCGCGGAAGTCGGCGCGGCGAAAATCGACGCGAAGAATCTCAAGATCGCCGCGGACAACCGCCAGCGCTACGTCTCGATCGTGTGCGCGGGCAACATCGTTTCGGGTTATCCGTCGATGCCGGCGTCCGGGCGGCAGATCATCGCCGAGGGCTCGTATTCGCAGCTCTCCGCCGACGCGAAAGTCTATGCGGGGCTCAGCGGCGCGGCGACGGTGAACGTCTCCGGCTCGACGAAGATTTCCGCGAAGAATTCGAGCAAGGTCGTGAACGTCTCCGGCGAATTTTCCACGGCGGAAAAGGCGGCGATCGGCATCGGCGTCGCGATCACGGACGCGGCGAGCGACGTGCGCGCCTACGTCGGCGAAATCTTCGACGCGGACGCGGAGGACGTTCCCGCGAGTTCGCTCGCGGCGGGAACGCTCTCGCTCGGCGACGCGTCGGTGACGGCGGAAAACACGGGCTGGCACTTCGCGGTCGGCGCGGCGGGAACGGTCACGAAAAACAGCGCGGCGGGCAACGGCGTCGCGGCGAACGCTCCCGCGAATCCGGGCAACGCCGGCGTCGCGGCGGCGCAGAACGGGAACGCGGCGGGCGCGGCGCAGGGCGTCGCGGCGGTGAACAACGGCGGCGCGGCGCAGGGACAGGCGGCGGGCGGCGCGAACTGGGGCGTCGGCATTTCCGGCGAAATCGGCTACAACCGCGAATCGCTGACGACGCTCGCCTACGTGCTCGGCTCGGGCAAGCTCGCGTCCAATGTCACGCTGCGCTCGCTCGACGTTTCCGCGAAGGAGGAAATGGACATTTACGGCGGCGTCGGCTCGCTCGCGGCGAACACGACGTCCGCCTCGACGAGCGTCACGGTCGCGGGCGCGGCGGGCATGAATTTCATCCGCAACGACCTGCGCGCGTTCGTGCAGGACGTCGCGCTCGTGCAGAAACTGCGCTCCGACGGCGCGTACGGCGACGTCTCCGTCTCCGCGGTGAACGCGAACCGCGTCGTCGCGGTCGCCGCCTCGGCGGGAATTTCCGTGAATTCGGGCTCCGACGCCTCGACGTTCAACGTCGCGGGCGCGGTCGGCGTGAACGGCATCGAGGAAAAGCGCCTCGAAGCCTACGTGAAGAACGCGACGCTCCGCGCGGAAGATTCGGGCGCGGCGGGAACGCTTTCCCTTTCCGCGAAGAACGCCGCGACGATCTACGCGGGCGCGGGAACGCTCGGCGCGACGACGGGCAGCGGCGTCGGCGTCGCGATCGGCGTGAACATCGTCGGCGGCGACGCGGTCGCGCGCGTCGAAAATTCCGAGCTCGTCCTCTCGGGCGCGGCGTCGATCGTCGCGGAAAACGTCTCCGAGATTCAGAGCGTCGCGGCGGGCGTCGGCATTTCCGGCGGTTCGGTCGGCGTCGAAGGCTCGATCGCGGTGAACAGCATTTCCTCGGCGGCGCGCGCGCTGCTGAAAGATTCGGCGCTTGAGGCGGGAACGCTTTCGATGGGCTCGCTGAACCGCGAGACGATCCGCTTCTACGGCGGCGAAATCTTTTTCGCGGGCGCGGAAAGCAAGCTCGGCGTCGGCGTCTCCGTCGTCGTGGACACGATGAAGAGCACGGCGGAAACGACCGTCGAGGGCGCGAACGTCGCGGCGGCGAAAACGGCGCTCGCGGCGGATTCGGAGACCGACACGGCGATCTATCTCGTCTCCGGCGGGCTGGCGTTCGGCGGGAGCGCGATCGACGTGAACGTCGCCGTCGCGACCGTGGACGCGCACGCGAACGTGCTCGTGGACCGCTCGCTCGTGGACGGGCTGCTTTCCGGCAAGGCGACGGAAACGATGCTCGGCGGTATCTACGGCGGCGTGGTCGCGGTCAGTCTCGGCGAGTCGGGCGTCGGCATCGGCGTTTACGCGAGCGTCTTTTCGGGCAAGCACGACGTCGGCGCGGTCGTGAAGAATTCGACCGTGCTCGGCGCGGTGAATCTCGAAGCGACGACGGACGACCTCTTCGGCGCGATCGTCGTGACCGCGGGCGGAAGCGTGAGCGTCGGCGGCGCGGGCAACATCGCCGTTTACAGAATTTCGGGAACGACGCGCGCGGCGCTCGAGGATTCGGCCGTGAACGCGGGAACGGCGGGCGACGTTTCGCTGAACGCGGACGACAAGACCGTCGTCGGCGAAGAGAGCGGCGGAAGGACGGTCGCGCTCGGCGCGGGCGCGGCGGGCATTTCCGCGGGCGCGCTCGCCGCGAGCATCGGCGTCTCCAACATCAACAACACGACCGCCGCCGAAGCGCTCCGCAGCGACGTGACGGCGCGCGATCTGAAGATCACGGCGCACGCGGATCACCGCGTCGCCTCGTATCTGATTTCGGCGAGCATCGGACAGCATTTCGCGGGCGCGGCGAGCGTCGGCGTCGGCACGATCACTTCGGACACGCGCGCGCTCTTCGACGGCGGGGACGGCGCGCGCAGGAATCTCGCGCTCGCGGGCGCCCTCACGATCGACGCGAAGACGGAGCAGGCTTTCTACCAGGGCAACGGCGCCGCCGCGGTCAACTTCAACTACGGCGCGGCGGTCACCGCCGCCGTGGACGTGCTTTCCTCCTACGGCGAGACGCGCGCCGAGCTGTGCGGGAACGCGGACGTCTCCGTCGGCGGCGACGTCGCGGTCAAGGCGGACACGAGGCGCGACTTCTACGCGGTCACGGTCGGCGCGGCGGGCGGCTTCGTCACGCTG
>SFEJ01000049.1 GCA_004558035.1 Opitutia bacterium
TTCGACCACGGAAGACACGGAAAAGCACGGAATTCTTCTTTGGCGAAAAATCGCGGGAACGCAGGGGAGAAGCGGCATTCCTGCCGCTTTTTTGAATTTTCCGGAAGCTGATTTCGCCGAAGCGACAGGAATGTCGCTTCCCCCCTGATCGAAATTCCGCGCGATTTGACCGAGGGGGAAATCCTTTTGTTTATGCGGCTTCGGAGGCGTTTTCCCCTCGGTATTTTAAACCGAGGGGGAAATCGCTTTATGGTTTTTCTTCCCGCGCGAAACCGCGCAGGCGGCGCGCCGTGAAGATCGACGAGGCCGCGACGAGCGCGACCAGCCCCAGCGCCCAGCGCAGCGATCCGAGCGCCTCCGAAATGAAGCCGATGACCGGCGGCCCGAGCAGAAAACCGAGAAAGCCGACCGTCGAGACCGCCGCGATCGCCTTGCCCACGGGAACGCTCGGCGACTCGCCCGAAAGGCTGTAGCAGATCGGCACGACCGCCGAGACGCCGAAGCCCACGAGCAGGAAGCCCAGCGCCGCGGGAACGGCGCTCGGGAACGCCACCGCGAGCAGCAGCCCCAGCGCCGTCGCCGCCGAGCATGCCTGGACGACGCGCACCTGCCCGAAGCGCGTGATGAAGAAATCCGCCACGAGCCGCCCGCTCGTCATCGCGAACATCGACGCGACGTAGCCCAGCCGCACGAGCGCCTCGCCCGGCTTCACGACGTCCGCGAAATAAATGCCGCTCCAGTCGTACATCACGCCTTCGCAGCCCATGCACACGGCGGCGAGCACGCCCAGCGTGAAGATGAACGGATCGCGCAGCGCGAAGCGCCGCCGCGGCGTTTCCGGCGTTCCCGCGCCCTGCTCCGCGAGCGCGCGCTGTTTCGCGGCGTCGCGCGGGAGCGTCCGCCGGATCAGCAGCGCGAGCAGCGTCAGATTCAGCGCGCACGCGCCGACGAAATGCTCCCATGGCAGAATCCCGTGCGCCGTCAGAAAAGAGCTCGCCAGCCCGGCGAGAAAGCCCGCGAGGCTCCACAGCCCGTGAAACGTCGCCATGATGCTGCGCCCGTAAAGCCGCTCCACGCCGACGCCCTGCGTGTTCACCGCGATGTTGTGCAGATTCCCGGCGCAGCCCCACAGGAAAAGTCCGAAGAAAAGCAGGTGCGGAGTGCCCCACTGAGCAACGAGCCCGCAGCAGACCAGCGTCAGCCCGTAGGAGACGACCGCCGCCGCGAGACAGTTCCGCGAGCCGAAGCGGCCGACGAGCCAGCCCGAAACCGCCATCATCGCGAGCTGCCCGGCGGGAATCGCGAAAAGAATGCCGCCGACCTCCGCGTCGTTCAGCCCGAGCGCGATCTTCACGTCGGGAATGCGGGACGCCCAGCTCGAAAAGACGACGCCCTGCATGAAATAAAAAACGGCGACGACCGCGCGCAGCTTCGCGCGTTCCCGAGGCGTCGTGACCTTGTCTTCAGCTTCCATGAGAAAAACCGAGCCGGCGAAAATACGCCGCCGCCCCGCCCCCTTCAAGCGGAAACGGAAGCGCCCGCGCCGCGCGAAAAGCGCCGCCGCCGCGCAAGTTTTGGATTCAAAAACGCGGGAACGCGCGCCATTATAGCGCGTCATGCCGCAAACCACGCAAGCCGGAGGCGCCGCCTCCGTTCTGAATCCGCTTTGGCCCGACGCCGAATGGGACGTTTCGGGCGCGTTCTCGAACGATCGGGAGCTGCTGCTCTTTCACGACTTCTTCCGCCAGGTCTTCGGCGTGCGCGTTCCCGCGCTCGTCCACGGCGCGCCGCTTTGCCTGTGGAACAGCGGGCGCGTGCTGCCCAAGCTCGTCTGCACGGCGGAGCAGATCCGCGACGCCGGGCTCGCCTACACGCGCCGCGGCATCTCCGTGGACCTCACGTTCTCCAACCACCTGCTGACGGAAAAGCATCTCGCCGACGAGACCGGCAACGCGATTCTGAAATTCTTCGAGCGCAACAATCCCGCCCGCGGGAACGGCGTCATCATGGCGTCGGACGCGCTTTACGAGCACGTGAAGAAGAACTACCCGACGCTGCGCACGGTCTCCTCCATCATCAAGGTCACCGTCGAGCACGGGCGCGGCAAGCTCGACTACTACCGCCGCCTCGCCGAGCGCTACGACAAGGTGATGATTCACCCCGACGACGCGTGGAACTTCGACCTGCTCGAAAAGCTCGAGGACAAGTCGCGCTACGAGATTCTCGTCAACGAATACTGCGTGCGCAACTGCCGCATCCGCCACCTGCACTACCGCTCGCTGTCCAATTCGGCGCTGGATTATTTCGGCGCGAAGGACGCGGAGTTCGACAAGCTTTTCCCGAACAACGGCTGTTCGGACATGCGCGGGCTCATGTGCGACCCGGACCACGGGAGCGCCGCCCTCGCGCTCGACGAGATCCGTCGCCTGCACGAGCTCGGCTTCCGCAAATTCAAGGTGCAGGGGCGCGGCATGGCGAACGCCGGCGGCTCGATCTTCGACCTGCTCCGCCTCACGCTGCGCGACGACGCGCCCGGCGAAAACTTCATGCGCCGCGTCAAGCTGCAGTTCCTCGAAGCGCTCGCGACGCTGAACCCGCAAATCTGAAATCCCTTCCCGACGATCCCGCCATGAGCCAACCCACGTCCTTCGTTCTCGCGCCGAACCTGCTCTCGCCGAGCGCGCCCCTCGCGCCCGACGCGCCGCAGACGAAATCCGCGCTTCCGCCGCCGAATTTTCTCGCGGACGCCGCGTTCCCGCAGGCGCGCTGGTCGCTCGGCGGCGCCCTGCTCTACGATTCCGCGCTCGTCGAGTTTCTGAAATTTCTCCGCACGGAAGTCCCCGTCGTCGCCGTGCGCGACGTCTCCGGCGCGCCGCCCTGCGCGTGGACGCTCGACTGGTATTCCACGCGCCCGCTCGTGCCGCCGGGAACGTTCTCCGAGCGCGTCAAAAAGTTTTCCGAGCTCGGCGTCGGCTTCTCTCTCGATTTCGACAATCCGCACGTCGGCGCGGACGCGCTCGAGGACGTCATCGGCAACACGCTGCTGCGCAGCTGCGCGACGCTTTCGACGATGCGCGTGCGCGTCGCCTCGGAAGCGCTCGCCGACCGCATCCGCGCCGCGTTCCCGCAGGCGAAGCTCCACGCGGGCGCGAATCTGGCGGTCGCGGCGGACGCGCGCGGAAACGCCGATTTCTACCGCCGCGCCGCGGAAAAATTCGAGACCGTGACGCTGCACCCGCTCGACGCCGCGGACGCGGATTTTCTCGAAAAGCTCCTCGCGGACGTTCCCGCGGACAGGCTCGAGATCGAGATCAACGACACCTGCCTGCGCGCCTGTCCCGTGCGTAAGGAGCACCTGGACACGCTGGCGAAGATGCGCCTCGCGCCCTGGGACGCCTCGCTGCTGCAGCGGCGCCACGCCCTGCTCGCGCAGGCGGCGTGCGAAAACGTCTGCGCCGATCCCGGGAACGCCGCCGCGCGCGCCGCGCTGCTCACCCGCGACGAACGGCTCCGCGCCTACGCGCTTGGCGTACGCAATTTCCGGATACAGGCGGAAAAGCTCCGCAGCGAGCTCGCCTTCTTCTGGGAGCTGGGCTCGCTCATGCTCACGGACGCGCCGGAATTCTGGCACAAGAAGGCGGCGTTCATGGCGTCCTCCGTCAACAACGTGAACGCGCCCGTCCCCGTCTTCAAAAGCGGCACGAGCGCCTTCGTGATGCGGAAATACGAGTGAACGCGCTTCGCGCGGCGCGGAAGCGGGAAGCGGCGGCTCCGCGCGCGCTTTTCCGGCTTGCCGCGGCGGGAACGCGGGAGTGTAATGACGGTCTATGTTACAAGGAATCTCCCCGCTTCTTTCCCCGGAACTGCTCGCCGTGCTCTGCCGCATGGGACACGGCGACGAAATCGTCCTCTCCGACGCGCATTTTCCGGCCGAAACCTTCAACTCGCGCGTGCTGCGCGCCGACGGCATCCGCGTTCCCGCCCTGCTCGACGCGATTCTGCCGCTCTTCGTGCTCGACCCCTACGTGAAGTCTCCGGTCATCATGATGCAGGCGGTTCCCGGCGACACGCTCGACCCGGCGGTCGGCGCGGCGTACCGCGAAGTCATCGACCGCCGCCGCCCGGGAACGCCCGACTTCGAGCTGATGGAACGCTTCGCGTTCTACGAACGCGCGAAAAAGGCGTTCGCGGTCGTCGTCACGGGCGAAACCGCGAAATACGGCAACATCATTCTGAAGAAAGGCGTCACGCCGATCGAGTGACGCGCCCGCGCCGCGCGCTCCGCGGCGCTTTCTGGAAAGCCATGAACATTTCGGCGTTCGACGTCATCGGACCGGCGATGGTCGGTCCTTCGAGTTCGCACACGGCGGGCGCCGTGCGGCTGGGGCTGCTCGCGCACCACATCGCGGGCGGCTTCCCGCCGTTCGGCCGCGTCAGGATCGAGCTGCACGGCTCTTTCGCGGCGACGGGCAAAGGCCACGCGACGGACCGCGGCATCGTCGCCGGGCTGCTGGGATTTTTCCCGGACGACGAACGCATCCGCGATTCGCTGGAGCACGCGCGCAGGCGCGGCATCGGCGTGGAGTTCCGCGACGCCGATTTCGGCACGGACGCGCACCCCAATTCCGCACGCGTCACGTTTTATTTTTCGGACGGCACGACGCTCGAGACGCTCGGCGCGAGCGTCGGCGGCGGGAACGTCGAGATCCGCGAAATCGACGGCTTCCGCACGAATCTGACGGGAACGCTCGACGCGCTGCTTTGCTGGCATCTCGACCGCCCGGGCTTTCTCGCGCACGTGACGGGGCTGCTCGCCTGCGTCAGCGCGAACATCGCGGCGATCATCACCGCGCGGCGCATGCGCGGGAACGAAGCCTTCACTGTCATCAAGACGGACTCGCCGATTCCCGACGACTGTCTGAGCGTGCTGAACAAAATCCCCTTCGTCAGCCGCAGCGTCCGCATTCCCAAAATCAGCTGAAAATTTTTCTGTCATGAATCCCGAAGACCCGACCCGATACGATTACTCGACGGCGGAAGAACTGCTCGCCGTGTGCGAACGCGAAGGCATTTCCGTGGGTGAGCTCGCCCAGCGGCGCGAAGAGCTGCTCACGGGCACGCCGCGCGAAAAGAATTTCGAAAAGATGCGGGAGCATTTCCGCACGATGCGCGCCTCCGTGAAGCGCGGGCTCGCGATCACGACGCCTTCGCCGAGCGGGCTTTCGGGCGGCGACGCCGGAAAAATCCTGCGGCGCGCGGAAAGCGGGAACTCTCTGCTCGGCGCCTCGCTGACGCGGCTCGTCGCCTACGGCTACGCGGTGCTGGAGACGAACGCGCAGTTCGGGAAAATCGTCGCGACGCCCACGGCGGGCTCGGCGGGCATCGTTCCCGCGTGCCTGACGCTGCTCGAAGAGACGCGCGGCGTCGGCGAAGACGCGCTGACGAACGCGCTGTTCACGGCGAGCGGCGTCGGCGTGCTCATCGCTGGAAACGCCTTCATCGCGGGCGCGCAGGGCGGCTGCCAGGCGGAGGTCGGGAGCGCGTCCGCCATCGCGGCGGCGGCGGTCGTCGAAGCCCTGGGCGGCACGCCGCGCCAGGCGTGCGCGGCGGGAACGTTCGCGCTGATCAACACGCTGGGGCTCGTCTGCGACCCGATCGGCGGCTTCGTCGAAGTGCCCTGCGTCGCGCGCAACGGCATGTTCGCCGTGCATTCCTATCTCGCGGCGGAACTCGCGCTCGCGGACATTTCGCCGCGCGTGACGCTCGACGACGCAATCTTCGCCATGCGCGACGTCGGCCGCCGCATGCCTCCGGAACTGCGCGAAACCTCGCGCGGCGGCCTCGCGATTTGCCCGAGCTGCACCGGAAGAAAATTCACCTCCCAGCCCTGAGCCCCTCGCCCGCGGGAACGCGTCGGAAGACGAAAAAAAACACGGGAACGTCGGACGGATCCGACGTTCCCGTGTTTTTTGCGCGACGCGCGGGAATCAGCGCGTGAACTTGCAGACGCCGTCCACGAAGGTCTTCGTGACGAGGAAGTCGTCGCCGAGCAGGACGAAGTCCGCCGCGAAGCCCGGAGCGATCTTGCCGCGGTCCGTGAGGCCGAGCGACTGCGCCTGGTTCCACGACGTCGTCTTGACGATTTCGCAGAGCGGCAGCCCCGTGATCTTCTGAATGTTGCGGATGCCGAGCGAGTAGTTCAGCGTCGAGCCCGCGAGGTTGCCCGACATGAGGCGCGCCTCGCCGTTCTTGACCATGATCGGCAGGCCGCCGAGCTGCGACGGTCCGTCCGGCAGGCCCGAGCACGCGAGCGAGTCCGTGATCATCATCAGGCGTTCGCAGCCGATCTTCGAGAACGCGAGCTTGAGCATGTCCGGGCACAGGTGCACGGTGTCGCAGATCGCTTCGACCTTGACCGTCGAATCGACGAGTCCCGCGCCGACGAGCCCGATGTTGCGGTGGTGCAGCGGCGACATCTGGTTGCAGAAGTGCGTGAGGTGGACGAGGCCGGAGCGCTTCGCGGCGAGGAAGTCCGCGTAGGTCGCGAGGCTGTGTCCCGCGGAGCAGCGCACGCCGAGCGCGGTCGCCTTCGCGATGAAGTCGCACGCGCCCGGGAGTTCCGGCGCGAGCGTGATGATGAGCACCGGCGAAATGGCGTGGAGCTTCTTGAGTTCTTCGAAATCCGGGTCGCGGCGGAACGCGGGATTCTGCGCGCCGAGCTGCTTTTCGCAGACGTAGGGGCCTTCGAGGTGCGTTCCCGGAATCTTGACCGAACGCGGCGCCTTGTTGTATTCGGCGACGGAGAGCTGCACCTTTTCGAGCGTCTCGTAGCCGAGCGTCAGCGTGGTCGCGAGCCAGCTCGTGACGCCTTCCTTGATC
>SFEJ01000031.1:0-37500 GCA_004558035.1 Opitutia bacterium
TACAATATGCTTGAAGCTGAGATTGCAGATGCTGCTGCATTTCTCGAAGAACATCTTGCTTTCGAAAATGCCGCCTCAAAGATAGAGCGCAGAGTGCGTGGGGAATTGTCGCGCGTGCGCTACGCATTAGAGGATTGGAAAGAAGTTCTCATGGAATACATTCCGTTCTTTAATGAAAGAACGGATTGGAAAAAAATACTGCTTGATGCTGCAGGAGACAGCGTCTTGGCATATCTAAATCCTTACGTGGGAATCGTCAAAAGTGTTAAAAACTATCTTGATATTGATTCCGGGAATAAAGAGCGGAAGCGAAAATTTGAAGCATTGACATCACGAACAGAAAAGATTCACGGGCGTCTTGTTGACGTAGAAAACGATTTGTGTTCATCTTTTGTTGATTTTTTTGCTGAAATTCAAGAAAATTTAAAAGGAGATGCTTTAGGAAAAGAGCGTAAACGAGGATCTAGAAAAAAGAAGAATTTGTTTTGCATGCAGTGCGGGGAAGAAAATCCGACCAATGCAAAGTTTTGCCATAATTGCGGATCTCGCCTTCGAAAATCATAAAATCTTTAGGGTATAGTATCCTTCTGAACTTGCTTGTGCGGGCGAAAGTTTATTTTCACTTCAGAAACAAAGATGTTCGTATCTCCCGAATTTATTCGCTTTCTCCAATTTTGTGAGCGTGTGCGCGACTTTTTCAGGAAGGCTTCCGGCAAAGACGCGCGGGAACGCTCGCGCGTTTCGACCGAAAAACCTCCCGCGGAAGACGCGCGGAAAACGGAGCCGCCGCGCAAGAGCGACTGAACTTTCCCGCCCGTCGCAGACGGGAGCGGCACGCAATTCGAAACACAAGGAAAAACATCATGATGAACGACAACGGAAAGACTGCAGGAATTCTGACGGCGGGGGAACGCAACCTCGTCGACGAAACGAAAAAGACGCTCAAAGAGGGGCTGAAGACGCTGCGCGAGAGCGCGGGAACGGGCGACGTCGTCGCCGCGTGGGAAAACGTGCTGCGGGAACTGTGCGGCTTCGATTCGGAGCTCTTCATCGTCTCGACGATGGGCATGCTGAAGGCGGGAAAATCCTCGCTCGTCAATCTGCTCGCGCGCTCCCGGTCGGCGTCTCCGACGGGCTACGGTTCGGACACGACGCTGCGGCCGGCGCTCGTCATGCAGGCGACCCAGGAAAAGCCGGAGGGCGAAATCGAAGTCTGGTTCGAGAACGATCCTGCAGGCGCGGACGGTGAGAACGGCGCGGCGGAGAGCCGCCGGAAGCTTCTCGCGTCCGTCTTCGATTACCTGCGCGGCGTCGCGGAAGAGCCGAAGAAAGCGCGCAAGGCTTCGCACGCGCTCACGTCCGAAAAGCTCGAAGCCGTCCTTTGCAAGCCGTACGGAGGGCAGGGGAACGAGCTGCCGAGCGAGCCGCTCATCGTCGTCGTCCGCGTGCAGCGCGTCGAGAAGTCGCTGCTGTCCGACAAGGTCGTCGTGCTGGACACGCCCGGGCTGGATTCGATGAATTCCGAGTGGACGAATTCGGGCTGGTATCATTGGCTGATGGCGGAGAGCGACTTGCTTCTGTTTCTGCAGAGCAGCGTCGCGCCGCTGAACCAGTCCGCGGGAACGGTGATTCGGAAAATCAAGGAGGAAAACCGGCGCATCCCGATTTGGCTGATTCAGAACCGCATGGAGGCGAAACACTGGATGACCGAAGAGACGCAGGTGGAAGAAAACGAGGAGCAGCGCGGAAAGGCGCTGAAAAATTTCGAGAATTTGGGGCTCAAGAATCCGCCTCAGTACACGGTGAATCTCGGCAAGGCGACGACGGCGATTTTCGAATCGGAGAAAATCGACCCCGGGAAAAATCTCGAAAAGAAAGATCTGGAGAAGGATTCCGGATTCGGCGCTCTTGAAGACGCCGTCAAAGAAAATCTTCAGAACAATGCCGCTCGGCAGCGCCGGGACAATTGCGCCAACAAGGTGCTCGCCGAATACGGGAACGCCGAAAAGCTTGTCGAAGACTTCCGCAGGAGAAAGGTCGAAGAGGCGAGCGTGCAGCTTGACGAGAAGAAAAAGAAAATCGAGCGCGCGTTCAAGGCGTTGGAGAATTTGTTTGAACCGACGAAAACGCCGGAAGGCTACCGTTGGACGCGAATCCGCGACGAAGACGTCCGTTTCGACGGCGGGCTTTTCAAGTTCTGCGGAGACGAGTACGAGAAAGCGATTGATGGAACGTTCGGGAAAGACGGCGTCAAAGTCAAAGAACTGAACGATTTTAAGACGCGGCAGCTTGAGGACGCGAGGAGACGCGTACGCGGCGTACGGCTTGACTTCTGCCTCGAAAAGATTTCTTGGAGCGATGGTGAAAACGGTGCCAGGCAGCCGCTGAACTCCAAAATTTCCGATGCCTTCAAAGCGTTCTGCACGAGAATCAAAGACGGGAACGCCGACGCCTGGGAGACGCTGAAGGCGGACTGGGTTGAGCGTGGATCTGTCGACGAACGGATCGAGCTCGGCGGAGAGGCCGGCGAATGCTTTTTTCGGGATTACGATTCTGCCGGGAAGACATGGTGCTTCTTTGAAAAAAAACGCAGCGCCAGAGAAGCGAAAGACGTGCTTAGGGGCAATAAGGTCGAAGGCAAGACGCTCGAGGACACCTTGAAGGCGTACTTTGAGTCGGAAGAGAAAAAGGCGCGTCGGGGCGTCGCCGAGTGGGCGAACAACACGCTGGAGAAGCTCGCTCGCGGTTTTCTGAAAGAGCTCGACACGCGCCGCCGCACAGAAATCGAGAGAATCGATAAGGAACGCGAGGCTGCGGAACGCCTGAAAACTCGCTTGGATCAGGTGCTGGAGGTGCTGCGGAGCACGAGGGACAAATTTGCCGGAGGGATGAAGGTTGGCACGGAGAGGGAGGGCGCGAGATGAAAAAGATTTTCAGATCTCCTTGGACGTGGTGCGCCGTCGCGTGCGCGGTGCTGTTCGCGGGGTCGGGGCTGCTGATGCGCGGGAACGCGCTGAACGAGGCGCTGCCGGGCGGTTTTCTCGGCTGGTTTTTCTGGGGCGCGTTCGCGCTGCTCGTCTGGCGTTTTCTGATCGAGTCGCTCGTGGGTTTCTTCGGGCTGCCGCAGTGGAAAACCGAGGAGGAGATGGCGAAGCTGAGCGACGAGACGCGTCGGAAGTTTCTCGAAGACTACGCGGACCGCATGCAGAAGAACCTGGCGGACGCTCGCCGCGGGAACGCCGGGCTCGACGAGAAACTTGCCGCGGTCGAAAGCGCGAAGCGCGAGATGGATCCGTGTCGCCGCCTCGATGATTTGCGGGAAAGCCTCGGCGCACTGCGCGGGTTTCTTGAAGAGGAGTTTTGCGGAAAAATCATCGCCGCGCACATGAAGTACGGCGCGATCGCGGTCGTCGTTTCGCAGAAAGGACTGCTGGATTCTCTCGTCGTTTTCGCGGTGCAGGTGAAGCTGATCGTCGCGCTGAGCCGCGCGCTGGGCCATCGTCCGTCGTGGGCGTTCGTTTCTTGCTGTTTGGCATGGGCGGTCGCGAACTCGCTGTTTTCGATGATTTTCGACGAGACGAACATCACGGAATCCGCAATCGATTCGTTGGGTGAGATACTCGGAGCGAAGTCCGGCGGACTGCTTGGGGAAATCCCGTTTATGAAGACGTGGGCGAATCTCGCGATGCAGGCGGCGACCGCCGCAGCGTCCGTGTACGTCACGGGAACGTTGGTGCGTTCCCGCCTGCTCGGAAGCGCCGAGAAGAAGACGATGAAGGAGCTGTTGCGGATTCGTCTGAAGGGCTACAAGGAGGCGGCGAAAATCGTCCTGGGAATGATTTCCGGGAAAAGGAACGCAGAGGCGCCGGAGCCCCGCGAGGAAGTCGCGACGGAAACTTGAGAACCTGAAGGTTTCGCGCGAGGGAACAGAACTGTCGGACGATTGCCGAAAACGTACGTTGCAAATCTTTCGCGAAAAAGCCCGCAATCGCTGTATTTAAGCGGGATTGCGGGCTTTTCTTAATGGTAGGGCGCCGGGGACTCGAACCCCGAACCAATTGCTTAAAAGGCAACTGCTCTACCATTGAGCTAGCGCCCCACTCAAAAAATCTTTTTTTTAAGTGGCGCGCCCGCGAGGATTCGAACCCCGAACGAGTGATCCGTAGTCACTAGTGATATCCATTTCACCACGGGCGCGTTAAAAGTAAGAGCTAATAAAACTTTTTTCGCGGACGGGCGCAAGCGTTTTTTTGAAAAAATGATTTTTTATTTTCGCCGCGCGGCGTTTTGGCGTTTCAAAACGCGGGAACGCAAGGCAGAATCGACGATTTCCGTGAAAAAATTTTCCAGTCTCATTTCAAGCCTTGCCGTCTTCGCCGCGCTCGCGTGCGGAAACGTCGTCGCGCGCGCCGAAATCGTCTTCGCGAACGGCGTGTCGCTCGAATCCGGCTGGTACGACGTGAACAAGGCCTACGTGCCGGCGAAGATCGTCGTCGACGAGTCGGGAGCGCATTACGTTCCCGCCGTCAGGGACGCGGAAACGCTCTACTCGAACAGCGACTACAATCTGTGCTGGGCAGCGACCGCAAGCAACATGCTCCAGTGGTGGCAGGACCGCATCGGTCCCGAATACGTTCCCGCGGGAACGCCGAACGGCACGTGGGACGCGCCCTACGCCGACCGAGGGCAACTGGAAATCTACAAGACCTTCTGCGAAAACTGGACGGACGCCGGCGGGTTCATCGAAACCGGGCTCGCGTGGTGGCTCGACGGCTCGTATCTCTACGGGAATTACGCAACGGAACTCGTCGCGAAAGGCGCGTCTTTCGTGAAGGAAGACGCGGTTTCGAGCGGCGGCTATTTCGCGAAGATGCTCAATTCGGCATCCGACTTCATCGGCACTTTTCAATTTTCGGAAACGGCGACGACCGCCGACGTCGCGAAAGACTTGGCTTATTTTTTTGAAAACGACTGCCTGATCGGGCTCGCCATAAACAACGGCGGGAGCGTCGGACACGCGATCACCTGCTGGGGCGTCGAAACGGATGCGGCCGGAGGCGTCACGCTGTATTACACGGACTCCGACGACTGCAAGACGAATCTGGAGGAAGGCATCGACGCGAGCGTGAGCGGCAGCGGGGAGGAGCTGAAGAGCATGAGCGTCACGGTGACCGAAGGGGTCGTGAATCTCGGCTACTCCCAGACCAAGCAATGGACGCTCAGCAGCTTCACGGCTTTCGCCGCGCCCGTGATCGTCGTTCCCGAGCCGTCGGCGTTCGGGCTGTTCGCGGGCGCGGGCACGCTCGTCTTCGCGGCGCTGCGGCGTCGGCGGCGGCGCGCGGTCAGGTCTTCCTGAGGCGCTTGCGGCGCACGTCGATTTCGTTCTGCAGGTTCACGCGCTTGCGGCGGAACGTCGGCGCGTCGAGATCGATGCCTTCGTAGAGGCGCTTGCGCATCGCCTGAAAGACGCCGCGGTCGGGATCGAAAAGCATCGCGTCCTCGGTCTCTTCGGGCGCGGAGACGGGCGCGTCGTCTTCGGGCGCGGCGGTCTTTTTCGGCGCGGGAACGAAGCTGTCGCGCTTGCGTCTCGCGGCGCGGATTTCGCCGGCGCCGATGACGCAGATTTCGATGGAGTCTCCGCGCTCGGGCACGACGGCGATTTTCGTGAACATGCGTTCTTCGCCGCCGAAGCGCGCCTGGACGCGTCCGGCGACGTCGTCCACGACGCTCGCGGCGGGGGGCGTTCCCGCCTCGATGCGGAGCAGCAGCGTGTCGGAGCGCGCGGCGGCGACGGTCGTCTTCGAGAGCGGGCAGCGGAGCAGTTCGCCCAGCGCGTTTTCCGCGGCGGTCTCCGCGCCGGAGCCCTCGCCGACGGCGAAGAGCGTGCGCGCGCCGACGACGGGGAAGATGCTGCGGAACGTCGCGAAATCGAGCCGCGCGTCCGGGTTGCCGGCGAAGAGCGTTTCCGCGAAGACGCGGACGCCGCGCGCGATCCAGGCGGCGGCGGGGCGGTGAAAGGCGCCGCTGGGCTCGCGGCTTTCGGCGGCGTCGAGCGCGTCGTTTTCCGCGAGCACGAAGGCGTTGCAGCGCGCGCGGAGCTTTTCGACGGCGGCGTCCGCCTGGCCGGTGAAGAGCGCGCCTTCGTCGGAATACGGGCGCGTGGCGAAGCAGACGACGACGACGCCCATCTCCCGCGCGATTTCGACGATCGCGGGCGCGGCGCCGCTGCCGGTTCCGTGGCCGAGCGCGACGACGAGAAAGAGCAGGTCCGTCTTTTCGAAGAGCGCGCGGATCTCCGCCTCGCTTTCGCGGGCGGCCGCCGCGCCGCGTTCGGGGTTCGTTCCCGCGCCGAATCCGCGCAGCGCCTTCGCGCCGATCAGGATTTTTTTCGCGCCCGCGACGGCGATTTTGGAAAGGTCGGCTCCGGACGCGTCGACGAAGACGCGCTCGAGCGGGAACGCGTCCGCGCGGACTTCCGCGGCGATCGCGTTTCCGCCGCCGCCGACGCCCATGAGCACCGCCGCGGGCAGACCCGCCGGAGGCGCGTCGGTCTCGGCGGGAGCGTTTTCGGGAGGAGTTTCGTTTTCGATTTCCGTGAGCATGATTTTCGTTTTCGGTTCGGATTCGCGGGGCGGCGGGAAGGCGGTTTTCAGTGCGAGAAAAGCGCGCGGCGGAGGCGCGTCCAGAAGCTCTGTTCCGCGGCGCGGCGCAGCGCTTCTTCGCGGGCGCGGCGGAAGAGCTCCGCCATGCCGACGACGACGCTGAACTTCGGGTGCACGCCGTCGCGTTCGGCGTTGAGCGTCTCTTCGCGCCGCGCGTAGGCGAATTCCGGCGCGGCGAGAAAGACTTCCGCGTCGAAGACCTGTCCGGCGACGTCGGCGATCTCGGGAAGCAGCGACGTGCCGCCCGTGAGCCGGACGGAGCCGACGTCCGTGTCCTCGCCGATTTTCCTGCGGACGAGCTCGAAGATTTCGCGCACGCGCAGGTGCGTGACGAACTTCACCTTGAACACGGAATAGTGCGAGGCGAAGCCGGCGAGCTCGCCGGAAATCTCCGTGCCGGGCAGCGTGAATTCCGCGTCCAGATCGGCGTCGGAAAACTTCGCGCGCGCGACGTGGAGCTTCGTCCATTCGGCGTTCTTTTCGGAAATCTGCAGCGCCTCGGAAATGTCGTTCGTGAGGTGGCGGCCGCCCACGGGAACGACGCCGCTCATGACGACCATGCCGTCGCGGTAGAGGATGTAGTCCGTCGTTCCCGCGCCGATGTCGATGACGAGCCGGTTCTTGTCCGCCTCGGAACCCGTGGCGACGCCGGCGGCGGCGGCGAGCGAGGCGACGAAGATCTCCTCCACGCGCATGCCGTACTGGTTCGGAATCTGAATGAGCTCCGTCAGGTACGTCGTTCCCGCCTCGACGACCCAGAGATTGCAGGCGAGCTCGGCGCCGACGGCGCCCTCCGGATTCCTCATCGGGCGGGCGTCGAGCGTGAAGTTCTGCCGGATGCGGTGGACGATCGTGCGCCCTTCGGCGACGCGGCGCGCCCAGGCGTCCGCGCGCGCGTCCTCGACGTCTGCTGCGGCGACGGTGCGGTTTTCGGACTTCACGCTCGTGAGGCCCTTGACCTGCGTTCCCGAGAGCTCGGGGCCGGAAAGCGAGAGGCACGCGAAGCGCAGCGGCAGCTTCAGATCCGCCCGTTTTTCCGCGCCGTTGAGCGCGTCGTGCACGCTTTCCTTGAGCCGGCGGATGTCCGTGATTTCGCCTTTGACCATGCCTTCCGTGGGCGCGGTGAAGGCGCCGACGATTTCGACGGCGGGCGTGAAGCGCGCGAAGAGCACTTTGGTCTCGGCGCTTCCGATATCGATGAGAGCGATCATGTTTCTTGTGAGCATCGGGGAGGTCAGCGTCCGGCTCGGCGCGCGCGCGCGGCGGGAACGCGCGGCGCGGGTTCGTCCGGGACGAGGCGCATTTCCGTGATCGGGCGCCGTTCGTTTTTGCGGTTGGAAATGAAGACCACGCGGTAGGTCCTGTCGGGGTCGAAGCGGCCGCGGAGCTTTTTCGCGCAGTCCTCGGAATCGAAGAGCGCGAACTCCTCGCGGAAATTCTGCGCGGAAAAGACGATTTCGCGGATGCGGATGCGCGGCGCGCCGTCCGCGGGAACGTCGGCGGCGGGGCGCGGGCGGACGCGCAGCAGGCGCCACGGCTGCGGGAAGCGCGCCGGGAAAGGCGATTTCGCCAGATCCTTCGCGGAAACGCTCTCCCAGCCCTTCAGCGTCGCGCGGTGCTCGCGGAAGGCGAAGTTGAGGAACTCCATCAGCGGCGGCGTCTCCGCGAGCGTGCGAAAGCCGTTCGGCAGCGTCGCGGGAACGGCGTCCTCGACGAAGGGATATTCGGCTTCGACGGTGCCGAAATGCGTCTCGGCGGGGAAGAGCACGCCGTCGTCGCCGACGATGAAGATCTTGCCGTCCGCGTCGCGGAAACGCGCGAGCGCGACGCGTTCCTCGAGCTCGACGCGGAGCGCGTCGCCGTCGTCGCGGGAAACGCGCGCGCGGCGGATCTGCGGATAGGATTCGAGCTTCTTGCGCAGGGCGCTCACGCTGACGTCGGCGCCGCTTTCGCCGACGCCGGAAAAGGCGCGCACCCAGGCTTCGTCGAGCGCGCCGTCCGTCGTCAGATTCAGCCGCGCGATGCGGATTCTCCGCCCGGAATCGTCGCCGCCGTTGGCGAGACGCTCCGCGACGACGGCGGTGAGCAGGATCATCGCGAGCGCGGACGCCGCCACGCCGAAGGCCCGCCGGAACGAACGCCACCAGAGCTTCTTCGCCGAGCCGGTGTCGCCGATCTTCACGATCTGGGGAATTGTTCTGCGCCAGTCAGGAACGGCGGCCTTCCCGCGGGACTTTTTTTTCCTGAAAAACATTTTCGCTGAACAGTAGCGCGGGCGGGAACGCTCCGCAAGAGGAATGCCGGAGTCCGTCCCCGCCGCCGCGAAAATTTTCTCGCGGGAACGCGCGCGGAGCGGGCATAATGCCGGCATGAAAATCTCCCCCGTGCTCGCCTGCGCCCTTTCCGTATTCGCCGCCGCTTCCGCGTTCGCCGAAACGCCCGCCGTTCCCGCGGAGCGCCCGAACGTCATCGTCCTCATCGCGGACGACCTCGGCTACGGCGACGTTTCCGCCTACGGCTCGACGCTGCGGACGCCGAATTTCGACCGCCTCGCGGCGAACGGTCTGCGCTTCAGCCGGGGCTACGCCGCGTCCGCCACGAGCTCGCCGAGCCGCTACGCGCTGCTCACGGGCGTTTATCCGTGGCGTTCCCGCGTGAACATTCTGCCTGGCGATTCGCCGCTCATCATTCCGACGGACAAGCCGACGATCGCGACGATGTTCCGCGACCTCGGCTACGCGACCGCCGCCGTCGGCAAGTGGCACCTCGGGCTCGGCAAGGGCGATTCCGACTGGAACCGGCCCGTCGCGCCCGGTCCGCGCGAAATCGGCTTCGACCATTCCTACATCATGGCGGCGACGAACGACCGCGTGCCCTGCGTCTATTTCTCGAACGGGAGTGTCGTCGGGCTCGATCCCGCCGACCCGATCCGCGTGAGCTACCGCAAGAATTTCCCCGGCGAGCCGACGGGAAAATCCAATCCCGAACTGCTCAAGATGCGGCCCTCGCCGAATCACGGGCACGCCGATTCCATCGTGAACGGCATCTCGCGCATCGGCTTCATGAAGGGCGGCGCGAAGGCGCGCTGGGTGGACGAGGAGATGGCGGGCGTGTTCACGCGCGAGGCGCACGCCTTCATCGGCTCCGCGAAAAAATCCGGCTGGCCGTTCTTCCTTTACTACGCGCTGCACCAGCCGCACGTGCCGCGCGCGCCGCACGCGAAATTCGTCGGCAAGTCCGGGCTCGGGCCGCGCGGCGACGCCGTGCTCGAGGCGGACGCGCAGGTCGGCGAGCTGCTCGATTTTCTCCGCGCCGAAAAGCTCGACGAGAACACGATCATCGTCTTCACCAGCGACAACGGTCCCGTGCTCGACGACGGCTACGCGGACGACGCCGTGCGCCTCGCGCGGGAGAAGAACTACAGCCCCGCGGGCGCGCTGCGCGGCGGCAAATACAGCCTGTTCGAAGGCGGCACGCGCGTGCCCTTCGTCGTGAGCTGGCCGGGGAAGATCGCGCCCGGCGTCTCCGACGTTCCCGTGGCGCAGCTCGATCTTTTCGCGAGCTTCGCCGCGCTCGTCGGCGGGAGCGTTCCCGCGGAGACGGATTCGCAGAATCATCTCGACGTGCTGCTCGGCGCGAACAAGACCGCCGGGCGCGAGAACTTCGTCGTCGAGGCGACGGGGCGGCTCGCGTTCCGCGAAGGCGACCACGTCTTCATTCCCGCGCACAAGGGCGCGAAAATCGCCTGGCTGACGGGCGTCGAAAACGGCAACGACGAGCGCGACGCGCTCTACGACCTTTCCGGCGCGGACGACGGCCAGCGCGACAACCTCGCCGAAAAGCTCCCGGAAAAAGCCGCCGCCATGCGCGAGAAGATGCTCTCCCTCACCGGCGGCAGAATCTGAGGAGTTTAGGAGCGGAGGAGTTGAGGAGTAATTACCTTTTCAACTCCTAAACTCCTTTCCGGACGCCCCGCGCCCTTTCCGCTCTTGCGGGGAGGCGCGGACGCGCTTATGGTTGTCGAATCGTAATTATGCAGCCCAAGCTCAGCAGTCCGTTCAATCTCCGCGAGCGCTTGCGCGACCCGGATTCCCGCATCGGCGTCGTTCCGCTCGCGAGCGTGCTGCTCGTCGCGTTTTTTCTGTTCGCGATGACGTCGAAATACGTCTTCGCGCCGGGGCTGACGGTGGATCTCTCGGGCGACGGCGGGAACGCGGCGGAAGCTCCCGCGCGGGCGGAAGGCTTCGCGCTGCCCGTGCTCTCGGGCGCGCCGGACGGGAAGATCACGACGTCCATCATCACGGTGCGCAACGAATCGATGTTCATCTTCGACGGGCGGATTTTCCGCAGCGTGGACGCGGCGCTCCCGCCCGCGCCTCGGCTGAAGCCGGGCGAGCGCGGCGTGCTGCTGGCGCGCATGGACAAGAACACGAGCATTCAGGTGCTCTTCGATCTGGCGGAGGCCGCGCGCGACGCGGGTTTTTCCGCCATACAAATCGCCGGAGAAAGCGCCGGGCGCCGCTGAGCGCCGCCGCCCGTTCCCGCCATGCCGCAAGATCCCTTCGGAGCGTTCTTCTACCTTTTCGTCGTCCTGTGGTTCATCCGCATGTGGGGACGCGACCTGCTCGAGGCGCGGGCGGATCCGGAGCAGATCGGGAAAGGCCTGCCGGGCGCGGCGCCCTGTCCGGCGTCGGCGATCGTCGTCGCCGTCGCGGGAACGCTCGCGCTGCTCGCCGCGGAAACGTACGGCGAAATCCGGCTCGGCATCGCGGACGAGCAGACGGACGTCTCGTGGTGCATGCTGCCCGCGTTCGTCGCCGCGGCGTTCGCGGAAGAGTTCGTGTTCCGCGGCTTTCTCGTCGTCGAGTCGCGCGGCGCGGCGGCGAAATGGCTTTCCGTCGTCGCGTTTTCGGCGCTCTTCGCGCTCGTGCATCCGTATCTGTGGAGCTTCGACTGGGACGCCGCGGGGGAAGACGCCTCGCTGTTCGCGCGCGTCGCGGAGGGCTTTTCGCCGCACTTCACGGGCAAGGCGTTCTTCACGACGGCGTTCCTCTTCGCGGGTTCGCTGTGGTTCTACTTCGTCCGTTTCTTCCGGCTGAACCCGCACGCGTCGCTTCTGGCGCCGTTCGCGGCGCACCTCGCCAAAAATCTCGCCGTCTTCGCGGTCAAGCTCGCGCAGGGGCATGTCGTTTCCTTTTTCTGACGTTTCCGCCGCCATGATTTTCCGAAATTTCCGATTCGCGCCTTTCGCTCTCGCCGCTCTGCTCACGTGCGGCGTTCCCGCGGAAAGTTCCGCCGAAAACCGCATCGACGTGAAGTTCGTCGAGAACCTCACGCTCGCCGGCTACGGCAAAAAGGACGACGCGCTGAAATGGGCGATCGACGCCGAGCGCGCCGAGCTCCGCCGCGAAAGCGCTCCCGCCGGCAAGGACCCGCTCAAGAACGGCGTCTGGGACGTGCGCGAGCTGACGGTGCAGACCTTCGCAGACGGCCGCGCGAGCGTGACCGTATCGAGCCCGACCGCGGTGTTCTCGCCGGTCGAACGCCGCGCGGAAAGCGACGCCCGCGTCTCCGTGAGCGACGCCCAGGGGCGCTTTTCCGTCTCCGGCAAAGGCTGGTTCTGGCAGTGCGACCGCAAGGACGACGCCAACGCGATCGCCGTGCGCGACGAAGTCGTCGTCAAGCTCTACGACGCCGAAAAGCCCGCGCGGGAAATCACCGTCACGTCCGCGTCGCTGCACATCGCGCTGCGCGACGAGGAGACCGTGCTCACCTTCAGCGGCGCCAAAAACCGCCCGACGATTGTCGTGCAGGGCGAGACGAAGACTTTCTGCGACGTGCTCGAAATCGTCGTTCCCGCCGACGCCTCGCAGATCGAGGACGCCTCCGCCGCGCGCGCGTCCGCGAAGACCGGCGACGGCGACGCCTCCGAGGCGGACGCGCTGAAGCGCATCGAAAAAATCTCCGGCGTCGGGAACGCCCGCATCCGCAGCGGCGCGCGCGAAGTCCGCGGAGACGCCGTCGACTTCACTCCGGACTCGAACAGCTTCCGCGTGCGCGGGAACGTCGTGTTCGACGACCGGAGCGCGGCGCTCGAAGTCCGCGGCGACGAGGCGGTCGGCTTCATGCGCGAAGACGGCAAAAAGCTCCTGCTCGAAAAAATCGTCGTGACGGGCGCGCCGGGCGTTCCCGTCGCCGTCGAGACCGCGTCGCTGGAAAACCGCAGAGCCGGCGCCCGCGACCGCGCGAAGTTCACGGGCAAAAAACTTTCCGTCCTGCTCGACGACGAGACCGAGACGCGCATTCTGTTCGAGGAGAACGTCCGCGTGAACGACAGGACCGTGCGCCTGCGCTGCGACGAGCTCGACGTGCGCGCGCGCCGCGAAGCCGAAGGACGCGAGCGCCTCGCCGCCGTCCGCGAAATCCGCGCCCGCGGGAACGTGAAGGCGACGCAGGACGGCCGCGAAATCGACTGCGGCGAAGCGCGCATTCTCCCCGGCGACGGCAGGACGACGCTGACGGGCGCGCCGCGCGTGAGCGTTCCCGCGCAGCGTTTCGCGCTCGCCGGCCACCGCTGCGAAATCTTTCACGACGCGAAGCGCGTCGAAGTTTTCCGCGACGAGGCGGACGCGGCCTCGCGCGTGACGGCGACGCTCGGCGCCGGCGGGAACGGCGCCGCGGAAACGACGCTGAGCGGAGAATTTCTCGAAGTCGAGCCCGACGCCTCCGCGCCGGAAAAATTCGCCGTCTTCGCGCTCGAAGGCGACGTGACGCTGCGCTCGCTTTCGCGCGAACTCGAAGGCGCGTGCGCGCGGCTCGTCGCCTTCTGCGACGTCGAAAAGACGAAGGCGAAAAACGCCGCGGGAACGCGCGGACGCAAAAGCGCCGGCGGGAACGGCGAGCTCGACGCCGTCAGGAAAATCGAGGCGTTCGGGAACGTCCGCCTGCGCAAGGGCGAGACGGAGATTTCCGGCGGCAAGGCGCTGATCTTCAACGACGTCGTCGTCGAGGAATGGAACGAAACGGACGCCGCCGCCGTGCCCGGCGGAGCGACGAAGATCGTCGTGCTTCCCGAAGACGGCGCGGACGGAATCGCCGATTCGCGCCCGCGCGTCGAGCTGCCGCGCACGCGTTCCGCCGACGCGCTGACGCTTCCGCTGCCCGGCTCCGACGCCGCGAAGAAGCGGACGGCGCGCGACGCGGGAACGATCGTCGCGCGCGGGGACGCGCTCGAGGCGATCGCGGACGACGCCGGGCGGCGCCTGCGCTTCTGGCTGCGCGGGAACGTCTCGCTGGAGACGGCGGACGGCGTCTGCGCGGGCGAAGAGCTCGAGGCGGAGGCACGCCGCGCCGACGCGGATTCGCCGTTCGAGCCCGAGGCGCTTTTCTGCCGCCGCGACGTGCGCGTGACGCGCGGGGACGCGACGGCGAGCGGCGACCTGCTCGAAATTTTCCCGAAAAAGCAGATCGGATTTCTCGTCGGGAACGCGCGGATGGAATCGCCGAAATTCGGCGTGACCGTTCCCGGCAAATCCGCGGGCGACCGTTTCGTGCTCGACCTGGCGAAGAGCGAAGTGCGCATCGAAACCGATCCGCGCCTGCTCGAAGGCAATCCCGCGCAGGTCGCGACGCCGCGCACGCTCCTGCCGAAGGGCGTCGGCGAACGCTTCGAGGAGCGCTTCGGCAAATCGCGGAAGCGCCCGTGAACCCGTGCCGCGCGGACGATTTTTCTCAACCGAAATTCATCACAAAAAAACATGTTCAACTTCAACATCAACCAGCAGGTCGTCACCTTTCTCAATCAGCGCTTCGGCGAAGTCGGCGAAGTGACGGCGTTCGATTTCAGTCGCGGGAACGTCTCGATTTCGCTCGCGCTCAAAGGCGAGCCGGAAGTCGTCACGCTCGAGGTCGCGGACCTGTGCTATTCCGTCTCCGACGGGAAAATGAATCTTCACTACTCGGAGCTGCGCGCCACGAAGCCGTGGGTGCAGGAAATCTTCCGGATGGTCAGCGAAAAGACGGGGCGGACGATTTCCTTCCCCGACAGCATGAAGCTGATGCCGCTGAAGATGCTGCTGCCGAAGAAGAAAGCCTGAAATCAGGGGATTTTCCCGGAGAGGTTCAAAAATCCCGAACACTTTCGTTAAGCTTTAAGCCTTAATCCTTAAGCTTTCGTTCCCGTCCGCCATGCTTAGCCGATTCGCGTTCCCGCCGCAGCCGCCGGAAGTCTTTTCGGCGCTCGCGCGCGTTCCCGCCGAGACGAAATTTCTCGTCGAGAACCGTTCTCGCGGCGTCGCGGAAATGGGAATCGGCGAGCTCGGCGCCGACGCGCCCGGGAAGACGTTCCGCGCGATTTCCTTCGACGCGGCGGAGACGTTTTCGCTGCGCCCGAAGTGGGAGATTTCCCGCCGCGGGAACGCGGTTTTCGTCGCGCGCAATCTCGCGGAGGGCGAACGCGCCGAGCCGGAGATGCTCCGCGCGGAGCTGGACGCGCTGCTCTCTCGCGTCGTTCCCGAAGGCGCGGAAAAAGTGCCGTCCATTCCCCCGCCGCGCGAAATCGGCGGCGCCTGGTATCTGCCCGCGGCGCGGAAGATTCTCGACGAAATCGGCGCGGGAACGCTGCGCAAGCTCGTGCTCGCGCGCGCGATCGAAGCCCGCGCCGAAAGCCCGATTCCCGTCGCGCCGATTCTGGGCAAACTTCACGAGCGCTTCGAAAAAAACTGCACGATCTTCTGCGTCGCGCGCGCGGGGAAGACGTTTCTCGGCGCCTCGCCGGAGACGCTCGTGAGCCTGCGCGACGGCGCGCTTGAGACCGAGGCGCTCGCCGGCTCGATCCCGAATTTTCCCGGCGCGGACGTTCCCGTGCTCGGCGCGCGCCTGCTCGCCGACGACAAGGAACGGCGGGAACATCGCGCCGTCATCGACTTCATCGCGGAAAAACTGCGTCGGCTCGGCGCGGAGCCGGAATTTCCGGAAACGCCGGAAATCGTCGTGCTGCCGAACATTCTGCACCTGCGCACGCCGATCCGCGCGCGCGTTCCCGCGGGGCTCGGCGTGCTCGAATGCGTCGCGGCGCTGCACCCGACGCCCGCGATGTGCGGCGTTCCCGCGGAGGCGGCGCGCGCGGAAATCCTCGCGACCGAGCCGTTCCCGCGCGGCGATTTCGCGGGGCCGCTCGGTTTCTTCGACGCGCGCGGCGAAGGCTTTTTCGCCGTCGGCATCCGCTGCGCGGAAATAAGCGGGAACGCGATCCGGCTCTTCGCGGGCTCCGGGCTCGTGGCGGGCAGCGTTCCCGAAAAGGAATTCCGCGAGATCGACAGCAAATTCTCCGCCGTCCTCGCGCACATCCAGGGGAAAGCTTAAGGGTTAAAGCTTAAAGAGAGGTTCGTGCGGGAGGGAACGCTCAGAAGCGCATGCGGAAATTCTTCCGTCCGCAGCGCGGGCAGGGGAGCTCGGCGTCGTCCGCGGGCTCGGGAGCGCCGCGTTTCGGCGCCGGCTCCAGATAAATCTTCCCGCAGCGCGTGCAGCAGTACACGGAACGGACGCGTTCGCGGTCGAGCGTTTTGCGTTCCCGCCGCTGGTTCCAGAATTCGACGACGAGGAACGCCGCGACGGCGAGAACCGTGATCGCGGCGAAAAACGCTTCGATGTCCGTGGTGATCATCGGCGCGCATTTTCGGCGTTCCCGCGCGGAAAGGCAATTTTCGATTTTCGGGCGCCTCGTCCGTTCCCGCGCGTTTTCAGGTTTTGTCCAGGATGCAGACGAAGGGCTCGCCGCCGCGGAGGACGATTTCCGCGCGCACGCCGAAGACTTCCGCCAGGTTGTCCGGCGTGAGCACGTCGCGCGGCGTTCCCGCGAGCGCGATTTTTCCCTCGCGCATCACGAGCACGCGGTCCGCGAAGCGCAGCGAAAGATTCAGGTCGTGCAGGACGACGAAGACGGCGTTCCCGGCGCGCGCGAGGTCGCGCAGACAGTGCATGATCTCGAGACGGTGGCGGAAGTCGAGCGCGGCGAGCGGCTCGTCCAGGAAAAACGTCGTCGGCGTGCCCGTCGGCGTGATGCCCTGCGCGAACGTGCGCGCGATCTGCACGCGCTGCAGCTCGCCGCCGGAGAGCGTCGAGAGGCGGCGCTCTTCGAAGCCCGCGAGCCCGACGACGCGCAGCGCGGACGCGGCGATTTCGCGGTCGCGGCGCGTCTCCGAGCCGTCGATCCACGGCGCGCGGCCGAGCAGTACGGTCTCCTCTGCCGTGAAGTCGAAGACCGAGCGCGTGGACTGCGCGAGCACGGCGCGGCGCCGCGCGAGTTCGCGGGAACGCAGCGACTTCAGCGGCGCGCCGTCGCAGAAGACTTCGCCCGAATCCGGCGCGACGCCTCCCGCGAGCACGTTCAGCAGCGTGGATTTGCCCGCGCCGTTCTGCCCGAGCGCGACCGTGAGCGCGCCCGCGGGAACGTTCGCCGAAACGCCGTCGAGCACGCGCTTCCCGCCGCGGACGAGCACGAGATTCTTCGCGGAAAAACTCATGCCGCGCTCCTTTCGCCTCTCAGCAGAATGCCGAGGAAGAACGGCGCGCCGATGAGCGCGGTGACGACGCCGAGCGGCAGTTCCGCCGCCCCGCCGAGCGCGCGCGCCGCGACGTCCGCCGCGATCAGCAGCAGCCCGCCCGTCAGCCCCGACGCGGGAACGAGAAAGCGGTGCGCCGGCCCGAAGACGAGGCGCACGAGATGCGGCGCGACGAGCCCGACGAAGCCGATCATCCCGCCGATCGCGACCGCCGCGCCGACCATGCCCGCGGAAATCCAGACGACGGCGCGCTGCAGCCGCTTCACGTTCACGCCCGCGAAATGCGCCTCCGCCTCGCCGAGCGCGAGCACGTCGAGATCGCGCGCGAAACGCGGCAGCGCCAGCAGACCCGCGAGCGTGAAGAGCGCGACGGGCGCGACGAGACGCCATTCCGCGCGGTCCAGCCCGCCGAGCATCCAAAAAAGATAGGTGCGGATCTGGCTGTCCGCGGAAAAATGAAGAATCAGCCCCGCGACCGCCGAAATCGCGGAATTGACCGCGATGCCGACGAGCAGCATGCCGCCGACGCGCATCCGCCCCAGCGTTCCCGAGAGCGCGAGCACGAGCAGCGTCACCGCGAGCGCGCCCGCCATCGCCGCGAGCGGCAGCGCGAACGCGTGCGCCGCGGCGGGAACGCGCGCGAGCGCTTCGCCCGCGAACGCGAAGACCAGCAGCGCGCCGAGCGACCCGCCCGAAGAGACGCCGATCAGCCCCGGATCCGCGAGCGGATTGCGGAAAAGCCCCTGAAGCGCCGCGCCCGCCGAACCCAGCGCCGCGCCGCAGAGCAGCGCAGCGACCGCGCGCGGCAGACGGATCTCGCAGACGATCGCGCGCGCCGCGTCGCCTTCGTCCGGCGCGCCCGCGAGCGCGGACTTCAGCGCGCCGAAGACGTCCGCGACCGCGATGTCCGTCGTTCCCGCGACGCAGGAGAGCACGACCGCCGCGAGCGCGGCGAACGCCAGAACGAAAAGAAGAATGACGCGGCGGCGGGTCATCGGTCGGACGGCTCCCGGGCGCGGAGGATGCGGACGGAGACGTCCGCGACGGGCGCGGGGAGCGGCGCGCCCGGCTTGTGCACTTCGACGGCGACGCGCGCGAGCTTCGGGAAATCCCGCAGCAGCGTTCCCGCGATTTTTTCCGCGAGGCGTTCGATGAGGTTCACCGGCTCGCCGGAAACGACGGCGACGACGGCGGCGACGACGTCCGCGTAGTTCACGGTCTCGTCGAGCGCGTCGGTTTCGCCCGCGCGGCGCAGGTCGAGCTCCAGCTCGAGCGAGACGAAGAAATCCTGCCCGCGTTCCCGTTCTTCGGGGAAGACGCCGTGCCTGCCGAAGACGCGGATTTTTTCGACGCGGATGCGGTCGGCGGCGTTCATCGGGCGATTTCCTCCAGCACGGCGGCGACGTTTTCGACTCTCGCGGCGGGCTGAATGCCGTGCCCGAGATTGAAGATGAATCCGCGTTCGCCCGCCGTCGCGTCGAGCAGCGAGCGCGCGCGGGCGCGCACGACGGCGACGTCCGCGAAATTCAGCACGGCGGGATCGAGGTTGCCCTGGAGGGCGAGGCGCGTTCCCGCGGGAACGCCGCGGCGGACGTCGCGCAGGTCGCGCGTCCAGTCCACGCCGAGCACGCTCGCGCCCGCGTCCGCGATTTCCGCGGCGAAGTGCGCCATGCCCTTCGCGAAGACGATCACGGGAACGCGCGCGGGCAGGGCGGCGACGATTCTGCGGATCCAGCGCAGCGAAAAGCGCTCGTATTCGTCCGCCGCGCAGAGCGCCGCCCAGGAGTCGAAGAGCTGGATCGCGTCCGCGCCGGCTTCGATCTGCATGTTCAGATAAGCGGCGACGGCGTCGGAGAGCTTTTCCATCAGCGCCTCGAAGTCGCGCGGGCGTTCCCAGGCGAGCGCCTTGATTTTCGAAAACTGTTTCGCGGAGCCGCCTTCGACCATGTAGGTCGCGAGCGTCCAGGGCGTTCCCGCGAAGCCGAGCAGGGCGCGCGCGTCGCCGAGTTCGCGCCGCAGAATCCGCTGAGCCGCCGCGACGTAGGCGAGCTTTTCGGGAACGGCTTCCGCGGGCGCGAGCCGCGCGATCGCCTCGGCGGAATCGAGCGTGAATTCCATCGCGACGCCGTTTTCGTCGAAGCGGTAGGGCTGCCCGAGCGCTTCGGGAATCACGAGAATGTCGCTGAACGTGATCGCGGCGTCGAGCGCGGGAAAGCGGCGGACGGGCTGCAGTGTGGCCTCCGCGGCGAGCTCCGGCGTGCGCACGAGCGTCAGGAAATCGCGCCCCGCCTTGAGCGCGCGGTATTCCGGCAGGTAGCGCCCCGCCTGGCGCATGATCCACGCGGGCGGGCGGTCGGTTTTTTCGCAGCGGCAGGCGGCGAGAAAGCGTTCGCGGGAATTCATCGTGCGGGAGCGCCGGCGGCGCGTTCGGGGTTTTTCGCCGCGAGGGCGGAGGCGTGGTCGATGCGAGCGCGCGCTTCGCGGACCTGGGCGGCGTGCGCGTCGCCGTAGCCCGCCTGCACGGTGAAGGCGTCTTCGAGGAAGGCGCGGAGCTCGGCGACGGCGGTCTTCAGCTTCGCGTCGGCGCCCGGGAGCGCGGCGCGTTCCTCGAGAATGCGGATTTTTTCGAAGTCCTCGACGCCGTCGCGCAACGTTTCGAAGCGCGGCGTCGTGCGGTCGCCGGGATAGACGAGGAAGCAGTCTCCCGCGGGCCAGGCGCGCTGCGGCCAGCGGCAGTCGGCGAAGGGATTTTCGACCCAGGAATTGTAGGCCCAGCGCAGGAAGCCGTCGAAGCGCGCGGCGGCGGCGTAGAGCAGGAGCCAGTGCGGCTCCGCGGCGGAGGAATGCGGGAACGTGTTGGGCTTCGCGGGCGAGGTGCAGACGTAGAACGTCGTCGTGCGGCCTTCGGCGCGGCGCGCGTCGGCGAGCTCGGCGACGCCGCCGGAGTGCTGGAACGCCGCGGAGATGTCGTGGACGAACGGCGCCATCTTCGTCGGGCGGTCCACGGCGGAGACGATCTTGAGCTCGGGCGCGTATTTTTCGACGACGGCGCGGGCGGCGTTCACAAGCGCGTCGGGGCGCTCGTCGAGCGCGATGCAGGTCTTTTCGAGCCAGCCCTTTTTCGCGACGTGCGCGCGGAAGTCCGTCAGAAACGCCTTCCACGTTGCGTCGTAGTCGGGCGAGGCGGGATCGAGCGAGACGGTCTTCTCCGCGCCCGCCGCCTCGTCGAAATACGTCGTCTTCAGCGACCACGAGACCATCGTGTAGCAGGAGATCTGCGCGTCCTCGCCGAGGATTTCGCGCATGAAGGAGACGTAGGCGTCGAACGCGGCGTAGTCGAACTTCCACGTTCCCGCGCGCGTGCGGCGCCATTTGACCATCGAGCTCCAGTCGTCGCGCGTCTGGTGGTCCCACGGTTCTTCGATGATGGAGCAGGTGATGACTTTCTGCCCCGCGTCGGCGAGGCGGCGCATCATCGGGCGCATCGCGGCGAAGTGTTCCCGCGACCAGAGCTTGGTGCACGTCCAGCGCGCGACCGCTTCCGGGTGCTGCCACAGATCGAGATGGATCTTCCACGCGCGCGGCGGCGGGAGCGCGAGCGGGAGGACTTCGACGTCGGCGGCCTTGCGCGCCTTGCCGTTCACGGAGAAATTCAGCGCGTAGGCACCGGGCGCGGCGTCGGCGGGAACGTCCGCCGAAACGAGCACGAAGGCCTCTCCCGCGGGAATCCTGAACGGCGTTCCCGCGGGCTCGACGACGTCGGCGACGGGAACACCGCCCTGTCCGAGCGTCGAGCGCACGTATTCCGCGCGCGCGGGAACGCGGGCGCCGGCGGCGGAAACGAGCTCCGCCGAGAGCTTCGCGCGCGCGGGCAGCGTCGTCTTCACGCGCACGAGCACGCGCTCGCCGCGCCAGGCGACGCGCTTTTCGCCGAGAAAGTTTTCCGTCGCGGCGGCGAGGTCGCCCGCGGGAACGGCGGTCATTTCCGCCGCGAGGCGCGCCGGCTTCGCCGGAGCCGCAGCGGCCGCGAGCGGGAGCGCGAGGGCGAGCGCCGGGAGGAAGAGAGGCTTAAGAGCTGAAAAGCCGAACGGCTTAAAGGAAATTTTCTCTTCAGCTTTTAAGCTTTTAAGCTTTTCTGTTTTTTCGGAAGTTTCGTCGTTCATCGTTTGTCCCGTCGTTCATCGGTTCTCCGCCTTTGCGTCACTTCTTCGCGCGCTTGCGGCACGGCGCGTCCGCGGCGGGAGCGGACTTGCCGCGCTTCGGCTTGTGGTTCCTGCACGAGCAGTTCGGGCACTGCGCGGTGATCTGCAGATGCTGCGACAGGAAGACGAGCCCGTTCTTTTCCGCGATCGCGCGCCCGTACCAGTCCATGAACGGCGCGTCGAACTCGATGATCTTTTCGCAGTTGCTGCACACGATGTGCCCCTTGAACGTGCCCGCGTTGCGCGTGCTTTCGTAGTATTTGAAGTCCCTGCCGATGTCGAGCTCGCTCAGCACGCCGGAGCGCACGAGGTCCGGCAGCGCGCGATAGACCGTGGCGCGGGAGATCTTCTTGTGCTTGCGGCGCGCGGCGTTGAGCAGGTCTTCCGCCGTGAAATGTCCGTCGTAATGGTAGGCGGCGTCCCAGATCGCGAGCCGCGGCGCCGTGTTGCGCAGCCCGACGGACGCGAGCATCTCCGTGAAATTGACTTTGGGAGCGGATTTTTTCATCCCCCGTATTTGAGACGCTTTTGCGAACAAAGGCAAAAGGAAAATCCGCCGTCCCCTCCCGCGGTTTCTTTCCTTGCGGGGCGGGAGGGTTTCGCGCAGAATGACGGAAAACTTTTCCCCGAACCGCTTTCCCCATGAAGAACCGAAAGAGCTTTTCCGCGTTTCTCGTCACCGCGCTCGCGGCGTTCTGCGTTCCCGCGTCCGGCGGAGAAAAACTGCCCGTGACGGACGTCGCGCCCGGCTGGGAAGTCTCCGTCGAAGCGCTCCCGCCGCTCGTCGTCGAAGGCACGAATCCGCCGCAGGGCGTCGCGGGCGCGTTCATTCTCAAAAACGGACGCGGTCTCAGCGTCGCGGGCGGCGCGCTGTTCCCGGAAAAAGGCCCGGCGGACGGCGGCAAGAAAAAGTTCTACGACACGATCTGGACGCTGGACGCTTCGAAAAACGCGTGGGCCGTCCGCAAAGAAAGGCTGCCCGTTCCCGCCGCGTACGGAATTTCGTTCGGTTCGGCTTGGCTGGGAGGAGAAAATTCCGACGGAAAACTTGACGCCGCCTGCCTCGGACATAACGCGCTCACGGAGATTTTTCCGGCCTTGCCGGCGACCATCGACAACGCGGCGGGCGCCGAACCTTGGATCGGAGGCGGCAACGTCGGCGGCGTTCCCGCGAACAAGGCGTTCGAGTTTCAGGTCAATTCGTTCCCGACAAAATCGCACGAATGGAAGCCGCTCCCGGACTTCCCGGGCGCGCCGCGCGTCCAGCCCGTTGCGGGAACGCTGAGCACGTCGCGCGGGGACGCGTTCGCGCTCGTCGGCGGTTTTTATTTCGACAAGGCGACGAAAACGGCGACGCTCGACCGCGCGGGCGTGATTTATTATCCGAAAGAAAATAAATGGGAAACGCTCCCGCCGCTGCCGGAAAGCGTTTCCGAAGCGGGTCTGGTCGGCTCCTGCGCCGTGCAGGACGGCGAAGGCGGCATGCTGATCTTCGGCGGCGTGAACGCGAAAATCTTCAAGGACGCGCTCGAAAATCCCGCGCCGGATTATCTGCGCCACGAACCCGCGTGGTACAAGTTCAACGCGGACGTGCTGCGCCTTTCGTTCGACGCCGACGGGAACGCGAAATGGGAAAAGCTCGCGACCGTTCCCGCGACCGCCCGCGCCGGTGCAAGCGCCGTCCGCGGCGGAGACTACTCGATTTATTTCGTCTGCGGCGAACTCAAGCCCGGCTTCCGCTCTCCCGACTGCTGCCGCATCAAAATCCGCCGCGCCGCGGGCGACAGGCGCTGACCGTCGCCCGGTTCCCAGAAACCGAAAGCCCTCTCACCCTTTATGAACTCCATTGTCAATTACATCAAAACACTCGAAAATCCGGAGACGGGAACGTCGCCGACCTTCGACGCGCTCGTGATCGCGCTGATGCTCGCCGTCGTCGCGATCGTCGCGTTTCAGGCGTGGCGCAAGGGCGTGCGCAACGTCGTGAGCCTCGCCGACCCGAACACGAAGCCCGGTCTGTGGGCGTGGATCGCCGTCGGGCTGCTGTGGATCGTCGTGATGCTCAACTACTTCGACCGCCAGCTGCTCTCCGTGGTGCGTGCGCCGATCGTCGAGGACATTCCGATGACGGACGCGCAGTTCGGGCTAATCACCTCGGCGTTCCTCGTCATCTACGCCGTGCTGAGCCCCGTGGGCGGCTTCCTCGCCGACCGTTATTCGCGCCGGCTCGTGATTCTGGGCTCGCTCGTCGTGTGGTCCACGGTGACGTGGTGGACGGGGCACGCGCGCGACTACGAAACGCTCTTCATCGCGCGCGCGGCGATGGGCGTCTCCGAGGCGTTCTACATTCCCGCGGCGCTCGCGCTCATCACCGACTACCACCGCGGGAGCACGCGCTCGCTCGCGACCGGCATTCACATGAGCGGCATCTACGCGGGCATGGCGCTCGCGGGCTTCGGCGCGACGATGTCCGACGCGATCGGCTGGCGCATGACGTTCGCGCTCTTCGGTCTCATCGGCGTGCTCTACGGCTTCGTGCTCATCGTGCTGCTGCGCGACCCGAGCAAGGCTCCCGCCGACAACGCGCGCGAACAGGCGCGCCGCGAGGACGCCGCCGTTCCCGCCGCCGAAGCGAAGGCCGCCGCCCCCGCCGACTTCGAAAAACTTTCCGGCTCGCAGGTCTTCCGCAGCCTCCTCGCCTCGCGCCCGATGTGGATTCTGCTGACGGTCGTCGCGTTCGCGGGCGCGGGCAACTGGTTCCTGCTCACGTGGTATCCGACGCTGCTGCAGGACACGTTCAGCCTCAGCGCGGGCGAAGCCGGTCCGCAGGCGACGCTGTGGAGCTCCATCGCGAAATACGTCGCCGTCATCGTCGCGGCGATCATCGCGGACCGCTGGGTTCAGAAAAACCTCAAGGCGCGCGCGCTCGTTCCCGGCATTTCGTTCGCCGTCGCGGGACCGTGCGTCGTGCTCGCGGTCGCGCTCGCGGGAACGCTCGGCGGCGTGAGCTGGCTGCTCTACGCGATGCTCGCGCTCGTCGCGATGCAGGGCGTGGCGCAGGGCTCACTCGACGCGACGCTGATGCCCGTCATGCGCTCGCACATCGACGAACGCTATTCCGCGACCGGCTACGGCCTGCTGAACCTCACGTCGGCGGGCGTCGGCGCGCTGATTTCGTTCTTCGGCGGCTGGTTCAAGGACCAGGGCGTTCCGCTCACGACGACGCTCGCCGTCGCGGGCGCGCTGATGTTCGTCTGCGGCGTCCTCTTCTTCCTCCTGCCCAAACCGCAGAAGTAAAATGAAACCGCGGGCGACGAACGAGACTCGCTACTCATCGTTCATCGCCCGCGACTCCGTTTCCGCGCGGTTTTTTAAGCTCGTTGCTGAAAATGTTTTGGATTTTCGGATACTTGGCGTTCCCGTGGCTGTTTTTCGCGGCGCGGATTCACAAAGAGGGGGCGAAATACTATGCGTTGCTGACGTTTTTGCCGATGGCGGCGGATGCGGCGATTTGGTTTTTCAATCCCGCCACGAGCGGATTTTTTGGAGGCGTTCTTGGTGTTTGGGCGTTAGCTTTTTGGCTGGCCGTCTGTTTCGCTTCCAAAATCAAAAGCTTTGCACTGCTGTTCGGTTTCGCGCTTTTGATTCACACGCTTTTTTGCCTAAGCTTCCTCTATTTCTTCGTCGTTCTTTTGATTTTCGGATGGATTTACATCCCCGTTGTTTATTTCGTGCTGCTCTTTTTCGAACTTAGGCTGAAGAAAATACGCGCGAGACAGGAACTTGACGAAAAGTCTCCGGAGAAGAGCGCTCCTTAAAATTCGCGCGTGCAGATTCCCTCGATGCGGCGCAGTTTGCGCGTCCGCGTCCCTCAAAAAACTTCCCTTAACTTCCTTTGACTTCGCGGTTTTTCTCCGCGTCCTGCCGCGACGCGTTCATTTCGCGACGAGAACCTTCTCGATTTCGGCGACGTAGAGCGTGTGGTAGTCGCGGTCGGGATACCATTGCGCTTCGGGCGCGCGGTCGATGAAGCCCGCCGACGTCATCGGCTGCGCGTAGAGCTTGCGGCAGAACAGCACGGTGTGCGCGTCGGCGAAAAACGGCGTTCCCGTCGCGGCGTCGAACGCGGTCGCGAGCCCGGAGGCGGCGATTTTGTCCTCGTCGCGTCCGGAGACTTTGCCGAGGTAGCCCATCGCGCGGCGGAACTCCGCCGGCGGGAACGAAAGCGAAAAGCGCGCTTCCGCGTCCACGAATTCCTTGGTGTAGCGCTGCGGGCGAATGACGACGAACGCGACGGGCAGGTTCCACATCACGCCGAGTCCGCCCCAGTTCGCCGTCATCGCGTTGAACTTTTCGCGCGTTCCCGCGGCGATCAGCATCCAATTGTTCTTGATGAGATCCGTCGGCTTCGCGGCGAAATCCCAGACCGAAATTTCCTGAAAATCCTTCATGCCGCGATTATAGCAGAACGCGCCAGCGCCTCGGCGCCGCGTTCCCGCGAAAGTTTTTCCGGCCGCGAAGGCAAAGGAATGGGAAAAGGAGGCGGGGAATAATGGATAGTGAATAATGAATAGTGAATAATGGATAACGGATAATCGAGTGAGCATCGTTCTGCATTTATGATTTTTTCGCTTCCTTTCCTTCCCGGTTAAAACTTCCTTTAACTTTCTTTGCCTTCGCGGTTTTTCTTTCGTTCCTTCCCGAGCCGGTTTGTTCATTCTTTCATTTTCGTTGACGCTCGCGCGCGCTCGGGCGTAACATCGCATACGATGACTCTTCATCCCGCATCGCCTCTCGCCCCGTTCCCGCTTCTCTCCGAATCGGCGAGCTTCCGTGATGCTGCGCTCGCTCTGAATACCCCCCCCCCCCATTATATCGTAGCTCGCCTTTCCTGAGGCGGAGCCTCACGAGCCCTTTTCGTCCCCGTTTCGACGAAAGTTTCACCGCTTTCGCTGCCGCTTTGCGCGTCCCTAAATTTCTCTCCGCGCTCGATTTTTTGAACCTCGATTCCGCAAGATCATGAAAACATCGCTTCCCTTTTTCCTCCTGCTCGCCGCCGCCGTTCCCGCGTTCGCCGAAAACGACGCGCCCTCCGCCGAAGCCGCCCGCCTCCTCGCCGACCTCGAAAAAAGAGCTCCCGAAAAGCAATGAAATACCTGATTCCGATTTTCGCCTTTTTTGCGCTGTTCGCCGCGACGTGCGGGAGCGCGCTCGCATGCGCCGACTGCGGCGGGAACGTTCCCGCGCGCGGGCTCGGCGTGTATTCCTTGGAGACGCTCGAACGGATCCGCGCCGAAAGCGTGACGTGCAAATACTGCGGGCGCACCGAGCTCGAGCGCCGGTATGCCGTCTGCCGCTACTGCGGCGCGCGCGCCCAGACCGTGGCGTTGCTCACCGCGGGTCACTGCAGCGCCAACCCGCGCGGCAAAAAACACGTCCCCGCGAACTGACGCTCTCGCGCGAAAACTCTTTCACTGATCAAAAAACAAGAAACGAAAGTCCATA
This sequence comes from Opitutia bacterium, assembly GCA_004558035.1. Lineage (GTDB taxonomy): Bacteria > Verrucomicrobiota > Verrucomicrobiia > Opitutales > UBA953 > Spyradosoma. Next base: position 26,932 of record SFEJ01000031.1, read on the forward strand.
AATGAACGAAAAGAAACATCATAAAAACGCGGGAGGCGTCGGGCGCGTCGCGGCGACGCTGCTGGTATTCGTCGTGCTCGGCGTCGCGGGATTCGCGGCATGGCGTCTGTGGAAAAATCCGGAGCTCGCGCCGCCGCCGCCGAACTACGAGGAGGTGCGCCAATGCGTGAAGTCGCTCGTCGAATCGCAGTCTTCGTATTGCGTGCACAAGACGGGCGGGCGTTTCGCCGCCGACATGGACGAGCTCGGCTTCGTCCGTGACCGCGGCGAAGTGATGCGCGAGGCCGTCTGGAACGCGAACTTCAAAAGCGGCGCGCGCGTTCCGCATGAAGGCTATTTCTTCACGACATTCGCGCTCGACGAAGGTCGCCTCGCGGTCGCGCTCGGCGTTCCCGCGGACGGGAAACCGCCGTATTTCATCGCGCTTTACGGCGACCACGGCGTCTCCATGGCGAAGGCGCGCGGCACGTCCGTCTATCGCAGTTTCGACGCGAGCCGATTCACGTCCGATCTGATTTCCGGGAAAACGACGACGGCGGAAATCCGCGCGCTCATCGACGCCTCCGAACGCGTTCCCGCCGGCAACTGAAAATTTCACGAACGACAAAAACCATCCGAAAATCATGAACAGAAAAACACTCCTTGCGCTCGGTCTCGCGGCGTTCCTCGGCGTTCCCGCGTTCGCCGAAAACGAAAACTCCTACGGCGACTACCTCAAGCCGCCGGAGGGCATAGTCGCCTCCGAGCTCTGGAAAGATTCGTGGCGGGAAGGCAGAGAATACCAGCACCTCGCGACTTTTTCCTTCGACGCGGCGGTCAAGGCGCGCGGCAGAGAAAACACCTCTTGGCTCAACAAGCTCTACAGCAGGGGCGTGGACGAAGTCGTCGGGCGGCTCATCTTCGGCGGGAGCGCGAACGCGACGACCGCCGTCGTCGCCAAGCGCGAAGACGGCGAGACGCTGCTGATGCGCAATTTCGGCAGTACGGACACGCAGGCAAATTTTTACTTGGACACGAACGAGGCTCCCGCCGCCGACTTCGTCATGAAGACGCTGATGTCGGAAGGAGAAATCAAGGATCTGATCGAAGAAAAGGCGATGACCGCTCTTCAGATCGGGTTGGCCCTTTGGGCTAAGGTTTCGGCTTCAGCGGCGGCGACCGCCGCCGCTCCGATGACGGGCGGCGCTTCCGTCGCCGCCGCGCCTGCCGCAGGGGCGGCGGCAGGAACGGCAGCAGCTGCTGCCGCGGAAGTGATGAAGGGACTCGCGGTTCACTACGACGTCGGCGGGAAGGTGGAGCGCGCCGTTCAGGATTCACTGCACGGTGCGGGGCTTGAGCAGGACAAGCTCGACGGCGACGTCGTCTATAAAGTGCGCAACCGTTCGAAGGCGAGCAAGCTGTTCGGCTCCATCGCGCTGAAGACGGATTTCGCGCTGCGTCTCGCGGAAAGCTTCAACAACAAGGACTATCTGATTTTTTCGGAGAAGGACGGCGCTGTCACGTCCAAACTGCTTTCCGAGCGGGCGCTCGAAGACGTGCTGAAATACTCTGAGGACGGGAACATCGCGGAGAATTTCGACGTGCTGAAAAACCTTCCCGGAGACGCCGCTTCCGACGCGCAGAGCTGCTTCAAGCGCGAATCGCTCGGGCTGAACGAGAAGATTTTCGGCGGGCGGGAACGCAAGGCGGGCGACGTGTGGTTCGCGGACGCGGATTTCCTGAACACGTTCCTGCACCCGGATCTGAAAGGCGGCTTCAAGGGGCGCGTTCTGCTCAAATACGATTCCGACACTCGGCTTCAGGACCATTGGGGCAAGCTCTTTTCCGCGCGCAAGCTCGTGATGCTGCAGAAACACGGCGAAGACCGCACCCGAGCCGAATACGAGGAAAAGGAATTTTCGCTTTCTCTGAACGGGCGCCGCACGTCGTTGGAAATCTTTCTGGACGCGGAAACGCTCGTCGTGCGCGAAGTGCGCCTGAAGGCGGAATGCGACGTGCGCGAAGGCAATCTGCCCGATTCGATTTTCACGCGCGGGCTCGCGCTGCGCGGCGACGGAGAATGCCGCATGGAATACCATTGCCGCGAATCCGATCTGCCGAAAACGGACGATGGACGCTGAACGGACGAACGCCGCGGGAGCGCCGCAGCCGGATCCGATCGTCGAAATCCGGAATCTGAAGTTCGCGCCGCCGCCGAAAAAACAAAAGCGCGGCTGCGACGAGCTTCCGCCCGGATTGGATTTGCCGCATCTCTCGATTTCGCCGGGGCGCGTTCATGCGCTCGTCGGCGGGAGCGGGTGCGGCAAAAGTCTGCTGCTCAGTCTGCTCGCGACGTTCCCGCCTGCGACCTGGCGGGAACGCTCCGCCGCCACGGCGGGAAAATTCTCTTTCCGTTGGTTCGGCGAAACGTTCGAGGCGAAAGATTTTCGCGACGCGCGGGCATACGCCGCGAAGATGCGCGCCGCCGTGGAGCGTTCCCGCGGGAACATCTGGTATCTGCCTCAGAATCTTCCGGCGGACCGAGTCGGCGCCGTTTCCGTGCGGGACGCGCTCGAGGAAATCGTCCGCGCGACCGCGCCGGGGAAATCCCGAGAGGAAATCGAAAAAGCAGCCGACGATTTTTTTGAAAAACTGAACGCCGGCGGAGAAACGTTTTTCGACTGGGACGCGCATCGAGACAAGCCCGTGGGAAAGCTTTCCGGCGGCGAACGCAAGCGTTTCGAAATCTGCGCGCGCGTGGTCGCGCTCAATCTTTTCGACGAAAACGGGAAGGCGCTTCTGCTGCTCGACGAGCCGACGGCGGGGCTGGACTGCGTGCGCGCGAAACGCTTTTTCAAATTCATAAAAGAGCTTTCCGGGCAGGACGGAGACGTCGCTTTCGTCGTCGCGACGCACGACCTGCAGTTCCTCGACGAGTATGCGGACGCGATCGTTTCCGTGCGCCGAGACGACGTCGACGACGAGAGCACGCCGGACGTCGAGGAGGACCGAACCTGCTGCGAGATTTTCTGCGGGAGCGTCGCGGACTACAAAAAGACCTTCGGCGGCGCCGGGAGCGTGCTCGAAGTCTTCGAGAGAAACAACCGCCGCCGCGAGAACGGGAAACCCGAAAAAAGCGCGGGCGTGCTCCAAAGACAGTGGAAAGACGCCATGCCGGAACTTTTCTCCTGAAACGATGAACGACCGAACCGACCCCAAAAACGAGCGAGCCGGAAGCCGGCTGAAGACGGACTTTCTGCGCTGCTTCCGCAGACAATGGCACGCGAAGTCGCGAATCTCCTCCGCGCTGATTCCGGCGGCGGTCGCCGTGCTCGTGTGGCTCGCGTTTCTCCTTCAGAGCGACGCGTCCGACGACATGGACCGCTTCGCGTTCTTTTCGACGCTCTACTGCTTTTGGATCGGGCTTTTCAACGCCTGCCAGACGCTCAACGGCGCCGTGGAATCCGGAGAATGGAGCTACTGGGTTCTCGGCTTCCGGCGCTCGTTCGCGCGCTTTTTTTTCGCGAATTTTCTTTCGACGCTCGCGGGAACGCTGATGCAGGCGCTCGTCTTTCTTCTCGCGCTGTTCGCGCTTTCGTTCGCGGGCGAATTTTTCGTCGACGCGAATCAGATTCTCGCGATCGGATCCGAACCGACCGTCAACGCGCTCAAAGGCTTCCTCGGTCGCGGCGTGTTTTTCCCGAAATTTCTGCCGAGCGCGGTGCTGCTTTCCGTCGCGTTCGCGTCCGCGACGTGCTGCGGCGCGGCGCTCGGCGTGCTGCTCAGCGCGGCGATCCGCCATTCCGCCGCCGCGCTGAAGACCGCCGTCGCCTTCGTCGTGCTCGTGATGATTTCCTCGTCGCTCGTCCTGGACGAGCAGAAGGAATACGAGTACGTTTCCGAGCTGCTGTGTGACGTTCCCGAGGCGCAGGCGACGCCGTTTCCGCGCGACGGCGAACGGACCGGGAAAACCGTTTTGAGCTTCGTGTCGTTCGCGTTCCCGCAGCGCTATTTTTTCAACGTCGCGAACTGCGCGCTTTCCGAAAGTCTTGAACGTGAAGCGGAAGCGTGCGCCGGGCGCCCGGAAACGAAAGCGGCGTGGCGCGCGCTCGCGAAGCTCGGAACGGGCGACAACGGCGACGCGTCCGCGCTCCCGCGGATTCGCGCCGCGTGCGTTCCCGAACTGTGCGGAATGCTTCTGCGGCGCGTTTTCGGCGAGCTCGCGGCGATGACGCTTTGGAGTCTCGCCGTGCTTTCGCTTGCGTTTCTTTTCGTCAAAAAATTGAACCCTTCGTTTTATGAAATTCGTTAGACCGATACTCTCCGCGGCGCTTCTTTCCGTCGCGGGAACACAGCTCTTCGCCGCACCGCTCACGCATTGGAAGCTCGGCTGGGAGTACGAAAAAAAGATGGACTTCCGCGTCGTCTTCTCCAAGGTGCGCGCCGACGCCTGGGACGGTTCGGACATCGTGTACGTGGGCGACGCGAAATTCACGACGCAGCGCAACGACGAAAAAGCCGCGAAGCTGACGTTCGTGCAAAGCGATCTGTTTCGTCTCGAAGGTTCGCCGGAATTCAGAATCGAATTCGAGGAACGCGGCTGGCTGGAAACTGCCCGAGACTCGGCGGAGTCCGCGTGGAAGTTCATAGGCAATGACGTGCTCGAAAGCATGGACGTGGGCAGCGACTTCAAGAAATTCGTCGTTTCCCAAAACGGCGCGAACAAGCTTCTCGGGCTGGACGCGTTTTCCGCCGAAACCGCCGAGCTCTTCAAAAACAAGGCTTATGAAATGCGCTGGACGTCGGAGGACGACGACGCGAGCGTTCAGGTCTTCAAGGGCCCCGACACGGATGAGAAGGCGCCGGATCTCGTGCGCGATTTCGGAAAGTCCGAGGTGAAATTCAGCTATCGTTCGCTTTGCGAAGGACGTTGCGGAGAGGAGTATTGGCTCGTGGACGGCGACGTGCTTTCCGGAATCGTGCCGCAAGGCATGCTGCACAATGCGGGCTTCAAGGGACGCGTATGGCTGCGCTGGGTGGAATCGACTCCGGAGACGCAGAAAGGCGATCCGGAGCTCGCGAATCATCCCGCGAAAATCGTGATCTGGTCGAGACCGCACAAGGGCGAGTCCGGGAGGGTGGAATTCTTTTTCGAGACGGCGGGCGGAGAAAAGCAGGCCGTGAAAATCCGGAACAATGAACTCAAGGGCGATTTCTACGTCGATCTCGATCTCGGAATCGTCGTCAAAGGGCGCGTCGAGGTCAAAGGCGCGGAATATTCCGGAGACATGCCGAAATTCGGCGACTTCGTGGGCGAAATCAAGCGTCTGAGCGCCACTTTGAACATGGAATTCAATTACGCGCAGCGCGCGTCGGACACGGAATGAAACGTACAGGAGAAAACGAAATGAAATACGGGAAAACGATTTTTGTCGCGGGCGCGCTCGGCGCGTTGCTCGCGCTTTGCGGTTGCGCGGGAACGCCGACGCCTCCGCCCGAGCCGCCGTCGCTTCCGCTGCCGACGACGGGCGACGGCAAATGCGCCTGCGGACCGACGTGTCCGTGCGTCGCGGCGAATGAGCCTGAAAGCGTTCCCGAGCCTCCTCCACCGCCGCCGCCTCCGCCGAATTTTTGGGGATGCTACGGCGGCGGCGAAAACGAGGTGCGTTATGAACTGACGCTCGACGAGGCGGAGCATTACGCGAGGTTTACGCGCAGAGATGCTTCGTCGGCGTCCGAGAAGGTGCTCGAGAGCGGATTGGCGTTTCTCGTTCCTGACGAATCCGGCTCGACTTGCCTCGTGGATCTGCGCGTTCCCGAATACAGCAAATATCGAAAGCGCCTGCTGAAGATTTCCCGCATCGACGACGAGACCTTCGAGGTGCTGATCGACGTCGGCGGCGAAGACGAGCGCTCGCTCGGCAAGAATTTCACCAAAGAGGAGGAGAAACGCTGATGAAACGGAAAAACGAAGAGACAATCGAGCTCGAGTTCTGCCCGCATTGCGGGAAGGCGGTCCGCGACGGCGACAAGTTCTGCGCGGAGTGCGGCGAAAAGCTCGGCGATCCGGAATCGCCAGTGATCCGCGTCGCGTATCAGGCGCTGGCGTTGTTCGCGGGAACGCTCGGTCTGCACAATTTTTACGCGGGCTTTTGGGGACGCGCGGCGTGTCAGCTCGGCATGACGCTCGCGGGCGGCGCGCTTTGGCAGCTGCAGGGCGCGACGTTCAGTTTTTCCGTGCTCGGCACGATCAGCGGGATTTGGGCGTTCCTTGAGATTTTCTTTCAGCGTGTCGATCCGCAGGGGCTGCCGATGCGGAAGAGCGGCTGTCTGGCGCAGATCGGCATCGTGCTGCTCGTGGCGCTCGTCGTCGGCGCCTTCGGCGGCTTCGCCTACGTCTTCGGCTTCTGAGAGCGCGACGTCCGCAAAGCCCCGTCGGGGCGTCCCTGCGGCGGGAGCATTCGTTTGCCGCGGGAACAGGGTCGCCTTTACAAGGCTTTTCCGTTTTGCGCGTATTCCCCGGGCTTCCGCCCGGGGTTTCTTTTGGGGGCGCCCCGACGGGGCTTTCGTCTGCGCGTGTCCGCGAAATCCGCGGGAGGTTTTCTCGCCCGCGCGCGTTCCCGCAATCGCGCACTTACAGCGCGCATGGCGTTTTTTGCCGTTTACGTAGGGGTGAAACCCTACGTTGAACAATCCCGTCCCTTCGGGGCTTGGCGTTTCCGAGCATTTGGGGGCGAAGGCATTCCTGTCTTCGTTCCCGCGAAGCTCCGTTCCTTCGTTTCTCCGTTCCTCTGTGTTAAAAAGAAAGCTTAAAGGTTAAGGCTTAAAGCTTAAAGGGGAGTTTGTGCGGAAGGATTTCGAAAAGCGACAGGAATGTCGCTTCCCCTCTAACGCGGTTTTTCTTCGCGTTCTTTGCGTTTGAAAAAAAGCGGCGTTCCCGCGAGAATGTGCGGCATGAAAAAGATTCCCCATATGTTCGTCGCCCTCGTCGCGGTGTGCGCCGCGTTTTTCGGCAGTCTCGTTCCCGCGGACGCCGCGCCCGCCAAGCCGCAGGGCGAGCCGAAGGAAAACTGGAAGGAAGTCTTCGCCGAGGGGCTTTTCCGCGCCGACGGCACGAAGGTCTCCGTGAGCGAGGCGTTCGGGAAGAAGAAGTTCGTCGGGATCTACGCGTCGGCATCCTGGTGCGCGCCCTGCCGCTATTTCACACCGAAGCTGGTCGAGTTCTACAAGGAGTTCGAGGGCCAGATCGAAGTCGTGCTCATCGGCTGCGACAAGAACGAGGAGGAAGTCTTCAAGTACATGCGCGACCACAAGATGCCCTGGCTCACGGGCAAGAAGGGCTCGGCGGGAACGGAAGGCTATCTGCGCCGCTACGGGATCCGGGGCATTCCGCATTTTCAGTTCTTCGACGCGAAGACGGGCAAGCGGCTCGTCGCGAACGAGATCGACCTGCGCATCATCCGCCGCGTGATCACGGGCGAAAAGGAGACTTCGTCGGCGGGAACGCCCGAAAACTGGAAGTCGTTCTTCAAGGCGGGATTTTTCGACGCGGGCGGAAAGACGGTCGCGCCCGACGCCGCGCTGAAGAAGAAAAAGTATCTCGCGCTCTACTGCGTCAAGGAGAAGGACAAGGACTGCGCGCGTTTCACGAAGCAGCTCGTCGAATTTTACAAAAAGAACAAGGACAAGCTGGAGATCGTCGTCGTCACCTACGGCAAGACGCAGGCCGAACTCGCGGCGATGCTGAAGAGCGAGAAGATGCCGTGGCTCGCGGCGACGCCCGAGCCGATGGAGGCGCAGCGCTACTTCATCAAATACCGCGTGAACAAGGTGCCGGATTTCCGCGTGTTCGACGCGAAGAAGGGCGAGCTCGTCTGCGAAGGGACGAATCTGGGCGACGTCAAGAAGGCCGTCGGCGCGAAGTGAGGCGCGCGGAGCATTTTCGGCGATGGAAGCGCTCGGAGAGATTCTTTGGCTGGTGCTGGCGTTTTCGGCGATTCTGGTCGGGACGGTCGGCGTGTTCGTTCCCGTGATTCCCGGGCCGCTGCTTGCGTGGAGCGGAATCCTGGTCTATTTTCTGGCGACGCCGGCGGAGGCGCTGCTGCCGAGCGTGAACGTGTGGACGATTTCGGTTTCCGGCGCGTTCGTCGCGGCGTCGTTCGTGTTCGATTATCTGTCGAGCTACTGGGGCGCGGTGAAATTCGGCGCGACGTGGCGCGGGGGCGTCGGCGCGCTGGTCGGCGCAATCGCGTTCCCGCTGGTTCTGTCGCTTTTCATGGCGGGGATTCCCGGCGCGGTGCTGGGGCTGCTCGTGGGTCCGATCGTCGGCGCGTTCGTCGGCGAATATCTCGGCGGGAACACCTGCGGCGGGAGCGCGCGGGCGGGGCTGGGGACGCTCGCGGGCGCGATCGCGGCGACGCTGGTGAAGCTGTTCGTGTGCACGGCGCTTTTCGTCTGGATGGTCTGCGCCGCGCTCGCGGGAGCGCTGGCGGGAAGCTGACGCGCGGAAAAACGCTGTTGACAGGCTCGGCGCGAAGCTGTTTCATCGGCAATTCAACTTTAAATTCAGGAGACATTCATTATGCAACCGACTTATCGTCCTTCGAAACTTTGCCGCGCGCGCAAGTGCGGTTTCCGTGCTCGTATGCGCACCCGCGGCGGTCGCGCGGTGATCAATAATCGTCGCGCTCAGGGACGCAAGCGTCTCGCCGACTAAGCGCGCGGGAACGCATGCGTTTTTCCGCTTCGACCAGACTTCGGCGCCAGGCCGATTTCGTTCGTCTGAAAACAGAAGGCTCGCGGTATGACTGCGGGTCTTTTGTGTTGAATGCGGCTCCGCCTTCGGCGGAAGACGGCGCGGGAACGCGCGGGTTCGCGCGGCTGGGCGTCATCGCCTCCAAAAAAATGGTGAGCCGGCGGGCCGTCGTCCGGAACCGGGCGAAGCGCGTTTTCCGCCAGATTTTTCGGACGCATCCCGAGGCTTTTCCCGCGGGATGGGACGTAATCGTTATTGCGCGCGGGACGTTTTCGAGGCAAACTGTGAAGGAGTTGACGGCGAAGTATCTGGAAGGCGCGAGGCGGCTCGTCGCCAGGCTTTCCGGGAAGGCCGTCGCTCCCCGCTTCAAAGAAAAACCATGAAAAAGAAGAACTTTTTTAAACTGATCAAGGGCTTTCCGGTGCGCGTCGCGCTGGGAGTGATTTTCTTTTATCGCCGCGCGATTTCTCCGGTGCTTCATGCGTTTTTCGGGTCGGAGGGCTTTTGCCGCTTCACGCCGTCTTGTTCGGAATACGCGCGGCAGGCGCTCATGCGTCACGGATTTCTGAAGGGGACGGCGCTGTCGTTTTATCGCGTGCTGCGGTGCAATCCGCTCTGCGCGGGCGGGGCGGATCCCGTGCCGCCGACGGGGCGCTGGCGTAACCGTCACGAGAAGGTCGGGATTTTCGGCGGCTGTTTCGATCCGGTGCACAACGCGCATCTGACGCTCGCGGAAGCGGCGCGCGACGCGTTGGGGCTGGACCGCGTGATTTTCGTTCCCGCGGCGCATTCGCCGCTCAAGGAAGGCGAGCCGAGCGCGTCCGGCGACGCGCGTCTGGAGATGCTGAACGCCGCCATCGAGAAGCGCTCGGGCTTCGAGGTCTCCGACTGGGAGCTCGTGCGCGGCGGGAAAAGCTATTCCGTGGAGACGGCGAAGCATTTCGCGGAGCTGTTCCCGTTCGCGGAGTTCTATTGGCTGCTCGGCGCGGACCAGCTCGCCGTGCTCGACTCCTGGAAGGACGTCGGCGAGCTCGCGCGGATCGTGCGTTTCGCGGCGATGTGCCGCGACGGCAATTCGCTGCCCGCGCTTCCCGGCGACCTCGCGAAGTTCGTCAGCGTGGAGCCGCTTTCGGTGCCTCCGGTGGACATCAGCTCGACGTTCATCCGCGAAAAAATTTCGACGCTTTCCAATGAGGAGCTCGAGCGCTACATGCCGCGTTCCGTCATTCGGATCATCCGCAAAAACAATCTTTACGTTCATGCCGAAAAAGACTGAATCCGCCGCCGGGAAAAAGGCTCCCGCGACGAAACGCGTTCCCGCGAAAAAAGCTTCCGCGACGCCGGGAACGGCAAAGAAGAAAACCGCTTCCGGATCCGCGGCCGCGCCGAAGCGCGCGAAGAAGCCCGCCGCCGGCGCGACGCGCGCGAAGGCGAAGAAGGCGGCGGCGCCCGTCGAAAAAATCGGGCACGGCATGGATCTGGTCCGCCGCTGCGTCGCCGCTCTCGAAGAGAAAAAGGCGCGCGACGTCGAGGTGATCCGCGTCGGCGAATCGTCTTCCGTGACGGATTATTACGTGCTTGCGACGGGAACGTCGGATCCGCACCTGCGCTCCATCCGCATCGAGCTGGAGAAGGCGATCGACGCCGTCGTTCCCGAGGGAACGGTGCGGATTCAGAACGAGCCCGGCAGCGGTTGGTGCGTCGTGGACGCGTTCGACGTCGTCGTGCATGTTTTCGCGGCGGAGCAGCGCGCGCGCTACAATCTGGAGGAGCTTTACGCGTCCGGCGAAAAGATTTCGCTCGAATGAGCCTTTCCGCGCCGGAAATTTAAATTG
>SFEJ01000031.1:42500-44286 GCA_004558035.1 Opitutia bacterium
GGGTAAAGTTCGTCTGCCCTGGGTTAGGCGGGAGCTAAGGCGAGGCCGTAAGGAGTAGTCGATGCACAGCCGGTTAATATTCCGGCCCCGATTGGAGAGGACGAAGGGTGGAATCACACAGACCTTAGTGACTTGGCAGCTCAAGGCTATGGCCGCGAGCGCGTGTGAGGAAGCACTTCCGAGAAAAGCCTCCAAGTTAAGCCCGTACCGCAAACCGACACAGGTATCCGGGATGAGTATTCTAAGGCGCGTGAGTTAAATCTTCTTAAGGAACTCGACAAATTGGCCCTGTATCTTCGGTATAAGGGGTGCCTGCTTCGGCAGGTCGCAGTGAAGAGGTCCAACCGACTGTTTAGCAAAAACACAGCTCTCTGCCAAGTCGTAAGACGACGTATAGGGAGTGACGTGTGACCAATGCGGAAAGGTGAAAGCTGGAGGTGCGAGCTTCTGGTCTAAGCCCCCGTGAATGTCGGCCGTAACTATAACGGTCCTAAGGTAGCGAAATTCCTTGTCAGGTAAGTTCTGACCTGCACGAATCACGAAACGAGTTGGACATTGTCTCGAGAAGATGCTCAGTGAAATTGTAGTCGCGGTGAAGATGCCGCGTTCCCGCAGCAGGACGGAAAGACCCTATAGACCTTTACTATAACCTGTTATTGGCGCTTGAATTTCAATTCGTAGAATAGCCGGGAGACTTTGAACCGCTACTCCAGGGTAGCGGCGAGTCGCAATGTGAAATACCGGTATTTGCTATTTAGGCGTCTAACCGACATTCCGTGAGCCGGAGTCGGGACAGTGATAGGGGGTTAGTTTGACTGGGGCGGTCTCCTCCCAAAGAGTAACGGAGGATCGCGAAGGTCACCTCATGCCGGTCGGTAATCGGCAGTCGAGTGTATGGATAGAAGGTGGCTTAACTGTGAGACCTACAAGTCGAGCAGATACGAAAGTAGGCCCAAGTGATCCGGTGACGCATCGTGGGATGCTCATCGCTTAAAGGACAAAAGGTACCTTAGGGATAACAGGCTGATTCCACCCAAGCGTTCTTAGCGACGGTGGAGTTTGGCACCTCGATGTCGGCTCATCACATCCTGGGGCTGCAGAAGGTCCCAAGGGTTCGGCTGTTCGCCGATTAAAGTGGTACGCGAGCTGGGTTCAAAACGTCGTGAGACAGTTTGGTCCTCTATCCGCTGTGGGCGTAGGAGAGTTGAGGGGTTCATTCATTAGTACGAGAGGACCGTGAATGACGCACCTCTGGTGTTCCGGTTGTCGTGTCAACGGCAGCGCCGGGTAGCTAAGTGCGGAAGAGATAAGCGCTGAAAGCATCTAAGCGCCAAGCTCCTCCCAAGATAAGCTCTCTCTGAGGATCCGGGTAGACCACCCGGTCGATAGGCCGCATGTGCAAGCGCAGTAATGCGTTCAGCTTAGCGGTACTAATTATCCGTCAGGTTTGTTATTGATAAATCTGCTGTTCTTTCCACATAGGCACGATCGGTCCGAAAGCCCTTCCCAAAAAAGCCTTCGGAATCCGCTTGCGTATGACCTTTGACCCATGACCGCCGTCATTCAAACTGGCAAAAACGTGATCACCCTTCATTCACGACGGCGCGAGGCTCCCCTCTGGTGATCACAGGCGAGGTGAAACACACGTTCCCATCCCGAACACGCTCGTTAAGCCCTCAGCCGCCGATGGTAGTGCAGCCCCGCTGCTGTGCGAGAGTAGGTCGTCGCCAGTCCTCACGAAGCCCTCGTCCCTCAAAAAGGAACGAGGGCTTCCTTCGTTCTAAAA
>SFEJ01000008.1 GCA_004558035.1 Opitutia bacterium
CCCGTGTCCGCGAACTCGGCATCGACGCCGCCGCTGCGCTCGCCGAACTCCGCCGTGAACAGCGCGTACGCGCCCGCGCACGCCTTCGCCGCCGCCGCGAACGGATTCGCGAACTCGAAGTCCGCGCGCCCGCCCACGCCCGCGAGCCACGTGAGCGCGTCCTGGTCGCCGCAGCGCAGCGACGCGTCCGCGCCGCTTTCCGTCCACCCTTCGATCGTGTTCCACGCCGCGCTCAGGCTCGCCACCGGCGAAAGCTTCGCCCAGTCCGAGACCTCGAACGCGTACGAAGCCTCGTAGCTCAGCGCAGCCGTGAACCCGAGCGTGTCCCCGCGCGTCCGCGCCCAGGCCTACCGACGCTGTCGTGCGTCCGGGCTCAGCGCGAAATTCGCCAGAGCGAGCATTCCCGCGGCGGAATCCGTCGCTTTGAGCGCGAGCGCGTGCGCGGCGTCGCCGAGAGGCTGCGTCTGCGCGGAAAGGTCGATCGTCACGTTCGCGCCGGAGAGCGTGACGATCGCCGAGCCCGTTCCCACCGCGTCCATGATCGCGCCGGAAACCGTCAGGTCGCCCGTCGCGGAGATTTCGCCGCCGCCCATTTTGACGTCGCCGAGCGCGAGCGCACCGCCCGCGGAAAACTTCGCGCCCGCGCCGCCGAGCGTCAGAGCGCCGCCGACGGTTTGAGCACCCGCGCCCGAGAAGGAGACGCCCCTGGTCGCGAAAATCGAGCCGCCGTCGCCGGTGGAAGCCGTGCTCCCCTCGAAGGTCACCGTGGAACCGTCGCCCGAGAAGACGATGCTCCCCACTCAAGCGAAGCGAAAAGCCTTCGAGAAAACCCGCTACAAAAAAGAAATACCTCAAAATCCTCGCAATCCCTGTTGAAAAAAAAAGAGGGCAAGCGGGAACGCTTACCCTCCTGTGAGCGGGAAAAGGCGTCAGCAGGCCTTTTGCGGGTTTTCGGCTCGGCAGCGCGCGCAGGTGCCGCGCACGTAAAAGTGGAATTCCTCCGCGGCGTCGCCCGCCGGGAGCTGTCTGCGGACGGCGGCTTCGTCGATCGGGAAATCCTCGATGCAGCCGCAGCGGACGCATTTGAAATGCCCGTGAATCGTGGTCAGCGAATCGAAGCGCATTTCCTTTTCTTCGATCGTGATGAGTTTCGCGGCGCCCTTTTCCGCGAAGAGGCGCAGCGTGTTGTAGACGGTCGCGCGCGAAAGCGTCGCGAATTCGGGAGCGAGCGCGAGGTAGATTTCCTCGGCGGTGGGGTGCGTCATGTGGTCGCGCAGATAGGCGTACACCGCCGTGCGCTGCACGGAGGGGCGAATGCCGCGTTCCCGCAAAAACTCTGCCGCTGACTGCATCGTCCTTCCCGCAATAAAATTCCCGAAAGAAAAACCGCGACCGCGGGAACGTCTCGCGCTCCCGCGGCCGAGGCCGAAATCCGGAAAAATTATTTTCCGAAGTAGCGGTTCAGCAGGCCTTCGAAAGCCGCGCCGTGACGGGCTTCGTCCTTGCACATTTCGTGAACCGTGTCGTGAATCGCGTCGAGGCCGAGTTCCTTCGCGCGCTTGGCGAGCATGAGCTTGCCTTCGCAGGCGCCCTGTTCGGCGTCCACGCGCATCTGGAGATTCGTCTTCGTGCAGGGCTTGACGACGTCGCCGAGGAGTTCGGCGAACTTCGCCGCGTGTTCGGCTTCTTCGAAAGCGATGCGCTTGTAGGCTTCGGCGACTTCCGGGTAGCCTTCGCGGTCGGCCTGGCGGCTCATCGCGAGGTACATGCCGACTTCCGTGCATTCGCCCATGAAGTTCATGTTGAGACCGTCGACGATTTCCTTGTCGACGCCCTGAGCGACGCCGATGCGGTGTTCGTCCGCCCAGACTTTCTTTCCGGAGGTTTCGACGACTTCCTGGAACTTGGAAGCCGGAGCTTTACATTGCGGGCACTGCGCCGGGGGCTGATCGCCTTCGTGCACATAACCGCAGATCGTGCATACGTATTTTGCCATATCTTTGTTCTTTCCTTGTTGGGATTGGAATGAAGTGATTTTTGGAATTATTCCATGAAGCGGCGCCGCGGCAAGATTTTTTTTGGAACGATTTTCGCGGCGAAAAAAATGGCGCTCCCGTCGGGACTCGAACCCGAATCGCCGGCTTCGGAGGCCAGAATTCTATCCATTGAAATACGGGAACGCGAATGAAGCGTCTAAGGAAACGCGGGAACGCCGCGCGCGTCAACGCAGAAATCGTCCGTCAGCGCGCGAAGCGGCGGTATTTGATGCGGTGCGGGCGGTCGGCGTCGCGGCCGAGACGCTTGCGCAGCTCGGCCTCGTAGGACGAATAGTTGCCCTCGTGCCAGTAGATCTGCGAATCGCCCTCGAAGGCGAGAATGTGCGTCGCGACGCGGTCGAGGAACCAGCGGTCGTGCGTGATGACGACGGCGCAGCCCGCGAACGCGTTGAGCGCGTCTTCGAGCGCGCGGATCGTGTTCACGTCGAGGTCGTTCGTAGGCTCGTCGAGCAGCAGCACGTTCGCGCCGCTCTTGAGCATGCGCGCGAGGTGCACGCGGTTGCGCTCGCCGCCCGAGAGCGAGCCGACGAGCTTCTGCTGCTCCGCGCCCGTGAAGCCGAAGCGCGCCGCGTACTGCCGCGCGGGAACGCGCGCGCGCCCGAGCTCGACGATTTCGTTCCCGTCGGAGATTACTTCCCAGAGCGGCTTCGTGTCGTCGAGCGCGTCGCGCGACTGATCGGCGTAGGCGAGCTTCACCGTCTCGCCGAGCGTGAGCGTTCCCGCGTCGGGCTTTTCCGCGCCCGTGATCATCTTGAAGAGCGTCGTCTTGCCCGCTCCGTTCGGCCCGATGACGCCGACGATGCCGCCCGCCGGGAGCGTGAAGTTCACGCGGTCGAGCAGCAGGCGGTCGCCGAAGCCCTTGGTCAGATCCTTCGCGACGAGCACTTTTTCGCCGAGGCGCGGCCCCGCGGGAATGAAGATTTCCATCGTCTTCTCCTGCTCGCGTTCGTCCTGCGCGAGCATCGTCTCGTAGGCGCGCAGACGCGCCTTGTTCTTCGCGAGACGGCCGCTCGGCGACGTCGCCGCCCACTGGCGCTCGCGCTCCATAGTCTTGCGGCGCGCGGAGGCGACCTTCTCCTCGGCGGCGAGGCGCTTTTCCTTCTGTTCGAGCCACGAGGAGTAATTGCCCTTCCACGGAATGCCGTAGCCGCGGTCTATTTCGAGAATCCAGCCCGCGACGTTGTCGAGAAAATAGCGGTCGTGCGTGATCGCGATGACGGTGCCCTTGTATTGGTGCAGGTGGCGTTCGAGCCAGTCGATCGTCTCGGCGTCGAGGTGGTTCGTCGGCTCGTCGAGCAGTAGAATGTCGGGCTCGCGCAGGAGGAGCCGGCAGAGCGCGACGCGGCGCTTTTCGCCGCCGGAAAGCGTTCCCGCGAGCGCGTTCTCGTCGGGGCAGCGCAGCGCGTCCATCGCCATTTCGATGCGCGAATCGAGCTCCCACGCGCCGGAGGCGTCGAGCTTCTCCTGAATTTCTCCCTGGCGGGCGAGAATTTTTTCCTGCTCGGCGGCGTCTTCGGTCTCGCCGAGCGCGACGAAAGTCTCGTCGTATTCGTCGAGCAGCGCGCGCGTCTCCGCGACGCCTTCCTCGACGCATTCGCGCACGGTCTTCGCGGGATCGAGCTTCGGCTCCTGCTCGAGGTAGCCGATCGAGTAGCCGGGCATGCAGGAGACGTCGCCCTCGAACTGCTTGTCCACGCCCGCCATGATCCGGAGCAGCGTGGATTTTCCGGAGCCGTTCAGCCCGAGCACGCCGATTTTCGCGCCGTAGAAATACGACAGCGAAATGTCCTTCAGTATCGGCTTTTTCTCGAAGCCCTTCGAGAGCCTCGACATCGTGTAAATGACTTTCTGGTTTTCGTTCGCCATGCCCTCAATCATTCCGTTCCCGCGGATTTTTTCGAGCCGAAAAAAACGCGTTTCCCCGGCTTCGAGGAAACGCGTCGCGAGAAAAAGCGAAGCCCGCCGCGGCGGGAACGCGCCTCAGGGTTGTTCCGCGGGAGCGCCGGGAAGCACGACGTCCGGGTGGATGATTTCCGTGCCGACGCCCTTGTCCGTGAAGATTTCCAGAAGCAGCGAGTGCGGCGTGCGTCCGTCGATGAAGTGCACGCGGCGGACGCCGCTCTGCAGCGCGCGCACGGCGGAATCCACCTTCGGGATCATTCCCGCGGAAATCACGCCGGTGCGCTTCAGGTCCGGCACTTCGTGCACGCGCAGAGTCGAGATCAGCGTGCTCGGATCCTTCGGATTCGCGAGCAGCCCGGGAACGTCGGACATGAACACGAGACGGCGCGCCTTGAGCGCGCTCGCCACGGCGCTCGCCGCCGCGTCCGCGTTCGTGTTGTAGGGGCGGTCGTTCTCGTCGAGCGCGATGGGCGAAATGACGGGAATCTTCCCCTCCGCGAGCGCCTTTTTGATGAGCTTGGTCTTCACCGACTTGATTTCGCCGACGAAACCGAGATCGACGGCGTTCCCGTCGTCGTCGCGCGCGGTCATCTTTTCACAGAGATTGACGAGGTTGCCCGGCATGCCGAGCGCGTCCCCGTTGCGCCGCGCGATCATCGCGCAGATGTCGGCGTTGATTTCGTTGTTCAGCGTGGACTCGACGATGCGGATGGTCTTTTCGTCCGTCACGCGGATGCCGTTGCGCCACTGCGGCACGATGCCGGAGCGCTCCATGGCGCGGGAAATCGCCTTGCCGCCGCCGTGCACGACAACGACCTTGATGCCGACGCTGTTGAGAAAAACGATGTCCGCCGCGACGCGCTCCCGCACCTCGGGATCGTCCGAATCCATGAAGCTTCCGCCGTACTTGACGACGAAGATCGAGTCGTGGAAACGCTGAATGTAAGGAAGCGCCTCCAGCAGGACGCGCGCTTTCGCGATGAGTTCGGATTCGTTGACCATGATGTTCTGAAAAGCGGAAAGAATAGGCTTTCGGGAAAAAACTACAATTTAAAACATGCGCGCGGAACGGGCGCGGGAGAAAGGGGCAAGGTTATGAGGTGACGAGGTTATGAGGTTATGGAGGTTGATTGCGCTTCGCTTCGCCGAGAAGATTTTCGAAAAATTTCGCGAAGCG
This sequence comes from Opitutia bacterium, assembly GCA_004558035.1. Lineage (GTDB taxonomy): Bacteria > Verrucomicrobiota > Verrucomicrobiia > Opitutales > UBA953 > Spyradosoma. The sequence goes on from SFEJ01000008.1 coordinate 5,137, forward strand.
CAATTCGCTCCATAAGCGCCGCCGCGTCCTCAGCCGAGGAAGATTTTCGGCCTGGGCAGGACCGCGTAGAGCGCGCGCACGACGACGTAGGTCGCCGCGAACGCGAACGCCGCCGAGACCGGAATCTGCGCTTCGAGCGGCACGCCGAGCTTCGTCGCGAGCACGTAGCTCGGCCCGACGAAGAAATAGTGCGCGCAATAGACGCCGAAGCCGAGCCTGCCCAGCGTCGCGAGGAAATCCGCGAAGCGCCCCGGCGCGAGACGGATTTTCGAAATCAGCAGGAAGAGCGCCGCGCTCGAAATCACGACGTTCAGCGAGCAGTAGGTCCAGAAAAGCTCCACCATCGGCTCCGCCTGAAACGCCTTCGCGGTCGCGACGATTGCCTCGGGCGACGTTCCCGCGACGCCCGTCGCGAGCGCGGCGATTTTTTCCGAAAGGAAGCCGCCTTCGCGCAGCGCGGAAAAGACTTCCGGATTGTCGAGACTTCCCGCCAGACGCACCCAGAAGAAGCCGACGAACGTCAGCAGCGTTCCCGCCGCGAGCGCGGGCAGCGCGACGGCGAGCGCCTTCTTCACGGAGATTTCGGGCGAGAGGCGCGCGAGCACGTGCCCGAGCAGCAAGTAGCCGTTGAAACCCGCGAACGCGTAGAAAAGCCCGAAGGCGTTCCACGAGCACGTGCCGAAAAGGTAGCCGGCGCCGAAGGGCAGATGCGGCGTCAGAAAAACGTCCGCGTAGGGCAGCACGAGCGTCGCGCCCCAGACGCCGAGGAACGCGAGCTTCGAGCGCATCGACGCCTTTTCGACCCACGCCGAGAAAATCGGCAGGTAGAGGTAGAGCCCGAAGAGCATGTACACGTACCACAGGTGCACGGAAAAATAGTTGAACGAGAACGGTACGGTCGCGAGCGTCGCCAGCGCGGAGCCGAGCGTCGTTTCCGGGCCGGCGCCGCCGTTCATGAAGCCCGAATACGGGAAGAACGTCGTCGTGAGCTCGCGCGCGGCCTCGGGCGTGTCCGTGACGAGGCCCGCGAACCACGGAAACAGCGTGTAGAGCGCGGACCAGATCAGGAACGGAAAGAGCACGCGCGGAATGCGCTTTTTGTAGAATCCGCCGAGACCCGGCTCGCGCACGGGCAGAAGCAGCGCGCCCGTGATCATCACGAACAGCGGCACGCACGGGCGCAGCATCGAGCCCCAGATCGCGCCCCAGCGGACGAACTCCGGATTGCTCGTCGATTCCGGAGAGCAGTTGAACGGATCGCACGCGTGGCACGCAACGACGAGAAACATGGCGATCCAGCGCGCGCAGTCGATCCACGCGATGTGCGGGCGCGCTCCCGCGCCGGAAACGGAAATATCGTTCGTTTTCATGCCGAAGAATCTATCCGCGGACGTTCCCGCGCCTCAACGCTTTTTTCGCGCGCGCGCGAAAGGGAAAGGTGATGAGGTGATGGAGTTATGAGGTTATGAAGGTTCTTTGCGCTCGGCTTCGCCGAAAGGATTTCAGAAAAACTCTTTCGCGAAGCGAAACGCAATCAACTTCATAACCTCATAACCTCAATAACCTCGTCACCTTCTCCATCAGGAAACCTGAATGTCCGCGTCGTCGTTGGGGCGGATGCCGGAGCCGGACGCGGGCTTCTTGATCAGGCGGCGGCGGGCGGGAGCCTTCTTTTCCGTCTTTTCGGTCTTCGGCTTGGCTTCGCGCGGCGGGAACTCGAAGCGCACCTTCGAGGAATTTTTCCCGAGGCACAGAAACGCGTCGAAGGGCCGTTTCGTGCGGTTGGAGACGAAGCCTTTGATGAGATCCGTCTTGCCCTCGCTCAGCAGCTTGCTCACCTGCTCCGCCGTGATTTCGGCGCCGAGCATTTTCTTCGCCATCGAGAACGGCGCGATTTTGAGCGTCTTGGTCACGTCCGCCGGATTCGGGCGGTAGCCGAACGGCGTGTCGTAGATCTTGAGCTTCGTCGCGGGACATTCGCCGACGACGGGCGCGCCCGCGTAGTCGAACGCCGCGGCATCCGCGTCGCCCTCGCGTTCCGGGAACACGAAGACCGAGCGCAGCAGCCCGCTCTCGTTTTTCTCGAGCTTGAGCTTGGCGGTGAACGGCTTGCCGAAGCGCGACTTGAAGTCGGAGATCGGTCCGATCTCGCCGTCGGCGATCAGGGCGCGCACTTCGTCGAGCGTCAGGTTGTGACCGCTGGCGTTCTTGTAGACGACGAGCGCCGGGAACGCGCGGTTGTTCGCGCTCGCGACGGTGTCCTGAGAGCGGTAAAGGCGGTAGTTTTCCAGAATCGGCTTGCCGTCGGTCGGAGAGACGATGTCCGTCTCCGTCCACTGGTCGTCCCCGCCGTCGGCGCCGACCTTTTCGACGATCTGCGTCGCGAGCGCGACGATGCCCTTCATGAAGTCCTTGCGGGAACGCTTGCCCTCGGCGACTTCCTGCAGCTGGAATTCCCACTCGCCCGTCAGCACGGGACTCGTGAGAATCTCCACGCCCGCGACCTTGAGGAACGCCATGAGCTGCTCCGCCTTGATGGTCGGGACGAGGTCGCGCCCGGCGCGCTCGACGTATTTCGTCTTGATGAGGTGGTCGATGATGCCCGCGCGCGTCGCCGGCGTACCGAGACCGCGCTCCTTCATCGCGAGGGCGAGCTCTTCGTCCTCGACGAATTTTCCGGCACTTTCCATGGCGGCGAGCAGCGTCGCTTCCGTGTAGCGCGGCGGCGGTTTCGTGGCTTCCTCCTGACACTGGATTTCGTTGACCTTCGCGGTCGCGGGAACGCCGTCGGCGTCGGTCACGGGCGGCAGATTGTCCTCGGGCTTGCCTTCGTCCCTGCCGTAAACTTCCTTCCAGCCGGGAACGACGAGCACCTTGCCTTCGGTCTTGAAGTCGTGCCCGGCGACGTTCGTCATGCGCGTCGTCACGTCGAATTCCGCCGGCGGGAAGAACACGGCGACGAAGCGGCGGACGACCATGTCGTAGATTTTCTCCTCGTCGGGAGCGAGCGCGCCCTTCGGCGGCTGGTCGGTCGGAATGATCGCGAAGTGATCGGAAATTTCCTTGTTGTTGAAGATGCGCCGGTTCGGACGCACCCAGCCGTTTTCGACGACGCGCGCGGCGAATCCGCCGACGTTCCCGCGGACTTCGAGAGCCTCGAGCGTGCGGCGGCAGGTGCCGAGATAATCCTCCGGAAGCGCGCGCGAATCCGTGCGCGGGTACGTCGTCGCCTTGTGCTTTTCGTAAAGCGCCTGGGCGATCTGGAGCGTCTTCGTCGCGGGAAAGCCGAAGCGCTTGTTCGCCTCGCGCTGCAGCGTCGTCAGGTCGTAGAGGCGCGGGCAGGCTTCCGTCGTGTGCTTCTTTTCTTCGGAGACCGTTCCCGTCCCGGCGGCGCGGCAGGCGGCGTACACGGCTTCCGCCTGGGACTTGTTCCAGACGCGGTCCGCCTTGTCGCCGCTTTCGGATTCGGGCGCGTTCTTGTCGGGCTTCCGGAAGTCCGGACGCTGATAGACGCCTTCGTACGTTCCCGCGGCGAGCTGAAATTCGCCGACGATGCGCCAATAGCCCTTGGGCGTGAAATTGCGGATGTCGAGCTCGCGCTGAACGATGAGCGAGAGCGTCGGCGTCTGCACGCGCCCGACGGTGGCGACCTGCCCCTTGCCCGCCGGCGAAGTGCGCAGCGTGACGGCGCGCGTGCCGTTCATGCCGATGAGCCAGTCCGATTCCGCGCGGCAGCGCGCCGCTTCGCAGAGATCGAACTTGTCCTCGCCCGCGAGCAGATGCTCGAAGCCGTCGCGGACGGCGCTCGGCGTCATGCTCGTGAGCCAGAGGCGCTTCGTCGGCTTCGCACATTTCGCGAGGTCGTAGATGTACGCGAAGATCAGCTCGCCCTCGCGCCCCGCGTCGCACGCGTTGACGACGCAGCCGACGTCCGCGCGCTCCATCAGGCGCTTGAGCTTGTTGAACTGCTCCTTCGCACCGCGTTCCGCCGAGGGCTTGATCTTGAATTTCTCGGGAAGAATCGGAAGCGTCTTGCGCGACCAGCGTTTCAGCTTCGCGTCGTAATCGTCGGGATCGCACAGCGAAACCAGATGCCCGACGGCAGAGGAGATGACGTATTCGGCGTTCTCGAAAACGTCGCCTTTCGCGGGCACCTTCAGCACTTTCGCGATGTCCTTCGCGACAGACGGTTTTTCAGCGATGACCAAAGACTTCATGGCAAAATGAAAAATTGAATTTAAGGGGAAACCTTCGCCTAACGCCCCCGTCTTTGCAAGAGAAAAGAAAAAGGCGTCCCCCGGCGCGGAAACGCCCGAGGGCGGACGCGGGAGCGAAGGCGGGACGAAGAAAAGGCCGGAGAGCCCGAAAGCGGTCCGCTTCCGAACTCCCCGGCCTTTCGGACGCCCGGCGTTCCTCAGCGGCCGGCGAGGGTCATGAGGAATTCCGCGTTCGTGCGCGTCTTCTTCATGCGGGAGATGAGCATTTCCATCGCCTCGACGGAAGGCATGCCCTTCATCGCGCGGCGCATCGAATACACGCACTGCATTTCCTGCGGGTGGTAGAGCAACTCTTCCTTGCGCGTGCCCGAGCGCTCGAAGTTGATCGCCGGGAAGATGCGCTTGTTCGCGAGGTCGCGGTCGAGATCGAGCTCCATGTTGCCCGTGCCCTTGAATTCCTCGAAGATGACTTCGTCCATCGTCGAGCCCGTGCCGATGAGCGCGGTGCCGAGAATCGTCAGCGACCCGCCGCCTTCGATGTTGCGCGCGGAGCCGAAGAAGCGCTTCGGCTTGGCGAGCGCGCCCGCTTCGATGCCGCCGGAGAGCAGCTTGCCGCCGCTCGGCTGAAGCGTGTTGTAGGCGCGGGCGAGGCGCGTGATCGAATCGAGCAGGATGATGACGTCCATGCCGAGCTCGACCATGCGGCGCGCGCGCTCGATCACCATCTCGGCGACGTGCGCGTGGTTTTCCGCGGATTCGTCGAAGGTGGACGCGATGATCTCCGCGCCGAGCGTGTTGCGCTTGAAGTCCGTCACTTCCTCCGGGCGTTCGTCCACGAGCAGCACGATGAGCTTCGCCTTCGGCTTGTTCTTGAGAATGGCGTTCGCCATCGTCTGCAGCAGGACGGTCTTGCCGACGCGCGGCGGCGCGACGATGAGCCCGCGCTGTCCCAGCCCGATCGGGCAGAGCAGATCGACGCAGCGCATCGACAGGTTGTTCGTCGCGTCCGGCTCCATTTCGAGCATGATGCGCTCGGTCGGATAATACGGCGTGAGTTCGGTGAACGGCGTCAGGTGTTTGATCTCCTCCGGATTTTCGCCCATGACGGAATTGACGGCGACGACGATCGGCGCCGTCTCGCCCGGCATCGGCGGGTGGACGATCGTGTTCAGCTCATGCCCGCGCTGCAGCGAGTACTTCTTGATGAGCGAGGCGGGAACGTAGGCGGAAAGCTCGCGCACGCAGAAATTGTCTTCCGCGTAGAGCAGCAGCCCGTTGCCGTTCGCGAGCAGTTCGAGCGTTCCCGTGAGGCGGATCGGGCGGTCCGCCTCGAACGCCGCGTTGAGAATCTTGCGGATGAGCGGGCGCCGCTGCGGATTGCGGAAGACCGGGATTTCGAGCTTGCCCGCGAACGCGACCAGCTCGCCGATCGGCAGTCCGTAAAGCGCGTTGAAGTCGAGCGACTCGCCCGGCGTCGTCGGCACGCGCGTCTCGACGGTCTTCGCCGGCTGCGCGGGAACGCTGCCGTCCTCGGAGGCGGGAACGGCGGGCGTCGTCTCCTTCACCAGCCGGATCGTGTGGCGCGCGCGCGCCTCCAGATCGGCGAGAAACGCGTCGTCCTTGAGCTTGTTGTAGTCGAAGGAATTTCCGATGTCGAGCGTGCCCACTTCGGACGAGTCCGAGTTCGCGAGCGTGCCCCAGGCGGGCTTCGGCGCGTTGGAGCGGTCCTTGAATTTTTCGAAACGTCCCTGCGCGTTGAATTTGCCGCCCTGGAATTTTTCCTTCTTCGGCGTCGGCTGGAAGCGCGGCTTGCCGTTCCCGCCGAATTCGCGGCGCGGCTGCTGAGGCGCCGCGCCCTGCGCGGACGAGGCCGCCGCCGCGGGCGCGCCTTCGGACGGAGTCTGCGCGGAAGCGCCGCCAGCGGCGGGAGTGCCGTAGCGGAACGCCCCGCTCTGCGGACGCGCGGCGCGGTCCTGCGGATTGAATTTGCTCGGCTGACGCTTTTCCCAGCGGTCGCCGCGCCCGAAAAATCCGGGGCGCGCAGCGTTCCCGCCTTCGGGCTTCGGCGCGGGCGCGGCGGTTCCGGCGTCGCCTTCGCTCGGATCCGTCGCCGCGGGCGCGTCGTCGTCTTCCGGCGAATACACGTTTTCGGTGACGCGGTCGATCGGGCGCTCCGGAGAAAGGCGCGGGCGCGCGTCCTCCGGATTCACGGAGACGGGAACGCTCGGCGCGGCGGACCTGACTTCGCCGAAGACGGGCGCGGCGCTTTCCGCGCGGGGTTTCGGCGCGGGAGCGGGAGCGTCGTCTTCGTCCGGGTCAAAGGAAAAGAGCGGCGTCGAAGAGCGCGGCGGGCGCGCGGAAGCGGCGGGCGGAGGGAGTTCCGGCTCGGCGGGAACGGAAGCCGCGGGCGCGGGCGCCGACGCGGACGGCGCGGGGGCGGGAGCTTCCGCGGGCGCCTCGTTTTCCGGGAGCGGATTCTTGCGCGGACGGCCGCGCTTAGCGGGAACCTTCACCGCCGCCTCGCCTTCCGGGAGCGGATTCTTGCGCGGACGGCCTCGCTTCGCGGGCGCCGGCTTCGCGTTTTCTTCAGAGGGATTCGGGGAGATGATGTTGTCTTCTTCCATTTCAGTTCAAAAATTTTTTTGCGAAGATTGCGATTTGTTTCTCAAGAAATTCGGGGGAACCGTCGTTGAACAGGCAGACGTCCGCGCGGCGCGTCTTTTCCTCGATCGGCAGCTGCGCCGCGATGCGGGCGAGCGCGCGTTCCCGCGGCAGGCCGCGCTTTTCGAGACGCTCCAGCTGCACCGCCTCGGAACAGACGAGACAGACCGTGCGGTCGAATGAGCCTTCGAGATTTTTTTCGAAAAGCAGCGGAATCTCGACGACGCAGTCTTCACCCCGCTCTTCCGCGGCGCGGACGCGTTCCCGCCAGGCGGCTTCGATTTTGGGGTGGATGAAGTCCTCGAGCACCTTCCGCGCGGCGGGATCGGCGAAGACGACGCGCGCGAGCCGTTCCCGGTCCACCGTTCCCGCGGGAGCGCACTCGGCGCCGAAGCGCGCGACGACGAAGGCCGCGGACGAAGATTCGGAAAGAATTTCGTGTCCGAGGGCGTCCGCGCTGACGGTCGCGCAATCGTGATTTCGGAAGGCTCGCAGTGCCGTGGATTTTCCGCAGCCGATGCCTCCCGTCAAAGCCGCTTTCATAGCAATCAATTAAAGGGAGTCGAATGAAAACCGAACGCATGAACGAAAAGGGGGCGAAGCCGCGCGTTCAGTGTCGCCCATCATGGACGAAGCGCCTCCCCTTGGCAAGCGCGAATCCTCTTTTCCCTTTTCCGAAAAAGGCATGGAAATTCGGCGGGAATCGTGTTTAAAATGCGCGCACCGAAACGTTTTTCAGAATGAGCAAGAAATCCAACAAAAAACCGGACGTGCTGCTGTACGCGTCCCCGAACAATTCCGCCGACATGCGCTGGTTCGCGCATTTCGCGTGCGGCGACGCCTTCATCGCCTTCACGGCGAAGGGCAAGCGCATCGCCGCGATTACGATGCTCGAAATCGTGCGCTGCCGCAAGGAATCGAACTTCGACGTCGTGCTCGACATGGCGGAGGAGCTGGCGAAACTGCGCGAGACGCAGCCCGACGCGGGAACGCCCGAGCTGATCGTCGATCTCGCGAAGCGCTACGGCGCGGAATCGTTCATCGTGCCGCCGGATTTCCCGTCGGGGCTTTTCGTGACGCTGCACAAGCTCGGGCTCAAGCTCGAAGTGGGCGGCACGCCGTTCTTCCCGCAGCGCGTCGTCAAGACCGAAGAAGAGCTCGAATACATCCGCGCCGGCAACCGCGCGTCGTGCGCGGGCTTCAAGGCGGTCGAAAAAATCCTCAAGGCCGCGACGATCGACAAGAAGGGCTTTCTCAAATACGAGGGAAAGACGCTGACCTCGGAACGCCTCCGCATGGCGATCGAGCACGCCTGTCTCGACGCGGGCGGCATCAACGTCGAAGGCCTCATCGCCGCTTCCGGCGAACAGGGTGTGGACTGCCACTGCTCCGGCTTCGGCCCGATCCGCGCGAACTCGCTCATCGTCTGCGACATCTTCCCGCGCATCGCGGCGACCGGCTACTTCGGCGACATGACGCGCACGTATCTCAAAGGCAAAGCGTCGCCGGAACAGCGCAGGCTCGTCGATTCCGTGAAGCAGGCGCACGACGCCGCGATCGCGCGGATCAAGGCGGGCGTGACGGGCGTGAGCGTGTACAGGGCGACCGTCGACTTCTTCGAAAAACTCGGCTACAAGGCGGGCTACGTGGACGGCGTTCCGACGGGATTCTTCCACGGGCTCGGACACGGCGTCGGGCTCAACGTGCACGAGGCTCCGAACATGGGCGGGCGCTCGCTCGCCTCGGAAAAGCTGCGCGAAAACATGGTCGTGACGGTCGAGCCGGGGCTCTACTATCCGGGCATCGGCGGCTGCCGCATCGAAGACGTCGTGGTCGTGCGCAAGGACGGCTGCGAGCTGCTTTCGAATCATCCCTACAAGTGGGAAATCGCGTGAAGGTCCGAGGCGGCGGCGCCCGCGCGGTTCCGCCGCCTCGCCGTCTCACCGCTTCCGTTCGTGCGCGCGGGAACGCATTCCACCGTCATCGAAGCCGCCGAGCCGCTGATTCGGCGGCTCGACCGCGTCGCGCGCGTCTCGCGCGGCGTCATCCGCGCCAACGCGCGTTCCCGCGCGCGCACGATCAAAATCCTGCGCCTCAACGGCGGCTGGCGTCTTACGCTCGTCGCGAAGAACGCGAAGCAGGAATTTCATCTCTTCGACGTGACGCTCGAAACGCTCCGCGCCGTGCTCGCCGAAAGCGAGTTCGCGTCCTTCGAAAAAATCTTCCCTGCGGAAGAATGATTCCGCGCCTGCGGGAAGGCGGCTCGGTGCTTGAAACTCCGCGCGTTCTCGTGTTTAATCGGGCGGAAAAACAACTCCCGTACTCAATTTTCCGAAAACAAACATCATGAGATTCAAGATTTCCGTTCCCGCGACGAGCGCCAACGTCGGTCCGGGCTTCGACGTCATGGGCGTCGCGTTCGACATGTTCAACCGCTTCACGTTCGAGACCGGCGGCGAAGGGCTGACGATCACCGGCTGCGAACCCGCGTTTTCCACGGCGGAAACGAATCTCGTCTACACGACGCTCGTGAAGACCCTCACCAGCTACGGCCGCCAGGTGCCGCCGCTGAGCATTCATTTCGACACGGACCTGCCGCTGTGCAGCGGGCTCGGGTCGAGCTCGACCTGCATAGTCGCGGGCATCATGGCGGCGAATCAGATCGCCGGGCTGAACTTCGACAAGGCGGAGATTCTCCGCATCGCCTCCCTCATCGAAGGGCACCCGGACAACGTCGCGCCCGCGATTCTCGGCGGCTTCGTCGCGGCGATCATCGAAAACGACTTCGTCTATTGGCACGTCTATCCGATTTCCGAGGCGATCAGCTTCTACGCGCTGATGCCGGACGTCCGCGTCTCCACGGAAGAGGCGCGCGCGATTCTGCCGAAGTCCTACGGGCTTTCGGACTGCATCTACAACATGTCGCGCATTCCGATTCTGCTCGAAGGGCTCGAAAAGGCGGACGAGAGGCTGATCCGCGCCGGCTGCAAGGACCGCATCCACCAGGGCTACCGCCTCAAGCTCGTTCCCGAGGGCGAAAAGGTGTTCAACTACATCCGCGAGTCCGACAACGCCGTCACCGCCTACGTTTCCGGCGCGGGCCCGACGATCGTCGCCGTAGTCAAGAACGACGACGACGGCTTCGGCAACGAGATCGCGGATTTCTGCGACACGCTCTCCATCCACTGGCGCGTGCGCAAGATGCACGTCAACAAACTCGGCGCGACCGTCAAGGTCATCGTGCCGTGAAGATTTTTCCAAAAAACGCTTGCGATAAAACCGCCGCGAATTTGAATTTTTAAGGCAGAAGAAAAAGCAATGAGCACCGCAGACAACATGATTTCCATCGGGCAGAAACTCAAAAGCGCCCGCGAAAAGCTCGCGCTGGACGAGCGCGGCGTTTCCGACCGCACGCACATCCGCCGCCATTACATCATCGCGATGGAAAACGACGATTTCGACTCCATCGACCTCGCGCCCGTCTACCGCATCGGCTTTCTGCGCATTTACGCCAAGCTCCTCAAGCTCGACGCCGACGCGCTCGTCGCCGAATACAAGGAGACGCTCGCGAAGTCTTCCGGCGCGCGCGGCGGCACGTTCCGTCTCGTCGGGCGCGCCGTTTCCTCCGGCGACGAAGCGGACGATTCGTCGTTTTCGGGCGGCGCTTCCGCCAAGCCCGCGCGCGCAGCGAAGGGTCTCGCGCTCGTCGCGGCGGGCGCGCTCGTCGTCGTCGCGGCCGGCGTTCTCGTCGCGGTGAAATCCTGCGCGCCGGCGGGCGATTCCGCCGCCGCGGGAACGGTCGCCGCGGAGGAAAACGGCGTCGCCTACGAAATCGAGCTCGTCTCCAACGCGAATCAGAAAATCACGATCCAGGAAAACTACAAAGGCTGGGACGCCGAAGCGAAGAAGGCCGTCGCGGGCGCCGTCGTTCTCGACGAATACGTTCCCGCCGGTCGCGGCAAGAAGCTCACCGTGCACGGCACGATCTTCATCCGCGAAGAGCAGCTCGGCGGCTGCGAAATCAAATATCCTTCCGACGCGGCGTTCAAGAACGCGCTTCCGGGCAAGACGGTCGTGATCGCGCCGAACGAAGACGCCCGCAAGCTCAAGGGCACAAAAAGCGCCTCCTGGATCATCAATCCGCAGAACTGAACGTTCCCGCGATTTTCTCCGCAAAAAAAACGCGCGACGTTCGAGGCGTCGCGCGCTTTTTTTGTGGTCCGGAAAAGCGCCCCCGCGCGTTCCCGCGACGGCTTCCCCGCTCTTACGCGTCGATGAGGAAGACGAAGAGCTCCTTCGGGCCGTGGGCGCCGAGGACGAGAATGCGCTCGATGTCGCCCGTGCGCGAGGGTCCCGTGATGAAGCCGAGGCAGTCCGGAAGATCGTCGCCGTATTTTTCGCGGACGAGCGCGTAGGCGTCCGTAAGGTCGCCGACGAGCTGCGATTTCTTCGCGAGCACGACGTGCACCGGCGGCAGAATCGAAAGAGCGCGACCGCCGCTCGCGCGCGTGGAGAACATCACGCTGCCCGTCTGCGCGACGAGGCATTCGCACTCGGAGACGCCGGCGTCCATGGTCTCGAGCGCGTTTTTGTCGTAGCCGTCGTCGGTGAAGATCGTCACGGATTCCGCGGGAACGACCGCCCCGCAGAGCGGCGCGCGGTGCGCGGCGATTTTTTTCCAGCCGCGTTCGGCGCGGAGGGCGTCGAGCTTCGCGCGCGCGTCTTCGAGGCTCGCGCAGACGACGAGATTGCCTTTGAGCGCGTCGAGGTTCTTCGCGAAAATCTCTTCGCGCTCGGCGGGCGTCGTTCCCGCGGGCGGCATGGCGTCGCGGAAGTCGCGCGTGTATTCGGGCGCGGGTTTCGGGTCGTGGCGCGAATAGATCTGCGCGGGCGTGGGCGCGGGAGCGCGGAGCGCCTCGCGGATGCGGGAAAGGATTTTTTCTTTGCTGTCGTTCATGGGACTTTAAATTTTTTGACGGGAATCGTCAGTTCTTGCTCTCTTCTTTGAAGCGTTCGCGGAAGGAGCGTTTCGGCGGCGGCGGAAGATCGCGCGTGCCCGTCCAGCCGTAGAGCAGCGTGCCCGGGATTTTTCCGGCGAGCTTCGCGAGCGGGCCCGACGCGCGCGCGAGCTTTCCCGCGAGCGCGTAGAGCTTCGGCCGCGAAAACACGAAATTGAAGCCGAAGAAGATGAGCCTCCAGAGCGGGCTCGGCGAAAGGCGCGTCGCGTTGCGGCGGTTTTCGAGCAGGTGCTCGTGAATGTCGATCTTGACCGGGCACGCCTGCGTGCACGCGCCGCACAGCGACGAGGAATACGACAGGTGCTGCCAGTTTTTCGTGCCGCGCAGGTGCGGCGTGATGAGAGAGCCGATCGGCCCCTGATACGTCGTGCCGTAGCTGAGCCCGCCGATGTTCTTGAAGACGGGGCAGACGTTCAGGCACGCGCCGCAGCGCATGCAGTGGAGCGCGTCGCGGTGTTCGGCGTCGGCGAGCAGCGCCGTGCGGTTGTTGTCCAGCAGAACGACGTGGAACTGCTCCGGTCCGTCGGGATTCTCCGCCGTGCGCGGTCCCGCGTACTGCGTGTTGTAGCCGGTGAGCGGCTGGCCCGCGCCCGCGGTCGCGAGCATCGGCAGAAAGAGCGCGAGGTCTTCGAGCCGCGGCACGACTTTTTCGATGCCGACGAGCACGAGATGAATCTTCGGCATCGCCGCGGAAAGGCGGGAATTGCCTTCGTTTTCGGTGACGGAAATCATGCCGTCGCGCGCGACGATGAAGTTCGCGCCCGTGATGCCCATGTCCGCTTCGAGATATTTGCGGCGCAGGTATTCGCGCGCGATCATCGTCAGCTCTTCCGGGTTGTTCGTGTCGCGGGAATGAATGTTTTCCTGAAAAAGCCGGTTGATCTCGTCGCGCTTCACGTGCATGCACGGGAAAACGAAGTGGAACGGCGGCTCCTTGCGCAGCTGCTGAATGAACTCGCCGAGGTCGCTTTCGACGACTTCCGTTCCCGCCTCGATCAGCGCCTCGTTGAGGTGGATTTCCTCCGAGGTCATGCACTTGGACTTGATGATTTTTTTGACGCCGTTGTCGCGCGCGACCTTCAGAATGTAGTTGCGCGCCTCGCTCGGCGTTCCCGCGAAGAAGACTTTGCCGCCGCGCGCCTCGATCTTCTTCGCGAAGATTTCGAGATTTTCGGCGAGATTGTTCAGCGCTTCGTACTTGGTCTGCGCGGCGCAGGTGCGCGCCTTCTGCCAGTCGCGGAAGGCGCCCTTGTTGCGGTCGCGCGCGGCGTAGTAGCCGCCGAGCGCCTTGTAGATGAAGTCGCGCCTTGCGCCGTTCCGCGCGGCTTCGCCGCTGGCGTGCTTGAAAATGGTCTGAGGTGTGGACATGGGAAATTGTTTAACAGGGATTTTTAGGATTTTAAGGAAGAGATTACAGGTTAAAAGGTTAAGAGGTTAAGGATCAAAACGCTCGGCGGCGGAGTTTCTCGAAGAAACTAAAAGCGACTTACGCAACCCCGTCATCGCGGCGGCGATTTCGCGAATCCGCGGCTTCAGCGCTGCGAGCTCGGTTTCCGCAAGATAACCGAAATCACACGCGAGCTGAAGCTGGCAATAGACTTCGAGCAGAGAACCGTAGGCGATTTCCACGAAACGGACATGTTCGACGACGGAACGCCGTGAACTGCCTTCCGCGAGATTCGAAGGCACGGAAACGACGGCGCGACGAAGCTGCTGCGTAAGCGCGAACAGCTCGCTCTGCGGAAATTTTTTCGTCAGCTCGTAAACGTCTTTCGTGAACATCCTCGCCTTTTGCCAAACCTGCAGGCGCTCGAAAGAAAACAGCGTCGTCTTCATGCCTGTCTGTAACCTCCTAACCTGCTAACCTTTAACCTCTTATTCAGAAGTTCGCGAGGATTTCGGCGACGTGAATCGTCTTGAAGGGCAGACGGTTGCGCGAGGCGTAGCCGCCGATGTTCATCAGGCAGGAGGCGTCCAGCGAAGTCACGTACTCCGCGCCGGTCTCGACGATCGACGCCGCCTTTTTCTCGACCATCGCCGTGGAGATTTTCGGAAACTTCACGGAAAACGTTCCGCCGAAGCCGCAGCACGATTCCGCCTCGCCCATCTCGACGAGCTCGAGCCCGCGAACCTTCTCCAGGAGCGCGCGCGGCTCGCGCTTCGCGCCGAGCATGCGCAGACCGTGGCAACCGTCGTGAAACGTCACCTTGTGCGGGAACGACGCGCCCAGATCCGTGACGCCGAGCACGTTCACCAGAAACTGCGTGAACTCGAACGTCTTCGCCGCGAGCGCCCGCGCGCGCGCCTCGTCGGCGGTGCCCTTGAAGAGATCGCCGTAGCCGTCCTTCATCATCGCGATGCACGAACCCGACGGCCCGACGACGACCTCGGCGCTTTCGAAGATGTCCAGCGCGCGCTTCGCCGCTTCCCGCGCCTCCTTCCAGAAGCCGGTGTTGAACGGCGGCTGTCCGCAGCAGGTCTGCCGCTCCGGAAAAAGGACTTCGTGTCCGAGTTTTTTCAGGATCTTCACGCACGCCATCCCGGCGTCCGGAAAATATTGATCGACGAAACAGGGGATAAAAAGGCTGACTTTCATTGCCGAAAATTAAACACCTTCCCGCGCGAAAGTGAAGCATGGAGTTGCGCGCGCTTGACACGGGAACGCGCCGCGGGCAGAATTCCGCGAATCTTTCGTTCTTTGTCAGGGTTCCGGCGCGACCTGTTCCCTGCTCCGTTTTTTTGGGGATGTTCCGGATTCGATTTCGGCAAATAGGTTGCGGCTGCACGCGGAGGATGATGCTCGGCCTCCTAAATCATGCATCGCCACGTCAAATGGCAAAAACAACACCATCGCGTTCGAACGCAGCAATGCGTTCGCGCTTGCCGCCTGAAGTTGCGGCACGGTTACGCGCGCCCACGCCTGCCTAAGCGCGCGAGCCGTCAAAAAAGCAGGTAAAACTTCGGACTTGTCCGCATTCCCGCGAAGCGAAAAACGGGAACGCGGATAGGCTCTCCCGGGCGCCGCCGCCCCAAGGAAGGCCGAATTCCAAACGTACGGCTAAGCGTGTAGACGTCGCCTCCGAAAGGTCGAAAGACAGGGGTTCGACTCCCCTCATCTCCACCACTTTCCTTCCCAAATCGCCCGCAGTCCTTTATGAACGAAAGGATTGCGGGCTTTTTCGCGCCCGCCCTTCCGCGGCGCGCGCGCCTCACTTTTCTAATTGCGCGTTCCCGCGCGGAAGTTTCTAATGAAAAGCAATCCGACCAAATCTTAAAATTCAGACGTTTTTCCTATGAACGACACGAACGAAACGCCCGATTCCGAAAACGCGGAAATCGACCTGAGCTCGCTTTCCTCGCTTGATTTCAATCCGGACTGGGCCGCCGACGACGCGAAAAAAATCTCCGTGGAACGCTCGAGCCGCCCGGAATTCCGCGGCAGACCGCGCCGCGACTTCGACCGCGCCGACGCGCCGCGGGAACGCCGTGAAACCCGCGACCGCCGCGGACCTCGTCCGCCGCGCCGCGAAGAAAGCCGCTCCGAGAGCGAAGCACCGCGCGCGCCCCGTTTCGCGGACTCCGACGCGCCGCGTTCCCGCGAAGGAGGCAAGCCGCCGCGCCGCGGAAACGACCGTCGCCGCCCGCCTTCCCGCGACGGCAACCCGCCGCCGATGCGCGTCGCCGACGTGATGATCTACCCGGAAGACAAGCCCTTCACCGTGCTCGCGAAGGCAATCAAGAATTCCGCGCGCACCTACGTGCTCTTCGAAATCGCGAAGATCATCCTCGAAAAGCCGGAGCGCTTCGCGGTCGTCGTCACGCCGCTTCAGAAAAAGGATAAGGCCGGCAAGCCGATTCCGAGCGACAAACCGCTCCCGCCCTTCTACGTCTGCGTTCCCGACGGCATGCCGTTCCGCAACGAGCAGGACGCGTTCGCGCACGTCTTCAAGAATCACCTCGACAAATTCTTCGAGGTCGAGGAAGTCGAGATCGAGGCTCCCAAGGGCAACTTCACGATGATCGCCAAATGCGGCTTCACGGGCGAGCTGCTCGCGCCGCCGAACTACCACGCCTATCAGCAGATCCTGCGCGACTGGCACGCGGCGAACTTCCCGAAGATGCCGTTCGAGAAATTCATGTCGCGCGTCGAGACCGTCAAGGATCCCGAAGCCATCGCCGCGTGGTCCGAAAAGATGAAGAAGCGCACGCGCTTCGTTCTCAAAAACCGCAAGGACGGCGAGCCCGAATCCTTCGACGACGCCGGCGCCGCCAAGGCGTTCGTCGTCGCCTCGCGCAAGAACGAGGCGGTGCGCGAGACGAAGCAGGTCCGCATCTCCGGCACGCTCGTCGAAAAAATGCCGCTCGGCCCGCTGAAGGCGAACATCGAGCGGGAAATCGAATTCCAGCGCAAGTTCCCGCTCAACACCGCCAACGGCTTCCGCGGGCGCCTGCGCCATCTCGGATTCTTCCTTTACAAAAAAGGTCCCAAGGGCATCACCCTCGTCTGCGGCGTGAAGCGCAAATTCCGCACGCCGAGCTCCGTCTTCTCGGACACGATTCAGCGCGTCTTCGATTTCCTCGAAAAGAATCCCGGCACCGCGATTTCCGAGCTGCCGAAGAAGATGCTCGGCATCGGCGCCGAAACGGAAGCGAAGCCCGAAGCCGCGCCCGCCGAAACCGAGACGCCCGCGCCGACTGAAAACGCCGCGTCCGCGCCGTCCGCCGACGAGGAAGCGCTCGCGAAGGAGCTGGTCGGCACCGTCCGCTGGCTCGTCACCGAGGGTTACGTCGCCGAAATGTCCGACGGCAAGCTCTACGCGCATCCGGTCATGACGGAAGCGCAGGCGAAAGCGGCGGAAAAGGCGGAACAGCCTCTCGAACGTCCGGAAATTCCCAGCGTGGAATGCCCTGGCGACGACATCGGCGGCGCCGTTCCCGAAGCGCCGGAACCGCTCATCAAGGTCATCGGCTCGCTTTCCGCGGAAGCGGCGGAAGACGCCCCCGCTAAAACGCCGGCGACGGAAGAAGCGGTGCCCGCGCCCGAAGAAAAATCTGAGCCGCCCGCTTCCGAACCGGAAGCCTGAGCGCGCTTTTCGCGACGAAAAAGGCGTTTCCGCACCGCGCGGGAACGCCTTTTTCACGTTCAGACTTCACGGGGAGGGCGGCGCTTCCGCGTCCGCGAACGCGACGTCGCAGAAGACCATGCGGTGATCGCTCGCGGAAACGACGCCGCCGATCGGCGAGCGGACGCGCGAAAGCGCCTCGTCCGCGACGTGCCCTTCCCCGCGAAGCGCCGGCGAAAGAAAGACGTGATCAAAGACCGAACGGTATCCGTATCTGGAATTTGAATACGTCCAGCGCGCGCCCGCGGAATCGCGGGAATCGAGCCGCCGCATAAATCCGCCTTCCGAGAAGACGCGCACGGGAGCGCTCTCGGGCTCGTCGTTGAAGTCTCCGAGCAGCACGCACGCGTTCCCGCCGACGCGGAGCAGCACGGCACGCGCGCGGCGCGCCTCCGCGAGCCGTTCCGCCGCGCATTCGGGATCGCTCGCGTCGCGCGTGATCTTGCTCTTCAGGTGTAGCGTGAAGACGCGGACCGGAGCCGTTCCCGGCGTGGCGACCTCCGCGCCGAGCAGCCCGCGCGACATGGCGTCCTTTTCCGGGAAGCGGAAGATTTCGCGGAACGGCAGACGCGAGAGCAGCGCGACGCGGCGATGCGCGTCGCGGCCGCTCAGCACGACGCGGTGCGGGAACGCGGCGCCGACGCCCGCGCCTTCGAGATCCTGCGCGAGCTGGTCGAGCTGCTTGGCGCCGCCGATTTCCTGCACGGCGAGCACGTCGGGATTCACCGCGAGAATGAGCCGGCGCAGCGCCTCGCGCTCGCTCCGCGGCTTCGCCCAATGGCGCTTGTAGACGCCGTCGTCGGTGCGGCGGTTCGTGCTGAGATAGTTGAACGAATTGATCGAGGCGACGCGGAGCGTTCCCGCGCGCTTTTCGGGAACCGCCTCGACGGTTTCGCGCGCGGGAAGCCCGGCGGCGGGAAGCGCCCCGAAGCCGTCGCCGTCTCTGAGCGCGTCGCAGCGCGCGAGCGCGCAGAAAACGCCCGCTCCCGCCAGAAACGCGGCCGCGAACGCCGCGATCTTACGCCAACTCGCCATGCCGACAAGAGAACGTCGATAAACTCCGAAGTCAAAAAAAACTTGAGGAGCCGAGAAGCGATCACTTCCCGGCTCCCCGAGTTTTTAAAGCCCTCGACCCGCTTTTACGCCTTCGGGCAGACGGGCTTGATCTGCTTGAAGAAGTCGTTGCCCTTGTCGTCCACGAGAATGAACGCCGGGAAGTTTTCGACTTCGATCTTCCAGATCGCCTCCATGCCCAGTTCGGGATATTCGACGCATTCGATGGACTTGATGTTGTTCTGCGCGAGAATCGCCGCGGGACCGCCGATCGAGCCGAGGTAGAAGCCGCCGTGCGCCTTGCACGCGTCCGTCACCTGCTGGCTGCGGTTGCCCTTCGCGAGCATGATGAGCGCGCCGCCGTGCGACTGGAACAGATCGACGTAGGAGTCCATGCGCCCCGCGGTCGTCGGCCCCATCGAGCCGCACGCCATGCCTTCCGGCGTCTTCGCCGGGCCCGCGTAGTAGATCGGGTGATCCTTGACGTACTGCGGGAGCTCTTCGCCGCGGTCGAGGCGTTCCTTCAGCTTCGCGTGCGCGATGTCGCGCCCGACGATGATCGTGCCGTTGAGCGAGAGGCGCGTCGCGACGGGATATTTGGAAAGTTCCTTGAGGATTTCCGGCATCGGGCGGTTGAGGTCGATGCGGACCGCGTCGCCTTCGCCCGCGCGGCGGAGTTCCTCGGGAATGAGCGAGCCGGGATTGTCGTCGAGCTTTTCGATCCAGATGCCGTCCTTGTTGATCTTGCACTTGATGTTGCGGTCGGCGGAGCAGGAGACGCCCATGCCGACGGGGCAGCTCGCGCCGTGACGCGGAAGGCGGACGATGCGCACGTCGTGCGCGAGATATTTTCCGCCGAACTGCGCGCCGAGCCCGATGCGGTGCGCTTCGGCGAGCACCTGCTTTTCCAGCTCGACGTCGCGGAACGCGCGGCCGAACTCGTTCCCGCTGGTCGGGAGCTCGTCGTAGTAGTGCGTCGAGGCGAGCTTCACCGTGAGCAGATTCTTTTCCGCCGAGGTGCCGCCGATGCAGAACGCGACGTGGTAGGGCGGGCACGCGGCCGTGCCGAGCGTCTTCATTTTTTCGACGAGGAAGGGCACGAGCGTCTTCGGGTTCAGCAGCGCCTTCGTCTCCTGGTAAAGATAAGTCTTGTTCGCGCTTCCGCCGCCCTTCGTGACGCAGAGGAACTTGTATTCCATGCCCTCCGTCGCTTCGAGGTCGATCTGCGCGGGCAGGTTGCACTTCGTGTTCACTTCGTCGTACATCGTGAGCGGCGCGTTCTGCGAGTAGCGCAGATTTTCCTCGGTGTAGGTCTTGTAGACGCCGAGCGAGAGCGCTTCCTCGTCGCAGAAGCCGGTCCAGACCTGCTGTCCCTTTTCGCCGTGAATGATTGCCGTTCCCGTGTCCTGACAGAGCGGGAGCTTGCCCTTGCAGGCGACTTCCGCGTTGCGCAGGAACGTGAGCGCGACGTACTTGTCGTTCTCGCTCGCGTCGGGATCGCGGAGGATCTTCGCGACCTGCTCGTTGTGCGAGCGGCGCAGCATGAACGAGACGTCGCGAAAGGCCGCGTTCGCCATCGCGGTGAGGCCTTCCTTGGCGATCTTGAGGACGGGAACGCCTTCGAACTCGCTCACGGAGACGTGATCTTTCGTGAGCAGATAATATTCGGTCTTGTCTTCGCCGAGCGGGAACGGGTGCTGATATTTGAAGGGAGGGATATTTGCCATAAGTGGGAAACAGCTTAACGCCTGGCGCCCGAAGATTAAAGAACAAAGCGCGCGGGAACGTTTGCGTTTCGGGCGGGAACGCTTAGACTGCCGCGCCATGCAGAATTTTCGACCGCTCATTTTTTCGGAAACCAGGGAAACGCTCGCGGCGGCGCTCGAGGCGCGCGGCGAAAAGCCGTTCCGCGCGACGCAGATTCTCGAATGGATCTACAAGAAACGCGTGCGCTCGTTCGACGCGATGACGAACGTTCCCGCGGGAACGCGCGCGTGGCTCGCGGAGACCTACGACTTCACGCCCGCCGAGCTCGTCGCGAAAAGCGAGCAGTCGGACGACGTCACGGAGAAGCTCCTGCTCCGCATGCGCGACGGCGCGCTCGTCGAATGCGTGATTCTGCGCGCGCCGCAGGAAGTCGCCGGCGAGGAGCGTTCCCGCAAGACGGTGTGCATCTCCACGCAGGTGGGCTGCGCGCAGGGCTGCAGATTCTGCGCGAGCGGGCTCGCGGGCTGGAAGCGCAATCTAGACGCGGGCGAAATCGTCGCTCAGCTCATGTTCGTGTGTTGGGAGGGCGGCGACAAGGGCACGCGCGAAACGGGCTTCACGGATTTCGATAACATCGTCGTCATGGGCATGGGCGAGCCGCTGCTGAATCTCGACGCCGTGATGCGCGCGCTGCGCGTCGCGAACGCGCCGTGGGGGCTCGGCGTCGGCGCGCGCAGAATCACGATCTCCACGAGCGGCGTCGTGCCGAAGATCCGCGAGCTCGCGGACGACCCGATGCAGTTCCGCCTCGCGATCAGTCTGCACGGCGCGACGGATGAAGTGCGTTCCCGCATCATGCCCGTGAACCGCAAATGGCCGCTCGCGCAGCTCGTTCCCGCGGCGAAGGAATTTTCCGAAAAGCACGGTCGCATGATCACGCTCGAGTTCATTCTGATCGAGGACGTGAACGACTCGAACGAGCAGGCGCGCCGGCTCGCCGAAATCGCGCGCGAGCTCCACGCGCACGTGAACCTGATTCCCTACAACACCGTCGAGGGGCTGCCCTGGAAACGTCCCTCGGGCAACCGCCAGATGCAGTTTCTGAAAACGCTCCAGGAACGCCGCGTTCCCGCGACGCTGCGCCGCGAAAAAGGCCACGACATCGACGCCGCCTGCGGCCAGCTCCGCCTTCGCCACCTCGACAAGGAAGGCGCGTAACGACGGTTCCCGACGAGTTTTCGGGCGCCCGGCCTGCGCCGCGCGGGCTTCCGCGCGAAGTTTCTGTTCGACTTTCGGCGGCGATTGCGCAAGACTGAAGGCACATTACTTCTTCGGTCAAACCCCTACCCCATTTACCCCATGAAGACAGGCGTCATTTTTGCTTGGGACGGCGTCGTCCTGAACTCCGCGGACTACCACAAACGCAGCTGGGAAGCGCTCGCGGAAGAGCACGGCTTCGTGCTGCCGTCGGGCTACCTGCGCAAGACTTTCGGGCGCGACAACTGCGCCGTCATCACGTCCGTGCTGAACTGGACCTCGAATCCCCGCCGGGCGGAGGAGCTCGCGGAACGCAAGGAGGCGCTGATGAGGCAGATTTTCGCGGAAGAGACGCCGGAGCCGCTCCCGGGAATCCGCACGCTGCTCAACGCGCTCAAGGAACGCGAAATTCCCTGCGCCGTCGCCTGCCCCGTCTTCCGCGAAGAAGTCGATTTCGTCCTGGAAATCCTCGGGCTGACGGGAGCGTTTTCCGCCGTCATCGCCCACGGGAACGTGCAGACGAGCGTCGGCTCTTCGGAAGCCTTTCAGCTCGCGGCGAAAGCCGTGGACCGCGCGCCGCGGGACTGCATCGCCGTGCTGAGCACGATTTCCGGCGTCGAGGCCGCGCGCGCCGCCGGCATGACGACCGTCGCCGTCGCCACCGTCAACCCGCGGGAGCTGCTCGAACGCGCCGGTGCCGACGCCGTCCTCGACAGCATGCGCGAGCTCGATGCCAGCACGATTTCCGCGCTGAGCATCCTCCGCCGCAGCTGACGCGTTCCCGCGTTTTTTGAAAAACAAGACGAATTCCGGCGCGGACAACGCTCTTTGAGACTGAATCACAACAAAAAATCATGAAAAAGAAATTCGCGCTCTTCCCCTTCATCTTCGCCGCTGCGGCGTTTCTTCCCGCCTGCGCCGCGAATTCCGTGCTCTTCGACGGGCACCCCGAAAGCGTCGCCGAAGACGACGACGTCTTTTACGTCGCCTGCATCGGAAAGACGATGACGCCCACGGCGAAGGACGGCGACGGCTTCATCGCGACGATGAACGCGCGCGGGAAAATCCTCTCGCCGAACGCGTTCCCGAACGTCCGGCTCGACGCCCCCAAAGGCGCGCTCGTCGAAGACGGCGTGCTCTACGTCGCGGACGTCGACCGCGTCGTCGGCATCAGCGTCCGCGCGGGAATCGTCGTGCGCACCTTCGATTTTTCCAAGGAAAACACGAAGTTCCTGAACGACCTCGCGGAAAAGGACGGCTTCCTTTACGTCTCGGCGACGGACATCGGCAAGATTTTCCGCATCGATCTGCGCGGCGGCGCCTATTCCGAACTGAAGACGACGGAACCGCTCGACGCGCCCAACGGTCTCGCGATCGAAGACGGCGTGCTCTACGTCGCCGAATACGCGACGGGCGCCGACGGCGCTCCCGCCGGGAAGATCAAGGCGCTGCCGCTCGGCGGAGCCGCGGGAACACCCGTGCCCGTCTCCGTCGTCCGCGACGTGCCCGGGCTTTACGACGGAATCGCGGTCGAAGAGGAGGAAGATCTGTTCGGGCGCGAGAGCGACTGGCTGTATTTTTCCGACTGGGCGGCGAACGGCAGACCCGGCGCGGTCAAAAAGATGAATCTGCGCACGCACGAGGTGAAGGACGCCGTGAGCGTTCCCGTGAACGGTCCCGCGGACTTCATCGTCGAAGACGGGAAGATTTATCTCCCCGCAATGCTCGACAAGAAAGTCGTCGTCGAATAAAGCCCGCCGCCCTGCTCCGCGCCTTCCGCGCGCGCAAAAAAAAAGCGTTCCCGCGCGGGAACGCTTTTTTTGCGGATGCTCCGGAATCTCAGAGCTTCTTTTTGCCTTCGAAGTGCGCTTCGATTTCTTCGAGCGTGCGGCCCTTCGTTTCCGGCAGGAAGAACACGGCCGTGATCCAGTAGATCACCGTGCAGCCCGCGCAGAAGAAGAAGATCGTCGAATACCCGAAGTTGCCCACGACCGGCAGGAACGTTCCCGCGATGACCGTCGAGACGCCCTGGTTGATCAGCAGCGCGATCGACATGCCCATCGCGCGGATGCGGTTCGGCATGAGTTCGGAGAGCGCGAGCCAGACGCACACGCCCGGCCCGACCGCGTACGCCGCGATGAAGATCGCGAAGAACAGCGTCGCGAACCAGCCGTTCGCCTCGCTCGGAAGCGGACCGACTTCAAAGGACTTGACCTCGAAGGTTTGCCCTTCTTCGTACGGCACCTTGATTTCGAGCTCGTCCGCCGGGGTGTCCTCGCGGACGACGAGCGTCTTGACGTTCATGTCGCCGTTGACCGTGTACACGAACTTCACCTGCGCGGGAACGAACGTTTCCGTCTTCATCAGCGCCTGCGCCTGTTCCTTCGTCATCTGCGAATAATACGCGTACTTGACGAGGTGCGTCTTCGCGTCGCCGTTTTCGTCGACCTCCTCGAGGCCGGTCTTTTCGTTGACGATGACTTCCGTGCGCTCAAAACCTCGCGCCGCAGGATTGAGCGTGTCCGTGAAGTTCTGCATCTTGCTTTCCGCGTTGAGGAAGAGCGCGGCGACGCCGATCAGACCGACGATGATGCCGGTGGTGCCGACGGTGAGCAGGAACTTGCGGCCCTTGCGGTCCACGAGCACCATCGCGACGATCGTCATCACCATGTTGAGAATCTTGACGACGAGGTCGCCCTGGTTCGCGACGGATCCGTCGAGACCGGCCTGCTTCAGCACGTCGACGATGTAGGCGAGCACGGAATTGATGCCCGTCGCCTGATTGCACGCGAGAATGATGACCGCGAGCACGAACGGCACGATGTATTTCTTCTGGAGAAGGGAATCCTTCGGGGCGTCCGCCTTCTTGTCGGCGGCGGCTTCCTCGGCGGAAGCGGAACCCATTTCGTCGATCTCCTTCCGCGCTTCGGCTTCGCCGCGGGAACGCGCGAGCGCCTTCAGGGCGTCGGCGATGCGGTTTTTCTTGTAAAGCCAGCGGGCGGATTCGGAGATGAACAGCGCGCCGAACGAGAAGATCACGCCCGGAACCGCGCAGGCCCAGAAGATCGCGCGCCACGCGAAGTTCTTTTCGGCGAGAATCGCCGCGCCGCGCTCGGCGACCGTGGCGTATTCCGCGGAGGAGACCGCTTCGACCTGGCTCGCGAAGTAAAGACCGACCGCCGCCGCGAACACGAGGCCGACCGTCAGCATGAACTGGAACATGCCCGTGCCGAAGCCGCGCTTGTCCGCCGTGAGGCATTCCGCGAGATAGAGCGGAACGACGACGCCGATGAGACCCGCCGCCGCGCCCTGCAGAATGCGGCCCGCGACCAGCCAGTAGAAGCCTTCCGGCACGCAGATGACGGGAACGGAGAGCACGAAGCACACGCCCGCCAGAATCATGATTTTCTTGCGCCCGAACAGGTCGGAAAGCGCTCCCGCGAACAGCGAGGAGAGCACCGAACCGAGCAGCACCGCCGCGACCACCGTGGAGAGCTGGCCGGGCGTGTAGTTCGTCGTCGCCTGCAGATAAGGAAGCGCGCCGGCGATGACGCCGACGTCGATCCCGTACAGGAGACCGCCGAGACCTGCGATGAACAGCAGGTATTTGTTATAGATCGAGGTTGATTTGGACATAAGTTTTCTTGGGATGAATAAAGTCCGCGAGGATAGCGTTCCCGCCCCCGCACTTCAAGCACCAAAAGCCGCGAGGGCGATAAAAAACGCGCTTTCTCGAAATTTTTCTTGCGCGAAACCCCGGAATCTCTATGCTGAAACGGCGTTCGGACTTCGGTCCGTGCTCCATTTCAACCAAATTCCATTACTCCAAAACAAATCATGGCAACCTCAAAAGTAGTATGCGTCATCATGGGCGGCGGCCGCGGCACCCGTCTCTATCCTTTAACGGCAGCCCGCTGCAAACCGGCGGTCCCGCTCGCGGGCAAATATCGTCTCATCGACATCCCGATCAGCAACTGCCTCAACTCCGGCTACAACACGATCTGCGTGCTCACGCAGTTCAACACGGCCTCGCTGCACAGCCACATCCAGCGCACGTACAAGTTCGACGCTTTCGGCAAGGGCTACGTGGACATTCTCGCCGCGGAACAGAACATGGAGAGCGAAGCCTGGTACCAGGGCACGGCGGACGCGGTGCGCCACAACCTCCAACACTTCAATCTGAAGGACGACGACTACGTCCTCATTCTCTCGGGCGACCAGCTTTTCCGCATGGACTTCCGTCCGATGATCCTCCAGCACATCCAGAGCCACGCGGACGTCACCATCGCCGCCAAGGCTATGCCGAAGGCGGAAGTCTCCGCGCTCGGCGTCATGCGCGTCAAGGAAGACTCCGAAATCACGGAATTCGTCGAAAAGCCGAAAGACCCGAAGGTCATCGACTCGCTCGTCATTCACGGGCCTCTGCGCGACGCCCTCTCCGACAAGTCGAACGCGGAATACTGCCTCGCCTCGATGGGCATCTACGTCTTCTCCGGCAAATTCCTCCGCGAAGCCCTCAACAACGACATGAAGGACTTCGGCAAGGAAGTCATCCCCGGCCTGCTCGGCAAGAAGAAGCTCGTCGCGCACGTCTTCGACAGCTATTGGGAAGACATCGGTACCGTCCGCGCCTTCTGGGAAACGAATCTTTCGCTCACGGATCCGGTCCCGCCGTTCGATTTCTTCGATGAAGTCGCGCCGATCTACACGCACGACCGCCTCCTGCCCGCCGCCAAGCTGAACGGCTGCACGCTCGAACGCGTCATCATGGGCGAAGGCGCCATCGTCACGCACGCGAAGCTGAACCGCTGCGTCATCGGCGTCCGCGCCGTCGTCGACGAAGGCTCCACGCTCGAAAACGTCGTCCACATGGGCGCGGACTATTACGAGACGCTGGAGGAAATCGCCGCCTGCCGCGCGGCGGGAACGCCCATCGTCGGCATCGGGCCGAACTGCATCATCCGCAACGCCATCATCGACAAGAACGCCCGCATCGGCGCGAACTGCAAGCTCACGCCCGAAGGCGTCGAAGACGGCTGGGAAACCGAACAGCTCTGCGTCCGCGACGGCGTGCTCATCGTCAAGAAGGACGCGGTCGTTCCCGCGGGAACGGTTCTCGGCAAATTCTCCGACAAATAAGGGAC
The DNA here is from genome assembly GCA_004558035.1 of Opitutia bacterium. Classification (GTDB taxonomy): domain Bacteria; phylum Verrucomicrobiota; class Verrucomicrobiia; order Opitutales; family UBA953; genus Spyradosoma. Next base: position 31,317 of record SFEJ01000008.1, read on the forward strand.
GATGTCCGCGGAAAACGGACAACCCTCTCCGATGCGCCCCCGCGAACGGCTCGACCGTCGCGGGGCGCGTTGTCTCGGGGACGCGGAAGTGCTCGCCGTCCTGCTCGAGGTCGGCGACTCCAAAACCCCTCCGCTCGAAGCGGCGCGCGCCCTGCTCGACCGCACGGACGGCTCGCTCTACCGGCTTTCCCGCTGGGCGGTTTCCGATTTCGTCGACGCGGGGCTCGGCTGGAAACGGGCCTGCAGCCTCGCCGCCGCCTTCGAGCTCGCGCGCCGCTTCGAAGACAGGCGCGAGTTCTCCGCGCCGATTTCGGGTTCCCGCGACGTCTTCGAATTCTTCGAAAAACGCGCGCTCCCGCTCGACCGGGAATCCTGCTGGATTCTCTCTCTCGACGTCAAGCTTCGGCCGCTGCGCTACGACGAAGTCTCGGCGGGCACGGCGAACGGCTCGCTCTTTCATCCGCGCGACTTTCTCCGCCCGGCGGTCCGCTGCAACGCGGAATGCGTCGTTCTCGTCCACAATCATCCGAGCGGCGACTCCACGCCCAGCTCGAGCGACGTGAGGATCACGAAAAAGCTCGCCGAGGCCGCCGCGACGCTGGACATCCGCCTGATCGACCACGTGATCATCGGCAGACGCAACATCCCGCCCCACCTCGAAGGCTACTTCTCCTTCGCGGACTCGGGTCTCCTCAAAACCGCTCCCTGACGCGCGCGCGGCGCCTCTTTTCCGAAAACCGCTGGACGAGGACGGGTTTTCCCGTTTCGAACGGCTTCCCCTTCCCGGATTGACAAGACGGAGCGGTTTTTGATTTATTGGCTGTTCATACATTTTTCGGCATGGACAACCTCCCTCGCATCGTCATCACCGGCGTCGGTCTCACCGCGCCAAACGGGAACTCGCTCGCGGAATTCCGGGCGAACCTGCTCGCCGGACGCGCGCGCATTCGGGAAATAGACGTCCGCTACATGGGCAAGCAGCCCGCCGGAATCTGCGATTTCGACGCGACGCGCCACCAGAAGCGCCGCGAACTGCGCACCTCCACCCGCGCCGGTTCCATCGCCATCTACTGCGCGCACGAAGCGGTCTTCGACGCGAACATCGACTTCGCGAACGTGGACAAGTCGCGCGTCGGCGTCTACGTCGGCATCACCGAACACGGGAACGTCGAGACCGAAAACGAAGTCTACAACATTTCGCTTTTCAACAACGACACCAAGTACTGGACGCACCACCACAATCCGCGCACCGTCGCGAACAATCCCGCGGGCGAAGTCACCATCAACATGGGCATCACCGGGCCGCACTACACGATCGGCGCGGCGTGCGCGGCGGGCAACGCGGGGCTGATCCAGGCGGCGCAGATGCTCCAGCTCGGCGAAGTCGATCTCGCGATCGCGGGCGGCGTCTCCGAATCGCCGCACACTTTCGGCATCTTCGCGGGCTTCAAGAATCAGACCGCCCTCGCCCACCACGCCGATCCGAACAAGGCCTCGCGCCCCTTCGACAAGGCGCGCAACGGCATCGTCATTTCCGAAGGCGGCTGCCTTTACACGCTCGAACGCCTCGACGACGCCCGCCGCCGCGGCGCGCGCATCCTCGCGGAAATCGTCGGCTGGCACATGAACTCCGACGCGGGCGACACCGTGCTGCCCGATCCCGTCCGCCAGGCGGAATGCATGCGCGCCGCCCTGAAGCGCGCGAAAATCGCCCCGCAGGACATCGACATCATCAGCACGCACGCCACGGGAACGGGCAAAGGCGACGTCCAGGAAATGATTTCCATGCGCGACGTCTTCCGCGACTGCCCGACGACCTACGTCAACAACACCAAGGGCTTCATCGGGCACTGCATGGGCGCCGCGGGAACGCTCGAACTCGCCGGAAACCTGCCCGCGTTCGAGGACGGGCTCGTCCACCCCTGCGTCAACATCGACGAACTCGATCCCGACTGCGCCATCGACGGCCTCGTCATCGGCGAGCCCAGACGCGCGGAAAAAGTCGAATACATCCTCAACAATTCCTTCGGCATGCTCGGCATCAACTCCACGCTGATCGTGAAGAAATTTTCCGAGTGAAAGACCTTTCAAACCTACACAACCCATAAAAAAATGACCGCAGAAGACATCAAAAAAATCGTTCTCGACATCGTCGCCGACATCGCGCCGGACGAAGACCTCTCCGCCGTGAAGCCGGACGTCAAGCTCCGCGACCAGCTCAGCCTCGATTCGATGGACTTCCTCGACATCGTCATGGAACTCCGCAAAAAACACGGCATCGAGGTGCCGGAGGCGGACTACCCGCGCCTCGCTTCGCTCGACAGCTGCGCGGAATACCTGGCGCCGAAATTCGCCGAAAAAGGACTCTGATTCCTTCCCGCAAAAAACGCGCGCGCGACCACCCGACGGCCGCGCGCGTTTTTTTGCGCCCGAAGCATTCCCGCGCCGCGGGATTTCGCGGAAACTTTACTCTCGGCAAAGGGAGCGGAGGCGGTTAGAATCGCGGCAGAAAATTTTTCATCGGCGTTTTCGCCTTTCAATCGTCCTCATGGCCTCCAAAAAAATCAGCCCCCTTTTCTTCGCCTTTCTGATTCCCGTGATCGTCGTCGCGGGCGCGGCGGCGCTCATCGCCGTGCGCCACAGCCGCGGCGAAGAGCTCTCGACGCTGCCGGCGGACGCCTTCGAGCGCAGCCCGGAAACGCTTCGCGGGAACGTCTATTCGCTTTCCTGCGCGATCGACCGCCAGCTGGCGCAGAGCGACCGCGGGCGCGTGCTCGCGGTGAAGCGTCTCGAAGGCGGCGGGCGCGTCGCGGTCTACGTGCCGCCGAGTCTCGACCGGAACTTCGAAATCGGTCAGCGCTTCGTGATGACCGTCCGCGTGAAGGACAACGCGCTTCACGTCGAAGCCCTCAAAAAATTCTGAAAACCGTTCCCACCATGCGCAGATTTTCCGCGATTCCGTTTCTGCTCGTTCCCCTGCTCGTTCCCGCGACCGCCGCGGCGCAGGCCGTCATCAACAACAATTCCGCGCCGCAGGGCACGACCGCGGGCGACTACCGCAGCAGCACGGTTTCCGAGCAGTCGAACAAGATCTTCGACGCCGATTCCGACATGATCAACCCCGGCGAAGGCATGATGCGCTGGAAGGGAAAAATCTTCAGCATCGAGGATTCCAAGCTCTTCCGGGAACGCTTCGAGCGCTACCTCGCCGAGCCCGTTCCCGAGCAGCCGCGCGAAGACTACGAGAAGATCGTCAAGAAGATCCACCGGATGCTCAAGCAGGACAAGATCAGGCGCGAGAACGTGAACGCCGAGATGATCAAGGCGATGGACCTGCTGATGGAGCTCGCGGAATTCGAGGTGGACGCGAATCAGTCGCTCGCGCTCGCGAAGCAGGTGTACAAGGCGTGCCGCCAGCGCGCGGAGCTTTCCGAACTTTACGCGTGGCAGACCGCGCTCAAGACCAAGAAGCAGGACCTGGAGCGCAAGATCGACAACCGCGACAAGATCCGCCGCCGCGACGAAAATTCCCTCAATTCCTCGAAGAGCAAGGACGCCAAGCCCCTCGTGCTCCCGCCCTCGCAGGAACAGGTCTTCCTGACGGCGGCGCTCGCGGAGACCAACGCCGCGATCAAGGCGAAGGGGCAGACGACGGACATGCTCGGCGCGCAGGCGAAGCTGGAATTTCAGAGCACGATGGTGACGTTTCTGACGGCGCGCCGCTACGTGCACGCGCTGATGGCGGCGGATTTCTACCGCGTGCTCTTCAAGGGCTCGCAGCAGGATCTGAAGGTCGGCGAAAAGGAATTCGACGAGCTGCTGCCGATTTCGAACTTCGTGCCCTCGCTCGAATCCTTCGAGCAGGTCGCGCGGGAACTCCAGCGCGAGACGGCGAAAAGCGTGAAGGGCAGCGACGCGCTCTGGAAGAGCGGGCAGAAATACCACGCGTTCCGGCAGCTACTTTCCGCCTACTTCATCGGCGAAAACGAGCCGCGCGTCGCCTACTACCCGGAAGAGCGCAAGACGGAATACCTCGCGATGTGGTTCGAACTGCGCGAGCTCCTGCGGCAGAGCGAAAACAAGGACCTCGGCGCGATCGAGGACACGCTGACGCGCATCAAGGCGTTCGCGCCGGACTTCCCGGATTCCGAAATCCGCGGCAAGCTCAACGCCGCCAAACAGGCGAGCAACATGGCGGTGCTGCGCGCGCGCCAGACCGCGATGATGGCGGGAGCGCAGGGCACGCCCGAAGCGCTCTCCCAGGCGATGAACGACATCGAAGGCTATCTGAAGACCGCCGGCGAATACTGGCCGCAGAATCCGGAAATCCCGAAATTCATGAACGACGTGCTCGAGCGCACGAACGTGCTCTCGCAGCTCGCGCCCGAGTTCGACCGCCTCGTCGCCGCGAAGAAGACGCGCGAAATCTTCAACCGCCGCGCGGAATTCACCGCCGCGCTCATGCAGGACGCCGCGCGCCGCGGCCGCTTCGAGGAAATCGTCAACCACGTCGCGAAGATCGAGACCGCGCTCACGCAGGTGAACGCGCTCATCGCGCGCCACGACGACTACATCGCGTGGGACATGCTCCTCGCCGTGGAGGCGCTCGATCCGGAAGACGAAGTCGTCGTGCGCACGAAGGCGAAGCTCGCGACGCTCGTCTCCGACTATTCCCGCCTGCTCGAACGCGCCGCGCAGGACGAACGCGACGGCAGGCCCGCCGAAGCCCTGCACAAGTTCCTCGCCGCGCAGGACATCAACACCGCCTCCGAAATCTGCCGACTCGGCATCGAACGCACGGCGCAGGCGCTGCTCGAGAGCGTTCCCGCGGAAGCAGGCGCGACGGGAACGCCCTCGCCCGCCGCCGACGCCGCGGCTCCCGAGCCCGTTCCCGCCGCCGCGGACGACGCCGGCGACGAATGGGATTTCTGACGCGCGCGCGGAATTTCTCTCAACCGGAACAGAAAATTTTATGCAAGTACAGGCAAAAATCAGTCGAGAATGGCGAGACCGCATGATCATCGTCCTGATCCTCCTGCTGGGCTCCGCCGGATGGTTTTTTTACGACGGTGCCTTCGCCTATCCGAAATACAACGAAAAGGCGGACGCCTACGCCGACGTCAAACGCGTTTACGGCGCCGACGAGGCGCTCGTCAAAGAGAAATGGCGCGCGCTCGCGATCGAGCGCCACTGGAACGCGGACGACGTGCCGCTCAAGCGCAAAAACGAGGCGCAGCAGTTCCATTGGAGCTTCGGGCTGCTCGTCGTCGCGTGCGCGTTTCTGACGTGGATGGTGCGCGACATGCGCCGCGTCATCGCCGCCGACGACGAATGCTTCACCGGCGTCGACTGCGCGTTCCCGCCCTTCAATCCGCTGCGCAAGGTGCGCTTCGCCTCCGTCTTCGGCATCGACAAACGCCGCTGGGAAAAGAAGGGCATCGCGATCGTCCATTACAAGGACGGGACCGGGAAACGCCGCGCCGTCTACGTCGACGACTACAAATACGCCGGCAGCGAAAAGATTCTCGAACGCTGCGAGCAGACGCTCGAAGCCAAGAAAAAAGCCAAAACCGAAGCCTGATCGCGCGGGAACGCCGCGCGCCTTCAGCCTTTTCCCGAAAACCCAGATACTCCTCAGACCATGATTCCGCTTTACGTCCTCCTCGCCTTCCTTCTTTACGTCGTTCTCTTCGCGCTCGTCGTCAAATGCTCGAAACACGGGCGCGAGACGCCGTGGATCTACGCCGCCTTCCGCGGCGTGTTCACGTTGCTCGCCCTGCCGCTCTACCGCCTGCGCGCGGTGGACGCGAACGCCGTTCCCGAAAAGGGCGGCGTCCTGCTCTACGCCAATCACGCCGCCTACGTGGACGTGATTCTGCTCGGCCTCGCGTGCCGGCGGCCGATCCGCTTCCTCTCCTGGGACGGATTCGAAAAAATGCCCGCGCTGCACTGGTTCATGCGCGTGATGCACACCATTCCCGTCTCGCCGACGAACGCGCGTTCCGCCGTCCGCGCCGCGCGGGAAGCGCTCGACGCCGGCGGAGCCGTCTGCATCTTCCCCGAAGGCGGAATGACGCGCAACGGCAGCCTGCAGCCCTTCCAGGGCGGCTTCCGCCTCATCGCCGAGCGCGCGGGCGTTCCCGTCGTTCCCGTCTGGATCGACGGCACGTGGCGCTCGATCTTCAGCTGGCGCCGCAAAAAACTTTTCTGGAAGCGCCCGAGCCTTTCCCGCCTCGAAATCAACGTCGTCTTCGGCGAAGCCTTCCGCATGGGCAAAAATCCGGGCGAGAAATCGCTTTCCGAAGCCCGTGAAATCCTGCTCGATCTGAGCGTGCGCGCCTTCGGCATGCGCGACCTGCTGACGCGCGGTCACGTCGCCGAAACCATCGTCGAAGCCGCCGCGGCGCATCCGTTCCGCATCGGCGTCGTCGATCATTCGCGCGAACGCATGGTGCTCAAGCGCGGGATTCTCGTCGCCGCCGCCTACTGCATTTCCAAGCGCATCCGCCGCCTCGTGCGGGAAGAGCGCGTCGGCGTCGTGCTGCCCGCGGGAACGCCAGGCATGCTCGCCAATTACGCGGTCGCCTTCGCGGGGAAAATCCCCGTCAACCTGAACTTCACGCTCGGCAGGGCGCAGGTCGAGGCCTGTCTCGCCAAATCGGGCGTGCGCACGACGATCACCGTCGCGCCGATGAAGAAGCAGATCGACGAACGCCTGCCGGACTTCCCGTGGACGGAGCGCCGGATCGACATTCTCGACAGTCTCAAGCACATCAACCGCGCCGAAATCATTTTCGCGTTCCTCCAGCTCGTGCTGCTGCCGAGCCGCCTCACCAAACGCCTCTGGAGAATTCCGACCGCCGGCGGCGACCGCGAGGCAGCCCTGCTCTTCACCAGCGGCAGCTCCGGCATGCCCAAGGCCGCCGTCATCACGCACCGCAACATTCTCGCCAACGTCTCGCAGATCGTCGATTACGACATTCTCCCGCCCGAAACGCGCCTGCTCTGCAACCTGCCGATCTTCCACTGCTTCGGCTTCACCGTGCTGCTGTGGTTCGCGCCGACGCAGGACGTCCGCGCCGTCACCACGCCCTCGCCGCTGGACTACGCGAAAAACGTCTCCGTCATCGAAAAGGAAGGCGTCACCGCCGTCATCAGCACGCCCACGTTCCTGCGCGCCTACCTGAAGAAGGCGACGCCCGAGCAGCTCGACACGCTGCGCCTCGTCGTCGCCGGCGCGGAAAAGACGCCCGCCGGATTCGCCGAGGAATGGATGAAGAAATTCCCGAAATCCGCCTATCTCGAAGGCTACGGCATGACCGAGGCCTCGCCCGTCGTTTCCGTGAACAAGCCCGACGTTCCCGTGAACAACGGCGCGCCCGGCGAAGTCCACCGCGGCGTCAAGCCCGGATCCGTCGGCATCCTCTTCCCCGGCATGTCCGCGCGCGTCCGCGACACGGACGACGATTCGCCCTGCGGATTCGATCGCCCCGGAATGCTCTACCTGAAAGGCGCGAACGTCTTCCCCGGCTATCTCGACGATTCGGGAAAGCCCGTTCCCGCGACCGACGCCGACGGCTGGTACAAGACCGGCGACCTCGTCTCGATCGACGAAAGCGGCTTCATCACGATCCGCGGCCGCCTCTCGCGCTTCTCGAAGATCGGCGGCGAAATGGTGCCGCACGGCACCGTGGAGGAGGCGATCACGCGCGCGCTCGCGCTCGACGTCGAGCAGCTGCCGCAGATCGCGGTCGCTGGGCGTCCCGATCCCGCGAAGGGCGAACAGCTCGTGCTGCTCACCACGATTCCGGACCTCAACCTCGGCGAGCTCTGCAAAAAGCTCTCCGAAGCCGGGCTCGCGAATCTTTGGCTCCCGCGCGAAATGAAGGTCGTCGAAAAAATTCCCGTCCTCGCGACCGGCAAGCTCGACATCAAAGGCTGCGCCGCCCTCGCCGCCGGCGAATGACCGCCGCGAAGCCGAAGAAAGTCAAAGAAAAGTTTTGGGGAAGCGACATTCCTGTCGCTTCTTTGAAATCTGTCTCCACAAACTTTTTTCCCGCGGATCTCGCGGATTTCCGCAGATTTTCAGAATCCACAAATTGCACGAAAAGAAGGGTAAGCGTCCCCGCTTGCCCCCCGAAATCCGTTTCCGAAAACTTCTCTTTAACCTTTAACCCTTAAGCTTTCCCCAAAACGCAAAGTAAAAGGAAGTTAAAGAAAAGTCTATTAGGGGAGAGGCGGCATTCCTGCCGCTTCATCGAAATCCGCCCGCACAAACTTCCCCTTTAAGCTTTAAGCCTTTTTTAACAGGGATTGCGGGGATTTTGGGGGATTTCTTTTTCGGGGCGAGGTTTCGCGAAGCTTCTGCACTCCGCGTGAAACGCGGAACAAAAATAACCCCATGCGGCAACGCCGCTTGGGGACGGGCTCGAAAAAACACGCGCCTGAAAGGCGCAACCGCCCGCCGAGCCGCAAAGATTCGTCGGAACCGCGAATTTCACGGAAGGGCAAGCGCCCTCGCTTGCCCTCCCGTTCCCGCAAAGTCCTGAAAAAACACGGATGGACACGGATGCGCACGGATGCCTTTCCCGCCCGGACGCGCGCATTCCGAAAACGCCCGCGCGGGAACAAAAAAGGACGGGCGCCCTGCCCGTCCTTCGTCTCAAGCGTCCCCGCGCCAGCAGCGCACGACAACAAAAATTGCGTTTAAAACATAATACGCGTGAATCCCTCCAAGCGACATTATAGCTTGAAACAACACAACGCCTCCGACTCCTCCCGTCGCCGCGGCGATCCTCGCGCCTTCCGCCTGAAAAATCCGACCGCGAAAAGCGCGGAAAGCCTCACGGAATTTCTTGTTTCGGCGTGCACCCGTGGTAAAAATTTTTGTTCCCGCGACGGCGGTTTGTCCGCAAATCGTCGCCCTTGCGGGAACGCGTTTCCGCGGTAAAATTCTTCGCATCAATTCAACCAAAGGAAAACGCCATGCCGCAAACGATCACTCACAAGGGAAAACTCGTCCGCATCTCGCCGCGCAATCCGCGCCGTCTCGAAGAATCGCGGGACGGCGGGCGTGCGTGGCTGCTCGTCACCGAGCGCCCGTTCGCGTTTCTCGACATCACGGACTGCGGGAACGAAATTCTCGCGCGGACCTCAGCCGGGCTCTACGCCTCGACCAACGGCGGCCGCGCGTGGACGCTCCGCCGCCTCTGAAGCTTTTTCCCGCAGATTTTTGAAACCGCGAGAACGCGAATTTCACGGGAGGGCGAGCGTCCCCGCTTGCCCTCCCGTTCCCGCAAAGTCCTGAAAAAACACGGATGGACACGAATGCGCACGGATGCCTTTCCCGCCCGGACGCGCGCATTCCGGAAACGCGCCGCGCGGGAACAAAAAAAAGGACGGGCGCCCTGCCCATCCTTCGTCTCAAGCGTTCCCGCGTTCGTGTCAAAAGCGAGCCGATCGCAATTTTACCTAAAAGACTTTTTCGCAAGCTTGCCGACTGCTCTTGTAGCCACCGCGTCAACAGTCCCCCCGATAAGACCGCCGACAACAGGAACAATTTTCGTCAAATTGACCACGCCTTTTTCACCCGCCTTCGTAAGAAGTCTGGCGCCGACCTTTTTATTGATTTCGCGAATCACCGCAGTTGGAATTTTCTTTATTGCCTGCTTCGCAAAAAGCTCTCCCGTCTTCAATCCGACGCTTTTAAGCACTGCAGCGATGTCGCTCCCGATAAGCGTACAGATAATGGCGGTCTTCACTCTGTCTTCCTTCAAATCGTGACCATATATTTTGGCGATTGCACCCACCAAGCGCGCTTGGACAATCCACGCCGCCCCCAACGCGCTCGGAATGGTGACAGGAAGCGTCGTAAACCCGCCAAGTCCGGTCATAAATCCCGTTCCGAAAGTCTTTGACGTTTCCCAGCGTATAAGAGAGTTGACGCGCTCGTCGTTGTCCTCGTAGGAAACATCAAGCAAGTATTCGTTCGCCAATTCAGTCGAAGAGCTAAGCGGACCCACGCCGTCGACGGCGATTTCCGTAAGCCAGTTGACAAATTTCATAATTGCAGAATCAGACGGTTCTTCTTTTTTTCCCATGATTTTACTTTCTTTTGAGTTTTAGGTTGGAATGAAAATTTTATGCTGATCTCTTCACGCATTTTCCCCGCCGATCGGGCGCCAAGAGATTTTTTTGAGGTCGTGAAGGGCGCGAACGTGAGCGAGGAGCTTACCGATGGAAAACGTTTCCAGGGCACGCCAGCCGTTTTCCGCGTTCCCGCCGTTGTGGCACGCCGCCGAGAAGCGGTGACAGTTGTTCGCGTCCAGCGTGTAGTTTGTCTTTTTTCCGAGAAAGGTGCGCGCGCACGCCGCGACCTTTTCGGAACCGAGCGCATTCCCGTTCGAATCGCACGCGGCGTAAGCGAACGAGCCCGTGCGCCAGTGTTCGCCTTCGTCGCCGTGAATGAAATGCTCAAGCGATATCGCACGATAATTTCCCTTCCCGTCGAGTTCCGCGATCGTGCCGTCGCCGAGCCAAATGCCGGAATGATGGGTGACGCTCTTCGCGAGCGCGCAGATGACGAGCGTTCCCGGAGCGACCTGCTCCGGCGCGATGAAACGCCCCGCCTCGCGTTCCCGCCGGCACGCCCGCGAAATCGGCCAATCTTCAATGAGCGGTTTCGCGACTTTGCGCCTGAAGATTTCGCCTCCGAGCGCGGCGACTGTCGATACGCCAGGAAGCACGACTGGAGATACAATCGCGAGTATCGTCGCAAGAGGACCGCCCGTTTTCTTTTCCGCCGCGTTTTTCGCTTTTGCGGGAACGGCGGTAGTCTTTGCTTTCGCTTTCAGATTCTTTCGGGCTCGCCGCACAGCGACGGGCGAACAGCTTTCGGGTTTTCGCTTTTGCATGTTGTTTGAGATTTTGAATTTCAGAAAAGTTTTTTTGATTTGAAATGCTCCCGCATCCGCGAACAACGGAGAGAGAACGCGTTTTTCTCATCGAATCCGTTTCGCAACGCACTGAAAATCGCGAAGCGCTTCAAGCTTCTTTCGGCGGTAATTTTCCGCGTCTTTTCTTGTAACGACTTTCACGCATGAAGACTCAATCTCGTCTTTCCAAAGAAGCGTCTCCGTTGAAGTGAATCGGTATTCGCTCCCGTCAAGAACAGAAACATTATTTCGCAATCTATGAAAATATCTTCGTCCCGCCCAAAAACGAAAATCGATTCGAAGCCATGTTTCTTTCGAGTGGTTGCAGAGAACCGCATAATCGCGTTCGTTGAAACCTCCGCCTTCCGAATACGCGTCGTATTGACGCCAGTTCAGTTTTCGAAACTCGCAGAGCGCCGCGATTTCGCCGGGACGCATTTCTTCCCAGCGGCGAATTTCCTCCGGAAGTCTCTTCGAGATTTCACGGATCTTGCCTCGAAGAATCTTCATCAGCGTCCCGACGCTTTTTTTGCGGTCCTCCTCGCTGAAAAAACATGAGCTGTCACGAATACACCACGGAAGCGCCTCGGTCAGCTTCGCCCGTTGGTGTTCCCGCACAGCGTCCTCCTTCGTGAACGCGACGATTACCTTCCCGCGCAGGCTCTCGGAATCAAGGAGCCTGCAATCGAAATCCTGCACGCGAGCGCCGCTCCCGTCGATACAGTACACGGCGACGTGCGCATCGGCGGAAGCGAGAAATTCCCCGTAATCGGCTTCGGATTTCCCGGGTTCGAACCCCTCCGTATCGACGAAAAGAAAGTCGTCGAATTCGTATTCGCAGAAACCGCGCGTTTTGGGCTCGGAATGCCCGATCGCGGACTCGAGAACGACGTCGCCGCCCGCGATGGCGCGAATCAGCGACGTCTTTCCGATTCCGGTTTTCCCGCAGATCAGAACTCTGATTTTTTGCGATGAAGACGGCATGACTGTCTTCAGTCCTTCGAATCTTTCGATTTTTTGTAGGAGTCGAGCACGTGTTTGAAATCGTTGATGTCGAGTTTCGGGAACTCGACTTTTTCGCCCTTGGCTCTCGCAATCGCCATCTTTTCAAAGATTTCGATGCAGTACCAGCCGACGGCGCCCGTGAGCGTTCCCGCGACGGCGGCGTTGATGACGGAGCCCAAGCCCGGAATCAGTTTAGAGAGCTGAGACGCCACCATCATTCCGGCAACTCGGGCGAGGAACGGAAATACTCCGCACGCCTCAAGCACTTCCTTCGAAAACCCGTAACACAATGCAAGTCCACCAATCATCGAGACCTGCTCCGCGATGATGATGGGCGCGTCCGATCCCGGGATGGGAATGGCTCCGGTAGCGGTTGCGGCAGCGGCTCCCGCAACGACAATCACCTTCGCTTTGCCGCGCTTCGCCTTGATGGCTTCGATTTTCTTTTCGAGATTGACCTTCTGCGCCGAAACGAACGCGTCCTTGTAGGCTTCGGGAAGCATTTTGAGGGTCAGCTCCATCAGCTCGTTGCATCCGACGCTTCCGCCTTCTTCGTCCGTGGTCTCGACGATTTTTTCGGCGTCGATTCCGTTTTCGATCAGTGTTTTGCGCATCGCCTCGATCTGATTGCCGCGCGCGGAATCCTTTTTCGTCAGCACGACGATGGTGTTCTTAGTTCCGAAAATTTTCTTAATCAGGCTCAGATCGCAAGGCGTGACGCGCGCGCCGGGGAGAGAAATCGTGTACCAGACGATATGGATGTGCTCGTCCACGTTCGGATTCTCCTGTTTTTCCCGGACGAATCTGCGAACGAAATTCAGGAACCCTTCCTCCGTCTGTCCGGCTTCGAAGCCCTGCGAATCGAAAAGCACGATGTCGCCGTTTTCGTATTTCTTGAAACCATGGGTCTGCGGTTTTCCAGTGCCGATGGCGTCTTCGGGAACGATGTCGCTCAGAATCGCTTTCGCAAGCGAGCTCTTTCCCGTGCCCGTGTAGCCGCACAGCACAATGTGCGGACGTTTCAGATTGGCACGGTTTTTCTCATATCCGTCCCAGAATTCTTTTTCTGTATTTTTGTCCATGTTGTCTTTGGTTGGTTATTGAACGATTAGTGTAGTTAAAAAACATATACTTTGTGCACGTCACAGCAGGCATTGGGCGGCGCCGACGAGGGCTCCGAGGACGAAGCCGAGGACCTGGATCGCGCCGAGCTGTTCGGCGGCGACGGCGTCGATCTGTTCCTCGAAGCGCTCGGGCGGCTGTTCGCGGACGACGGTCGCGACCTGTTCGGCGACGTCGAATTTCGCGATGAGCGCGCGGAGCTGCGGCGAATCGGGCGCGAGGAATTTTTCCGCGAGTTCGCGGAGGCGCGGCAGAATCACGTCGCGGCACAGGCGCGGGAACGCGTCCGAGCGTAGAAATTTCTCCAGCGCCTCGGGCACGCGCCGTGCGAGCGCGTCGTGGACGACGTCGTTGTTTTCGAAATCGAAGCGGCGGATTGCGGCGGAGATTTTTTCGGCGCCCGCGCCGTCGCGCAGCCACGTTCCCGCGGCGTCGAGCGCGCGGCCGAGAAAGCGCTCGGCGTTGTCGCGGGAAAGCAGGTCGGCGCATTCGCCGGCGAGGTAGTCCGCGAGCGCGTCGGCGATCGGCTTCGTCAATTTCCCGACGACCATCTCGATGAGCGACGTGTCGGAAAATTTCTTCAGCAGGTAGTCGCCGATGCCCAGCCCGAGACCGATCCCGCCTCCGAGCGGACCGCCGCGGGAAAGCACGACCGGCAGCGCGGCGCGCAGCCCGGCGGCCGTTTTTTCGCTGATGATCTTTCCCGCGCGTTCGCGGATCGCGGCGGCGATTTCCGGCCTGTTCGCGCGGGCGGCGTTCGCGACGAGCTCGGCGAGCGCGCCGGAATTTTCGCGCAGGAGCGGATCGAGCGCGGACGCGAACGCGGCGGAGACGTTTTCCGGCGAGGCGGCGCGGAAGAGCGCGTCCGCGAGGATTTTCTTGAGCTCGGGCACGAGGCGCAGCTCGTAGTCGTCGCGGCGTTCGGCGAGGGCGCCGAGCAGCGCGTCGCGCGTTCCCGCGATGAGGGCGTCGGCGTTTTCGTCGAGATAGGCGCGGACGGCGGGGAGCGCCTTCGCGGCGATCATCTCGGGCGTAATGAGGTCGTTCGCGACGACTTCGCCGATTTTTTCGCCGAGCTCCGCCTGCTTCTGCGGAATGAGTCCCTGCAGGAAGCCGAAGCGTTTTCGGACCGGGTGAAAGAGCAGCCGGATCGCGAGCCAGTTCGTCGCGTAGCCGACGGCGCCGGCGAGCAGAATCGTCAGCCCCGCGCCGGCTGCGTCGCCGAGCGGGAGCGAGTCGGGCGGCAGAAATTTCTGCGCGAGGCTCAGCGCGTAGAGCGCCGCGGCGACGGCGCAGAGGGCGCGGCAGACGATTTCCGCCGCCGAGAACAGCCGGGCGGAGCGGGAACGCGTCGAATTGAGAGCGAGTTTGAGCAGGCTCATGGAAATTTCACTTCGTTTCCGCGGGTGGGAGGGAGGCGGAGGCGCGCCACGTCTTATAGGCGGCGATCTGGTCGGCGAAGGTCTTGAGCAGAATGCCGAAGACCGCCACGTCGTCCACGTAGCCGAGGAAGGGAATCACGTCGGGAATGACGTCGATCGGCGAGAAGAAATAGACGACCGCAAAGACGATCGCGGCGATGAGCGACCACGGCACGTCCGTGTATTTTCCCGCCTTGTAGTCTTTGAGCATCTGGAAGAGAAGCTTCGCGTTGTCCCACATGTCGCCGAGCTTGGAGCCTTTTTCGTTGAACTCCTCCTCGCGATCCAGGACTTCGTCGAAGTCTTTTTCGGAGACGTTTTTGCGTCCCGCGTCGAACGCCGCGTTCACGCGGCTCGTATCCGTTTCGTTGAGCTGTTTCATGATGTTTTGTCTGTTGATTGGGTTCGTGATTTTGTGACGAGGGGAATTAAATTGAGACAATTTTACCCCCCCCTAAAATGCGTCAAGCAGGAAAAATGCCGATGAAAAAAAGTTTTCGGGAGCGTTCAGCGCGTTTTTTCGAGGCGCGCGCGGAGCGCGGAAGCGCGTTCCCGCAGCAGTTCGGCGGCGCGGAGGGCGCGTTCGGCGTGTTCCATCGTGCCGCCGTCGAAATCCGACGGGGCGTTCAGCGCGGCGTCGAAGCGCGCTCGCCACGCGTCGCGTTCCCGCGCGTATTCCGCCTCGTCGAAGGCGGGGTCGTTCTCGACGTCGCATTCGAGCCAGTCGATTTCGGCTTCGGCGAGGCGGAAGATCTCCGCCGCCGCCATCGTCATTTTGAGCTGCGAAAGCGGCTCCGTCTTGAGGATTTTTTCGAGACGTTCCCGCGCGTGCGCGAAGACGTCGGGGCGTCGTCGCGGCAGGCTGCGGGCGCGTGTTCTCGCGCCTCGGCGGGCGTTCCCGCGAAGAAGGCGCCGAGCGCGCTTCCGGTGAAGATCGCCGCCGCGCACGCGAGCGCGGGCAGAGAAAGTCTGAAGAGAGTTTTTTTCATGAGTCTGAAGAGGAAAGTTTTAAGAGTTCAGGAGTGAAGGAGTTTAGTAGTTGAAGAGTAATTACCTTTTCAACTCCTCAACCTTTTAAACTCCTCGACTTTTTTCAATCTTCCGGTTCCGGCGGGTTCTTGAGGAGTTCGTCGCACTGCGGGTCGCCGAGCTTCGAGCCGTTGCGCCAGCAGCGGCGCGCCTTTTCGGGGGAACGCGGCAGTCCGGCGCCGTGCCAGGCGCAGAGCCCGAGAATGCCCCACGCGCCCGCGTCGCCGTTCTTCGTCCCGAGCTTCGCCCAGCGCACCACGGCTTCGGGGTCGCCGTCGGGGTCGTTCCATTCGCAGCGCGCGAGCTGGAACGCCGCGTCGGCGTCGCCCTCGTCGAAGGCGGCGAGCAGCAGTTCCCGCGCGCGGGAAAATTCTTCGCGGGTCACGAGCTCGGCGCCCGCGCAGAACCGCGCCGTGGGCTCGCCGAGCTCCGCCGCCTTGAGGAGCCATTCCAGCTCCGCGTCCTCGTCGCGTTTCGTGCCGAGGCCGACGCGGAAGCAGCGCGCGAGCTCGACCATCGCGTCGGCGTCGCCCTGCTCCGCGCCTTTCTTCGCCCACTTGAAGGCGCGCCTGTCCGCGGGCTTGCGCCTGCGGTAGATTTGCGCGATCCGGCCGGCGGCGTCCGCGTCGCCGAGCGCGTCCGCGCGTTCGAAATACGCGATCGCGCGCGCCTCGTCCTCGGGAACGCCGAAGCCTTCGCGGCAGGCGCCGCCGAGCATGTAGGCGCCGACCGCCTCGTCAGCCGCGTCGAGTTCGCGCGCGATTCGGATGAAGTCCTTCGGGCTTTTTTTCGTGCCGACGCCGTCGCGGTGACAGGCGGCGAGCACGCGCGCGCCGAGCACGGCTCCTCCTTCGTAGGCGGCTTTCGCGAAGGTGAACGCCTCCGGATCGTCGCGCGCGAAGAGCGCCCGTGCGAGCTCCGAAGCGCCGTTCGCGTCGCCGAGCGCGGCGGAGGCGCGGAAATGGCGTTCCGCCGCCTTGAAGTCGCCTTGCCCCTGCTCGAAGAGACCGAAGCTCGCGTGCGCGTCGCCGAGCCTCTGAGCGTCTTCGGGGACGGCGAGCTCGATCGCGCGGTCGAACCAGTAGCGCGCCTCCTCGGGCTTTTCCTCGACGCCTTCGCCGAACGCGTACGAGAGCGCGAGCACGAGCGCAGCGTCGCAGCTCGGCACGGCGCCGAAGGCCTCGAGCGCGAGCGCGAACGCGCCGGGCTTGCCGCCGGAGTAAAGCGTCCAGGCGAGGGTCGCCTTCGCCGTCGCGGGACCGTCCTGCGCCGCTTCGCGCAGGAGCGTTTCCGCGAGTTCATCGTCGTCCGTCCGCATCTTCACGAAAGCGTACACGAAGAAAAGCGAGTCGTTCGGAAGCGCCGCCTTCTTCAGCTCCCTGCGGAGCGCGCGGCAGACGGCGCGCGTTTCCGTCGCGAACGTCTCGGCGTCGAGCTTTCCGGCGACGCGGGCGACGAAGAGCTCGAGGAGCGGCGAGAGCTTTCCGTAGGCGCGCACGAATTCCGCGTCCGCTTCCGCGCGGCGCTGCAGCTCGAGCGCGGCGCGGGCTTTCTTGAGCGCGTCGGGAGCGTCTTCTTCGATTTCAAGGAAGATTTTCGCCGCCTCCAGCTGCACCGCGAGCGCGTCCCCGCGGGCGAACGCGGCGGCGAGCAGCTTTTCCGCCTCGTCTTCGTCGCGCGGCACGCCTTGGCCGTTCGAGAAGAGCGCGGAAAGATTCGTTCCCGCGCGGGCAAATCCCTGCGCGAGAGATTTTTCGTAGAGCCCGCGCGCCTTGGCGAAATCGACGGGAAAACCGCGGCCGAAATCGTCGTAGAATTCGCCGAGAAAGCACTGCGCCTCGGCGTCGCCGAGCGCGGCCGCCTCGCCGAAGCGCTCGAAGGCGGTCTTGAAGTCGCGCGCGAAAAAGGCGGTCTTGCCGGCGTCGCGGAGCGTGATGGAATCGGAATTTTTCATGGTTCGTCGCGGATTGAGAAATTGAAGTGCGTTTATTTTAGGCGAAAAAAGCGTTCCCGCAAGGGCGCCGATTTGTGGACAAACCGCGCGCGTTTTTCCGCGCGCGCCGCGGAGTTCCTGTTTGCGAAAGCGGGAACGGCGGGTCAAGCTCGACGCATGAAGATTTTTTCGTGCACGTTTTTTCTCCTCTGCGCGGCGTTCGTTCCCGCGCACGTCCTCGCCGCCGAGCCGCCCGCGCGCGGGAACGGGAGCGCCGCGTTTTCCGCCGGCGCGATCCCGCTGCTCGGCGAGACGCTCCTCCTCGTCGAGACGACGGTGGACGGCGTTCCCGCGAAGCTGCTGCTGGACACGGGCGCCTCGCACACCTCGCTCGACGCCGCGTGGGCGAAGGCGACTTTCCCCGCGATGAAGACGCGCGTCGTGCCGCTGAAGAGCGACGACGTGTACACCTTCGCGAGTCCGGAAATCGCCCTCGCGCGGATCGGCGAATTCCGGCTCGGCGGCAGACGTTTCACGGACGTCGAAATGCCGCTCGCGGACCTTTCGGGGCTGCGCCGCGCCCTGCCGGAGCTGAACGACGTCGTCGGCATTCTCGGCATGAACGCGACGACGCTCGCGCCCTGCCGCATTTCCTTCGGCGGGCGCCGCATGGAATGGGTCGAGCCGGGCTCGGCGGCGTTCGCGGGCAAGGAGAAATTCCCGGTTCGGCGCACGGCGGGAACGGACTGCGTGCAGGTGACGCTCCCGCCGCAGAAGCCGGGCGGCTCGGCGGTCTCGGCGCTGATCGACTGCGGCGCCGTGGGCTCGAGCGTTCCCGCGGATTTCTGGATCGGCGCCGCCGAAGAAAAACGGACCGCGCTCGTGACCACCGCGACGGGAACGCGGAAGGTCGCCGTCGAATTCGGCGTTCCCGCGCCGCTGAAATTTTCCGAGACGCTCGCCGTGCCCGACGTTTCCCCGCGCCTGATCCGCCCCGGCGAGGCGATGAAGATTCTGCTCGGGCTGGACGTGCTGAACCGCCTCGAAATCATCTTCGACCTGCGGAACGGCGTCGTCTGGATCGGACGCGACGAATGATTTTTTCGTCGAGGCGAAAATGCCCTTGCCTCCGGCGGGGACATTTGCGAAGCTGTCTTTTCAAGTAAAATTCTCAACAAAGCAAAAAAATGTCTGACGAAAACAATTCATTCGGCTCATTCGTGAAGATTCTCATCGGGATCGGTCTCGCCGTTCTGGTTTTCATGAGCTACATGCTCGCGGAACAGCAGGGATGGGTGAACACCAATCTCGCCTCGCGCATTCTCCAGGGCGTCGCGGACGGCAAGGCCGCGCGCGCCGAAAAGGCGGAAGCCGCTCCCGCCGCGCCGCGCAAGACCGGGATCGACGACTCCAAGGTCTTCGTCGACGAGACGCCCGCTCCCGCCGCGCAGCCCGCGCCCGAGCCGGCGAAGCCCGCCGAGCCCGCGACCGCCGCTCCCGCGGAAACGCAGGACGAAAAGCCCGCCGGATCCGACGAAGAGCCGGCGGCTTCCGACGAATCGGGAGATTCCGACTCCTCCTCCTCCGACGACGGCGACGACAATTCCGCGTCCTCCGACGATTCCGGCGACGACTCCGCCTCGGACGAAGGCGGCGAATCCGAGCCCGCCCCCGCCGCGGAAAGCGCTCCCGCGAAGCCGAAAAAGCTCGACTACGCGGAAATCGCCCGCAAGAAATCGACTTGGCCGAAAGCCGTCCAGATCCGCGTGAAGGGCACGAAGATTCCGCTGCTCAACAACCGCGGCACGGAAATCGGCAAGGTCGAAATTCCCGTGGGCACGCGCGTGTTCGTCCGCAAGGTCGGCCCGACGGGCGTTCTCGAAGTCAAGAGCTCGGTGACGGGCCAGGTCTTCGTCGTCCACGCCTCGCGCACGACGTTCAAGAAACTCTACACGGGCAAGCCGATTTCCGACGGGCTGGTCGCCGCGGGCTCCGCGTCGTCCTCCTCCTCCTCCGCCTCCGACGATTCCGGCGACGACTCGTCCGGCGATTCCGACGATTCGGGAGATTCCGATTCCTCCTCCGACGATTCCGGCGACGATTTCTTCGACGACGATTTCTGAGAAACGCTGCTCGGCACCGACGAAAAAAAAGCGTTCCCGCGGGAGCGCTTTTTTTGTAGCCTTTTGCGTCATGAGCGAAAACGTCTTACTGCATTCCTGGAACGTGAACGGGCTGCGCGCCGCCATCCGCAAAGGGCTGGAGGCCTACGTCGCGGAATTTTCTCCGGACGTGCTCTGTCTGCAGGAAATCAAATGTCCCGCGGATCTGGAGCTTCCGGACTCGCTGCGCGCGGCGTTCCCGCACCGCTTTCTGCATCCGGCGGACAAGCCGGGCTATTCGGGAACGGCGATTTTTTCCAGATTCCCCGCCCTGTCGGTCTCGACGAATTTCGACGCCGCGGAAGACCACCCGCAGGAAGGCCGCGTGCTGAGCGCGGAATTTCCCGGCGTGACCGTCGTCTGCGCCTACGTGCCGAACGCGCAGAACGAACTCGCGCGGCTCGACTACCGCCTGCGCTGGGACCGCGATTTCCGCGAACACCTGAAGGCGCTCGCGGCGCGCAAGCCCGTCGCCGTCTGCGGCGACTTCAACTGCGCGCACAAGCCGATCGACCTCGCGAATCCGAAAAGCAACGAACGCAATCCCGGCTTCACGATCGAGGAGCGCGACTCGTTCTCGGAGACGCTCGACGCGGGCTTCGTCGACACGTTCCGCGCGAAGAATCCGACCGCGGAAAAGGCGTATTCGTGGTGGAGCTACCGCATGAAGGCGCGGGAACGCAACGTCGGGTGGCGCATCGACTACTGGCTCGTCTCCCGCGCGCTGGAGTCGCAGTTTTCGGCGCCGGGCATCCTGCCGCAGGTGCTCGGCTCCGACCACTGCCCGGTTTCGGTCGAGCTCCCGCGCGCGCTTTTCGAAGCCTGAGGGCGCCCGCGGGAACGCCGCGGCGTCACGACAGGCAGCGGGAGACGAGCTCGCGCATCACGGCTTCGTCTTCGCGGGGGCGCGCGACGAGCTCCTCGAACGCGCGGAGGAAATCGAGCTGCCAGTCGATGAGACGCCGCAGCGTCACGCGCGGATCGCGCAGCGTTCCCGCGACTTTCGCGCCGACGTACCACGCGTTCTGCGAAAAAAGGTTGTAGCTCGATTTCTCGTCGTTCCCGCCGAAAAGCTGTCCGTAGCGTTCCGCCGCCGCGAGAATGTCGCCCTTGGGGATTTCCCCGCGGAAATTCAGACGCGCGGCGCCGGAATCCGTCAGCGCGCGCAGCTGAATCAGCAGGCTGTTGCGTTTCTGCATCGCGCTCAGCAGCGGGCGCGCCGAGTCGTTGTTGAAGAAATACGCGCGCAGCGACGCCAGCGTCTTCGCCAGGTCGCCGGAAAAGAACATCTCGACGGGCTCGAAGAAATCGCCTTCGCCGAAGACGGGAACGAGCTCGCGCACGGTCACCGCGTCGATCGTGCCGCCTTCGCCGACATAGCACGCGAGCTTTTCGAGCTCGACGCAGCACATGCGCGTGTGGCGGTTCACCTTTTCGACGAGCACGCGCAGGGCGTCGTCGTCGATCTTCACGCCGAGGCGGCGCGCCTCCGCCTCCAGCGCGGGAAAGAGGTCTTCGGGATCGCTCCCGCCCGCGACCAGATTCAGCTCGCCGAGCTTGAAGAGACGCTTCGTCGCCGAGCGGCGCTTGTCGGGCTTCACGACGGAGATCATCGCGAAGACGGCGCTCCGGTCCGTCCGCGCGGCCTCTTCGGCGAGGCGCTCGACGGCGGCGGCGGTCTTGTCGGATTCGACGAGACGCCCGTCCGCAAGCCAGTTCACGTTGCGCAGCCAGACGTATTTTCTGCCTCCGAACATCGGAAGCGTGCGCACGGACTCGACGAAGCGGTCCACGATTTCCGCGATGTCGTCCACGCCGAGCGCCGTGCCCTCGAGGACGTCCTTCGACATGTCGTCGAACGCCTCGGCGCTTTCCTTTTCCCAACGCGCGCGCGCGGCGCGAGCGACGAGAAAATCGTCGTCGCCCGCGAAAAGGATGAAACCGTTTCCGTCTTCTGCCATACGCGCATTATCGTTTTTCCCGCGTTCTCTCGTCGAGAAGATTTTTCCGACGCGAGAGAGCCCGCCGGACCTCAGCGTTTTTCTCCCGGAATTCCCCTGAAGATTCTCCGCTTTTTCCGGAGGACTTGAGAAGCACTTACGGACGAAGACGGAAGACGGAGGCGTCCTTCGCTTCTGCCCGGGAACGCATCGCCTCGATGATCCGTTTCACCGGCGCGAATTCGTCGGATTCCCGCAGGTCGTCGAGCGCCTCCTTAGCCTCTTCGAACTCGCCCAGTTCGCGGAGAATTTCTGCGCGAAGCACCTCGATGAAACCACCGCTCCGCGGGAGCAGCCAGCGCAGCGCGCGAAGATTTTTCTCCGCGGCGGCGCCGTATTTTTCCCGGAAAGCGTGTTTGTCTTCCTCGCTCCCGCGCCGCCACGCCTCGTCGTTGTAGGCGCGCCAAAGCATGGAGCGGAAAAACTTTTCTTCCTTGCGGGAAAAGCCGTTCTCGCCCAGGCGGACGAACGCGTCCGCGAGCGACGCGTAATCGAGCTCTCCCGTGTCGGAGGAAGGCTTGTCGGCGTGCTTCCAGTCGGGTTCTTCGGGCTCGCCCTCGTCCGGCAGACGCCGAAGCAGAAAATACGCCTTGCAGGCAGGACAGCGCTGCACCCAGGAAAGCTGCGGAAGCATCGGGCATTCCTACTTGCCGTCCGACCAGAGGACGGAGCCGATCGTGTTGCCGGAGAGCAGACACAGGAGCGGCTTTTCGTGTCCGCAGCTCGGGCACGGAACCAGGTAGGCGTTCTTCAGCATCGTCGCGCGGAGAGCGGGAACGCAGAAGCAGAGGGCGCAAAGGAGCGCGAGGAAAAATTTTCGAATGAGCATAGAGGAGTTCAATTTCGTTTTGTTCGGTTCCGCGACGCGGAGCCGTCAGGGGGTGTAGTCGACCGCGTCCAGAATCATGGCGCAGTAGGCGTCCACGGGTTTGGGCGGATTGAGCGCGGCGGCGGCCTCTCCGGATTCGGCGAAGGCGACGGTCTGTCCGTCGGCGGCGCCGAGCTCGTCGTAGGCGACCAGCGAATTGTCGAAATCCGCCTTGCCGTCGGCTTTCCACGTTTTCGTGTTCCACGGGAGCACGAGCACGAACGTGTCGCCGCGGAAGGCCGGATGCATGACCGTGCACACGACGCGCCCGATGACTGTTCCCGCTCTCATCGCGCGCCTCCTTCGCCGGCGGCGGGTTTCGCGGGATCGACGATGCCGAGCACCGTCCAGCGCGCGGGCGAATGCTTCGCGCCGATGAGGCGGCGCGCCTCCGCGCCGTCGCTGTTGATGACGACCTTCTGTCCGACGGCGGCGCCGAGCGGATCGATGACGATCTGCGGCGGGCCGTCGGGCGAATCGTCCGGCGTGACGGGCTGCGCGATCAGCATGCGCCAACCCTCGAGCGTCGGGTGTTTCACCGTCGCCGTGACGTGGCCTTTGATGATCGCGATGCGCATTTTCGGAAATGAATGCTCGTTGAGGAAAAATGAACGACGCGTCGGCGGGAAAAGGAGCTTAAGAGGCGAAAAGCTTAAACGATTTTCTCTTCGGCTTTTAAGCTCTTGAACTTTTCAGCGTTTCCGCGCGCCGCGCCGTTCGTCATCCGCAGTTTAATACAGGTTCAGCGCTTCGACCATGACGCAGCGGCGGGAACGCGTGAACGTCATCGGCGTGGTCACGCCTTCGCCCGTCGGCGTCGCGATCGTGAAGCTGAGGAAGCCTTCGCCGCCGAGCCCGAGGCCCGCCGTGGAAGGTCCGTTCTTGACGAACAGCGTCGTGTCGCAACGCTGCGCCATTTCCGTGAGGCGGTCGACGTTCTTCGAGTGCATCACGGACGTGTGGCGGAAGCCGTGTTCCGCCTGAAGGGCGGCCTTGATCGCGGCCTTCCAGCACGGCACGCGCACGATCGGCATGACGGGCATCATCTGCTCGCCCTGGACGAGCTGGTGGTCCGCGTCGGTTTCGCCGAAGAGCATTTCCGTGTCCGCAGGAACGCTGAGCCCGATCGCCTTGGCGATGACGGCGGCGTCCTTGCCGACGAATTCCTTTTTCGGGTGCGGATAGCCCTTGCCGTCGTAAGGCAGGAAGCATTCGCGCACGACGGCGTCCATCTGCTCGCGCGTGAGGCGCACGCATTTGAGCTTGTCGAACTCGGCGAGAAGCTGGTCGGCGACGCTCTCGACGACGAAGACTTCCTTTTCGCCGCAGCAGAGCAGATTGTTGTCGAACGCGGCGCCCGCGAGAATGTCGCGCGCGGCCTTGGCGAGGTCCGCCGTTTCATCGACGATGACGGGCGGGTTGCCCGGACCGCCGCAGATGGCGCGCTTGCCGGAATTCATCGCCGCCTTGACGACCGCGCCGCCGCCCGTGACGCACAGGAGGCGCACCAGCGGAGACTTGCACATCGCGTCGAAGGATTCGAGCGTCGGCTTCTTCACGCACGCGAGCAGATCCGGAATGCCGATTTCCTTGTAGATCGCCTCGTTGTAGGCGCGGATCGCGTGCGCTGCAATCTTGCAGGCGCCCGGGTGCGTGTTGAACACCACGGCGTTTCCGGCGGCGATCATGTTGATGGCGTTCCCGCTCAGCGTCGGCACCGAGTGCGTCGAAGGCGTGATCGCGCCGATGACGCCCCACGGCGTGTTGTCGATGACGGTCAGCCCCGCGTCGCCCGAAAACGCCGTGCGGTCGAGGTATTCCACGCCGGGAACGACGGGAATGCACGAACGCAACTTTTCGATCTTGTGCGCGAGCTTGCCGATCTTGGTCTCTTCAAATTCCATCTTGCCCCAGGGCTCGGCGTTCTCGACGGCGAGCCGGCGGATGCACGCGACCGCCTTGCGGCGCGCGGCGACGCCCTGTTTGCAGAGCATCTTGTAGGAGCGCTGGGCGGCGTCGATGGCGTCCTCCATCTTTTCATAGACGCCGAACTGGGTCTGCGCGGGAACGGCGGAACACGCGCCCGTGGGCATTCCCGTGGGGTTCACGCCGTTTTCGCGGAGCTTCTGGAGGACTTCCGCGACGACGCTGGAAACTAAATTTTTATCGATCATAGAAAATGAATTCAAGTTATGAGGTTATGTCGCTTCGCTGAGTTATGAGGTTATGAAGTTAACGGCTTTCGACGGATTCGATGAGGCGTCTGATCAAAATACGGAGAAAGCGGATTCTCGCCATCAGTTCTTCGGTCGTTTTTATGTAGCCGATTCTGAAGGCGATTTCGATCTGCGTTTCGAGTTCCGCGACGGACCCCAGGGCGATTCCGAGAAATCTGGAAAACTCCTTGCAGCCGAAACGCCCGGCGCCTTCCGCGATGTTCGAGGGAATGGAAACGGCCGCGCGGCGCATCTGCGAGGTCAGCGCATACGCTTCTTCTCTGGGAAAAAGGCGCGTCGCATCATAAACGTCCACGACCAGAGACATTGCTTCCTGCCAAGCTTTCAGATTCTTATGCGAGGTAACAACTTCCATAACCTCATAACCGCCATAACTTCATCACCTATGTATTCGAAGAATACAGCTTCGCTTTGCCGCAGTCCACGGAATCGACGATGCCGATGACCACGGCGTCCACGGGCGTATCCTTGTCCGGAGCGGCGAGACGTGCCGACGAACCCTGGACGACGAGGACGAGCTCGCCCGCTCCCGCGCCGAGCGCGTCGTAGGCGACGAGCGTCGAGGACGACGGCTTGAACGCCGTCGCGCCGGGCTCGCTCACCACGAACGGGCGAACGAGCACCATGCGCCGGCCGGTCATCTTGTCGTTCTTTTTCGTCGCGACGACCGAACCTTCTACGCGCGCGATCAACATCTTGACGGGAACGCTGAGGTTGCGAGGGGAACTCCCGAAGCCTTATTTCGCCTTCGGAAGCACGACCGCGGTGTCGTTGTGCGGACGCGCGATGACGCTGGTCGAGACGACTTCGCCGAGCGCCTGCGCGGCGGTCTTGCCAGCTTCGACGGCGGCCTTGACGGCGGCGACGTCGCCCGTCACGCAGACCGTGACCATCGCGTTCCCGACCTGAGTCATCGGGCCGACGAGTTCCACGTTCGCGGATTTGAGCATGGCGTCCGTCGCTTCGACGAGCGCGATAAGCCCGCGGGTTTCAATCATTCCAAGTGCTTGATTTGCCATAATGTTTTTTCTTTCGTTTTGGTTGTTAAATTTTTTGGAAAAAGTTGGTGAGCTTCACAGCGTTCCGTTCAGCTTCGCCCAGGCGTTGCGGGCGATGATGAGTTCTTCGTTCGTGGGCACGAGGCGGACTTCGATCTTCGAATCCGGCGCGGAGATCACGGCCTCACGGCCGCGCGCCGCGTCGTTCGCGGTCTTGTCGAGCTTCACGCCCGCGAAGTCCATGCCTTCGAGAATCTTTTCGCGCAGAACCGGATTGTTTTCCGCGATGCCCGCTGTGAACGAAATCACGTCCGCGCCGTTCATCTCCACGAGAAACTGTCCGATGTACTTGCGGATCGCGCCGACGAAGACGTCGATGGCGACGGCGGCGTCCGCGTTCCCGCTTTCGGCGGCGGCGAGCAGGTCGCGCATGTCGCCCTGCGGCAGCCCGGAAAGCCCCTTGAGCCCGGATTCCTTCGAGAGCACGCGCTCGACTTCATCGACGCCGAGATTCAGATCCCGCGCGAGGTAGATCGCCGCGAAGACATCGAAATCGCCCACGCGGTTGTTCTGCGGCAGCCCGCTCTGCGGCGTCATGCCCCAGGAGGAATCGATCGCCGTGCCGTTTTTGATGCAGCACACCGACGAGCTTCCGCCGAGGTGGCAGGAGATCACGCGCAGATTTTTCTCGCCCCCGCGGAGCTCCGCCACGCGCTGCGAAATGTAGCGGTGCGAGGCGCCGTGAAAGCCGTAGCGGCGGATGCCGTAGCGGGCTTCCCAGTCGCGCGGAACGGGATAGCGGCGGTTGTGTTCCGGCAGATCGTCGTAGAACGCCGTCTCGAACGTGCCGATGCAGGGCAGATTCGGGAACGCCCTGCGGAAACTGCGGATCGCGTTCACGTAGGGCGGATTGTGCGCGGGGAAAAGCGTGTAGAGCGCCTCCATCGCCGCGAGCACAGGCTCTTCCATGAACTGCGTTCCCGAAATGCCTTTCGCCATGACGGGCTTGAAGCCGACCGCCGCCAGATCGCCGAAGCCGCCGAGAATCTTCTCGACGAACGCGATCGCCGCGGCGTAGTCCGGGAACGCGGCGTTCCCGCGCACCTCCTCCGCGGAGCCGATCACGTGCTTGAACGAGCCTTCCGCGGCGCCGATGCGCTCGATGCCGCCCGAGGCGAGGACGCGCTCCGACGGCATCTCGTAAAGCTTGAACTTGAACGAGGTGCTGCCGATGTTGGCGACCAGAATTTTGTTTGCCATGACGATGATTCCGAAAAACTTGTGCGGGAAAAGCCCCCGACGCGCGAAGCCGCGGGAACGTTATTTCTTCGCCGGCGTCGCGGTCGAGCCGAGGAACTTGCCGAGCTGGCCGAGATCTTCGTGCGGACGCGGGATGACGTGGACGGCGACGACTTCGCCGATCGTGCTCGCGGCGGTCGCGCCGGCTTCGACGGCGGCCTTCACCGCGGCGACCTGCCCGCGGACGAACACGCAGACGTGCCCGGAGCCGATCTTTTCCCAACCGACGAGTTCGACGTCCGCGCTCTTCAGCATCGCGTCCGTGGCTTCAAATTGGCAAACGAGTCCCTTCGTTTCAACCATTCCAAGTGCTTGTGCAGCCATGATGTTTCCTTTGTCTGAAAATGTTTTCTGTGTTCGCGAAATCCCCGTGGCTCAGCCCACGAAGAACTTCAGCAGTTCCGGCGACGGGCGCGCCATGACGTGCGAGGCGACGAGGTTGCCCACGCGCGACGCCGTTTCCTTGCCCGCTTCGACGGCCGCCTTGACGCTGCCGACGTCGCCCTTGATAATCGTCGTGACCAGCGCCCCGCCGATGGAGATCGACTTGACGAGCTCGACGTTCGCGGCCTTCACCATCGCGTCGCTGGCTTCCACCAGGCCGACGTAGCCGCGCGTTTCAATAAGTCCGATTGCTTCGCTCATGATAGTATTTTTGTTGGTTGTTTTGTGATGTTTTGGAAATTTTACGCCTTGAGGATCTCCACCTTCGTCGCGTGGTCGAGGTCGCACGCGTTCGCCTCGTCGGTGTCGATGTGCACTTCCAGCTTGAACGTGGGATCGATGCGCACGGCGACTTCGTCGAAGATCGTCGTGCAGCCCGGAGCCGTGATCTTCAGCTGGCACAGGTCGCGGTTCTTCAGACCGTAAAACGCCGCGTCCGCGGGCGACATGTGCACGTGGCGCATCGCGCGGATCACGCCCTGCTTCAGCTCCAGAATGCCCTTCGGGCCCATGATGTAGGCGCCCGGCGTGCCGTCGAGCTCGCCCGACATGCGCGTCGGAATGTCCGGAATGCCGAGCGAAACCGCGTCCGTGAACGCGAGCTCGATCTGCGACTGCTTGCGCGTCGGCCCGAGAATGCGCAGATTCGGAATCATGCGCTTGCGCGGTCCGATGAGCGTCACCGTCTCCTTCGCGGCGTACTGCCCGTCCTGGTAAAGCATCTTGTGGACGTTCAGCTTGTAGCCCGGACCGAAAAGCGTTTCGAGATCCTCCTGCGAAATGTGCATGTGGCGCGCGGAGCTGTTGACGACGAGCGTCGGCGCGGGAGCGTCGGTCGCGGGAACGTTGCCGAGACGCTTGAGAAGCGCGTTGCGAACCAATGTCTCAATCGTGGCTCTATCCATAAAAAATCGGGGAAAACAGGGTTAAATTTTTAAGAAATTGAAACACCGGAAGCCGCCGCGGTCAAATGAATTTCAAAAAAAATCGTCCGACAAAAACCTTCCGTTCCTGGAAACAAAATACGTTCGAGAAAACGCGGAACAGGTTATGAAGTGACGCAAGTTATGAAGTAACGCAAGTTCTTCGCAGAGCGAAACGCGAGCGACTTCATGACTCCATAACCGCATCGCGTCGTCACTTTTCGAGCACAATCTTCTCCGCGGGCGCGGGCGCGCCGAGAAATACGGCGGCGTTTTCGGAAAAACGCTCCGGAGACTCCGTCGTGAAAAATTCGGTCTTTCCGTTTTTAGAAAGTCTCTCATCCATTTCCGGATGCCGGCGCAGGTAATCGACGAGCGCCTCAGCGACGCGCTCGCCCTGCGGACAGACGCGCACGCCGGCGGGAACGTAGCGGCGGATTTTCTCGAGCAGCAGCGGGTAATGCGTGCAGCCGAGCACGAGCGTGTCGATCCGCGGGTCGCGCGAAAAAAGCGCCTCCAGATGGCGGCGGACGAAATAATCCGCGCCGGGCGTGTCGATTTCGCGGTTTTCCACGAGCGGCACCCACATCGGACACGCCTCGCCCGTCACGCGCATGTGCGGGAAGAGCTTGGCGATTTCGAGCGCGTAGGATTCCGACGCGATCGTTCCCGGCGTGGCGAGCACGCCGACGTGCTTCGTGCGGCTGAGCGCATCGAGCGCCTCCACCGTCGGCCGGATCACGCCGAGCACGCGGCGGCTCGGATCGCGGGAACGCGGCAGATCCTGCTGCTGAATCGTGCGCAACGCCTTCGCCGAAGCCGTGTTGCAGGCGAGCACGACGAGCGGGCAGCCCGCCTCGAAAAGCCGAAAGACCGCCTGGCGCGTGAACGCGTACACCACGTCGAACGAGCGCGTTCCGTAAGGCGTGCGCGCGTTGTCGCCGAGATAGACGAAATCGTGCGACGGCAACGCCTCCCGGATTTTTCGGAAGACCGTGAGCCCGCCGTAGCCGGAATCGAAAATGCCTATGGGAGACGCGGAATTCACTCGTTTCTGATGACGACGGATTTCGCCGTCAGTTCCTTTTCTCCGAGCCACATCTTGGAGACGACGCACCACTCGAAATCCTTTTCGGAAAACGCAAGCAGCGCGGGAAGACGCGAAACGTCCGCGCCCTCGAAATCGAGGTCGAGCCCATCGGCGTCGCCGACGCTCTTGCGCAGCCCCGAGAACGAGCGCCCGAGATGCGTCCACGAAAGCGAGCAGCCGCCCGGCGGAAGCAGTTTTTCGCCGGCGAGCAGGCTCGGCGAATTCCACGCCGCGGGAACGCCGTCCGCGTTCCCGCCGACCGCGAGCTCGACCAGGCTCCGATCGCCGCAGAAGAGGCGTCCGCCCGAAACGGCGACCGCGAACGCGTCCGACGCGTCCTTGCCTTCAATCGGAAACACGCAGATCTCGGAAGCGCAGTTCTTCGGGGAGACCGTCGTCGGCGAAATCCCGCACGCGGCGGGAATCTTTTTGAGCGCGTCGCGCGCGAGCGCCTCGTCGGCGACGTCCTGCACGAAAAGCTGCTTCTGCTCCGTTCCCGTCCAGACCGTGCACGAGGAAGCCCCGAACCCGATACCGGAAAGCAGCGCGGGAACGTCGATTCCCTGCGTCATTTTGAGACTCTGCGTCTGCATGTCCACGAGCCCGAAAAGCGGCGTCGCGCGGTGCCCGATGTCCCAGAGACTCAGCAGCGCGGCGCCGAACGAGAAGCCGGCGCACTCGACGGAGGAGACGCCTTCGGACGGAAGCGCGTAGGTCGGCTTCGCGATTCCTTCGCGGAGCGAGGACGTGATCAGCGCGACGAGCCCGCGGTTCGCGTTCCACGCGAGCGCGGATTCCGCGACGGGGTTGCCGGCGGCGTCCGTCCCGTAAGTTCCCCAAAGCGAATCGATCGCCTCGGGCGCGAACGCCCTGACGATCGGCGTCGCCATGACGGCGAACATCGCCGCCTCCGGTTTTTCCGCGAGCTCGGCGGACGTTTTCTTGTCCTTCGCTTCGGCGAAGGCGTAAATCGCGTCGGCGAGCGACTTGCCGTCCGCGTAATACCAGAAATTCGCGCCGCCGATGCGCGCGCGCGCCCTGCGGAAAGCCTCGGTGGCGGAAAGCCCGGCGGCGTTCCCGCGCTTCGCCGCCGCGACGAGCTTTTCGAGCGCGGAAACGGAAGTCGCGGCGAAGAATTTTCCGTCGATCACGGCGACGCCGCTCCGGTCGTCCGCGTCTTCGCCGAAAGCGAGCTTTTTCGCGGGAACGCCGAGGATTTCGCAGTCCTCGATCACGGGAGCCTCGCCCATCGCCGCCGCCTGCCGACGGTGGATTTCCGCGGCGGTTTCGAGCGTGAAATTCTTCCCGCAGTCGGCGATTTCGACGAGCGCGGGAGCGCCCTTCCCGTCCGCGATCACGGCGAGAAGAAATTCGCCGCGCACCGACTCGAACTCGGCGGCGAGCGCGTCGAAGAATCCGCGCGCCTCGGCGTCCTCGCGGAACGCGTCGACGACGGGGCGTAAGATCTTGCGCTCGAAATCGGCGGCGAAGGCGTTTTCCGCGACGTGCTTTCGCATCGCGTCGGCGTCCTCGACTTTGACGAGCGCGAAGGTCTCTCCGGCAGGCAGGTATTTTTCGAAATCGGCGGCGGCGAAAGGCGCGAGCGCGAACGCCGCGACGGATGCGAATACGCAGGGAAGTCTATGCATGTTCATAGCACGCCGATTATGATTCAGCGAAAATCCGTAAGACAACATAAATCTCCCGCCCGCGCCAGCGCGCGGACGCTCCTTCGCCCCGAAGCGCGCCTCTCGCGGGAACGCGAAAACGAACAGGGATTGCGGAGATTTTGAGGGATTTGATTCAGACCCTCGAAGCGCTCCGCCGGAGAACGGAAAATCAACGCCCTTCGGAGCGTTCATCTGCGGGAATCCGCGAAATCTGCGGGAGATTCTCCGCGTCCGCGCGTTCCCGCGACGAATACGCCGAAAACCGGGAAACTTCACAAATTTATATAAATTCGTAAAGTTCAGTTGCCGAATTTGCATAAATTCGTGAAGTTTCGCATGTAAAAGTTGAAAACGCCCAAGGCGGACAACTCTGAAGCCGTAGCGGCATTTTAGCTTTCATGAGCTCTCCGCCCTTCGAGCCGCATAAACACTATATGCAGGGAGAGCCGCCTCTGTCTCCCGAGAAAATTCCGTGAAAACATATTTTGCCGCAGATGTCGCGGATGAGCGCAGATGCCTTCGCGGGAACGCCTCCCCCAAAACGCACTTCCGTTCGTTTTTTCACGCCGCGAAAATTGGGCGTTGGAATCAGCTTTTGCCGCTGCCCCGGCGAATGAGGCCAGCCGCGCGGCGAAAAAATGCGTCCCGAGATTTTCCCCTATTTTCTCGGGACGAAGCGGAAGACGACGCGCCGGAAAGCCGGGAACGCCGCCGTGAAGACCGCGAACGAGACAATCCCGTAAACGGAAGAAATTTTCACCGCCGAAAAGACCCACGAAAACCACGTGTCCGTCGGCGTTTCAAAAACGGCGTTCGTCGCGAACAATGACGCTCCCGCGGAAAACGCGCACGCGGCGAGGAGCGCTCCGCGTTTCCGAAGATAAACTCGGAACGGAACGCGCAAGCCGTATTTGAAAAGAAAATACGGCTTCCAGACGACGATGATCACGAGTTGGCTCAGCAGGACACCCGCGAGAACGCCGGGCAATCCCCAAAAAAATCCCAACGCGACGGAACTTCCGAGATTGATCGCCGCCTCCGCGAGCGGCGCCCAAACGTCGCGGAATAACCCGTAGGCGCTGAGAAACGTGTCGTTCGTCCGCGTGAACTGAATGAAATAATACGCCAGCAGGAGCGCGAACGACGCGTCGTCCAGAACGTAGTCGCTCCCGATCCAAAGCCCGACGAACGGCGTCGCGAGTCGCGCGCACGCGAAGCAGATTATCGACGCGAGCCAATAGCGTGCGGACGTGAATTCCCAGTAGACGGCGCCGACGCGCTCGCCGTCTCCTTCGGAAATCAGATTGCCGAACCCGGCGGTCACGCCGTTGAACGCGGAATTGAAAATCGCGCCGATTCCGGCGAAGCACATCAGATAGCTCCCGTAGACGGCGACCGTGGTCAGATCCGTGAACGCGTAGATGACGAGCGGCGACGCCTGGAAAAGCGCGAAGCCTCCGATTTTGTGGAAAAACACCTGTTTTGTTTTCCGCAGAATTTCCGGATGTCTTTTACGGAGCTCTCCGCCCGCGGCGACGTTCGCCTCAAGCCAGGGGTATTCGCGACGAATGACGCGGCTCAGCGCCCAAACCGCGGCGACTCCCATCGCCGCCTCAAGCCCGATCCACCAAAGATAGCCGTGCGCCAAAAACGCGACCGCCGCGATCTGAAGTCCGGTCTTCGCCAAGCGAAATCCGTTCAGATTCAGAATGACCTTGTAATCTTTCTGATCCGCGGTGAGCAGAATCTGCTTATAGTTGAAAAGATAGCCCAAAAGCGAATTGACGAACAGCACGCCGAACGTCAGGTAAGCGTAGACGAGCGGCACGTCGGCCTTCGCGAAGATGAGCGGGAAAAAGGGAAGAAGAAGCGCCGCGCCGATGCAGACGCACAACGTCACTCGGCGGTAGAACCAGCCTTGAACCGAAATGATTTCGGAAATCGCCGCGCGGTCTTTTTCGAAAATCGGCTTGTAGAGCAATGCGGCGATCGCTCCGGAAATTCCGAGCTCCGCGAGATTGAGAAAACCGAGAAGATTGCTCGCCGTCGTATTGAGCCCCATCAGCTCCGCGCCGAGCACGTCGATGAAGATTCTTCTCGCGAAGAAATTGGCGACGAGTCCGAATATGCAGAAAACGAAGGAGACTCGAACATTTCTCAGCGTTTTGACCGTGCGCGACTCAGTCATGGCGATTCAGATTCAAAACGCGGTTAAGCGTCGCGGCGCTTCCCCGGAAAAGAGACGTTTTTTTTTTGGGGGGGGGGGGGGGGG
>SFEJ01000050.1 GCA_004558035.1 Opitutia bacterium
GCGCGGAGCTCGCCGACGTCGCCCGTCGCGCGGATCGTGATCGTCTCCGCGGAAATGCTCGGATCGCTGCCGTTCCCGCCGACGACGTCGCCGGCGGAGATCGTCACGTTCCCGTGCGCGCTCGAAATCGTGTCCACGACGAGCTTCGCCGAGCGGTTGTCGATGAAGACGTCGCCTTCGGTGAAGATCTTCACGCCGTTCGCCTCGCCTTCCGTTCCCGCGCGCATGTGGATGTTGAAGTCTGCGTCGGCGGCGCCGAGCTGCCCGGCGCGGATCTCGAGCGCGGTCGCGCGCACGTTCGTCGTGCCGTCCGTGCGGTAGTTCGCGAGCGTCTTGCCCTCCGCCGCGATGCGGACGTTCCCGCCGAGCACGTAATCGATTCCGACGACCTCGCGCGAGCCCGCGATGTTCACGAAGACGTCGCCCGCCGTGCGCGCGCCGAAGAGCGCGTCCGTGAAGCGGTATTCTTCGAACTCGACCGTCAGCGGCGTTTCCGCGCTCCCGATTTGACCGTAGGCGGCTTCGAGCGAGACCGAGCCGATTCCCCCGACGATCTTCGAATCCGCGTTCGCCGCGAGAATGCTGCCCGAAGTCTTCAGCTGAACGACGCCTCCGTACGCGTACGAGCCGACGTTCCCGACCGTGATGTCGCTTTCGGAGCCGATCCGCAGGTCGTAGGACGCCGACGCGTCGAGCACGCCGCTCGCCTCGACGTTCAGGTCTTCCGCGATGCGCACGGAGACGCTCAGGAGATTTCCCGCGTCGTCGAAGCGGTATTCCATGTCCTCGCGCGAGGCGGACGCGAGAATCTTCCGCTGTTCGTCGGTGAGGATTTCCGGGTCGCGCAGATCGATTTCCACGCGTTCTTTCGCGACTTTTCCGATTTTCTTGGCGGAAATCGAAACGTTTTTGCCGACGATGTTCGGCGCCTCCCAGTCGAAGCGCGTGTTGACGGTCTCGTCCGTCTTCGAGACGCCGACGAGCACGGTCTTGAGCTGCGCCTCGGTGCAGCCCGCGCCCCTGCGGAGCTCGGCGCGCTCGGCGTCGCTCGCGGAATAGACGAAATCCTTGTCGAACTCGCCGCCGCCGTAGAGCGCGCCGAACTGCGTGTCGAGATCGGTCTTTTCGAGCGCGTCGATCGCCGCGTCGTCGTAGCCGCGTTCCCGCAGCGCAATGCGCATTTCCGGCGAGAACGCGATCGCGTCGCCCTCGACCTTCCTTCCGTTCTCGTGCGCGGTCCAGTAGAGGAAATACTCGCCCGTGCGCGCGGTCTCGTAGTCCGACTCGGCCTCGGCGAGCTGCGTTTCGTCGAGCCGGGTGAGCCCGAGCGCGCGCCACGCGGAAAGCGCCTCCTCGTCGGCTTCCCAGGCGGAAACGCTTTCGTCGTTCCCGTCGTATACGCCGTACACGCTGCCGAACGAAACGTCTCCCGTCTCGCTCTTCACGGAATCGACGAGGAACGAGACGTAAGGATCGGGCTCCCAGGAGCCCGGCGCCGACATGCCGGAAACCGCAATGTCGCCGTACGCCCGGACGGAGAGCTTGTACGTGCCGTAGCCGCCGTCCACGAGCGCGGAGACGCCGCCCTCGCGCGAGACGAGCGAAATCGCCGCGCCGTTCCTCCGCATGGCGAGCGCGCCGCCGTCGGAACTCCGCGCGACGTCGCCGCGCGCGTCGATCGAAAGGTCGCCGTACGCGACGACGCTGCCGTAGGCGACGCCGCTCGCGGGCGCGGCGATCGAAACGGCGTTCCCGCGCGCGTCGAGCCTGCCGCCCGGCGTCTGGTTCACGAAGACGTTCACGTCGCCGGCGGAGGCGCTCACGCCGATGTTCTTTCCGCGCAGGAGAGCCGATTCGCCGAGCGATTCGATCGAGC
Source organism: Opitutia bacterium (assembly GCA_004558035.1). Lineage (GTDB taxonomy): Bacteria > Verrucomicrobiota > Verrucomicrobiia > Opitutales > UBA953 > Spyradosoma. The sequence continues at coordinate 1,877 of SFEJ01000050.1, forward strand.
CCGAAGTCGAAGAAAGCGAGACGTCGACGTTCCCGTCGCCGCCGAGCGCTCCCGCGACGCGGATGCCCGCGCCGCGCGAAGTCACCGAGACGCTTCCGGTCGCCGCGCCGACGAACGCGACGTTCACGGGAACGTTCGGATTGACGTTCTTGTACATGAACGCCGTCTGCCAGGCGCCCGAGCTCATGTAGTACTGCCCGCCGAGCATCGTGTCGAAGGCGAGCACGCCGCCGAAGCCGCCGAAGTCCGCGCCCGTGTTCGGCGTGAACGTCGAGACGTCGTCCGTCTGCGCGACGCCGTTCACCGTCTTCGTCACGACGCCGTTCAGGCGCGAGAACACCGTGACGTCGCCGGGGAGAAGCGCGGGGTTGCCCACGGAATCGTAGCCGACGACCCTGTCGCGGATGATGAGCTTGCCCTCGACGTCGGAGCCGCTTCCGAGCTCGTTCAGGTAAAGGCCGTAGGCGCTTTTGTTGTCCACGGAAATCCGCGCGTGACCGTCGAAGACGGAAATCGTCGCGCGCTTGTCCTCCGCGACGAGCTTCGTCGCGGAAACGGCGCCGCCGATGAAGGAAAGCGGCGTCAGCTTGCCCGTTCCCGTGGAAACGACTTTGCCGACGAGCTCGACCGTGCCGCCGCGCGCGTCGATCTCCTCGACCTCCACGGCGTCGAGCCTCGCGTTGTACCACGCCTCGACGTTGCCCGTCGCGTTCGTGATGCGGTAGCGCTCCTCGCCTCCCGCCGCGTAGGACGCGCGCGCCTCTTCGACGGACGCCGCGCCGTGGAGCGCGAGCGTCTCCGGCACGACGAGCGTGTAGCGCTCCGTTCCCGCGACGATGTCGCCGTTGACGTCGATCACGTCGGCGATCAGCGTGACGTTGTTCGCGCGCAGCTCCGCGCCGCCCTGCGAAAAGCCGCCCGTCGCCTGGTCGTAGGCGAAGTTGCCGAACGCGTACGCCGAGAATCTTCCCGAACCGTCGTAGTAGGACGGCACGTTCAGGTAGAAATTGCCGCGCCCCGCGTCGATCGTCACGGAATCGGCGAGAATCGTCGCCGAAGTCTCGACGGCGCCGCCGCTTTCGTTGCGGACGAGCACGCTCCCGTAAGTGTTGACGATTTCGCCGCCGAGCGAAATCGCGGTCGCGCGTCCGCTCGCGGGCTTGCGCGCGACGATCGAGATTTCCGTCACGGCGGCGTCCGCCTGCACGTCGCCGCGGAACGGAGCACCGACGGACGTGAAGCCCGACTGCGCGTCGGAAACGGAAAGCCCCGCGACGAACAGGTTCTTGTCGGAACGGTTTTCGACGGAAAGACCGCCGCTCCCGACGATGCGGATCCTGCCCGAGGGCGTCGGGTCCGGAGAGAACGCCGCGCGGTATTCCGGCGTGACGATCTTCACGCCGTGCGCGCCGGAGACTTCAAGCCCGGGGCGCACGCAGAACGCATCCGCCGTGCGGTGTTCCGCGTCGATGCCCTGCTCCGCCATCGAGGCGCGCACGGCGGCGATCTGCTCGTCGTAGTAGCGCGTCACGGAGTCCGAGACGTCCGTCGAGGAGCCGGGGGATCTCTTCGCGGCGACGTATTCCGCCTTCGCCGCCTCGTATTCGGCGATCTTCGCGCTGTAAGCCGCGTAGAGGTCTGCCGTTCCCGCGGCGACGTATTCGCCCGAAACGTCCTCGGACTCGACGCGCGAGACGTTCCCGGCGTCGTCGAAGGCCGCGCGCGTCACGAAGATTTTTCCGTCCGCGTCGATGACGACGCCCGTGCGCGCGAGCGAATTGTCCACGGTGACGTTCCCGTCGATCTGCACGAAGGCGAACGTGTGCGCGCCCGCGACGACGCCGCTCTTCGCCTGGTGTTCCTTCTGGTAAAACGTCTTGTTCCAGTATCTGCCGTAGGCGTCGACCGCGCCGTCTTCGACGGCGATGTTCACGCCGCCGCCCGCGGTCAGGATTTCCGCGCCGCCGAGAACGGCGACGGAGTCGTTCAGCCTGAAATCGCCGATGCCGTCGCTGTACCAGCCCGTGGGAATGACGTTGTAGTTCCACACGTAGGCGGAACCGTGCACGGACGCGCCCAGATTCTTCGCCTGCAGATCGACGGACTTCGCGGCGATCTTCCCGGAGACGGCGACGCGGTTGTCCGCGGAGGCGTAGATGCGCGCCTTGCCTTCGACGTAGCCGGCGAAACCGGCGTCGCAGCTCGAAAGCGTCTTCGCCTGCAGATCGCTTTTCGAGGCGGACTGCGCCTTCACGTCGCCCGCGAACGAAATCAGCCCGCGGAGCCTGACGTCGTCGTGCTGCTCCGAGCGCATTTCCAAAGTCGCGCCCGAGCCGCCGAGCAGCGAGAATTTCGCGACGGAACGCAGCGCCTCGCGGACGCGCACGTCGCTCATCGCCTTCACGGAGAGCGTTCCCGCGTCCGTCGCGGAATCGCCGAGCAGCTTGGTCGCCTCGTCGAACGAGACGTACGATTCGAAGACGCCGTTCCATTTCAGCGAATCGCCTTCCCCGGAGATAAGCCCGCCGAACGCGGAATCCGCGCCGTAGGAATCGTCGCCCGGACCGTTGCGGAAAGCCGCGTTCGTCGCGAAATCGAAATCGTGCGCGCGCAGCGTCGAGCCGGAAGCCGTGATCGTCGCCGCGCCCTTCGTCGTCGCGTAGGATCTCACGCCGCCGAACGCCGCCGCGCCGCCGTGCGAAGCGTCGAGCTGCGCGCGCTGATCGACCGCGCTCTCGGCAGAGGCGGAAATCTTCGCCGCGGAAACGTTCGCCTTCACGAGGGCGATCGTCGCGTCCGAAGCGACGTGCGCGGTGGAAAAGACGCCCTGCGTGTCGAGCGCGCCGCCCGAGCCGAGCTCGGAAAGCGCGCGCGCGACGTCCGTTCCCGCGACGGCGAAATTCACCTCGCCGCCGTCCGCGCGCAGCGTCGCCGAACCGTCGGCGTTCCCGACGGAAAGTCTGCGCTTGAGGTCGATTTCCGACGTCGCGTCCACGCCGCCCGCCGCGACCACGCCGCCGTGGTTCGCCGTGCCGTGGGCGCGGACGTAAGAATCGCCGCGCACGCCGAGCGAGAGCGTTCCCGCCGAAAGGCGCGCGCCCGAAAGCGCTTCCGTCGAGAGCGTTCCCGCGAGTTTCGCGGTCGCGCCCGCGCCCTGCCCGCTGACGAGCGCGCCGCCCGCCGCGAACGCGTCCGCGCGCACTTCCGCCAGCGAAATCTTCGCGAGCGCGGAAATCTCCGCCGCCGTCTGCGTTCCCGAGACGACGACCGCGCCGCGCATCGTGTTCACCGCCTCGGCGAGCGACGCGCCGACCGCGAGCCCGCCGAAGTTCCAGCCGTCCACCTGCGAACGGATCTTTTCCCGCGCGTCCGTCGAGACGGAGATTTTCCCGCCCGCCGTCGTCGAGCCCGCCAGCGTCGCCAGAAGCGTGTTTTCCAGATACGAATTCGCGACCGTGCCCTGAATGCCGCCGATCGTTCCCGCGCCCGTGAGCGCGTAGACGAGGAAGTCCGCGTCGTCGGAAGCGACGACGTCGAGATCGCCGGAAAGCTCCGCGCTCTGCGCGTAGGACGACGCGACGACGCGCCCGCCCTTGCTCACCTGGGAAACGACGGCGGAGACGTCGCCGCCCGAGACGGCGATGCCGTAGCCTTCCGCCGTGAGGCCGAACTTGTCGTTCGCGCGCACGGAAACCGAATCCGCTTTCAGCGTCGAGACGTTGCCGAGCACCGCCGCTTCCGTCAGCGTGTCTTCCGCGGAGACCTTCGCGACCGTCGCCGTGTTCCCGCCGAGCTGAAGACTGCCGCGGAACGCCTTGATCTTGTTCCGCGCGACTTCCGTCTCCGCGTCGAGGCTCAGATTGCCGCGCAGTTCGGCGGAATCCGCCGCGAAGAGCGCGCGCGTGCTCGTGGAAAAGTCCGCGAGCGCGACGTTCGCGCCCATCCCCGCGAGGGACGCGTTCACGTCGCCCGTCGTCGAAAACGCGTCGATGAAGTCGTGCGCGACGACGCGGACGTCCCGCGCGTCGGCGATCTTCACGCCCTCGCCGATGCGCGCGAACGTTCCCGCCGCGCCCGTCTGCGAAGAAAGCTCCGCGAGATTTTCGCCGATCCGCGAGAGCGCCTCGCCGCTTTCCTCCTGCGCGCCCGCGAACGCCTTCCGCACGTCGTCCGCCATGCCGGAGCCGACCGTGATGAAGTTGAGCG
>SFEJ01000032.1 GCA_004558035.1 Opitutia bacterium
CATCGCCGAAACCTGCGACGACGTGGCCGTGATGTATCTGGGGCGCATCGTGGAGAACGCGCCCACGGCGGAGCTGCTGAAGAATCCGCTGCATCCGTATACGCAGGATCTGTTCCGCTCCATCCCGCAGGTCACGGACAAGCGCGGCCAGAAGCTGGCCTACATCGAAGGAAGCGTTCCCGACGCCTATCTGCTGCCGAAGGGGTGCGCGTTCTTCTCCAGATGCCGCAAGGCGCAGAAGGGGCTGTGCGATCAGAGCGTCCCGCCGACGACGGACGTGGGCAACGGACACCTGGTCAGCTGCTTCCGGTATGATAAGTGAGGAGGAAAGAGCAATGTCCGGCCAGATTTTGAAAGTGACAGGGCTGAAAAAGTACTTCCCGATCCGGAAGGGCTTCTTCAATCAGGTGGTGGGCAGCGTCAAGGCGGTCAACGGGACGCTGAACGAGACGAACAACAAGTTCGTTACGATCAACAACACGGTCGAGGCGTCGAAGAGGCGATTTACGGACCTCGCGGAAGGCACCGCGGCGCTCCGCAATTCGTTTCGGATCGCGACTGCGACGGTTTCGACGCTTGCGCGTGCGGCGAGTGAGCCGTTGAAGCAGTTCGCGCGCTACGAAGACGCGGCGACGCGGTTGGCGCCTCTTGTCGGTTCGTTTGAGGAGGCGGAGGCGCTTGCACGGGATCTTCGCGACGCGGCCGCGAACGGGACGATGGACTTCGAGCGGCTGACGAGCGTCGCCGGGCGTCTGGCGAGCGTCTTCAAGGACCGGAGCGACATTCTGAAGTGGACGGAGGCTTTTCACAATCTTTCCGCGGGCACGGGTCTGGACGTGAACGAGCTGATCGGCAACTTCACGAAGGCGAAGGCGAGCGGTCGGTTTGAGGCGGGTTTTCTGGACATGTTCGCGCAGAAAGGCGGATTACTTTAAACCATAAACAGTGGGGGCGCTCTTGAAGAGCGCTCCCCACTAAAATTAGACATAACATTTATTGTGCATAAAACGGGCAGGGGCGGAAATGCAGTAAAATTCGGGCTTCGCGGCGCGTTCGGACGCCTTTTTACGGCGTTTTCGCTTCAGGCGCGGTCGATGGTCAGCGTCGGCTCGAAAGTCAGCGCTTCGGAGAATTTCGGCGGCGGCAGCTGCGCGTCGAACCATGCGGCGAAGGCGATCATCGCGGCGTTGTCGCCGGTGTGTTTCGGCTCGGCGAGCAGCAGCGGAATTTTTTTTCGCCGCGCGAGTTCGCCGAACGCCGCGCGCAAGGCGCCGTTGTTGGAGACGCCCCCGGAAAGCCCGAGACTCGCGTAGCGTTTTTTCTCGAACTGCACGGCGGCCTTATCGACGAGCTGGCGGACGATCGCCTCCTGGTAGTCGGCGCAGATTTCCGGGAGCGCGTCGGCGAGCTCCGCGTCGGACATTTTTTCGAGACGGTAGCGCAGGCTCGTCTTGAGCCCGGAAAAGCTGAAGCGCGGCTCGCGCTTGATGGCGTCGCCGTGCGGGAACGGAAATCTGCCGCGTTCCCGCGCTTCGCGGGCGCGCTTTTCGATGAGCGCGCCGCCCGGATACGGCATTCCGAGCAGCTTCGCGCCTTTGTCGAAGGCTTCGCCGGCGGCGTCGTCCACCGTTCCCGCGAGAACGCGGACGCGGCGCTCGGCGTCAACTTCGACCAGCAGCGAATTGCCTCCGGAGGCGACGAGGCCGAGATGCGGGAAAAGCGCCCTGCCCGCCTTTTCGAAATTCGCGGGATCGGCGCGGTGAAGCGGCAGGAACGGCGAAAACAGGTGTCCGCGCAGGTGATTCACGCCGACGAGCGGCTTGTTCCACGCGAGCGCGACCGTCCGCGCGGACGCGATGCCGAGCGCGAGACAGGCCGCGAGCCCGGGGCCGCGCGTGACGGCGACGGCGTCCACGCCCGCTGGATCGATCTCCGCGGCGGCCTCCGCGAGCAGAAACGGAAATTTGCGCAGGTGCTCCCGCGCCGCGAGATCCGGCACGACGCCGCCGTACTGCGCGTGAAGCGCGATCTGCGTGTTGACGCGCTCGAAAACGATGCCGCGCGCGGAATCGAAGAGCGCGACCGCCGATTCGTCGCAGGAGCTTTCCAGAGCCAAAATTCTCATGTCCGCGATGCTACCGCAAACGCCCGGAAATTTTAAGGGAAAACGCGTTCCCGCGGCGCGCCGGGCACCGTCACCGCTTCTTCTTCGCGGTTTCCGCGGCGAGCTTCATGTCCGTGACGGTGACCGCCAGGTACGCGGAATTGGCGGCGAGACGGACGAGCTTCGTCTTCTTCTCTCCGCCGTCTTCGCCGCGTTCGATGATCTTTCCGAGCCAATAAACGTCGTTCCCGCGGTCTCTGCGCGTCGGAAACAGCTTCGAGGGAACGTATTTCCAATAGAGGCGCTGGTTCGCTCGATAATCCCGGACTATCGTTCCCGTGAAACCGTCGTGAAGGACGTCGGGACACTTCTGGTCGAAGGAGACTCCGGGGAAAATGCTCGAAAACGTCTCCACGAGCTCCTTGCGCAACGCGTATTCCTCGAATTTTCGCACTTCGTTCATCGCCGGGAACGCGCGGGACTGTTTTTCGAGAACGGCGGGACGCCGCGCCCTCAGCTCGACTTCGCAGATTTCGCGTTTGCCGTTCAGCCGAATCTGGCACTGATTGAATTTGGAAATCGGCCGCCCGATCATTTCCTGAAAAAGAGTGTGCTTGCCGTTGTCTTTATGATAGGCGGAGCCGAATTTGAAATCGCAGAACGATTCGAACGAAGTTCCCGCGAGCGCAGACGCCGCGACGAGAAGACCGAGCAGGACGGAGAAGAGAGTTTTCATAGGATTTTCAAGATGAACTTTTCTCTCGGTTCCGGCAAGCGTTTTCCGCTGAAAATTATTTTCAAACAAACGAAAGCGGCTCTATAATCCGCTCAAAAAATCATGGAACAGCAGGAACTCAACGAACTTCAACAGCGCGTTCTGGCGGCTTCGGCCTTCGCGGGACGGCTGCGCGTCGAAATCGGGCGCGTCGTCGCCGGGCAGGAAAAACTCGTCTCGCGCATGATCATCGGCTTGCTGACGAACGGGCATCTCCTCGTCGAAGGGCTGCCGGGGCTGGCGAAGACGCTCGCCGTGAAGACGCTCGCGCAGGCGGTCGGCGGCACGTTCTCGCGCGTGCAGTTCACGCCGGATCTGCTCCCCGCCGACGTGACGGGAACGACGATCTACAACGCCGCGAAGGCCGAATTTTCCGTGCGCCGCGGGCCGATCTTCGCGAACGTCGTGCTCGCCGACGAAATCAACCGCGCTCCCGCGAAGGTGCAGGCGGCGCTGCTCGAAGCGATGCAGGAGCGACAGGTGACGATCGGCGGCGAGACGCACGCGCTCCCGCACCCCTTCCTCGTGATGGCGACGCAGAATCCGATCGAGCAGGAAGGCACGTATCCGCTGCCCGAGGCGCAGATCGATCGGTTTCTCTTCAAGGTGCGCGTGGATTATCCTTCGCGCGACGACGAGCGCCGCATCGTCGAGCGCATGGCGCATCCGGAAACGAAGCTCGCCGCGAACCGCGTCTGCACACTCGACGAGATTCTCGAAGCCCGCGCCCTGCTCGACAAGATCTACATGGACGAAAAGGTGCTGGACTACATTCTCGACCTCGTCGTCGCGACGCGTCCCGGCCGGCGGGATTCGCTTTCGTCGCGGCAGAGCGAGACGGATCTTTCGCGCATTCCCGAGTGGGTCGCCGTCGGCGCCTCGCCGCGCGCGCCGATCGCGCTGACGCTCGCGGCGCGGGCGCACGCGTTCCTCGAAGGGCGCGCCTACGTCGTGCCGCAGGACGTGAAGGCCGTCGCGCCCGACGTGCTCGCGCACCGCGTCTCGCTCACCTACGAGGCGGAGGCGGAAAACGTCTCGGCGCTCGACGTCGTGAACTTCATTCTCGAAAATCTGAAGACGCCGTGAGCGCGCGTTCCCGCGGACGAAGATGATGGACGTCGGAGAGCTGATTTCGGAGGTGCGGCGGCTGGAGATCCGCACGCGCCGCGTCGTGGACGATCTCGTCGGCGGCGCCTACCGTTCCCGCTTCAAGGGGCGCGGCATCGAGTTCGAGGAAGTGCGCGAATACGCCTACGGCGACGACGTGCGCGACATCGACTGGAACGTTTCCGCGCGCATGGGCGCGCCGTTCGTCAAAAAATACGTCGAAGAGCGCGAGCTGCAGGTCGTGCTCGCGGCGGACGTCTCGGCGTCGGGGCTCTTCGGCTCCGGCGCGAAGACGAAGCTGCGCACGCAGGCGGAAATCGCCGCCCTGCTCTCGCTGAGCGCCGTGCGCAACCGCGACAAGGTCGGCATGATCACGTTTTCGGACCGCGTCGAAAAGCACCTGCCCGTGCGCGGCGGGCGCGCCCACGTGCTGCGGATGCTGCGCGAGCTCGTCGCGACCGAGCCGCGGGGACGCGGGACGAATCTCGCGGAAGCGCTGACTCGGCTGCGGCGTTCGCTGAAGCGGCGCAGCGTGATTTTCGTGATTTCGGATTTTCTCGATTCCTCGGAAGGCCAGGCGGACGCGCTGGGCATGCTCGCGCGGCGGCACGACGTCGTACTCGTGCGCACGGAGGACCCGGCGGAACTTGCGCCGCCGTTCGCGGGAACGTGGAATCTCGCCGACGCGGAAACGTCCGCGCGCGGCGTGATTCACGGGAACGCCCGCGCGCGCGGACTCTGGGCGGAAACGGCGGCGCGGGAACGCGACGCTTTCGCGCGGGAGGCGGCGCGCGCGGGCGCGGGGCTGATTTCCGTCCGGTGCGGCGAAGACCTCGTCCGCCCGTTCGTGAAATTTTTCCGCGAGCGCTGAATCAGCGGAACATGATGACGGGAACGAGGCAGCGGCGGACGAGCTCGGTCGTCGTGCTCCCGATGATGAACTGGCGCACGCGGGAATGCCCGTAGGCGCCCATGATCAGGCAGGTGATGCCGTTTTCCTCGACGTATTTTTCCAACGCTTCGCCGGGCGCGCCGGAAAGCACCTGGGTGACGGGCGTGATCGGCCCGCCCTTGAGGCGCGCTTCCGCGGAAAAGAGGAGACGCGTCGCGTCGGCTTCCGCGCCCGGCTTCGCGACGGTGACGATGTGGACGTCCTGCGTGATGAATTCCTTGTGCGTCGCGAGGTATTCCAGCGCGCGCGTCGTGCTCGGGCTGCCGTCGTAGGCGAGCACGATCTTTTTCTGCTCGATGAACTTCCGGTTGACGACGAAGCACGGGCGCTTCGTGGAGCGGATCACGCGCTCCATGTTGGAGCCGAGGTGCCCCTTGGCGAAATTCGCGTTTTCGCCGCGTTTCCCGAGCACGATGACGCCGATGTCCTTGCGCTGGGTCTCGAACTCGTCGATGCAGTCCACGAGAATTCCCGATCGATGATAGAAATCGACGCGCTCGGGAATGCCCGCCTTGGCGAATTCGCCGCGGACGTAATTCTCGATCACCTTAGCCTTGCCGGCCTCGATCTCGCGCAGCTGCGCGGTGAGACCCATGTAGGGCTGAGTTCCGAGCGCGCCGCCGAAATCCGCGACGAGCGGCGTCTCGTATTGCCAGAGTTCGGAGACGTAAAGCGCGGAGACGCGCATTCCCGTCTGCTTCGAGAGCCAGACGGCGTACGCCGTGCAGACTTGTCCGTAGCTCGAACCGTCAACGCAAACCAAGATATTATTCATGATGGGGAACCTTTCTGTTGGGGGTGAATTTTCGCCGGCGCGTGAACGCCCCGAAAACAGACGCGATTATACGCGGAAAAAATTTTTTGGAAACGAAATTCGCGCCCGCGCGGGCGTCCCCGCGGGAACGCTCACGGAATGCGCTGCTCGTCGAAGTCGATCATGTCGGCGAAGGAGATGATGTCCGTGCGGTCGAGCGCGTCCATCTTGCGTTTGGCGTCTTCGAGCACCTCGCGCCCCATTTCGCTCATGCCTTTCTGGACGCACTCGCGGTTCCATTTCGCGACGCGCAGATCCTTCGGGAAGATTTCGAGGAGCTTCGCGTCGAGCTTCGCCTCGTCGTTCCCGCATTCGCGCACGGCGTCCACGACCGCCTGCGGGTCCACGCCGAGGTGCAGGCACAGAAAGCGGTCGAAGCCCTTGCAGAAGTTGCGCCGGTAGGATTTCGGCAGCGTTCCCGCGAGGTGCTTGCGGATTTTCGCGATGAAGCGCGGCAGGTGCAGCAGCCCCGTCGCCTTGTGCGGAATGTAGGGCGACGGCAGGTCGAGGCAGATTTCGCCCGTCGCCGTGCTGTAGAGCATGTTCGGGTCGTCGGTGGGTGTCGGCTGAATCATGATTTCAAGTCCTGAAAATGTTTCGCTTCGCGCCGGCCGTTCACTTTTCTTCGAGGTGCCCGGCGACGGCTTCGGAAAGCGCGAACACGGCGGCGGAAACGCCCTTCACGTAATTCGCGTAGCGCGCGTCGGCGGACGTCGCCGCGGGCAGCGGAACGCTTTTCGAAAAATCGTAGGCGAGGCTCGCGGACTTCCCGTCCGCGCCTTTCGCACGGACGACGATCTGCGCGTCGATGCGGACCTCGCCGTCGAGCGCGCCGTCGAGCCGATCGACGTAGACGGAAACGCTTTCGACGACGCGCGTCTTCTTGCCGCGGAGGAGCTTCGAGACCTGCACGGGAACGGCGCGGCGGACGGCGCGCGCGAGCGGTTCCGCCCAAAGCCGAGTCTCGGCGCGCGCGACGGTGTTTTCGCCGGTGCGCGTGACGATCTGCGGCACGTCCGCGTAGTCGGGAACGGAGACGCGGGCGAAGGCGATTTCGGAAAACGTCCCCGAAGGAAGCGGACCGAAATCCGCGGGAACGTCGGCGTCGAGCGTGTAGAGCGTCGCCGGCGCCCGGTTGAAGCAGCAGCCGGACGCGGCGAGGAGCACCGCCGCGAACGCGGGAAGCGCGAAAAATTTTCCGTAGTTTTTCATGTTCGTGATCTGGTTAAAGCGGTGCGGTTTCTTCACTTTTCCTGTTCTTCGGGCGCGGCGCCGAAGACGAGCGCCGTCGGATTGCTCTGCAGATAATCGGCGAACGCGCGCACGGAACGCGCGGCCTCGGCGAGCTGTTCGAGCGTGTCCGCGAAATCCTCGCTCAGGGAACCACGCGATCCGGTCAGCGACGCCCGCAGCGTCGCCGCGGTCGCGTCGATCTCCTCGAGCGTCGCGCGCAGTTCGTTCACGGCGGAGCGGAATTCGCCCGCGACCGGGTCGAAGCCGGATTCGATCTTTTCGGAGAACGCCGCCGCGCTGCGCGACAGCCGTTCCGCGTTGCCCAGGACGGACTGCAGCCGCGGGTCGGCGAGGAGCTTCTTTGCGGACTCGCTCGCCTGGACGACGTTCGCGTTGATCTTCTCGAACTCGATCGCCTCGATGCTCGCGTTCAGCTTGCCGAAGGTCTCCTGCACGGCGCCGGAAAAGCTCTTGAAGTCGATCTGCGAAAGGTTTTCCAGAATCCGCGCGACGGAGCCGATCATCTGCGCCATGTTGGAGGTGATCGTCGGAATTTCCGGATAGTCGTATTCGGCGTTCCCGCGCACGACGGCGGGCGTTCCCGGAAAATAGTCCAGCTCGACGTAGAGCATGCCCGTGAGGAGATTCGCCTGCTGGATGCGCGCGCGGAGCCCCTGCTCCACGCCGACCTGCAGCCGCCGCCGCACCTCTTCGTCGGAAATCGCGCGCCCGTCGCGGACGAAGGTCTCGTCGATCTCGATGACCACCGGAATGGCGCGCACGCCGCGGCTCTTTTCCTGAAAATGCACGAGAATCTGCTGCACCTTGCCGATCTTGACGCCCTTGAACTTCACGTCCGAATTGAGCGTGAGCCCGTTGAGCGAGTCCGTGACGTATATGATGAACGGATACGAACGCTTCGTGAACGTGAAGGAGCTGAAGGCGACGACGGCGGCGACGAGCAGCGCGAGCGCGCCGAGCACGAAGACGCCGATGAGCGAATGATTGACGGGTTTACTCATTGTTGTCGGGGATTCGAAAGGGTGGAGGGCGCCGCCGGAAGCGTTCCCGCGCGCGTGAGAAATTCGCGTATCGCGGGCGAAGGCGGATCGTCGCGGAGCTTCCGCGGATCGCCGACGGCGCCGACGGTCTTCGTCGCCGTGTCCAGAAAAAGACAGCGGTCGCCGATCGCGAAGATGCTGTCCAGCTCGTGCGTGACGATGACGATCGTCGTGCCGAGCGAATCGCGGATGTTCAGCGTCAGATCGTCGAGCAGCTTGGAGCTAAGCGGATCGAGGCCTGCGCCGGGTTCGTCGAAAAAGAGGATTTCGGGATCGAGCGCGATCGCGCGCGCGATGGAGGCGCGCTTCGCCATGCCGCCGGAAATCTCCGAAGGATAGTAATTCTCGAAGCCGGAAAGCCCGACGAGCGCGAGCTTGTAGCGCGCGAGCTCGTCGCGTTCCCGCGGATTCAGCGTCGTGTACTCCTCGATCGGGAGCGCGACGTTTTCCAGCAGCGTCATGGACGACCACAGCGCCCCGCCCTGGTACATCACGCCGACGCGGCGCAGCAGCGCGTCGCGTTCCCGCAGGGCGGCCGCGCCGACGTTTTCGCCGAAAAGCCGGATTTCACCTTCCGCCGGGCTTTTCAGGCCGATGAGATGGCGCAGCAGCGTCGATTTCCCGCAGCCGCTCCCGCCCATGATGATGAAGATTTCGCCCGCGCGGACGTCGAAGTTCAGCCGCTCCATCACGACATGGGAGCCGTAGGCCATCTTCAGATTCCGGACGGATATGGGCGCGGGAACGTTCATCGCTCAGAATCCGATCGCGTTGAAGATCACGGCGAAGACGCCGTCGCCGATGACGATGAGCACCATGCCCAGCACCGCGGCGGACGTCGCCGCGCCGCCCACGTCGAGAGAGCTCTTGCCCGCCGCCATTCCGCGGTGGCATCCCGCCCAGGCGACCATGAAGCCGAAGAAGAAGCTCTTGAGCACGCCGGAAAGCACGTGATTCATGTTCAGCGTGACGACGATCTGCCGCCAGTACTGCTCCGGCGTGATGTCCATCGAGCCCATCACGAAAAGCCCGCCGAGCATGCCGACGCAGTCCGAATAAAGCGTGAGCAGCGGCAGCATCAGCGTCAGCGCGATCAGCCGCGGGAGCACGAGATATTCCACCGGATTGACGCCGAGGACGCGCAGCGCGGAAATCTCCTCGCTCGCCTGCATGCTCCCGATCTGCGCCGCGAACGCCGAACCCGTGCGCCCGCACATGATGACGCTCGTCATAATCACGCCCATTTCGCGCGTCATCGCGAGCGCGATCAGGCTCGCGACGTAGATTACCGCGCCGAACTGCTGCAGCTGCATCGAGCCGATGTAGGCGAGAATCATGCCCGTGATGAAGGAGATCAGCGTAATGATCGGCAGCGCGTTCACGCCGCATTCCTCGATGAAATAAACCACGTCGCGCCAGCGGAAACGCGCCTTGCCGCCGAAGAGGCGCGCGACGGCAATCGCGGTCTCGCCGAGAAAGCTCAGCGCGCGGTCGGCGTCGCGGAAGACTTTTTCGCCCCAGCGTCCGACGCGCGCCGTGAACGCCGAATCCTCCCCGCGCTCGGCTTCCGGCGGGCGCCGGTTCGCGAGCGTGAGGTCGATTAGCTTCGCGACGTCCGCGGGCAAGGTCTCGCGGGCGAAGACAATCCCGCGTTCGGCGCACAGCGCCGCACAGCGGATGACGTAGCAGACCAGGCTCGAATCGAAGCGTTCGAGCGCGGAACAGTCGAAGCGGAGCGTTCCCGCGCGCGTTCCCGGAGCGAGCCCCGCCAGGGCAGCCTCGAGCGTGCGCGTGTCGGAAAGCCCGTCGGCGAGCGCCCATGCGCCGGCGATCCGGGCTTCGAGCACGACGCCGCGCGCGTCCGTCTCCTTCGCCGAAACGGGAACGGGCGGCCGCGCGCAGGACTGTTTTTTCGAGGTTTTCACGAAAGAAAATTCCTGTGTCGAAGCCTAAGAAGCCGCCTCGCCCTTGGCGAGAGATTTTTTGCCCGCGCGCGGGCGCCGGTTCACTCGATCGTCGGGGAGGCGAGACCGTTCACGACGTCGGCGGTGACGACGACGCGGCGGACGTTCCCGCGGTTCGGAAGCTCGTACATCGTGTCGAGCATGAACTTTTCCAGAATCGAGCGCAGACCGCGCGCGCCCGTGCCGAGCGCGATCGCCTTCTTCGCAACGGCGGCGACGGCGGCGTCCTCGAAGACGAGCTCGACGCCCTCCATCGCGAAGAGCTTGCGGAACTGCTTCACGAGCGCGTTCTTCGGGCGCGTGAGAATGTGCTCCAGGTCCTTCTGCGTAAGCTGCGAGAGCGCGGAAACGACGGGCAGACGGCCGATGAACTCGGGAATCATGCCGAACTCGAAGAGGTCTTCCGGCTGAAGCTCCGCCATGATCTGCTCGGCGGAAAGCGTCGCGCCGGTCTTTTCCGAGACGTCGAATCCGAGGAACTTGTTGCCGATGCGCGAGCCGATGATGCGGTCGAGCCCGACGAAGGCGCCGCCGCAGATGAAGAGAATGTTCGACGTGTCGATCTGCACGTATTTCTGGTCGGGGTGCTTGCGCCCGCCGTTCGGCGGCACGTTGCTGAGCGTGCCTTCGATGATCTTGAGCAGCGCCTGCTGCACGCCTTCGCCGGAGACGTCGCGCGTGAGCGAGGCGGAATCGCCCTTGCGGCCGATTTTGTCGATTTCGTCAACATAGACGATGCCGGTCTCGGCGCGCTTCACGTCGCCGTCCGCCGCCTGGAGCAGGCGCACGAGAATGTTCTCCACGTCGTCGCCGACATAGCCCGCCTGGGTGAGCGTCGTCGCGTCCGCGATGGCGAAAGGCACGTCGAGCACGCGCGCGAGCGTCTTGGCGAGCAGCGTCTTGCCGCAGCCCGTGGGGCCGATGACGAGAATGTTGCTCTTTTCGACTTCGACGTCGCGGAGCTCGTCGCCGGCGGAGGCGGGCGTTCCCGCGGGAACGGGCTCGGCGGCGGCGTTCCCGAAGAGCTTGTCGTTCAGGCGCTTGTAGTGGTTGTAGACGGCGACGGAAAGGACCTTCTTCGCCTGCGACTGGCCGATGACGTAATCGTCGAGCACAGCGCGGATTTCCGCCGGTTTTCTGAGCGCGATGGGCTTGAGCGGCTGCGGCTCGGGCTTCTGCTCGGTGCGCATCTTCGCGGCGGTCGCGGCGACCTTGGCGGGCGTCATGGGCTCGGCGGCGGCGTTCTTGCGCGCGCTCTGGCCCTCGGTCATTTCGACGCAGAGCTTGGCGCACTCGTCGCAGATGTTGGCGCCGTCGGGTCCGATGATGAGGATTCCGACTTCGCTGCGGGAACGCCCGCAGAACGCGCATTTGGGTTCGTCTTTGGCCATTGGGAAAGAAGATTTTTAACCGCAAATGAACACGGATTCACGCGAATTTTTCGGATGCATTTCGTTCATTCGTGAAAATTCGTGCAATTCGTGGTTTCTCAAAATCATTGCTTCGGAGTGATTACTGTGTCGACGATTCCGTAGTCGAGCGCTTCCTGCGCGGTCATGTAGTGGTCGCGGTCGGAGTCCTTGGCGATCTGCTCGACGGACTTGCCCGTGTGTCTGGCGAGAACGCGGTTGAGCGTCTCGCGCCAGCGCAGAATCTCCTTCGCGGCGATGGAAATGTCCGACGCCTGCCCGCCCGCGCCGCCGCTGGGCTGGTGAATCATCACGCTCGAGTTCGGGAGCGCGTAGCGCTTGCCCTTCGTGCCTCCGGCGAGCAGCACCGTGCCCATCGACGCCGCCATGCCGACGCAGTACGTGACGACGTCGCACTTCAGAAACTGCATCGTGTCGTAGATCGCCATGCCCGCGGTGACGCTCCCGCCCGGCGAATTGATGTACACGTGGATGTCCTTCTTCGGGTCCTCCATCTGCAGGAAAAGCATCTGCGCGATGACGGCGTTCGCCACTTCGTCGTAAATGGGCGAGCCGAGGAAGATGATGCGGTCTTTGAGCAGACGGCTGTAAATGTCCCACGACCTCTCGCCGCGGGCGTCGCGTTCGACGACGCTGGGAATGATGTAGCTCATGATTCGGGAAAAAAATTTTGAGGAAGGACGATACTGCAATTCGCGTGCCGCGACAAATTGAAATTTGGCGGGCGGCCGGGCGCGTCGTCTCCTTAAACGTTTCGAGACGCGGCTTTCGTCGCGTCCCGAAACGTTTCCGAAGCGCCGCGCGCGCCTCACCACTGATTGTTCAGGTTCTTGGTCTTGACGTCGTTCATGTCGAAGTTGCGCGTCTCGCAGCCGCGGATCGGCGCGGGAGACGTGCGCTCGAACTCGACGACGTCCACGACGTTCGCGCCCTTCTTGAGGAACGGCGCCGGGCAGTAGAGACGCAGCTGCGGGCCGACGGGCTTGCCGTCGGGCGTGCGGCTCCAGTAGCGGCCGAGATTGTGCCCGTTGACGTAGAGCACGCCCTTGCCCCACTGCGCCATGTCGAGGAACGTGTCGGCGGGCTTGTTCAGCGTGAACGTGCCGCGGAAGTGCGCGCCGGGCATGTCCTTGTCCTGCGCCTTCGCCTTCTGCGCGTTCACGACGGATTCCTCCGAAAGCGTCTTGGGCACAACGGTCCATTTCTTGAGCGGGGCGCCGTCGAGCTTCACTTCGCCGACGATGCCCTTGCGGTCGCTCTCCATCGTGCCGCCGTAGTTGATGTGTCCCATGCCCTCGACCATGATTTCGAGCTGCGCGGGCTTTGCGCGCGCGGGAACGGCGATGTCCGTCTTCTTCATGCGGCGGTCGACGGTCGCGATGAGCTTGCCGTCGAGATAGACGTGCGCGTAGTCGTGAATGCCGTCGTAGCTGAGCGTTCCCGCCGCGCCCGCGGGAACGGTCGTGCGGTAGAACGCGAGCCCCTGGTTCTGACCGAACGCCTCGAAGTACGGCGCGTCGTTGAACCTGCCGCCGTTCTTGAGCGGCTGAAGGTTGTCTCGCAGATTGGCGAAGAACTTGGGCGTGAACTCCTTGACTTCCGTGACGGGAATCGGCTTCGGGAGCGCGGGGAGCTTTTCCTTGCCCTTGAGCGCGTTCGCGATGATTTCGCGGTACTGATGATATTCCTTCGTCGGGCGCCCCTGCTCGTCGATGGGCGAGCCGTAGTCGTAGCTCGTCAGGTCGGTGTGGTAGTCGCCGCCGAACTCCTTGCGCGGGTCGTTGTTCGCGCCCGCGGTGAAGCCGAAGTTCGTGCCGCCGTGCACGGGGAAGACGCTGAACGAGCGCCCCGTCTCCATGTACCAGCGGATATTGCCGGAAAGGTTGGTCGGGTTCCAGTTGCCCTCGCCCCAGCGGCGCAGCCAGCCCGGATACGTCTCGGAGGAAAACACGGGAACGCCGGGATTCTTTTCGTTGGCGGTTTTCCAGTGGTTGTCGTTCGTTCCCGGGTCGAGCCCGACGGCGACGTCCTTGTCCGGATAAATCAGCCCGCCGAGGTGGTAGTGCGAGGCGCCGTCGGACATGTAGAACGGCCCGAAGCCCTCCTTTTCCCAAAATTCCTTGAGCCATTTCAGATACGAGGCCTCCTTGCGCGGCCAGCTCCCGTATTCGTTCTCGATCTGCGTCATCAGAATCGGGCCGCCGTTCTTCGCGAGGAACGGCCTGGCGATCTTCGCCATCTCCTTCAGGTAGCGCGTCTGCGCCTTCATGAAGTTCTTGTCGGAGACGGTGCGGATCTTCGCGCCCTTTTCCTTGAGCAGATACGAGGGCAGCCCGCCGAAGTCCCACTCGCCGCAGATGTACGGGCCGGGGCGGAAAAGCACCCACATGCCGTTTTCCTGGCAGAGACGGAGAAACGCGGCGATGTCGCGGTTGCCCGTCTTGAAGTCGAAGGTGCCGTCGGGCTGCTCGAAGTCGTTCCACATGGTGTAGAACGCGATCGTGTTCAGCCCCATCGCCTTGCACATCTTGATGCGGTGATCCCAGTATTCGCGCGGAATTCGCTGCGGGTG
Organism: Opitutia bacterium; assembly: GCA_004558035.1. Classification (GTDB taxonomy): domain Bacteria; phylum Verrucomicrobiota; class Verrucomicrobiia; order Opitutales; family UBA953; genus Spyradosoma. Next base: position 14,013 of record SFEJ01000032.1, read on the forward strand.
CATTTCGCCGCCGCGGATCTGGAACGGCTTCCCGTCGAGCAGGAAGATGCCGTCGTTTTTGTTCGCCGGATTTTCCGCGAACTCGAACTTCACGGCCTTCGGCGCCTTCTTCTGCTGCGCGAACGCGGCGGGAACGCCGGAAGACAGCGCGAGCGTTCCGGCGAGCAGTGCAATGACAAGTTTGGAGATTTTCTTCATGGTTTTTAAGGGGATTGAAAAGGGGATTACGGGGAGAATCAAAAAAATCAAAGAATCTGAAAAATCAAGCGGCGCCGAGGGCGTTTTTCGTGGACCGAAGCGCGTTCCCGAAATCCGCCCCGGACCGCCTGAGCTTTTCGCGTCTCATTCCCAGTCCAGACCGACGTCGATCCAGGGAACGTTGTGAGTGAGCGCGCCGCACGAAACGAAGTCCGCGCCGACCGCGCCGAGCGCCGGCAGGCTTTCCAGCGAAACGCCGCCGCTGATTTCCGTCCACGCCGCGTCGCCGATCAGCGCGACCGCGCGCTTCAGATTCTCCACGGAAAAATTGTCCAGCAGAATGACGTCCGCGCCCGCCTCGAGCACGGGCGGAATCTGTTCGAGCCGATCGACCTCGACCTCGCAGGGAATGTCCGGACGGCGTTCCCGCGCGCGCCGCACGAGCTCCGCGAGCGCCGAGCCCGCCGTCGCCTCGTCCGCCGCGAGATGGTTGTCCTTGAGCATGAGCTGGTCGAAGAGGCCGAGGCGATGGTTCCAGCCGCCGCCGCACGCGACCGCGTATTTGTCGAGCACGCGATGGCCGGGCGTCGTCTTGCGCGTGTCGAGCAGACGCGTCTTCACGTCTCCGAGCGCGGCGACGTGGCGCGCGGTCTGCGTCGCGATGCCGCTCATGCGCTGCAGAAAATTCAGCATGACGCGCTCCGCCGTCAGCATTTCCGCGGCGTCCCCGCGGATCGTCGCGACGACCGTGCCCGCGGGAACGGCGTCGCCGTCCTTCGCGAAAAATTCGGCGGACGCGTTCCCGCCGTAAATCTTCAGGATCGCGGGAATCATGCTCAGCCCCGAAAGCGTGCAGGGCTTGCGCGCGACCAGATCCGCGGCGGCGGTCTTGCCGCGCGGCGCGGAAATCTCCGTCGTCGGATCGCCCGCGCGGGCGGGACGCATCGCGGAGACGAGCCCCTCGCCGGCGACGTCCTCGTCGCGCGCGAGACTCACGATTTTTTCGATGTAGGCGGGATCGATGTTTTCCCAGGCGAGGCGGTGCGCCATGCCGGACATTGCGTCGAGTGACTTTTTCATGATGCCGACAATGAAACCCGCCCCGCCCCGCCCGCGCAAACTTCTTTTTCTCCGCCCGGCGAGGAAATGTGCGGCGTCACATCTCGTTGAAGTGCATTTCCGCGCGGAGGACGTCGTGCAGCGTGACGACGCCGACGAGGCGCCCCGATTCGTCCTTGACGACGACGAGCCCGTCCGCCGCCTCGATCAGCAGACGCTCGACTTCACGGATCCGCGTCTCGCGGGAACACGCGGGAACGTCCCGCAGCGGGAGCGCGCCGACGGAGAAGTCGCCGCCGCGGGCGAGAGCCGTCTCCAGTGCCTCGCGCAGGACGAGCCCGCGCGCGCGTCCCGCGCCGTCCGCGACCGGGAAGCGCGCGAAGCCGTACTCTGCGAGCAGCGCGGCGGCGTCGGCGGCGGAAGCGTCCTCGCGCAGCGTGCGCGGCGCGAAATTGGCGATGCGCGACACCGGGGAATCCTGCCACGCGCGCAGGTCGCGCGGCGGAATGACGCGCGAAATCTCCTTGCCGTCCTGCGCGAGCACTTCGTCGTAAAAACCGTTTTTCGAGAAAAATTTCGAGACGGCGACGCTGACGATCCCGCCGAGCATCAGCGCGGGAACGAGCGAAAAATGGTGCGTCATCTCGAAGACGAGCAGCACGCCCGTCACCGGCGCGCGCACGACCGAGCCGAAGCACGCGCACATGCCCACGACAGCGAGCGCGGAAACCTCCTCCGCGCCGACCGCGGGAACGCAGAGCGCGAGCGCGCCCGCGAGCGCCGCGCCGCAGGTGCCGCCGAAGAACAGCGCCGGAGCGAAGATGCCGCCGCAGCCGCCCAGCCCGTAGCAGAGCGCCGTCGCCAGTAGCTTCGCGCCCAGAAGCAGCGCCGCGACGCCCCACGCGAGCTCCGCGTTCAGCGCCGCGCTCAGGTCGCCGTAGCCGAGCGAAAAGACGCCCAGCCGCCCCGTCGAGAGAAAGACCGCGCTCCCGATCGCCCAGACGCAGAGCGCGCCGACGACGATCTTCGCCGCCGCGGGAACGCGCGGGAACGCCGTCCGGCCGCGCGCGCGCACGCCCAGCGCGAGCTTCTGAAACGCCGCGCCCGCGAGAGAGGCGAGCGCCGCGATCGGCGGCGTGAAGACGTACACCGCCCAATTCGCGCGCACCGTCGCCGGAATCGTGAAGACCGACGCGTCGCCCATGAAGAAATGCGCCGTCAGCGCGCCCGTGACCGCGGCGATCAGAATCGCGCCGATCAGGCGGCTGTTCAGATTTTCGACGACCTCCTCGAGCACGAACGCGACCGCCGCCATCGGCGCGTTGAAGATCGCCGCCAGCCCCGCCGCCGCGCCCGCCGCCGCCGCCTCGCGCCGCATGTGCGCGGGAACGCCGAGCGCGCCCGCGAGATTCGACGCCGCGCCGCCGCCGATCTGCACCATCGGCCCCTCGTTCCCGAGCGAACAGCCGCCGCCGACCGTCAGCGCGCTCCCGAGAAACTTCGTCCACGTCGTGCGCCAACGCACGACGCCGAAATCCTTCCAGAACGCGAGCTTGAGCTGCGGGCTGCCGCTCCCGGCGGCGTCCGGACAGAAGCGCGTGACGAGCAGCGCCGCCGCCGTCGCCGTTCCCGCGAGCGCGAGCAGCGAATACAGCAGAAATTCCGGCGCGCTCAGCCGCGCGAAGCGCGCGACGCCGTTTTCGTAAAGCCAGTGAATCGAGTTCTGGAACGCGACCGCCGCCAGCCCCGCCGCGACGCCGCACAGCACCGGCCGCGCGACGCATTTCCATTTGGCATTTTTCTCGCCGAAAATCTTCATCGTTTTTCCGGACGATTTTTTAGGCTTCGGCGCGCGACGCAATCCCGATTTCGCAGGAACCGTCTCCCGTTTTCCCGGACGCCTTTCTTTAAGCTTTAAGATTCGGGCGGCAGGTTCTATCCTCGCGGGCATGAAAATTTCCCGAATCGCGATCATCTGGAACTGCGCGAAGCCCGGCGCCGAAGCGTGCCTGGACGCCGTCGTCGCCGTCGCCGAAAAGCACGGAATCGCGACGCAGATCTCCAAGAATCATCCGATCGACCGGGACGTGCTCGCGGGAACGCAGCTGTGCTGCGTGATCGGCGGCGACGGCACGATTCTCGGCGTGGTCGAGAGCGCCGTGCTGAACCGCGTGCCGATCTTCGGCATCAATCTGGGCAAGCTCGGCTATCTCGCGAATTATTCGGCGAAGGACATCGAGCGCGATCTCGAGGACGCGCTCGCGGGACGCTGCCGCAGAGTCTCGCGCTCGCTGCTCGAATGCGCGCTCGCGAACGATCCCGCGGGAACGCGCCGCCTCGCGCTCAACGACGTCGTCATCAAGGCGAGCGAAAACTTCCAGATGACGGCGCTGCGCGTCGATTCCGTGGAGCACGGCACGATCAACACCTTCCGCGCGGACGGGCTGATCTTTTCCACCGCGACGGGCTCGACCGCCTACAGCCTCGGCGCCGGCGGGCCGCTGATCCACACCGACGCGGACGTCTTCGCGCTCACGCCGCTGTGCCCGCACACGCTCTCCAACCGCGCGGTCGTGCTCCCGCGCGGCATGACGATCCGCGTGGACGACGTTTCCGCCGGCGTCCCGACGGGCATTTCCATCGACGGGAACGCCCCGCTTTCCGGCAAAGGCGCGTTCCCGCTGACGATCCGCATGTCCGACGCGCGCGTGGAAATTCTCCAGCCGCCGACGCTTTCGGAATTCGAGATTCTGCGGACGAAGCTCCGCTGGGTCTGAACGCGCCCGGCGGGAACGCGCGCCGGAAAACGCGATGCGCAAGATCATCCACATCGACATGGACGCGTTCTTCGCGTCGGTGGAACAGCGCGACGCGCCCGAGCTGCGCGGGCTTCCCGTCGCCGTCGCGCGCGACGCGCCGCGCAGCGTCGTCACGACCGCGAGCTACGAAGCGCGCCGCTACGGCGTCCGTTCCGCGCTTTCCGTCGCGAAGGCGAAACGGCTCTGCCCGCGCCTCGTGCTCGTGCCGCCGCGCATGGGCGTGTACAAAAAGATCTCCGCGCGCATCCGCGAAATCTTCGGGCGCTACACGGAGCTCGTCGAGCCGCTCTCGATCGACGAGGCGTTTCTCGACGTCACGGACAATCCCGAGGGCAAGACCGCCACGCGGATCGCGAAGGAAATCAGGGCGGCGATAAGAAACGAGCTCGGGCTGACGGCGTCCGCGGGCGTCTCCTACAACAAGTTTCTCGCGAAGATCGCGTCCGACCTGCGCAAGCCCGACGGGCTCTCGCGCATTCTGCCCAAGGACGCGGAAGCGTTCCTGGAACGGCTGCCGATCGAGGCGTTTTACGGCGTCGGCCCCGCGACCGCGCGGCGCATGCGCGAGCTCGGCGTCACGGACGGCGCGACGCTGAAGGCGCGTTCCCGCGAGGAGCTCGAAACGCATTTCGGGAAGGTCGGCGAATGGCTTTACGAAATCGTGCGCGGGCGCGACGAACGTCCCGTGCGTCCGGACCGCGAACGGAAATCCGTCGGCGTCGAGGACACGTTCCCGCAGGATTTCGTCGGCTTCGACGCCTGCGCGGAAGCGCTCGGGCCGATCGTCGCGGAGCTGCTCCTCCGCCTCGAAAACGCCGCCTTTCTCGGAAGCACGCTGACGCTGAAGATCAAATTTTCCGATTTTTCGCAGATCACGCGCTCGCGGACGCGGGAACGCGTCTTCGACGGCAGGGCGGACGTCGAGGGAACGGCGCTCGCCCTGCTCCGCGAGCACCTGCCGCCGCGCAAGCCCGTGCGTCTGCTCGGCGTGACGATTTCCCGCGCCGCTCCCGCGCCCGCGCGCCGCGACCCGAGCCAGCTCGAACTGCCCTTGAAAAGTTGAAGTTGGAAAGTTGAATCGGCGGCTTCGCGCCTGTTGATTCGCGCGAACGCGCGAGGACAGTTTCCTCGGGCTTCAAGCCCGAATCAGCTCTCAACCTTCAACTCTGAACTTTTCATCGCTTCTTCTTTCCGCGGAGGGCGGCGCGCTCGACGCGGAAACGCGGCGTCTTCCCGCCGGCGGGCTTCCCCTTTTCCTCGTCTTTGCCGAGAGCCTCGGGAACGAAGCGGAAATCCATCGTGCGGCGGAAACGGTCCACCCTCGCGATCTCCACGGGAACGGTCTGCCCGAGCCGCAGCGTCCGGCGCGTGCGCCGCCCGACGACGGCGCTCCCGTCGCCCGTGATCTGGTAGAAGTCGTCCGTCATCGACGAAAGCGGAATCAGCCCGAACGCTTGAGAAATCTTCAGCTCGACGAAGAGCCCGCGGGAACGCACGTCCGTGATCACGGCGTCGAAGACGTTCTTCTTCGGACGCAGCGCCTCGCGCTCGAAGAATTCGAGCAGCTTGATTTTCGTCGATTCGCGCTCCGCCTCCATGGACGAGCGCTCGGTCTCGGAGATGTGTTCGGAGACGCCCTTGAGCTCGGAAAGCGAAATTGAGGGCAGCTTCTTCGCGGGCGCGCCGGGAAGGCGGTTTTTCTGCAGGTAGAAATCGAAAACGCGGTGGACCGTCAGGTCGGCGTAGCGCCGGATCGGCGAAGTGAAGTGCGCGTAGTACGTCTTCGCCAGACCGTAGTGCCCGTCCGCCTTCGGGCGGTAGCACGCCTGCTTCAGCGCGCGCAGGAAACGGATCCGCAGCGGGTAGGCGTCCTCGCGCCCGTCGAGGATCTTGAGCAGGCGGACGACTTCCGCGCGCTTCGTCAGGTCGCCCGTCTTGATGCCGGAATCGAGCAGCTCTTCGCGCAGGTCGGCGAGCTTTTCGGGCTCGGGCGCGTCGTGCACGCGCGAGACGTACGGCAGATGATCCCGCGAAAATTCGCGCGCGACGCTCTCGTTCGCGAGCAGCATGAATTCCTCGACGAGCTGGTGCGAGGCGTCGTGCTCGACGCGCGCGATGCGGTCGGCGAAGCCGTCGGCGTCCACGTAGATCTTCACTTCGGGCATGTCGAGATCGAGCGCGCCCGCCTTCATGCGGCGTTCCCGCAGGACGGCGGCGATGCGCCAGAGCGCGCGCACGCCGCGGCGCAGCTCGTCGAGCTCGCCGTCGTTCAGATCCGCGAGCGCGCGGCCGGGATAGCCCGACTGATGCTCGGGAACGGGCGGAATGCGGCGCAGCGCGGCGTTGTCGTCCTCGTTCATCAGCGCGAACGCCTGCCCGTAGGTCAGCCGCTTGCGCGAAGCGATGACGGTGCCGGCGAACTCCGTGCGGAGGATTTCCTGTTTGTCCGAGAACGTGAAGAAGACGGACTTCGTCAGGCGGTTTTCGTTTTCGATGAGCGAGCACAGCCCGCTCGAAAGCGCGTGCGGGAGCATCGGAATCACGGTGCCGACGAGATAGGTGGAATTGCCGCGCGCGCGCGCCTCGGCGTCGAGCGCCGTTCCAGGGCGCACGTAGTGCGAGACGTCCGCGATGTGCACGCCGACGCGCGTCGCGCCGCCGGGAAGAAATTCTATCGAGAGCGCGTCGTCGAAATCCTTGGCGTCGTCGGGATCGATCGTGATCGTGAAGATCTTCCGCACGTCGAGGCGCCCCTTCATGTCGCGCGCGGGAACGCTCTGCGGCAGCGCCGCGGTCTCGCGGCAGACGGCGTCGGGGAATTTCGGCGAAAGCCCGTAGCGGTAGAGAATCGCGCGGTATTCCGCGAGCGGCGTGTGCGAGACGCCGAGCACCTTTTCGATTTCGCCGGTCGGATTCTCGCTGCGGCGCGTCCATTCGTCGAGGCGCACGACGACTTTCTCGCCGTCCTTCGGGCGCGGGAACAGCGGCGAGCGCGCCGGATCCTGCACGAGAATCTCCATGTTCATCTTCGGATCGTCGGGAACGACGCTCCACGCGTAGCGCGTGCGCCGCAGCGTTCCCGTGGTCGTCGCGAAGGCGCGTTCGAGAATCTTCACGACGGCGCCGAACTCGTAGTCGTCGTCCGCCGCGTAGGCTTCGCGGAAACCGCCCTTGCGCCGCTTCTTTTCGATGCGCACGACGACGCGGTCGCCCGGGAGCGCGACGCCCGTGTCCTCCGCGCGGACGTGCACGGGCGGATGCGGCTCGGAGCCGTCGGCGGGCGCGTCGGGAAGCACTTTCGCCGAGCCGCCGGAGCGGAAGACGATTTTCCCGCTGACGAGATTCGCGTCCGCGGGCAGACAGTAGCGGTCGCGCTTCACCTGCGCGATTTCGCCGTCGCGCACCATGCGCGGCACGACCTTCTTGAGCCGCGAAAAGACTTTTCCGCCGCCGCCGAGAGCCTTGTAGAGCTCGTCGAGGCGCAGCGGCACGTAGTCCTTGCGCCGCATCAGTTCGAGAATCGAATCTTTGAGTTCCATGATTGAATGCTTGGTTGCAGGTGAACGAGTAATGAGCGGGTTGATCGCGGGAACGGCGCGCCGCCTTCAGCGCGCGATCAGCAGACAGACGGCGTGCACGGCGATTCCCTCGCCCGCGCCGATCGCGCCGAGCTTTTCGTTCGTCGTCGCCTTCACGCCGACGCGGTCCGCGGGAACGCCGAGCGCCGCGCCGAGCCTTTCGCACATCGCGGGAACGTGCTTCCCGATCTTCGGGCGTTCGGCGATCACGGCGACGTCCGCGTTCCCGACGACGTAGCCGCGCGCGCGCGCTTCCGCCGCCGCGCGTTCGACGATCTTCAGCGAATCCATGCCGGCGCACGCGGGATCGTCCGGCGGGAAGAAGTGCCCGATGTCCGGGAGCGCGAGCGCGCCCAGCACGGCGTCCGCGAGCGCGTGCGCGACGACGTCGCCGTCGGAATGCGCGACGCAGCCGACGTCCGCCGGAATTTCGACGCCGCCGAGCACGCAGCGCAGCCCGGGCGCGAGACGATGCACGTCGTAGCCGAGCCCGACGCGGAAAGGCGGGAACGCGCCCGCGGAAGTTTTTTTCTGATTTTCGGAATCCATGATTCTCCTCCGTTTCGCGGTCATTTCTTTTTGGCGCGCAGGCGCTGCAGTTCGCGCTTCCACTCCGCCACGGGAGCGGAGGCGACGCGGTGCCTTTCGGCGCAGGCGACCGCCTCCGCCAGCGCGTCCGCGCGCGCGAATTCGGGCACGAGCCGTCCGTCCAGCGTAGCGCGGTAAAATTCCGCCGCGCGGTCGGCGTTCCCGTGTTCGGCGAGAAAACGCGCGACCTCGAGCGCGAGACCCGGATTTTCCGCCGCGAAATTCCGCGGGAAATACGTCCACGCCGCGCGCGGATTCTTCCCGTCGCGGGAACGCGCGATCGCGTATTCGAGCGCGAGCCCGGGCGCGTAGAGCCGCGCCTCGTCGAGCAGCTTTTCGGCGTCGCCGTCGCGTCCTTCGGCGCGCGCGAGCTGAGCGGCGCGCAGATACGCGTATTGGTGAAGGCGCGTCGGACGCCCTTCCCGCGCGTCGTTCAGCTGCGCGTCGAGGCTCTTTTTGAACGGGCGATAAAGCGGGTCGCCGACGAAAACGCCCTGCCAGCTGAACGCGGGAATCGAGAACGCCGCGGCGTCGCCCGCCGTCATGCCCGAGGCGAGCGCTTCCGCGAAGTAATGCGGGTGGTGCGAGAGCCCGAGATAGGGCTCGAAGACGTTGCCGACGGTCGCCGCCGCGCCGCGCGCGACGAGCCCCGCCGTCCACGCGCTGCGGGAACGCAGCGTCTCCGCCGAAAAACTGTGGATGTGCATCGCGCACGCGCCCGCGGGAAAGCGGAATTTCGGATCGAGAAAACATCCGCCGACGCGCGCCGAATACCAGCCGAAATAAAACGCGGGCGCGTCGTAGCGCGACGTCGCGGGCATCAGCGCGCGCGTCGTTTCGGCGCTCGTCTCGAAGCCGAGTCCGCGCAGCGTCTTTTCCGTCGCCTCGAGCCAGGCGTCGCCTTCCTTGTGCGGGCCGCCGCGATCGACGCAGGCGCGCCCCATCAGCCCCTTCGCCTCGGCGCGCAGGGCGCTCTCCGTCAGCGCCTTCGCGTCTTCGGCGGTCGGGCCGTCGAGCCGCGCGACCTTCAGAAGAAGTCTGCTCAGCACGCGGTTCTTCGCGTCGCGGAAAAACGGATTGGGCACGGCGCCGTTGATCGGCGCGTCGGGGACAGCGACGAGCGCGAGCTCGGAATCGACGGACGCCTCGTTCTTGTCCAGCGGCGCGCGCGTCGCGCCTTCCGCGAGCGGCGCCAGCTTTTCCGGATCGTTCGCGATGCGCAGCGGCACGCCGCGGCAGAGCACGAGATAGGCGATGCGCTCGCCCGCGCGCGCCTTCGTCGGATCGAAATTCGCCGGAAGCGCGAGCAGGACGCGCCCCGCGGCGTCGCGCTTTTCCGTCGGCGCGCCGTCCACGAGCCCGCGCGCGCACAGTTCGTGCAGCAGCGGGAAATGCACCTCGTCGGCGAAGACGCGCCAGGAAATCGTCTCCTCGCGCGGGAGCGTCAGCGCGATCAGATTCTTCTCGGGAACGCCGCGCGCGGCGACGTAGTGGCGGGCGACGTCGAGCGATTCCGCGTCGGCGGCGTTCGCGACGACGTAGACGCGTTCCCGCAGCGCGGCGTCGTCGTTTTCGGCGGCGGGCGCGGGAACGCGGAGGACGGCGAAAAGCGCCGTCGCCGCGAAGAGAATTTTTCTCGGAAGGAATTTCATCGATCCGGACCTTTGAGCCTTGCTTCAGAGCGTTCCCGCGGCTGCTGCGGCGGAAATCTTCCCGATCAGCGAGGTCGTCGAGAAGCCGGGCAGGAACGGCAGAAATTCGATGCGCGCGCCGCAGGATTCGAGCGCGGCGCGTTCGTCGGGATTGAGCGTCTCCAACGTGTAGTCGCCCGCCTTCGCGTACACGTCCGGGCGCAGCGCGCGGATTTCCGCGTCCAGCCGCGGCGTGTGGAAAAAGAAGATTCCGGAGACGAAGCCGAGCGCGCCGAGCACGAACGCGCGCTCGAGATCGCCCTGCACGGGACGCGTCGGGCCTTTGAGCGCGCGGACGGAATCGGCGCCGTTGAGCCCGATCCAAAGTTCGTCGCCGAGCGCGGCGGCGTCCCGCAGATAAAAGACGTGCCCGCAGTGAAGCAGATCGAAGCAGCCGTTCGTCAGCACGAGTTTTTTGCCTTCCCGCGCCAGCGCTTCGCGGCGCGCGACGGCGGCTTCCAGGCTCGGGAACAGTTTCGGATTTCGTTCGAGGGGGGATTCCATGCCGCGATTATTGTTCCTCCCGCCCGATTATCCAACATTTTTTTGGCGCGGAATCAGGGCGACGGGAACGCGTTCCCGCGCGCGCCGTCGCCCGCGCTCAGTCGAGCGCGAGCGGGGAGGCGGTGAGCGGGGAGGAGGCGGCGGCAGGATCGCGGTTCACGCGCGGGGCGCCGAGGAGATCCGCCGCGGGCGCGGGAACGGAGTCGATCGCGCGACGGCGCGTGCGCCGCTCCCATTCCTCGTAGATGTCGTCGCTGAGATCCAGCGCGCTCAGGTCGATCGTCTCGCCGTTGACGACCCAGACCACGTTGCTGTCCGTGCCCATGTACACCAGCGCGACGTTGCGCCCGAAGCCGAAGCCGTCCAGATCGATCGCGCCGTAGCCGACGACCGCAAGGTCGCGCCCCGCGCGCACGTTCGCCAGCCGGGCGTAGTCTCCGGAAGAAACGACGCGCACGTCGCCCGTCTCCGCGATCGCGTTTTCGAGCTCGACGAGGCCCCGCGCGTCCAGGCGCAGATCGTTCTTCGCGTAGAGATTTTCCGCGACGAGCATGCCGTCCGAACGGATCGCGATTGAGCCCTTCAGCGCCGTCGCCGAGGCGACGTAGTTGTCCTGCGTCGCGAGGAAGATGTCCCCGCCGCCGGCGTAAAAATCCGTCTCGCCCGCGGCGAAGCGGAAATAGTTGTCCGCGCGCCCGATGCCGCCCTTGTCCGAATCGACGATGAGCAGCCCGCCCGCGGAAACGCTCGCGTCCGCGCCGGCGAGCACGACGTCGCCGTTCTCCGAATACAGGCACGCGGTTCCGAGCGCGGCGACCGTGCCGAGCGTGAGCGGCCCGTCGCCGACGGCGCCGACGTACACGTTGCGCCCGGTCGCGTTGAGCACGCCGCGCACGTCGATCTCCATGCCGGGAACGTC
>SFEJ01000051.1 GCA_004558035.1 Opitutia bacterium
TCTTGCATCGCTTTATCCAAAGAAAATTCAGAGGATATGGTTTTTTGGTGTAATTGACTTTGATAAAGAAACTCTCCTAAAAATGAGATCGCAGTCATGGTCTAAGCTTTATTCAAAAGGTGATGTCTTTTACCAAGAACGTAAAACAACGCCTGTAGATTCTGAGCTTAATCCTATTGGAGAAGAAATTTCTGTGCCGATTACATTGTTGTCTTTTGATGCGCTCTTGCAGGATGCGAAAGCTAGAAATGAAACATTTTTAGAAGTTCTGAGAGAAGGAATTCGAGAAAGTGTAAGAAACTAAGACTTGCAGGGTATTTTGAAATTCATTTTAGCCTTTTTATAAAAGGAGCATACCCTATATGCCTACGGACACGAAAGAGAGAGGACTTGAAACGTTGATTGTTGATTGGCTTGTGACGGAGAATCGTTATGAGCAGGGCGGGAACGCGGATTACGACCGCGCTTACGCGATGGACACGGCGCGGCTGTTCCGATTTTTGAAGGCGACGCAGCCCCTCGCGTTTCAAAGGCTGGGCGTCGAGGCGAGCGATCAGAAGCGGCGGGCGTTTTTGGAGCGGTTGCAGGGAGAAATCACGAAGCGCGGGATTGTGGACGTCTTGCGCAAGGGCGTGAACGTTTATCCTGCGGGAACGGTCACGCTGTTTTATCAGACGCCGTCGGAGAGGAACGCGGCGGCGCGGGAACGTTTTGCCCGGAACATTTTCAGCGTCACGCGCCAGTTGAAATATTCGGAGACGGAGCCGGATTTGGCTTTGGATTTCGCGATTTTCATCAACGGCCTCCCGCTGATTACGTGTGAGCTGAAGAACGAGCTGACGAAGCAGGACGTGGACGACGCGGTGCGGCAGTACAAGCGGGATCGGAGTCCTCGGGAGCTGATTTTTCAGTTCAAGCGGTGCATGGTGCACTTTGCGGCGGACGACGCGCGGGTGAAATTCTGCACGAAGCTGGCGGGTGCGGATTCGTGGTTTCTGCCTTTTGACAAGGGCTGGGACGACGGCGCGGGAAACCCGCCGAATCCGGATGGCCTGAAGACGGATTATTTGTGGAAAAATCTTTTCCGCAAAGAGGAGCTGGCGAACGTCGTCGAGAACTTCGCGCAGGTCATCGAAGAAACGGACGCGGATACCGGCAGGAAAACGGCGAAGCAGATTTTCCCGCGCTATCATCAATGGGACGTGGTCAAGGCGCTGCTCGCGGAGGTGCGGGAGAAGGGCGTCGGCGGTCGTTATCTGATTCAGCACAGCGCGGGAAGCGGGAAGTCGAATTCCATCGCCTGGCTGGCGCATCAGCTGATAGGGCTGGAGCACGAAGGGCGGAAGGTCGTCGATTCCGTGATTGTGGTGACGGACCGCGTGAATCTGGATCGGCAGATCCGGAACACGATAAAGCATTTCATGCAGGTTTCGAGCACGGTGGCGTGGGCAGAGACCTCTCAGAAGCTGCAGGAGGCTCTGCGGAGCGGAAAGCGGATAATCGTCACGACGGTTCATAAATTCCAATATATCTTGGAGCTCGTCGGCAGTGAGCGTCGCGCCTCGCGTTTCGGAATCATCATCGACGAAGCGCATTCTTCGCAGAGCGGGAATCTTGCCGCCGCGATGAATACGGTGGTTTCCGGCGCCTACGATTCGGACGTCTCCGCCGAAGATCTGCTGATTCAATTGGCGGAAGGGCGCCGTCTGCCGACGAACGCGAGCTATTTCGCGTTCACGGCGACGCCGAAAAACAAAACGCTGGAAATGTTCGGTCTTCCGTATGGCGACGGCGTCGTCGTCAAGCATCGTCCGTTTCACGTCTATACGATGAAGCAGGCGATACAGGAAGGTTTCATTTTGGACGTCCTGCAGTACTACACGCCGTATCAGAGCTACTACAAGTTGGCGAAGACGGTCGAGGACGATCCGCTTTTTGACAAGAAGCGTGCGCAGAAGCGGTTGCGCTGTTTCGTCGAGGGCAATGAATACGCGATTGCGAAAAAGGCGGAAGTCATCGTCGAGCATTTTCATGTGCAGGTGGCGGGCAAGGCGAAAATCGGAGGGAAGGCTCGTGCGATGGTCGTCGCGGGAAGCATCGATCGGGCAATCGAATATTATCTGGCGATCAATCGCGCGCTCGCGGAGCGGAAAAGCCCGTACAAGGCGATAATCGCGTTTTCCGGAGAGAAAGAATTTGAGGGCAGGAGAATGACGGAGGCGGATTTCAACGGATTTCCGAGCAACGCCATCGAAAAGACTTTCAAGAAGGAGCCCTATCGTTTTCTCGTCGTCGCCGATAAATTTCAGACCGGGTATGACGAGCCGCTCCTGCACACGATGTATGTGGACAAGGTGCTGTCCGGAATCAAGGCGGTGCAGACGCTTTCCCGGCTGAATCGGGCGTACCCGAAAAAGACGGATACCTTTGTTTTGGATTTCGCCAATACGGCGGAAGACATCAAGGCGGCGTTCGACAGTTTTTATCGGACTACGCTTTTGTCCGGAGAAACCGATCCGAACAAGCTTTACGATCTCGTCGGGAAGATGGAGAAGCACCAGGTTTTTTCGGAAGAGGAGGCGGCGACCTTGGTCCGGCTTTATCTTTCCGGCGCGTCGCGGGAACGCCTGGATCCGATACTGGACATCTGCGTCGAACGATACAAGAAAGAGCTGTCGGACGAGGACCGCATCGAGTTCAAGGGCGCGGCGAAAAGCTTTGTGCGGACATACGGCTTTTTGGGCGCCGTCTTGCCGTACGGGAACGAGACATGGGAACGCCTTTCCATATTTTTGAATCTGTTGGTTCCGAAATTGCCTTCTCCGGACGATCCGGATCTGGCGAAGGGGATTCTTGAGGCGGTGGATCTCGAAAGCTATCGCTTGGAAGCCGGGCAGGCCATGCGGATCCTGCTGGCGGACGAAGATGCCGAAGTGGGGCCGGTTCCGATCGGGCAGACCGGCGGCGTCCCGGAGGCGGAGCTGGATCCGCTTTCGCGCATTCTCACGGAGTTTAACGATTTGTTCGGGAACATCGCGTGGGAAAACAAGGATCAGGTGCGCAAACTTCTGACGGACGACATTCCGAGGATGGTCTCTGACGATCCGGGCTATCAGAACGCCGTGAAGAATTCGGACGAAGAAAACGCCAGAATCGAGGTCTCGCGGGCGTTGTCGAACGTGATGTTCAGCCTGATGGCGGACAACGTGGAATTGTATAAACAGTTTTCGGACAACAATCCGTTCCGGCGATGGTTGGAGAACGTGGTGTTCGCGCGGACGTATCGCGAATTGCGCTCTCGCCCGAAGTCGTATCTGATGGATTTCCCGACGCAGCTGGAGGCGGCGGAAACAAGCAAGTGACAATCGGGATTCCGCTGCGGATGCGACGGGGAGACGGACGCATTCCCGAAAGAATCGCCCGCGGGAACGCGGATTCGACGGCAATTGCGCCCTTTCAGGGCGCGGCGGATTGTTCGCGGTTTCGTAGGGCTGCGCTCGCGGCGCTCGCTTGCCCTACGCTGAGCAATCGTCGCCCCGTCGGGGCTCGGAAATTGCGCTCGTCCGCGGGAACGCGCGCGTCGCGGGAACGAAGGCTGGAATGGCTTCGCCCCCGAGAAAAACTTCCTTTGCCTTCCTTTGACTTCGCGTTTTCCGACAAAAAATCGTTCCCGCGAAACGAGTCGCGGGAACGATTTTCTTGTCCGCAAAAACGCGCGGGCGCGCCGCCGCCGAAAACGCGTCAGTCGGAAAGGCGCCGCGGACGGCGGCTGTGCGGATCTTCGCCGAAGGCGCGGCGGAACTTGCGCAGATTCCTCACGAGCCGCTTGCCGCAATAAAAGCGTTTATCCCCGTCGCCGCGGCGCGCGGGAAGTCCCCGCTCTTCCGGCTTGGAAAATTCATCTTCCGTGAAGATTTCCGATTCCTCGTACATGCGCTGATCCTGCACGCTGTGACAGCAGAAAAACGGATCCGCGGAATTTTCGCGCACGATTTCCGCGTAACGCTCCGGCGTGACCGCCGTCACGCTCCGGATGGCGTCCTTGTGGTGATGCTTCACGCGCGGAATGTTCCGCGTGATGCGCGCCGCCTCTTTGGCGCTCTCCGCCCGAATCGCGAAACGCTTCAGCACGTAATGCTTTCTGCCTACGTGCCCGCACTTCGCGAGAACTTCAAAATAACCGAGTTCCTCTCCCGTCATCGTCTTTTCCTTTCTCGAACGCTCCCGCGACGCGGACGCCGTCGTCGCGCCCGCGGCTCCGGCGGGCAGTCGAGGCGTGATTCGAGTCTGCGGCATGAAAAATTTTCATGGCGAAATTTCTTGCAGGAAAGGTGCCAAGAAAACGAGTGACCGTCGCCGCGACGTCCGTGCGTTTCTCGCGGAAAACACCGTTCCCGTGCGCGTCGGTTTCGTCTGCTTCGGCGTGGATGAGCACAGATGAAACGCGGCGTCCGCGGGAACGCTTTTGCTTTGAGCTTCGGGGCGCAGGGTTTAAGCTTTCGCGTCATGCAGGAAGATTTTTCCGATTCGCTTTTCGCGTCCGAGGAGACGCCGAAGGAAGCGCCCGCGGCGACGGACGCCGGGTTCCGCCGTCCGCTCGCCGCGCGGATGCGCCCGCGCGCGCTGAGCGAAATCCTGGGGCACGAAAAAATCCTCGGTGCGGGCGCGCTGCTGCCGCGGCTGATCGCGACGGACAATTTCGGCAGCCTGCTTTTCTACGGGCCGCCGGGCTGCGGCAAGACGACGCTCGCCGAAGTCATCGCCGCGGAGACGCGCTGCCGCTGCGTGCGCGTGAACGCGGTGCTCTCCAACACGGGCGAGCTGCGCGACGTGCTGCGCATCGCGCGCGCCGCTCCCGAACGCCGCACGCTGCTGCTCATCGACGAAATCCACCGTTTCAACAAGGCGCAGCAGGATCTGCTTCTGCCCGACGTCGAGGCGGGGAACGTCCGCCTCATCGGCTGCACGACGCACAACCCGGGCTTCTACGTCATTCCGCCGCTGCTGTCGCGCTCGCACCTTTTCCGCCTCGAACCCGTGGAGGAAAAGCACGTCGTCGCCTCGCTCGCCCGCGCGCTCGCGGACGAGGAGCGTGGGCTGGGTGCGCTGAACATTTCCGCGGACGCGGACGCGCTCGCCGCGCTCGCCCGCATGAGCGAGGGCGACATGCGCCGCGCTCTCAACGCGCTCGAGACCGTCGCGCTCGGGCACGCGCCGAATTCCGCGCTGACGCTCGCCGACGTCTCCGCCTTCGCGCGGGAACGCCAGATCCGCTACGACCGCAACGAGGACGAACACTACGACACGATTTCCGCGTTCATCAAATCCGTCCGCGGGAGCGATCCCGATGCCGCGGTCTATTGGCTCGCCGTCATGCTCGAAGGCGGCGAAGATCCGCGCTTCATCGCGCGGCGGCTCGTGATTCTCGCGAGCGAGGACGTCGGGCTCGCCGATTCGCGCGCGCTCGGCGTCGCCGTCGCCGCGCAGCAGGCGTGCGACTTCATCGGCATGCCCGAGGCGCAGCTGACGCTCGCGCACGCGACGCTGTTTCTCGCGACCTGCCCGAAGAGCAACAGCGCGACCGAGGCGATCTTCGCCGCGCGCGCCGCAGTCCGCGAGGGCGGGCGCCAGCGCGTTCCCGCGCATCTGCGCGACGCGCACAACAAGCTGAACAAATCGCTCGGGAACGGCGACGGCTACCTTTACTCGCACGAATTTCCCGAAGGCATTTCCGGGCAGACGTATCTGGAAAAGCCCGTCCGCCTTTACGAACCGAAGCCCAACGGCGCCGAGGCCGCGATCGCCGAGCGCCTCGCGCGCTGGAACGCGCTCCGCGAGGAAATCCGCTCTGCGCGCGCGGCGAAGCAGGGCGGAAAGAAAAAACGCGCATGACGCCGCCGCGGGACAGGACGCGCCTTCGCCGTCTCGCGTTCGCCGCGGCGCTCGCGGCGGTTTTCGTATGCGCGGCGTGGATGCGTTTTCACGGCATCGCGGAACGCCCGATGCACGTGGACGAGGCGGTGCAGGCGTTCAAGGTCGGCGAAAT
>SFEJ01000033.1 GCA_004558035.1 Opitutia bacterium
CCGCGCTCAGCGTCTCGGAGGCGGGATCGCCGAAGGCGTCGTAGGCGAGCGCGCGCGTTCCCGCGGCGTCGGTCACGGAGACGAGGCGCCCGAGGAAATCGTAGGCGTAGGTCTCGTCCACGCTCGGGGGCGTCGTCTCGTCGCCGTCGTTGCTCGCGAGCGAGATCAGTTCTCCCGTGAGCGGCGCGTAGGCGCGGGTGAGCTTGAGGCGCACGCCGGGCGCGACTTCGCGCGCGAGCGTCGTCGTCGAGAGGCGGTTCAGCGCGTCGTAGGCGTAGGCGGTCTCGCTCTCGTCGGGGAAGCGCTTCGCGAGCGTCAGCCCGGTCGCGGCGTCGCGGAACCAGAGCGTCTCGTCGCCGTCGTCGCGGGAGCGCGGGTCGGTCTCGATCGTCTCCGAGGAGACGCGGAAGAGCTTCTGGGAAATCTTCGCGTCCGCGTCGTCGTAACCGAAGACGACGGGCTGCGCGCCGGTGCCGAACTCGGCGACGACGTTCCCGCGCAGGTCGTAGGCGAAGCGCCGCGTTTTCCCGAGCGCGTCGGTCACGCAGGAGGGTTTCCCGTGCGCGAGGTCGTAGTCGGTCGTCGTCACGCCGCCGGCGGCGTCGGTCGTCTTCGTCGTCCACCCGAGCACGTTCTGCTCGACGACGGTCGCGTTCCCGCGTCCGTCCGTGGTCGTGAGGACGATTCCGGCGTTCGCTCCGGCGTTGAACTGCCGCGCGAACGTGGTCTGCGTTCCCGCGTGGTCAAGCTGCGAAACGGCGAAGCCGTCGTTCGTCGTCGTTTGCGCGACGTTCGTCGCCGTCGGGATCTGTGTTTTGGAAATGCGGATTCCGGGGTCGCCGAATTCCGTCCAGCGCGTCGTCGCGTTCCCGCGGGCGTCGGTCGAGATCGTTTTGCTTTCGAGCGTCGCGCTTTCGGAAACGAGCGTCGCGACGGAGGAGACGTGCGGCGCGCCCGCGGCGTCGTAGGTCGTCGTCTCGACGAGGCGATAGACGCCGTCCTCCCGGTTTTCGTGCCGGGAGGCGGTCGCCGTGACGCGGGAGTTCGTCGGCGTCGGTTCGTCCGCGAGCGCGAGCGTGCGCTTCGTCTCTTCGCCGAAGGCGTCGTACTCGTAAAGCGTCGGCGCGAGCGTGTCCGTCGCCGAGCGCGTGAGCAGGCCGCGCGCGTCGTAGGCGCGGCGTTCGTAGATCATTTCTCCGAGCGTGTTGGGCGCTTCCGTGCGAATCGTCTCGCCGAAGCCGTTTCGGATTTCGCGGGAGAGCACGACGGGTCCGCTCGCCCCGGCGGGAAGCTCCGCGAGGCGGCGCGTCGTGCGCTCGCCGTCGGAAACGAAGTCGATTACGGTTTCGACGGCGCGGCGGGACGTTCCCGCCTCGAGCAGGACGGTGCCGTCGGCGTGCGTCCGGGCGACGCGCGTCGCGCCGCTCGGGAGCGTGACGGTCTCCGTCTCGACGCGGGCGGCGGAATCGGTCGCGTAGGCGCGCGTCGTGGTTCGGCCGAGTTCGTCCGTCTCGGAGACGAGGCGCCCGAGGATGTCGTAGGCGGAGGATTTTTCGCTGAAATCGACGCTGTTGAGCTTCAGCACCTCGCGCGTGACGCGCCCGGCGGCGTCGCGCGTGAAGATCCGCGCGCGTTCGGGCGTCGTCGCCGTGAGCGCGCGCGTCTTTTCCGTGAGCCGTTGCGCCGTGTCGTAAACGTAGTCGGTGCGCACGCCGTCCTCGTCGATTTCCCAGAGCACGCCGCAGCACATCATTTCGCGGGAGGAGACGCGGCCGTTCCCGCGCGTGCGCTTCGTCTCGCGGTTCTGCGCGTCGTATTCGAAATCGGCGGCGGCGGTCAGGCGCCACGTTCCCGCCTCGTCGAGCGCGTATTTTTCGGAGCGCGTCGTGTTGCCGTCGGAGGAGACGAAGCGCACCTCGCGCGTCGATTTTCCGTTCACGAGCCCGCCGGCGATCTTCGTCTCGGCGGTCACGGTGTAAAGGGCGCCGTGCTCGGACGTCGCGGCGTAGGCGTAGTGCGTCTGCACGCCGAGGCGGTTCTGCGTCATCTTCACGCGTCCGCGCGCGTGGACGTTCGCGCAGGAGCCGCGCCAGGTCTCCTCGACTTCGAGCCGCGGGTCGGCGGCGCCGAGCGCGCTCGTGCGCTTTTCGACGCGGCGGTATTCCGCCGCCTCGACGTAGGCGTAATCCGTGCGGGAAAGGACGACGGGACCGGCGAGCGTCGAAAGCGAAGTCTGCGTCCAGCTCAGGTCCGCGTCGTTGGAATCCGCCGAAACGTAATGGTAGAGCGTCGTGCGGTTGCGCGCTCCCGCGTGCGGCTCGTAGCGCGCGGCGAGCCGCCCGAAATTGTCGTAGCCGCTTTCGACGACGCTCCCGTCGGGACGCGTTTCCCGGATGAGACGCCCGGAGGGATCGTAGAGAAAGCTCGTCGTCCGCGCGGAATCCGTGCCGTAGCCCTCCGTGCGCGACGCGAGCACGTCGCCGAGCGCGGGATGCGTCTCGTAGATTTCGGCGACGCGGCTCGCGGGAACGGACGCTCCCGCGAAGGCGACTTCGGTGACGAGCCGATACGTCGTCTCCGAAAGCGGCGTGCGCGTGCGGCGCGTGACGATCTCTTCGGCGCCCGAGCCGACGGAAGTGCACCACGCGCCGTTTTCGAACCACGCCGACCGCGGGAAGGGCGTCGCGCCCGCGCGGGAATCAAGCTCCGTGACGGTGAGCTTCCCGCTTTCGGAAAGCGAGACGAAGAAGCGTTTGAACGGCGTTCCCGTCACGACGTAAAGCCCCGTCTCCGCGTCCTTTTCGCCGATCTGATTCGGCGCGTAGAGCGCGATCTCGTAGCCGGACCCGGAGACGTTCTCGACGTTCGCCAGCCCGTCCCAGTAATTGCGGACCTGCCTCAGCACGCCGTCCGCGTCGCGCACGACGTCGAGGAACTCCGCGAGCTCCGACGCCGTGAACACGTTGCCGCCGCGCGTCCTGTAGGCGACGATTTCGCCCGTCGTCGCGGAAAACACGACGGCGCTCTTGTCGGGAAAGATCTGCTCGATCGCGCTTTTGTCGGCGTTCCAGCGCAGCTCGGAAGTTTCGCCCGAGGAGGCGCCGATCGGGAAGAAGGTCGCGCCGTTCCCGTCGCAGAGCCACGAGGTGCGGCTGCCGCCGCGGAAGACCTTCAGCTGCGTGTTCGCCGCGACGCCCGATTCGGGAAAGACGAGCCACGAATTGAGCGGATGAGAAAGCTCGAGCGCGGCGGGCGTCGCGAGCGCGGACGAAAACGCGTGAGCCGCGATTTCGAGCTCGCCGGAAGGAACGCCGCCGAGCCCGCGGAATTTGCCGAAATCCGTCCGCCAGCGCGCATAGCTCTCCGTCGCCTCCAGGCGCGTGTTCCGCCCCGCGGAGGAAGGCGAGACGGCTTCCGCTTCCGCCGCCGCGCGGGAACGCGTTCCCGGGGACGACGGCGAAGAAGGCTTGGGACCGCCGGCGTCGCCTTCGCCGCAGGTGCACGTCTGCGGCTGAAGCGGCTTCGGATTGTCTCCGGGAACGACCGTGCCCGGCTCGCCGACGCTGACGCCCCAGTCCAACACCGCGACGTTCCCCTCCGGCGGCTTGTAGTCGATGTTCGTGAAGAAAAGGGAGGCGTCGTAGGTGCCGGGGTTGAGCTCCCCGCTCGCCGTGCCGTGCCCCGGTCCGCCCCTGAACTGCGCCGAAACGGAGATTCCGCCCAGGGAAAAATCGGCGCTGTCGTCCGCCGTCACGTTCAGCGTCACGGGAATGCGATTGCCGTCCCAATTTTCGGGCTCGGCGATGTAATGCTTCCAGTTCCACGAGCAGCTGAAACCGTAACGCCCGTCGTAGCCGGTGATGTCGGGAGTACCTTCGACGACGGCCGTCCCGACCGCCGCGCGGGAACGCGCCGCCGGACGCGGAACGAAGCTGAACTCCAGGGACGCTGATTTGTTTTTCATTGATTCAAGTCTTTCTTTCGGGGGTGAAGGATTTTCGAGCGGCGCGGAAACCGTTCCCGCCCCCGCTCTTGATTTATAGGCAAACCCCTCCCGAAGCAAAATGCAAGCGATCAAACATTAAAAAAATGTAATGTTTCTTTTCTTGACGAAAAAGAAAAAAGCCCTCTCGGAGCAAATCGTCTCGTCTCCGCGGGAACGTTTCGGCGCGGCGGGGCGGGGCGCGTCCGCCCTCGACATTTTCGGGCGCGTCCTTTACGCTCGCGCTCCCGATTTTTATGTTCCGACCGAAATCAGCATTGCCGCTTTTCCGCGCCGCGGGCGTCGCCTTCTCTCCCGCGGAGTCGATTTCCGCCGCCGCGGGCGTCCGCTGCGGGTTTTCGTCCGCGCGTCCGACGAGCGGCGGCGAACCGTTTTCGGCGCGCGCGCGAAGAAAGGACTGTCGGCGATGAGCGGGAACGCGGAAACGGAAGCGCGGCTTCGGGAGCTCGAAGTCAAAATCACGTTTTTGGAGGACTACGTCTCCAAGCAGAACGAGGTGATCGTCGAGCAGGGCAGGGCGATCGACCGCCTGACGCAGGCGCTGCGCCGGCTCGCCGAAAAGGCGGAGAGCTTCGGCTTCGGCGACGCCGATTCCGCGCCCGCGAACGAGAAGCCGCCGCACTGGTGAACCCTGCGGGAACGCCTCGCCGCGGCGCCGCGCGTTCCCGCGTCCACGAAGAATTTTCCTCTTTCCCCACGCCATGAGCTCAGATCTGAATTTCGACCTTTCCGCGCAGGCCGCGCCCTACGAGAAACCCGCCGAGAGGGCGCCCGAGGCGCTCCGCGAGGACGCTCCCGCGGC
The DNA here is from genome assembly GCA_004558035.1 of Opitutia bacterium. Taxonomy (GTDB): domain Bacteria; phylum Verrucomicrobiota; class Verrucomicrobiia; order Opitutales; family UBA953; genus Spyradosoma. The sequence continues at coordinate 4,806 of SFEJ01000033.1, forward strand.
GAGCTCGGGCGGCGAGGCGCCGGACTTCGTGCATCTGCACGTGCATTCGCAGTATTCGATGCTCGACGGCGCGACGCGCATCGCGAGCGTCTCCGACAAGAAGACGAAGAAGCTCCTCGCGAAGGGGCTCGTGCAGAAGGCGAAGGAGCTGGGCATGCGCGCGGTCGCGCTCACGGACCACGGGAACATGTTCGGCGCGAAGCTTTTCTACGACACCTGCCGCGCGGAAAAGATCAAGCCGATCATCGGCTGCGAGGTGTACGTCGCGCGGCGCACGCGCTTCGACAAGGGGAAGAATCTTCCCGCGGGCGCGGACGAAAAGCTCGACCGTTCCGGCGACCACCTGATTCTGCTCGCGAAGAATCTGACGGGCTACCGCAACCTCGTGAAGCTCGTCTCCTTCGGCTGGACGGAGGGCTTCCACTACCGCCCGCGCGTGGACAAGGAGCTGCTCGAGCGCTACCACGAAGGGCTGATCTGCTCGAGCGCGTGCATCGCGGGCGAGATCCCGCGCGCGATTCTCGCCAAGGACGCGGCGAAGGCGGAAGCGGCGGCGCGGTGGTACAAGAAGGTCTTCGGCGACGATTTTTATCTGGAGATCCAGCGCCACCCGAACTCCGGCGAGCACAGCACGGAGGAGACGCGCGAAGTCTATCTGCGCGAGGTGCGCGCGGCGGAGGCGATTTTCGAGCTCGCGAAGAAGATCGGCGTCAAGGTCGTCGCGACGAACGACGTGCACTTTCTCGACGAGACGGACGCGGACGCGCACGAGATTCTGCTCTGCCTGAGCACGGGGAAGAAGCTTTCCGACGAAAACCGCATGCGCTACACGCGCCAGGAATGGTTCAAGAGCAAGGAGGAGATGTTCGCGCTTTTCCGCGACTGCCCGGAGACGCTGAGCGCGACGACGGAGATCGCCGACAAGGTCGAGGAATACAAGCTGGATTCGCCGCCGATCATGCCGTTCTTCCCGATTCCGGAGAGCTTCGGTACGGAGGCGGAATATGCGAAGCGCTTCGACGAGGCGGCGCTCGTCGCCCTCTGGGGCGCGGACCGCTACGAAAAGCTCGGCGGCTACGAAAAGGTGCTGCGCATCAAGCTCGAGAGCGACTATCTCGAACACCTCACGCTCGAAGGCGCGGCGCGGCGCTGGCCCGACGGCGTTCCCGCGGAGGTGCGCGAGCGCATCGACTTCGAGCTGAACACGATCCGCACGATGGGCTTCCCGGGCTACTTTCTGATCGTGCAGGACTTCATCGCGGCGGCGCGCGGGCTCGGCGTCATCGTCGGCCCCGGGCGCGGGAGCGCGGCGGGCTGCGTCGTCGCCTACTGTCTCGGCATCACCGGCATCGACCCGACGAAGTACGACCTGCTGTTCGAGCGCTTTCTGAATCCGGACCGCATCTCCATGCCCGACATCGACATCGACTTCGACGACGCCGGGCGGCAGCGCGTGCTCGAATGGGTCACGCGCAAGTACGGGCAGGACCACGTCTCGCACATCGTCACGTTCGGCGTGATGGCGCCGAAGAGCGCGATCAAGGACGTGGCGCGCGTGCTCGAGCTGCCGCTCCCGGAGGCGAACGCGCTCGCGAAGCTCGTTCCCGCGACGCCGAAGATCACGATGTACAAGGCGATGGAGGAGGTGCCCGAGCTGAAGGAAAAGCTCGACGCGCCGGAGCCGCTCGTCGCGCGCACGATGCGCCTCGCGAACGTGCTCGACGGCACCGTGCGGCAGAACGGCGTCCACGCGTGCGGCATTCTCATCAGCCGCGATCCGCTCACGGAGACGATTCCCGTCATGCCGACGGACGGCGAGAGCCTGCTCACGACGCAGTACGACGGGCACTTCGTCGAGCCGATCGGGCTCATCAAGATGGACTTTCTCGGCCTGCGCACGCTGACGATCATCAAGGCGGCGCTCGCGAACATCCGCGAATCCACGGGGAAGGAGATCGACATCGACAGGATCCCGATGGACGACCGCGAGACCTTCGAGCTCTTTTCCGCGGGCAGGACGACGGCGCTCTTCCAGTTCGAGTCCGGCGGCATGAAGAAGCACCTCATGGCGCTGCGGCCGAACCGCTTCGAGGACCTCGTCGCGATGAACGCGCTCTACCGCCCGGGGCCGATGGCGTACATTCCGCAGTTCATCCGGCGCAAGCACGGCGAGGAGCCGATCGTGTACGACCATCCGCTGATGGAAACGTATCTGAAGGACACTTACGGCATCACCGTCTATCAGGAGCAGGTCATGCTCCAGTCGCGCGCGCTCGGGCAGTTCACGCGCGGCGAGTCCGACACGCTCCGCAAGGCGATGGGCAAGAAGCAGGCGGAAATGATGGCGAAGCTGAAGGAGAAGTTCATCTCCGGCTGTCTCTCGAACCCGAAGTTCATGGAGGCGGACGTCTGCGGGAACGACCCGAAGAAGGCGACCGCGCTCTGCGAAAAGATCTGGGGCGACTGGGAGGCGTTCGCGCAGTACGCGTTCAACAAATCGCACTCCGTCTGCTACGCCTACGTCGCGTACCAGACCGGCTGGCTGAAGGCGCACTATCCGGTGGAGTTCATGGCGTCCGTTCTCGACTCCGAAACCGGCAACCCGGAGAAGATGCTCTTCTTCATCGGCGAATGCGAAAGCATGGGCATCCGCGTGCTCGGGCCCGACGTCAATTCCTCGCTGCTCGGCTTCGCGCCGGACGCCGCGAACAACGCGATCCGCTTCGGCTTCGGCGGCCTCAAGGGGCTCGGCGAAAAGGTCGCCGAGGAAATCATCCGCGAGCGCAGGGCGAACGGAAAATACAAGAGCTTCCTCGACTTCATGCAGCGCATGGCGCGCGTCCGCGTCGTGAGCGTGGACGACGCCGGCGTGCGGCGGGAACAGAAGATCCAGTTCGGCCGCGGGCTGCAGGCGCTCATCGTCACGGGCGCGTTCGACGGCTGCGAAATCTTCGAGGACCGCCGCCATCTGCTCGATTCCGCCGACGCCGTGCGCAATTCCTTCGCCCGGGAAGAGGAGGACGCGAGCCAGCTCGGCCTCTTCGACATGCTCGGCGGGGACGTCAGCGCGAATCTCAACAGCGATCTCATTTCGCGCGCGGGAACGCCGATGTCCGAGGCGGAAAAGCTCCGCTGGGAGCGCGAGCTGCTCGGCTTCTACCTTTCCGGGCATCCGCTCGACGCGTTCGTGAAGCTCGACCGCGCGCTGACGACGTTCTCGGGCGCGTTCGAGGAATGCCGCCTTTCCCGCTACGAAAAGCACAACGTCCGCCTCTGCGGCATGTGTTCCGAAGTGAAGGTGAAGACCTCCAAGGACGGCCGCAAGTACATGACGCTCTTCCTCGAGACGCATACGGATTCCTACGACATTTTCTGCTTCAGCGACGTCGTCAACCTCAAGTTCGTCACGCCGGGAATGCAGCTGCCCGACGGCCGCGTCGTCAAGAGCGGCGCGATGCTCGAGGACGGCACGATTCTGGAGGACGGCGCCGTGCTCGCGATCGACGGCGAGCTGCGCTTCGCGAAGCGCAAGAAGGACGCCGCCGAGGTCGCCGAATGGCGCTTCACCGCCACGCGCATTTCGTCGCTGAAGCGCCAGGTGCCCGTGCTGCTGAAGAAGATCGTCTTCATCCTCGACGGCGCCTCGCCGGAGCCCGTCCGCGACTTTCTCGCGGAAAAGCTGCTGCCGCACATCGCGAACAATCCCGGCGGCACGGAAATCGCGCTCGCGCTCGCCGTGGACGGAGACCGCGAGACGCTAGCGCAGGCGGAGCTCGGCGAGGGCATGACGGCGTTTTTCCCGGCGGAGGCGTTCCGGAAGCTCGCGGAAGATCCCGCCGTCCTCGGCTACGAGATCGTTCCCGTCGCGCCCTACAGGCGGCCGTCGCGCTTTCCCGCGCGCGAGCGGGCGTGATCTTTCGAAAAAATCCTGAACAACCGCGAAATCGTCATGAACGCCGTTTCACATCTCCCGCGCGCGTGGGCGGAAATCGACTTGCCCGCCTTCGAGCGCAACGTCGGAAAAATCAAGGCGTCGCTCCCGCCGCACATCCGCTACATCGCCGTCGTCAAGGCGGACGGCTACGGGCACGGCGTCGGGCACATCGTCGAGCGCCTGCTGCAGTGCGGCGTCAACGCCTTCGCCGTCGCCAACGCGCGCGAGGGCGCGGACGTCCGCTACGTCGCGCCGCAGTCCGAGATCGTCGTCCTCGGCCCCACGCTCCCGGAAGAGGCGGAATCCGCCGTCGCCGACCGCCTCACCGTCGCCGTTTCCGACGCGGAGGAGGCGCGCGCGCTGTCCGCGCTCGCCGCGTCCCGGGGAACGCGCGTCGCCGTGAACCTGAAGATCGACACGGGCATGGGGCGCATGGGCGTCTGGCACGAGAACGCCGCGCCGCTCGCGGCGCTGCTCGCGGAGCTCCCGGGCGTTGATTTCCGCGGCGTGTTCACGCATTTCTCCAGCGCCGACACCTCGTTCGAATACACGCAGCTGCAGCGCGCGCGCTTCCTCGCCGCCGTCGGTAGGATTCCGGAACGCATCCGCGAAAAACTTACGATCCACGCGGACAATTCCGCCGGGCTCGAGACCTTCTCGCGGGAACGCCCGTTCAACGCCGTGCGCGTCGGCATTCTCCAATACGGGCTTCCGCCCGCGCCGGGAACGCTTTTCGAGAAGATTTCGCCGGAGCCCGTGCTTTCCTTCCGTTCCCGCGTCGGGCTCGTGAAGACGCTGCCCGCGGGAACGCCGGTCAGCTACAACCGCACGAGGATTCTCGCGCGCGAGACGCGCGTCGCGATCGTCACCGCCGGCTACGGCGACGGCATTCCCACCGCCGCGAGCAACCGCGCGAGCTTCCTGCTGCACGGCAGGCGCGTTCCCGTGCTCGGCCGCGTGACGATGGACCAGACGCTCGTGGACGTCACCGACGTTCCCGAGGCGCGCGTCGGCGACGTCGTCACGCTCATCGGCGCGGCGGACGGCGCGTCCGTCTCGATCGAGGAGTTCTGCGCCTGGGGAGACTGCATTTCCTGGGAGGCGCTCGTCTCCATCACGAAACGCGTCCCGCGCATCTACGAAGGCCTCCGCCGCTGAGCCCCTCGGTTTAAAATACCAGTGCAAGACGACGCCGAAGCCGCATAAACGCAAGAATTTCAACAACACTTAAAGAAGAATCAAAGGATAGGCGACATTCCTGTCGCTTCCTCGAAATTGCTTTCAGGCAAACTTCAAAAAAGCGGCAGGAACGCCGTCGCCCCCCTGCGTTCCCGCGAATCTTAGCCGAACGACGAATCCCGTGCTCGTCCGTGTTTTCCGTGGGCGAAAAATTAGGCTTGCACCGGTATTTTAAACCGAGGATGATAACGCGCAAGGATTGAGCCGACTTTGGCGGGAATCGTTCCCTCCGGACTCCGTTCTCTTTAACCTATAAAACTACATCAGAATGAACAAACATATCACAATCGCGATTGCGGCTCTTTTTTCCGCTTCAGCTTCCGCTTTTGCTGGATGGGGAGAGGGCAATTACGCCGGTAATTATTACATCAACGGTAAGACGGAACCGAAAAACAACGATAAGGAAATCGACGCGACCTCGCAGGGAAGCGCCTTCAATATTAAAGCTGGGGATATTGGGGCGTGGACCGTTGATACGCTGACTGCCAGTGATGGGCAGAAAATAACGGTTAAACACAATGAATCCGAAGCCGGAGCCGATTTTACGGGGCTGACGATTACGAAGCTTGTGGGGACTAACCTTTCTTTTGTCGTCGGAAAAGGACAGACCGTCTCTTTGACCAAGGTGGAAGGTTCGTTGAGCGATCTGACCGTCGATGGAGCTCTGACGTTGAAATCGGTGGGAACTGGGTTGAGCAAGCTGACCGTCAACGGAACGTTGGATTTGGATAAGGCTGTAATAGGAATCAACGACATCACCCTTGACTCCGACAGCTCCCTCGGCGGAACTTATAATTTGGGAACGAATTTCACCGGAGATGTGACGTTCACGCTTTCGGATTCTGGAGTCGTGACGGCGGCTCTGGCGAACGGAGAGAATTACGAAAAGCAACTTGCGGGCACGACTTGGAATCTTGAGAAGGCGGGAAGCGTCAGCTTGAAGATTTCCGATCTTGATTACACAGTTGGAGGATTGATTTTCAAGTCGGGCGACGATTTTTACGGAAGGGCGACATGGATCGACAATCAGGTGTCTTTTGCGGATAAGAAGGAATCCCTCGAAGCAGGTGTTGCTTATGTTGTCGCGAACGTGAACAACCATGCTGTGCAGAGCATCTCCGCCTTGGTGACGACCATCCCCGAGCCGTCGGCGTTCGGGCTGTTGGCGGGCTTGGGCGCGCTGGCGCTCGCGGCGTCGCGTCGTCGTCGCAAAAAAGCCTGACGCGCAGAGCTTGAGGCGACTTCATCGCGTTCCCGCGTTTCGTTTCGCGGGAACGCTTTTTTTGCGCGCGTGCGTCGCGTCGTCGAGCTTCGTCTGCACGGGAACGCTTTCGGGGCGACGGCGTTCCCGCCGCTTTGCGGAGATTTTCTCCGCTTCGGTTCTTTCAGCTTTCGCGCTTTTGAAATTCGCTCGCGGGAACGCCGAAAACGGTGTATTTTCGGACGTCATGAAAAAACGTCTTTCGATTTTTGCGCTTCTCTGCGCCGTCGCTCTCTGCGGGAACGGGTGCACCTATTTCATGCTGTGGAAAATTTCGTCGCACGAGCATGACGAGACCGCCGCCGACCGCGAGATGCGCGCGCTCGAGGAAGACCGCGCGCTGCGGATGCAGAACGACGCGAACTACACGGACCAGCAGATCAACGCCGTGAACGCGCGTTCGTCCGTCGGCACGCGTCGTTCGACGACGTCGCGCCCGCTCTCGATCGAAGAGCTGCGCGAACAGCAGGAGCGCGAGCGCGAGGCGCGCAGAAAGCGCTGATTCCGCGTTCCCGCGGGGCGTTTCCGCGTTTTTCGAGATTCGCAAAAAATGTTCCGTTTCGTTCTGAGGCGTCTGCTTGAGGCCGTTCCCGTGCTTTTCGTGGTGGCGACGGCGACGTTTTTTCTCGCGCGCTTCGCGCCGGGCGGACCGTTCGACGAGGCGCGTCCGCTCCCGCCCGAGGTCAAGGCGCAGATGGACGCGCATTACGGTCTGGACAAGCCTCTCGGCGTGCAGTACGTGCGGTTTCTCGGCAATCTCGCGCGCGGCGATTTCGGGCCTTCCTACAAGTATCACGGCTGGAGCGTGAACGAGCTGATCGCGGACCGCGTTCCCGCGTCGCTCGCGCTCGGCGGCGGGGCGCTGGCGATCGCGCTCGCGCTGGGGATTCCGCTGGGCTGCGTCGCTTCGATAAAGCCGGATTCGTGGCTGGATCGGTTGCCGACGGGAATCGCGACGCTCGGCATCTGTCTGCCGACCTTCGTCATCGGCCCGCTGCTGGTGCTGATTTTTTCGGTCCGGCTGGGCTGGTTCAACGCGTCGGGCTGGAACGTGCCGTCGGACTTCGTGCTGCCGTCGCTGACGCTGGGGCTCGTTTACGCGGCGCCCGTCGCACGGCTGATGCGCGCGTCGATGCTCGAAGTGCGCGGCGCCGACTACATGAAGACCGCGCGCGCGAAGGGGCTTTCTCCGCTGCGCGTCTATTTCGTCCACGGGCTGCGCAACGCGCTGATCCCCGTGGTCTCCTACGTCGCGCCGACGGCGGCGGGGCTGATTTCCGGCTCGTTCGTCGTGGAATCGATGTTCAACATTCCCGGGCTCGGGCAGTTCTTCGTCAAGGCGGCGTTCAACCGCGACTTCACGATGATCGTCGGCACGGTGATGTTTTACGCGGTCGTTCTCGTCGGGCTGAACCTGCTGGGCGAAATCGTGCTCGCGAAGCTCAATCCGCGCGTGCGTCTTGATTGAACGCCCCGAGCTCCTTTAACCCTCAATCTTTAAGCTTTAACCTTTTCCCGTCATGAAAGCCCTGATCACCGGAGCGAGCGGCGGCATCGGCCGCGAAATCGCGAGAGTTTTGGCGGAGCGCGGCTGCGCGCTCATTCTGTGTTCCCGCGACGAAGCGGCTCTGAACGCCGTCGCGGCGGAGCTCGCGCGCGTTCCCGTGCGCACGATCGCGCTCGATCTCTCCGTCGAGGAAAACTGCCGGAAGCTGCACGCGATGACGCGCGACGACGGCGTGGACGTCCTCGTCAACAACGCCGGATTCGGCGTCTTCGGCGCGTTCGACGAGACGGATCTGGACGCGGAGCTCAACCTGATCGACCTGAACGTGCGCGCCGTCCACGTGCTGACGAAGCTCTTTCTGCGCGATTTTCTCGCGCGCGGGAACGCCGCCGCGCCGTGCCGCATTCTGAACGTGTCGTCGATGGCGGGATTCTTCGCGGGACCGCTTTTCGCGTCCTACTACGCTTCGAAGAACTACGTGACGCGCCTTTCCGAAGGCGTCGCGGAGGAGCTGCGGCGGAAACGCGCGAACGTGACGATTTCGCTCTTGTGCCCGGGGCCGGTCCCGACGGGCTTCGGCGCGCGCGCGGGCGTCTCCTTCGGGCTCGCGGGAACGCCGGCGCGCGCCGTCGCGGAAACCGCCGTGCGCGGCATGCTCGCGGGCAGGCTCTACGTCGTTCCGGGTTTTTCCAACAAAATCCTGCGTTTCCTCGGCACGCTGTTTTCGCCGCGCTTCGCCGCCCGAATCGTCTATCGCCTCCAAAGCTCGAAGACTCTCGCGCGGCGGAAGTGAGAAATTCTTTTCCGCCGCGTCCGTTTTTCCTCTTGCAAGAAAGGGGGCGCGGGGGGAGAATGTCGGAACGAGCTCGTTTCAGCGGCCGACGGACATGCCGTTCCCGGAGCTCCGATTTTCAAAACAATCCAAAAAATCATGAACATCCACGAATACCAAGCGAAGCAGCTCTTTGCGGAATTCGGAATTCCCGTTCCCGCCGGCGTTGCTTGTCAGAAAGAAGAAGAATTCGCCGCCGCGATCGATCAGATTCCGGGCGGCGTGTACGTCGTCAAGTCGCAGATTCATGCGGGCGGACGCGGCAAAGGCACGTTCAAGGACGGCTACCAGGGCGGCGTCAAGGTGACGAAGAGCAAGGAAGAAGCGCTCGCCGCCGCGAAGGCGATGCTGGGCAACACGCTCGTCACGAAGCAGACCGGTCCCGCGGGCCGCGTCGTGCGCACGATTTATTTCAATGAGGCCTCTTCGATCAAGCACGAATACTATCTCGCGATTCTGCTCGACCGCACGTGCTCGAAGCCGGTCGTGATCGCCTCCACGGAAGGCGGCATGAACATCGAGGAAGTCGCCGAAAAGACGCCGGAAAAGATCGCCAAGGTCTGGATCGATCCCGCGATCGGCATGCGCGCCTATCAGGCGGGCGAGCTCGCGTTCGCGCTCGGTTTCGAGGGCGAAGAGGCGAAGCAGTTCAAGAAGCTCGTGATGAACCTCTACAAGCTCTACGCGGCGAAGGACTGCTCGCTCGTCGAAATCAACCCGATGGTCTCCACGAACGACGGCAAGGTCATCGCGCTCGACGCGAAGGTCTCGTTCGACGACAACGCGCTGTTCCGCCACCCGGAAGTCGAAGCGCTGCGCGACATCACGGAGGAAGACCCGAAGGAAGTCGAAGCCCGCAAGTACGACCTGAACTACATCGCGCTCGACGGCTCGATCGCGTGCCTCGTCAACGGCGCCGGTCTCGCCATGTCCACGATGGACATCATCAAGCACTGCGGCGGCTCTCCCGCGAACTTCCTCGACGTCGGCGGCTCCGCCACGGTCGAGCAGGTCACGGCGGCGTTCCGCATCATTTCGCAGGACCCGAACGTGAAGGGCATTCTCGTCAACATCTTCGGCGGGATCATGAGCTGCCTCACGATCGCGGAAGGCGTCGTCGAAGCGACGAAGGCGGTCGGCATCAAGGTGCCGCTGATCGTGCGCCTCGAAGGCAACCAGGTCGAGGAAGGCAAGAAGGTTCTCGCCGAAAGCGGCCTGAAGATCACGCCGGCGGACAGCCTTTTCGACGGCGCGCAGAAGGCCGTCGCGGAAGTCAACGCGTACGTCGCGGCGAACAAATAATTTCAAAAGAGAAAGTTTCAGACCATGAGTATTCTCGTCAACAAAGACACGCGCGTCGTCGGGCAGGGCATCACCGGCAAGGCGGGCTCCAAGCACGCGCTCAACAACATCCGCTACGGCACGAACTACGTCGCCGCGGTCACGCCGGGCAAGGGCGGACAGAAGTTTGACGCCGACGGCAAAACGATTCCCGTGCTCAACACGGTGCGCGAGGCCGTCGAAAAGGAAGGCGCGAACACGTCCGTCATTTTCGTTCCGCCGCCCTTCGCCGCGGAAGGCATCATGGAAGCGATCGACGCGGGCATCAAGACCATCGTCTGCATCACGGAAGGCATTCCGGTGCGCGACATGGCGCTCGTGAAGGAAAAGCTGCGCCAGGCTCCGGACGTCCGCCTCATCGGGCCGAACTGCCCGGGCATCATGACGCCGGGCGAGTGCAACATCGGCATCATGCCGGGCTACATCGCGCGCCCGGGCCGCGTCGGCATCCTTTCCCGCTCGGGAACGCTGACCTACGAAGGCATGTACCAGATCACCCAGGCGGGCTACGGTCAGTCCACCTGCGTCGGCATCGGCGGCGACCCGATTCAGGGCCTCACGCACCTCGACGTGGTGAAGCTCTTCAATGAAGACCCGGACACGGACGCGATTCTGATGATCGGCGAAATCGGCGGCACCGCCGAAATCGAAGCCGCCGAATACATCAAGGCGAACGTGAAGAAGCCGGTCGCGGCGTTCATCGCGGGCCGCACGGCGCCTCCCGGCCGCCGCATGGGCCACGCCGGCGCGGTCGTCGGCGGCAAGGGCACCTCGGCGGAAGACAAGGTGCGCGCGCTCGAAGCGGCGGGCATCGCGGTCGCGAAGACGCCTTCGCACCTCGCCGAAGCGCTGTTCTCCGTCTGGAACCCGAAGGCCTGAAGCCCCGAGCCTCAACGCCTGAAAGAAGAGCGTTCCCGCGATCCGTTCGCGGGAACGCTTTTTTTGCGCGGAGGAAACCGCAAAGGTAACGGAAGTTTTGTTTCGGGGAAGCGTTCGCGCCAGCCCTCCGCGGGAACGTGAAAACGAACAGGGATTTCGGGGATTTCAAGGGATTTGATTCAGGTTTCGTAAGGTTGCGCTCGCGGCGCTCCGCTTCCCTGTTTCTAAAAAAGCTTAAAGCTTAAGGGTTAAAGCTTAAAGGGGCGTTTGTGCGGGCGGTTTCCGAGGGCGCGGCGGAAAGAATCGCTTTCCTCGAAAGAAACTTCCATCGACTTCTGAGCTTCCGGTAAAAATCTGAATTCGTGCTTGCTCCGGGGCGGGAACGGCTTACACTTTCCCGCCTTTAAATCACTCGGAAATCGTTACCCAAATTCCTTATGTATACCATGTCATTATTGGCGCAGGCGGCGGCTGCCGCTTCAGAAAATCCAATGAGCATGCTCGACGCCGTCCTTTTCTGTCTGGCGGTCGTCGGCGTCATCGGCCTTGGCATCTACAAGGCCCGCCCGAAGAAAGTCGAGGGCGAAGCGAAGAAGGACACCAGCGCGGCGGATTACTTTCTCGCCGGGCGCGGTCTGTCCTGGTGGCTGGTCGGCTTCTCGCTGATCGCGGCGAACATTTCGACGGAGCAGTTCGTCGGCATGTCCGGGCAGGCGGCGGACTGGCTGGGGCTCGCGATCGCGGGCTATGAATGGCTTGCGGCGATCGTGCTGGTCATCGTCGCGTTCTTCTTCCTGCCGAAACTGCTGCGTTGCGGCGTGTACACGATTCCGGAATTTCTGGAAACGCGCTACAATCTCGGCTCGCGCACGATCATGGCGATTTCGACGCTGCTGATTCTCGTCGGCGTGCCGACGGCGGGCGTCATCTTCGCGGGCGCGAAGTGCATCGCGGTGTTCTTCTTCGGCGCGACGGGCGTCACGGGCGTCGATTTCAACACGGTCGCGGACGGCGCGCTCACGCTCGGCAGCCTCGTGGACGGGAACATTCTCGTCGGCTGCGTCATCATCGCGTTCTGTGCGGCGGTTTACGTCTTCGTGGGCGGGCTGAAGGCCTGCGCGTGGACGGACCTCATCTGGGGCTCGGCGCTGATTCTCGGCGGCGGCGTCATCGCGTATCTGGCGATCACGGCGCTCGGGAACGCGGATCCGAATCACCTGATCCAGTCCGCGGCGGCGAATTCCGGCGCGACGGTCGAGGGTCTGCAGAACGCGGGCGGGATCGAACGCTTCCTGCAGCTCAACGCGGGCGAAGCCGCTTCCGGCATGAACTCCATCGGCGGCAAGCTGCACATGATCCGTCCGGCGGACGACCCGTCGATCCCGTGGACGGCGCTGCTGCTCGGCCTGTGGATTCCGAATTTCTTCTACTGGGGGCTGAACCAGTACATCATGCAGCGCACGCTCGCGTCGAAGTCCGTCGCCGAAGGGCAGATGGGCATCGTGTTCGCGGCGTTCCTGAAGCTGCTGATCCCGTTCGTCGTCGTCATTCCCGGCATTCTCGCTTACAACCTTTACCGCGACGACCTCAAGTCCTCCGCGGACGAAAAGAACGCCGCGGCGATTCAGGTCGTGGAAAATTCCGCCGACGCGGACAAGACGGTTTATTTCGTGACCGGCGAATACCTGCTCCAGAACAGCGACAAGGGCATCGCGCTCCTTGAAAAGAACATCGTCGCCTACAACAAGGCGAATCCGGAAGCGCCGCTCACGCAGGAAGTCCTCAACGCCACAATCGTTCCCCACGTGAACGCGCTGCTCGCGGACATCAAGAACACGGAAACGACGCTCGCGGACCGCATCCCGCTCGCGCAGAAGGTGGCGGACTGGAACGCGGCGACCTTCGTCGCGAACGCTCCCGCGAAGGGGCTCAAGGTTTCGCAGAAGCTCGTCGGCTTCGACTACGACGCGGCGTTCCCGACGCTGATGAAGAAGCTGATGAAGCCGGGCATCACGTGGTTCGTGCTCGCGGCGCTTTTCGGCGCGGTCGTCTCCTCGCTCGCGTCGATGCTCAATTCCGCCTCGACGATCTTCACGATGGACATTTACCACAAGCTGGTTCCCTCGTCTTCGCCGGAATCGCTCGTGAAGGTCGGCAAGATCGGCGTCGTGGTCTGCGTGCTGATCGCGCTCGGTCTCGCGCCGTTCCTGAACAGCCCGATCTTCGGCGGCATCTTCAACTTCATCCAGGAATTCCAGGGCTTCATTTCTCCGGGCGTTCTGTGCGTGTTCCTCTTCGGCTTCTTCGTGCCGAAGTGCCCGCGCGTGTTCGGCTGGCTCGGCATCGTCGTGAACGCGGCGCTTTACGGCGCGCTGAAGGTCGCGATGCCCGACATGGCGTTCCTGAACCGCATGTCGGTCTGCCTCATCGTCTGCATCGTCATCGGCGCGCTGCTCACGGCGTGGAACGCGGCGAAGGGCGGCCAGGCGGTCATCGTTCCCGCGAAGAACGAAGTGCCGCTCGAAGGCTCGGGCAAGGCGAAGGCGTTCGGCGTGTTCGTGATCGTCGCGACCCTCGCGCTCTACACGCTGTTCTGGTAAGAAAGACGAAGAGTCGAAAAGTCGAGGCGCTGAAAAGGCGGTTATTCCTCAACTCTTAGACTCTTAAACTGAAAAAAACGTTCCCGTCGGGATTCCGGCGGGAACGTTTTTTTTCACCGCGCGAAGAAGAAGCGCGGGCGGTCGGAGAGGTCGGCGCGGGATTCCGTTTCGGAAAAGCCGCATTCGCAGGCGATTTCCGCGAGGCGCGCGTGGTGCGCGACGCCCGTTTCGAGCGCGACGAATCCGCCGGGAGCGAGGCGTTCCCGCGCGCTGCGCAGGATTTTTTCGAGGTCGGCGAGCCCGTCGTTCTCGGCGACGAGCGCGGAAAGCGGCTCGCGTTCGCGCACTTCCGGCTCGGCGCACTCCCATTCCGCGCGCGTGAGGTAGGGCGGGTTGGAGACGATCGCGTCGAACGTTCCCGCGACGTTTTCGAACCAGTCGCTCCGCAGAAATTCGACGTCGGCGGGAACGCCTTTCTTCTCGAAATTGAGCGCGAAATTTTCGCGGGCGAGGGCGAGCGCGTCGGCGGAGACGTCCGCGGCGACGAGGCGCGTTCCCGGGCGTTCGGCGGCGATCGCGAGGGCGATCGCGCCCGTTCCCGTGCCGAGGTCGAGCACGCGCGCGGCGGGCGTTCCCGCGGGGCGCGCGGCGGCGAGCTTTTCGAGCACGAAGCCGACGAGCTCCTCCGTCTCCGGGCGCGGAATGAGCGCGCGCGGATCGCACTTCAGCGTGAGCGTGCGGAAATCCGTTTCGCCGACGACGTACTGCACGGGCTCGCGGCGGGAGCGGCGCACGACGCGTTCCCGCAGCAGGTCGGTCTGCTCCCGCGTGAGCGGGCGTTCGAACTGCAGATACAGATCGAGGCGGCGGCAGCCGAGCGTTCCCGCGAAGATGAGCTCGCTCTGCAGGCGTGCGTTCCCGACGCCTTTTTTCGCGAGGAAGTCCGTGCTTTTCTTCAGCAGCTCGAGGAGTGAATTCATGAGCGGAATTTTTACGCGCTTCCGCGCTTTTCACGAGCGCAAAAAAAGAGACGGACGCTGAAGCTTCCGTCTCAATCGGTCGAAACGACGAAGGATTATTCGCCGCGGACGATGCACTCGTATTTGCCGATGACGCCGAGAGTGTTCTCAGCCTTCCAGTCGACGGAATGGACTTTCGTGATATCGCCGTTCTTCATGGCGGCGGCGATGGAGGCGTCTCCTACCGCGACGAGCGAGAAGACGCTCGTGCACGTGGCGACTCCGACTTTGAGGCGGGTGTTGCTTTGCGCATGCGTCACGGCCACGGGAACCGAGACGTTCGTATAGAGGGCGCCGACGGGCTGGCTCGTCGCGCAGCCGGCGAGAAGCGCGGCGGCGGACGCGAGGGCGATGAGGATGGATTTTTTCATTTTGGTGGGATTTGATTGTTGGAAGTTGCCGCCGGTACGGACGTTTTCCGTTCGGCGAGACTATGAATAAGAATCGTTCTACGTCGTTCCCGCAAGCTTTTTTGAAGGATGGGCGTGTTTTTTTTCGGGAGGCGCGGGCGTTCCCGCGTCATTTGGCGGCGGCGTTCGCCGCCTCGTATTTGCGGCGGAAGCATTCGGCGACGACGAAGGCGATCTCGGTCGAAAGCCAATAGACGACTTGGCGGGCTTCGCGGCGGGAAAGCACGAGATGCGTCGCCTTCATCTTGGAAAGGTGCAGCGACACGACCGACTGCGGGAGCCTGGTGCGGCGCACGAGCTCGGAAACCGTCAGCTCGCCCTGCAGCCTGAGCTCGTCGATGATGCGGATCCTCTGCGGGTGCCCGAGGGCGCGCAGATCTTCCGCCATTTCCTCGGCGAGGTCGCCGTAGCGCAGTTCATTTTTCGAAATCATGATTCCGTTTATGAATTATTAAGATATTTAGATTTATTTGAAACAGGTATTTTTCGGGCGAAAATCCGTCAAGCGAAAAAATTTTTTTCGCCGTCGAGGCCGCATTTCATCGGGAAGAAAATTTTTCGGGAAAATCGTGCTTGCGGGAACGCGTTTTCGGGGCAGGATTTCGCCTCACTTCGCGAAAATTTCGCGGAGCCTCCCCCTTACCTTCAAACCAAGTTCAGCAAGTCATTCCATGATCCTCACAGTCATCAAACGCGACGGCCGCAAGGTCGGTTTTCACACGGACAAGATCATCGCCGCCATTCAGAAGGCGATGCTCGCGACCGACCTCGGCGAAGACATTTCGCTGGCGCAGCAGATCGCGCAGCGCATCGCCTATCAGGGCGACGAGGCGATGTCCGTCGAGGCGATTCAGGACCTCGTGGAAAACGAGCTGATGAAGTCGGAGCGCAAGGACGTCGCCCGCAAATACATCGCCTACCGCGACATGCGCAACGTCGCCCGCAAGGCGAAGACGCGCGACATCTTCCTTGAGATCATCGAGGCGAAGGCGAACGACGTCACGCGCGAGAACGCGAACATGAACGCCGACACGCCCGCGGGCATGATGATGAAGTTCGCGAGCGAGACGACGAAGCCCTTCGTGGACGACTATCTGCTTTCGCCCGAAGTGAAGGAGGCCGTGCGCAAAGGCTACATCCACATTCACGACAAGGACTACTATCCGACGAAGTCGCTGACCTGCGTGCAGCACCCGCTGGACAAGATTCTGAACGGCGGCTTCTTCGCCGGACACGGCGAGTCCCGCCCCGCCAAGCGCATCGAGACGGCGAGCATTCTCGCCTGCATCTCCATGGAGACCGCGCAGAACGAAATGCACGGCGGGCAGGCGATCCCGGCGTTCGACTTCTATCTCGCGCCGTTCGTCCGCCGCAGCTTCATCGAGGAAATCAAGGTGCTCGAGGCCTATGAGGGCAAGGACTTCTCGCGCCTCTACGACGTCGAGATTCAGGATTATCTGACGAAGCCGCTCAACGCGTTCGAGGGCGAGGCGCGCATCGTCCAGCAGGCGGTCAACCGCACGGTCGAGCGCGTGCATCAGGCGATGGAGGCGTTCGTGCACAACATGAACACGATTCACTCCCGCGGCGGCAACCAGGTCGTCTTCAGCTCGATCAACTACGGCACGGACACGTCGGCGGAAGGCCGCTGCATCATCCGCGAGCTGCTGCTGACGACGGACCGCGGCGTCGGCAACGGCGCGACCGCGATCTTCCCGATTCAGATTTGGAAGAAGAAGCGCGGCGTCAGCTACCTGCCCACCGACCGCAACTACGACCTGTACACGCTCGCGTGCAAGGTCTCCTCGCACCGCTTCTTCCCGAACTTCCTCAATCTCGACGCGCCGTTCAATCAGCACGAAAAGTGGCGCGCGGACGATCCGCAGCGCTACATCTACGAGACGGCGACGATGGGCTGCCGCACGCGCGTCTTCGAAAACCGCTTCGGCGAAAAGACGTCCGTCGGCCGCGGGAACCTTTCGTTCACGACGGTCAACCTCGTGCGCCTCGCGCTCGAATGCCGCGAAATCGCGAACAAGGACGAGCGCATCACGCGGTTTTTCGAAAAGCTTTCGAGCACGCTGGACGTCGCCGCGAAGCAGCTGCACGAGCGCTTCGAGTTCCAGAAGACCGCGCTCGCGAAGCAGTTCCCGCTGCTGATGTCGTCGCTCTGGGTCGGCTGCAACGCGCTGAAGCCCGACGACACGATCGAGCCCGTCATCAACCAGGGCACGCTGGGCATCGGCTTCATCGGGCTCGCGGAATGCCTCGTCGCGCTCACGGGCAAGCACCACGGCGAAGATCCCGCGTCGCAGGAACTCGGGCTGCGCATCGTCACGTGGATGCGCGACAAGGCGAACGGCTACGCGGATTTCTACAAACACAACTATTCCGTGCTCGCGACGCCCGCGGAAGGGCTCGCCGGAAAGTTCACGCGCGGGGACCGCAAGGCGTTCGGCTCCATTCCCGGCGTCACCGACCGCGACTACTACACGAACTCCAACCACGTTCCCGTGTATTACAAGTGCTCCGCGACGCACAAGGCGAAGATCGAGGCGCCGTATCACGACCTCACGCGCGGCGGCCACATCTTCTACGTCGAAATCGACGGAGACGCGACGCACAATCCCGAGGCGGTCGCCGCCGTCGTCGATCTGATGGACAAATACGACATCGGCTACGCGTCCGTGAACCATTCCCGCAACCGCTGCATGGACTGCGGCGACGAAAACGCGGAAAAGGACTACCACAAGTGCCGCGTCTGCGGGAGCACGCACATCGACCAGATTCAGCGCATCACCGGCTACCTCGTCGGCACGACTTCGCGCTGGAACTCGGGCAAGCTCGCCGAGCTCCGCGACCGCGTCGTCCACGAATGAAGACCGAAAGCGGGAAACGGAAAATCTCCGCCGCCGGCAGACGATTTTCCGTTTCCCGCTCTTCATTTCCCGCTTTTTGTTTTCCCATGCCGCACGCGATTCGAGTCCTGCGCATCGTTCCCGACACCGTCGTCGACGGTCCCGGCTTCCGCACGAGCATCTACTGCGCGGGCTGCGCGCACCATTGCGAGGGCTGCCACAATCCGCAGAGCTGGGATTTCTCCGCGGGAACGCCGATGACGCCGCGGGAGATTCTCGACGCGGTGCTCGCCGAATCGCCGGACTCCAACCTCACGTTCACGGGCGGCGATCCCTTCTATCAGGCGGAAGCCTTCGCCGAACTCGCGCAACTCGTCAGGGCGCACGATCCGAAAAAAACGATCTGGTGCTACACCGGATTCACGTTCGAGGAAATTCTCGCCGACGCCCGCCTGCGCGTCCTGCTCGAAAAAATCGACGTGCTCGTGGACGGCCCGTTCGTGCTTGCCCGGCGCGACGTGACGAACTTCCGTTTCCGCGGCTCGTCGAATCAGCGCCTGATCGACGTTCCCGCCTCGCTCGCCGCGGGCGTTCCCGTCGCCTGGCGCTCCCGTTTCTGATCCCGCGGGAGAGCAGGGGGCGGCGCTTCCTCGGAACCCTTCCCGCGCGGACTTTTTTAAAGGAACCCGGCTTCCCCGGTTGCGAATACCGAGGGGGAACGCCTTCCAGCCCTTTATTCATCACGTTTTGTCAAACAATCAAATATAAGTTTAATCTTCAACGCAAAGAACGCAAAGACTTTGACCGCAAAGTCAAAGGAAGTTAAAGAAAGTTTTTTGACCACGAATTGACACGAATTTTCACGAATTTCGAGCGGCGTTCCCGTGAAAATCGCGCCACTTTTCCAAAAATCTTCGCGTCTTGGCGTCTTTGCGGGAAAAATTTCTGCGGGAGGATTTCGAGGAAGCGGCAGGTGAGCGAAGCGTGGAGCCATGCCGCCTCTCCGCTAAATTTCCGTGCCTTTCCGTGTTTTCCGTGGTCAAAAATTGTGCTTGCACCGGTATTCGCAACCGGGGTAGGATTACGGAAAAATTCAACGAAAACCAAAACATATTCACACAATGAAAACATCAAAATTGCTTATCACCTCCCTCCTCGCCGCCGCCGCGATGGGAGCAACTGCTTTCGGCGCGACGCTTTCCGGAACGGCAGACGGCACGGGAACGGTTTCCGGCGCGACTTTCAATGCCTCGACGAAGACCTATTCCATCACGCTCAATAACGATAATGATAAATCGAATACTATGGGCGCTCTTTCCATCGCGGGCGATTACACGGTGTATGTCGCGAAAGACGCTTGGTGCATTTTCGATATCGGGTCGGCCGCGAATCTCACGGGCACGGGAACATTGCAGATCAACCGCATAAACACGGGCGTTTGGCATTCGCTCACGAAAATCACGAGCGACACTGCTTTTGCGGGAACAATCAAAATCAGCACGACAGGCAACTCAACCAATCACACCATTAATCTTTCCGCGTCCGCGGCGAGCGCGACGCTGAATTTGGCAAATTCCGGGATCGCTGCCCGGGTCGCCGCGACGAACGTCTCCCTCGCGGGGCTTGACGGCGTAGCCGGATCGAAAATCGTTTCTAAGGCGGCATTGGCGAATACAAACGACAATTCCGGGAATAATAGCGCATTTTCCGACGCGACCAACGACGGCACGATTCGCACACTGACGCTCGGCGGGGACGGCGTGTATGCGTTCGCGGGATCGGTCGGCACTTCGACGAACGCGAACGGGTTGAATCTTACGAAATCCGGCACGGGAACGCAGACGCTTTCGGGAACGACTTATCTCGGGAATCTTGAAGTCTCGGGCGGAAATCTTGTGCTTTCGGGAACGGCGAACATCAACGGCGCGGTCACCGTTTCCGGCGGCACGCTCGACGTTTCTTCGGGAACGCACACGTTCGGAGGTACGTTCACGACGGGTGAAAATTCTGTCCTCTCCCTCGGTGCCGTCTCGGCGGCTTCCGCCGCGCTTGCGGTAACAGGCGACGTGACGCTCTCCGCGGGAACGATTTTCGATGTGGATTCGCTCGTCGACGGCGCGCAGCTCGTCTCTTCCTCGGGAACGCTGACGGTGGCGGGCGCCGCGATGGGCATCGCTAATCTCTACATCGGCGGCTATCTCGCGAATCAGCGCGGGAACGCAACGTTCTCGGTTTCCAATTCCGGCGTGCTCACGCTCTCTTATAGGGAGGGAGCGAATTATTCCCTCACTTGGAACGGAGGAGATTCCGGCGTGTGGAAAGCCAACGGCACGGGATGGAGGACGACCGAAACGACGAGTGAAGCCACTTTTCAGCATGGCGATTCCGTGACCTTCGGTGCGGGCACGGAAAACAATGTTACGATTGCGGAAAATCTCAAAGTCGGCACGATGACGGTTTCCGCCGCGACGAGCTTCACGGGAACGGGCACGGTTCGCGTTGACGCCGCGAATCTCACG
>SFEJ01000034.1 GCA_004558035.1 Opitutia bacterium
CGAACTCAATGAACCTTCATAACTTCATAACTCCGTCACCTCATCACTTTTCTAAGGTTATGGAAGTTGATTGCGTTTCGCTCCGCGAAGAAAAGTTTTCCGAAGCCTTTTCGGCGCAGCCGAACTCAATGAACCTTCATAACCTTCATAACTCCGTCCCCTCATCACTTTACTTTCCCCTCGCGCTGCGCCGCTTTACAAGGCGGGGCGTTTCGTCTAAGCTTGAGCGAATATTTTATGGCTCACATTTCCAAGAGAAAACGCCGTGAGGAGGGCGCGCTGATTTACCGCGTCTTTCAGGAGCCGCGCGTGCCTCTGCGGGAACGCTTCCGGCGGCTGCTCGCGGGGACGTGGCTGCTGCTGGTCTTCGGCGCGGCGCTTTCGGTCGTCGCCTTTTTCGGCCGTCCGCCGCGCGCGCCCGTCGTTTACGAAGGCTACGTGCCGAATTATTCCTTTTCGGCGCCGTTCAGCTTTTCCTACGCGAGCACGCTGCTGCGCACCGAGCGCGAGGAGAACGCGCGCCTGCAGGTCAACCCGGTCTATGCGCTGAAGCTCGGCCCGCAGGAAGCCGCGCTGGGCGCGCTCGAGCGCGTCTTCGAGCGCGTCGCGGCGGATTTCCCGCGGCTGAAGCGCCTGCGCGTGCGCACGACGCGCGACGCGGCGCTCGCGGAAATCCTCGCCGCGGAAGAGTCCGAAAAGGGCGTTCCCGCCTTCGCGCGCGAAACGACGCGGCAGGATCTGGCGCTGGGGATCTCCCGGCTCGTCGAATACTGCGACGACGCGACGCGTTTCCGCGAGCTCGCGGACGCGGCGAAAAGCGTCTTCTGGATTCTCGCGAAGGAAGGCATTTTCGAGGAATCCCGCGAGGGCGGGAAGAAATTTTCGCGTCCGCTCGGGCGCGCGCGCTTCGGCGACGAGGCGGGCTGCACCGAGCGCGAGGCGGAGGGCGTCTTTTCCGAGCGTTTCCGCACGGTGCTCTGGCAGCGCGTCTTCACGAAGGAGATGCGCGGCAATCTCGGCAAGGTCGCCGAGGAGGTCGGCTACGTCTTCCAGACGGCGGGGCTCTTCCGCGCCAACATGTTCTTCGACCGCGAGGCGACGCTGAAGCAGAAGAACCTCGCCGCGCAGAACGTCGGCGAGAGCGTCGTGAAGGTACACACGGGCGACCCGCTGCTTTCCGAGCGCGTTCCCGTCTCGGCGGAGATGCTCGAGCGCTGGCGCGCCTACCGCGCGGCGGAGGAAACGCGCTCGGACGGGCTTTTCGAGGAGCGGCTTCCCTTCCTTTCCAACACGTTTTACGCGTACTGCATTCTGGCGAGCGCGGCGATCTTCGGGATGCTGCTGACGCCGAACGTCTTCCGCGAACGCCGCCGCCTCGCGCTCGCGGGAACGCTGATTCTCGTGAACACGGCGCTCGTCCGCCTGATGCTCGGCGTCGTGGAGTCGCCGCGTTTCGAAGAAATCTTCGCGCAGACGCAGAACATCCAGGTGTGGCTTTCGGCGCCGACCTGCACGGCGATTCTCGCGGCGCTGATGCTGGGCGCGCCGCTCGCCGTCGTGACGGCGCTCGCCGCCGCCTCGATTTCGTCGCTGATGCTCGGCGGGAGCGCGGAATCGCTGCTCGCGGCGTCCGTCGCGGTGATGACCGCGGTCTACATCGTGCGCGACGCGCGGAAGCGCTCGGTGCTGCTGCGCGCGGGCTTTTATTCCGGCTTGGCGACGGCTCTGGCGTCGCTGCTGGTCGGCTTCCACGAGAATTTCGTCTGGGAATCCTTCGCGGCGAATTTCGTCGCGGCGGTCGCCGCGGGCGCGCTTTCGGGCGTCGCCGCCGCGGGCGTGCTTTCGATCTTCGAAGGCATCTTCAAGATCACGACGAACATCACGCTGCTCGAGCTCGCGGACTACGATCACCCGCTGCTGCGGCGCCTCCAGGTCGTCGCGCCGGGAACGTTCCTGCACAGCGTCATGGTCGCGGACTTCGCGGCGAAGGCGGCGCAGGCGGCGGGCGCGAATCCCGTGCTCTGCCGCTGCGCGGCGCTCTTTCATGACGTCGGCAAGACGCTCAAGCCGGAATACTTCACGGAAAACAAGAAGGAAGGCATGCCCAGCCCGCACGACCGGCAGACGCCGCGCATGTCCGCCCTCATCATCCGCAGCCACGTGCGCGAAGGCGTCGAGCTCGCCGAGGAATACCACCTGCCCGAAGCCGTGCGCGACCTCATTATGCAGCACCACGGCCGCGGGCTCGCGGGATTCTTCTTCGAAAAGGCGAAAAAGCTCGCCGTCGTGGCGGCGGAGGAGATCGGCGAAGATCCCGCCTTCGTGGACGACGCCGACTACCGCTACGACGGGCCGCGCCCGCAGACGGTCGAGGCCGCCGTGCTCATGCTCTGCGACGTCGTCGAGGCGTCCGCGCGCTCCATCAAGAAATTCTCGCGCCAGGCGGTCGAGGACGTCGTGGACAAGCGCATCGCGGAACGCGTCGCCGAAGGCGAGTTCAACGACTGCCCGATCACGCTGAAGCAGCTCGACGCCGTCCGCCGCAGCCTCGTGGACTCCGTGTTCACGAGCCGCCACGAACGCATTTCCTACAACACGGACGGCGACGGGAACGCCGCCGAGAAGAAGCCCGCCGACGAGCCGCGCGCGCGCGTGCTCGATTCCGCGGCGCTCGCCTCCGTGCTGCCGCCGGCGGACGCTCCCGCGGAAGAAAAGGCCGCCCCCGCCGAGGAAGAGAAAACCGCTCCCGCAGAAGAGCCGTGAACGACGAGATCGCCATCGCCTGCCGCGGTTTCCGCATCTCCCGCCGCGAAGTGAAGACCGTGCTGAAGCGCCTGCGGGAACGCGCGCCGTGGGAATTCCCCTCGGGATCGCTCTCCGTCGCCTTCGCGGACGACGCGCGCACCTGCGCCCTGCACGCGCGTTTTCTGAACGACCCTTCGAAGACCGACGTCATCACGTTCCCGGGCGACGAAGTCTTCACGGCGCCGCGCCGACGCGACGTTCCCGCGGAACCCGCTTCCCGCCGCCGAGCGGCGCGTTCCCGCGGCGGGGACGACGACGCCTTCGCCGGGGAAATCGTCGTCTGCGTGCCCCAGGCGACGCGCGCCGCCGCGCAGTTCGGCACGACGCCCGCCGACGAGCTGCTGCTCTATCTCGTCCACGGCTGGCTCCATCTCGCCGGGCTGGACGACATCGCCGAGGACGACCGCGCGCGCATGCGCGCCGCCGAGACGGAGGCGCTCGAAATCCTCCGCGCCGCCGGCGCCGCGTCGTTCTCGCGCGTCGTGTTCCCGAAAATTTCCGAATCCTTCAACGAAAAATCCTCAACCTGAAAAACGTATCCTGTCATGAAATACATTTCCACTCGCGGGCTCGCGCCCATGGTTTCCTCGACTGAAGCGCTCCTCAACGGCATCGCGCCCGACGGCGGACTCTACGTTCCCGCCGAAATGCCGGGCGGCGACGCGCTCCCGGACTGGCTCGAACCCTCCGCCGGCTACGCGGGAACGATGCGCGGGATTCTCTCGCTCTTCTTCGACGACGTGCCCGAGAGCGTGCGCGAGGCCGCGGTCGCGCGCTCCGTCGCGCGTTTCGCCGAGCCCGAAAATCCCGTGCCGTTCCGCGCCGTCGGCGGGAACGTCGTCTTCATGGACCTGGCGGAAGGCCCGACGGCGGCGTTCAAGGACGTCGCGCTGACGATTCTGCCGACGCTGCTGCAGCACGCCGCGTCCGTCGCGGGGCTGAAGAAGGTCGCGATTCTCACGGCGACGAGCGGCGACACCGGCTCGGCGGCGATGCGCGGCTTCGCGGACGTCGCGGGAACGGAAGTGCTCGTGTTCTTCCCGAAGACGGGAACGTCCGAAATCCAGCGCCGGCAGATGGTCTGCTGCCCGGGCGCGAACGTGCACGCGTGCGCGATCGAGGGCAATTTCGACGACGCGCAGACCGCCGTCAAGGCCGTCTTCGCCGACGAAAAAATCCGCGCCGACGCCGCCGCGAAGGGCGTTTTCCTTTCCAGCGCGAACTCGATCAACATCGGCCGCCTGTTCCCGCAGATCTGCTACTACATCATGGCGTGGCGCGAACTGCACGCCGCGGGAACGCTCGGCGCGGACGGCTTCGACGTCGTCGTGCCCACGGGCAATTTCGGCAACGTGCTCGCCGCGTTTTACGCGAAGAAGCTCGGCGCGCCGATCCGCCGCTTCGTCGTCGCCTCGAACGAAAACTGCGTCGTCGCGGACTTCATCCGCACGGGCGTGTACGACGTGCGGCGCACGTTCCGCGTCACCAATTCGCCGTCGATGGACATTCTCGTCTCGTCGAACATCGAGCGCTTCATCTTCGAGATTTCCGGGCGCGACGCCGCTTCGACGCGCGCGCGCATGGCGTCGCTGAAAAGCGCGGGCGAATTTTCGCTCGGCGCGGAATGCGGCGCTCCCGCCGCCGCCGGCTTCGTCTCCGGGCACGCTTCGCCCGAAGAGACGGAGGCCGCGATCGCCGCGATCCGCCGCGAGACCGGCTACCTCGCCGATCCGCACACCGCGATCGGCTGGAAGGTGCTGCGCGATCTCGGCGGGCGCGGGAACGTTCCCGCCGTCGTCGCCGAAACCGCCGCGCCGTGGAAATTCCCCGCGACGATGCTGCGCGCGCTCACGGGAACGTGCGGCGCGGACGACTTCGCGAACCTCCGCGCGCTCGGCGGGCTCGTCGGCCGCGCGCCGCGCTTCGCCGAGCTGGAGAACGCGCCGGCGCTTCATGCGCTCGTCTGCGCCAAGGACCGCGTCGGCGAAACCGTCCGCGCCGTCTTCGGAATCTGACGGAAAAAAGATGAGAGATGAGGGCTTAGGGGTGAGAGAAGTGACTTGTGGCCGGTGACTCTTAACTGGTGATTACCAAGTTTTGCCTCGGCAAAACTCACAATGGTCCAGTCACCAGTTACAAGTCACCAGTTGCTTTCCTCTCAGCTCTCAACGCTCATCTCTAAGCTGTTTTCAACTCTTCTTCGCGAGGAGCTTGGAGGCGGCGGGAATGACGGCGAGCGAGAGGACGGTCGCCGAGATGAGCCCGCCGAACTGCACGATCGCGAGCGGGCCGAGCAGCTCGCCGCCGGGGCGCTCGATCGCGACGATCAGCGGCAGTAGGCCCAGCTCCGTCGTCAGCGAGGTCATCACGATCGGCACGACGCGTTCCCGCGAGCCGACGCGGATCGCCTCGTCCGCGCTCATGCCGCTTTTGAAGAGTTCGCGGTAGCGGTTCAGCAGAATCAGCCCGGAGCGCACGCCGAAGCCGATCACCGTCACGAAGCCCACGATCGAGGCGACGGAGAGAATCGGCGCCTCGTACGCGCCGCCGCCGAACACGGACGCGAGCGTTTCCGGCGAGGCGACGAACACCGCGACGATCCCGCCGATGAGGCACAGCGGAATGTTCACGAGCGTCACCGCCGCGCTGCGCAGACTGCCGAGTGCCGTCGTCAGCAGAAACACGACGGCGACGAGAATCGCCGCGCCGAGCAGGTAGAGCCGCCGCGCCGCGGATTCGCGCGCCTGGATCGTTCCCGCGTATTCGACGGTGCAGCCGAGCTCGTGCATCGCCGGGTCGAGCTTTTCGCGGCACGCCTCGACGAGGTCGCCGAGATTGGAGCCGGGCGCGGGATTGCAGGAAATCATCGCCTTGCGCATCGTGTCGTCGCGCAGAATGAGGTTGGTCACCTCCTCGCGCGAGACGTCGGCGGCGTCGCCGAGGCGCACGCTTCTGCCGTCCGCGCCGAGCAGTTCGAGGTCGCGCACGTCGTCCACGGACATGCGCAGCGCGGGATCGAGCCGCAGCACGACGTTCCAGCGGTCCTGGTTTTTGATGACTTCGCCGAGCCGCAGCCCGTTGAGCGCGGCGGAGACCTGTTCGGCGGCCTCGGCGATCGTGAGCCCGAACGCGCCGAGAATCTCCTGATCGTAGCGGATGCGCACCGTGTCCACCATGACTTCGCGGTTGGCGCGCGCGTCGGCGGCCTCGGGCATTTTTTCGAGAATCTCCTTCGCCTTGAGCGCGGCGGCGCGCAGCTGCGGGAGCTCGCTCCCGTAGATGTTGATCGCCATTTCGGAATTGGAGCCGGAAAGCGCGGCGGAAATGCGGTGCGCGAGCGGGTAGCCGATCATCGTGCTCGTGCCGGGAATGCCCTCGATCGCGTCGCGGATCGCCTCGCGGATTTTTTTCTGATCCTTCTTCAGATCGACGCGCACGAGCAGTTCCGACGCGGAGACGGGCTCGGCGTGCTCGTCGTTTTCGGCGCGCCCCGTGCGCTGCGCGACGGAAAGCACGCCGTCGATTTTTCCGACGCGCTCGGCGCAGCCGCGGGCGATGCGCTCCGTTTCTTCGAGCGACGTTCCCGGCACGGCGTTCACGAAGACGGTGTAGCAGTCTTCGTTGAAGGGCGGGAGAAAGCTCGCGCCGAACGTTCCCGCGAGCCAGAGCGCGCCCGCCGTCAGCGCGAGCGTTCCCGCGACGACGAGCTTCGCGCGGCGCATGCAGAAGTTCAGCACGGGCTCGTAAAGGCGGTGAATCTGCCGCACGGAAAAGCTCTCGCGCGGCGGCGTTCCCGCGTTCGCGGCGGGGGCGCCGTTTTTCTTCGCACGGAACGCGAGCGAGCACAGCACGGGAACGACCGTCACCGCGACGGCGAGCGACATCGCGAACGCGAGCATGAACGAAATGCCCAGCGGGCGGAAAAACTGCCCTTCGAGCCCCGACAGGAAAAGCACCGGCGTGAACACGAGCAGAATGATCGCCGAGGAAGAGCCGATCGAGCCGAGGATCTCGCCCTTCGCCGCCATGAGCACCTCGTATTTCGTGCGCCGCTTTTCGGGCGGGAGCGCGGCGTTTTCCGAAAGCCGCCGCCACGCGATCTCCACGAAGATGATCGCGTTGTCCACGACGTCGCCGACCGCGACCGCGAGCCCGCCCAACGTCATGATGTTCACCGCGAGCCCGAACGCCGGGAACAGCAGCATCGCGAACAGAATCGAAAGCGGCATCGCCGCGAGCGTGACGAGCGCCGTGCGCACGTTCAGCAGCGTGAGAAAAATCACGAGCATGACGACGACGCCCGCCGTGATCAGCGTCTCCGCGCCGTTCGCGAGCGACATTTCGATGAAGTCCGACTGGCGGTAGGCGTTCGCGTGCAGGCGCATGCCCGCGGGCAGCCGGCTCGCGGAAAATTCCGCGACCGCCTTGTCCACGGCGCGCGTGAGCTCCTGCGTGTTCGCGCCGGGCGTCTTCTGCACGGAAAGCACGACCGCGTCCGTGCCCATGAATCCGGCGTTCCCGCGGCGCGGCGCGCCGTCGATGCGCACGTCGGCGAGGTCCTCGATCTTCGCCGTTCCCGACGGATGTGCGGGAACGAGTGAACGCCGCAGCTGCTCGAGCGTCTCCACGCGCGAATCCTGCTGAATCGGCAGCTCCGTTCCCGCGACTTCCTCGAGGTAGCCGGCGGGCGCCGTGGAGCCCGCGGACTCGACCGCCGCGCGCAGATCGTCGAGCGAAATCTTCGCCTGGCGCAGGCGCGCGGGATCGTAAACGACCTGATACTCCGGCAGGCGGCCGCCGAGCACCGTGACCTGGCCGACGCCGGGAATCGCGAGCAGGCGGTTGCGCAGACGGTATTCCGCGAGCTGGCGCATGTCGAGCAGCTGCCGCGCGCGTTCGGCTTCGGTGAGATTTTTCGAAAATTCCGCGTCGGGCGTGAGCGCGATGAGCATGATTTCGCCCGTCACGGAAACGATGGGCGCGAGCTCCGGCGAGACGTTCTGCGGGAGCGCGGCGCGCACGCTCGAAAGTCGCTCCGTCACGATCTGCCGCGCGAGGTAGATGTCCGTGTCCCAGTCGAAATCGACCCAGACGAACGAAAGCCCGCCGCCGGAGGAGGAGCGCACGCGCTTCACGCCGGCGGTGCCGTTCATCGCGGACTCGACGGGAATCGTCACGTAGCGTTCGACCTCTTCGGCGGTGAGCCCGCTCGCCTCGGTCTGAATCGTGACGCGCGGCACCTTCAGTTCCGGGAACACGTCCACGGGAATGTCTTTGACGACGAAAAAGGAAATCGCCGCGAGCAGCGCCGTGAGCAGCAGCACCGTGACGCGTTTCCGCAGACAGAATGAAATGATCGCGTTCATTTTTTTGTTCGTAAATTTTTACAGGATACGTTTTTCGGGAAGCGGCGGGAAACGAGGGCACGTGATTCTCTTTAAGCCTTAAGCTCTCCGCTTTCCCCTCGTCTTCCGTCTTTCCTCGTCAGTGTTCGCCTTCGTGGAATTTTCCGTCGGCGTGGAAGTGTCCGGCGGCTTTTTTCGCCGCGTTCCCGTCCGCGGGAAGCACGTATTTCAGCTCGTAGCCGCCCTTGACGACGACGGTTTCGCCCGCGCGCACGCCCTTCACGGGAGTCACGCCGCGGCGCGCCGGACGCGTCTTCACCTTGCGCGCGAAGAACGCGTTTTCGTCGTGCGGGTCGCGCACGAAGACGACGTCGTCCACGCCGACCTTGACGACGGCGCTGCTCGGCACGGGAACGAAGCCCTCGTCCGCCTCGTCGCGGCGGAAGACTTCGAGCCGCGCGACTTGCCCCGGGAACACGCCTTCGGGCAGATTTTCCGGAACGAAATAAATCGTGCGCGCCTGCGTCGCTTCGTCGATCTGCGCGGAGACGCGCAGCGCGCCCGCGAGGCGCAGCGTCTCGCCGCCGACGGACACCGCGAGCCGCGCCTGCGTTCCCGCGAACGCGTCCGCGCCGAACGCCGAGCCCTTGAACTCGAGCGCGCGCGACGAGACGAGCGTGAGCGCGCCGGCGCCGCGTTCGCCCCAGGCGCCTTCGCTGAGGTCGAGCGACTGAATCCGCCCCGCGAACGGCGAGGAGACGACCAGCCTGCCGTCGCGCAGTTCCGCGCCGTCCGTCGCCGCGAGCCAGAGCCCGCGGGAACGTTCGGCGGCGGCGGCGAGCACGGGAATTTCCGCGCGCAGAAACGCGGCTTCGCTTTCGAGGGCGCCGTTTTTCGTGCCGATTTTCGCGAGGCGTTCGAGGCGCGCCTCGAGCGCGGCAAGGTTCGAGCGCGCGCGGGAAAGGTCCGCTTCCGCCTGCGCGAGGTCGCTGCGCATCGCGATCAGCTCCGGCGAGGAAAGCGAGTAGAGCGGCGTTCCCGGCTCGACGTTCTGGCCGGGCGTCACGAAAAAGCGCACGCGGCCGGCGGCGGGCAGGGCGGCGGTCTTCACCGCGTCTGCGGGAACGCGCATCTGCCCGTAGTAGGAGCGCGCCGCGCTCACGGACGCGTCGGAAACCGTCTCGAAGCGCATCGCGACGGACTGCCGCGCGCGCGGCGAAATCTCGACGCGCGTTCCCGCGTCTTCGGCTTCGTCGTGCGCGTCGTGGTCGTGCTCATGCGCGTGCTCGCCTTCGTGCTCGGCGTGGTCGTGTTCGTGCAGAGCGTGCTCGGCTTCGTCGTGGTCGCCGTGGGCGTGCGTTTCGTGCGCGCCGTGGGCGCAGTTCGCGTCGTGAGCGTGTTCCGCCGCGTTCGCGAAAACGGCGAGCGTTCCCGCGAGCGCGAGCGTGATGAAAAATTTTTTGGTCATGGAATTTCGGTTGAAGATTGACGGAGTGAATGCGATTTGGAGGCGGCTGGTGACTGGTAACTTGTGACTGGAGCAGTGAAGCGCTTCGCGCTGTTTAGGGTTTATCGTTTAAGGTTTATTTTTCTAAACCCTACACCTTAAACCATAAACAGCTCCGAAGGAGCTCTTCATCCTGCCACTTGTCACTTTGCAAGCGCCTTCCGGATTCCGGCGGAAAAGCCTTCGGCGTCGCGGGCGGAAATCTCCAGATGCGCTTTCGTGACGCGGAGCGAAAAGGCGTCCGTCGCCGAGGCGTCTGCCGCCGCGAAAATCACGGAATTGTCGTTGCGTGCGCCGTGCGGGCGCAGACCTTCCGCCTTGAGCGCGACGCCGAAACGCGTCTTCGCTTCGGCGCAGAACTCGAGCGCGGCGGCGCGGGCGAGGGCGTTCCCGCGTTCGTAGAACACGCGCGTCGTTTCGCGCAGCGGGAACGCGGGAACGTCGGGTTCCGTCGCGGCGACGGAAAAGACCGCCGCGGGCGCGTCCGCGGGAACGCTTGAACAGGCGGACGCGAGCGTCGCGACCGCGATTGAAAGAATGAGGAAGAATTTTTTGTTCATGATTTTTCTATGTTCGTTTTTGTGTAAGGGGGTTGTGTTCTGGAGGTAGCAGGTAACTGGTAACTTGTGACTGGAGCAGTGAAGCGCTTCGCGCTGTTTAGGGTTTATTTTTCTAAACTCTACACCTTAAACCATAAACAGCTCCGAAGGAGCTACCAGTTACTAGCTCCTAGTCTCCGTTTACTTTCTCTGCGCTCTCAGCGCCTCGATTTTGATCCGCGCCTTCAGAAAATCGCCGAGCGCGTCGCAGTAGGCGAGCGAGGCGGTGAAATTCTGCGCGGCGGCTTCGGAAAGCGCGGTCGGGAGCGTTTCCCCGGCGTCGATTTCCGCGTAGATCTTTTCCGTGCGGCGCAGAAAATCGCGGGAACGCGTCTCCTGCGCGCGGCAGTGGTTTTCCGCGATTTCCTGCTCGGCTTCGAGGCGGCGCAGCAGGTGAAACTGATCCTGCCACAGCGCGAGCGTCTCGATGCGCACGACCTCGCGCTCGCCCTCCGCCTCCGCGACGCCGAGGCGGTTGCGGTTCCACAGCGGGAGCGTGAAGCCGACGCCGAGCGTGAACGAATCGGCGAACTCGTCGTTCCCGTCGAGCTCGTAGCTCGGCGAGAGCGAGAGCTCCGGATACTGCCGGCGGATTTCCGTCTTCAGCGCGGTTTCGCTCGCGGAGTAGCGGGCGAGGGCGGCGCGGACGCGCGGGAGCTCGGCGAGCTCCTCCGGCGTCGGCGAAGGCGCGGCGGCGGGAACGCCCGCGGGCAGCGCGGCGTCGAGCTTCAGCGCGCGAGCGACGGTCGGCGCCAGGCCGAGCTGCGCGGCGATGCGGGAACGCACGTCCACGAAGCGCGCGTCGAGGTCGCGCTTTTCCAGCTCGGCGGCGTTGACGCGGTCGTTTTCCTTCTGCAGTTCGGCGGCGGTGACTTCGCCGGCGTCGAAAAGGCGTTCCAGGCGCGCGCGTTCCTCGCGGGCGTTGATCAGGTAAAGCTCGGCGACGCGCAGTTTCGCCTCGACGACGGCGCAGTCCGTCCACAGCTCGGCGAGCCCGGCGGCGAAATCGAGTTCCGCCTGGACGAGCGTCCAGTAGTCCGCTTCGGCGTAGCGCTCGGCGGCCTCCTCGGCGAGCGCGGGAAGGCCCGTCACCGGAAGCGTCAGCGACGCGCCCGGCGTGTACGCCCACGGCTGCGCGCTCGTGTTCAGCACGCGCTTGACGGAGAACGAGACTGAGGGATCGTCCCACCAGCCGGAGGCGTCGCGCACGGCGCGGCTCTTGGCGAGGCTCGCGCGGGCGCGGTTCAGTTCGGGATTGAGCGCGAGCCCGATCAGCTTCGCGTCGGCGAACGCGAGTTCCGTGCGCTCCCGTGCGACGGCGTCGGAGCGTTCCCGCCACGCGACGGCTTCGCGCCCGAGGTCGATCGGGCGTTCCTCGTAGCTCGCGCACGCCGAAAGCAGCAGCGCCGGCAGGCAGAGAACGCAGATTTTTTTTCTCATGATTAGTTTCGTTTTTTGAAGGGGAAAATTTTCTTTTTTCAGGAAAGCGGGAAGGCGCGCCGAGGCGGAACTTCCGCGGATTTCCTTTTCGTGAAAAAAGAAGGGGATGCACGGAAAGCGGCGCGGGAACGCCCTTTCCGTCGGAAAAATGCGCGCGCCGCGGGCTACGCCAGCAGCGGGAGCACGCCCGCGCGGTTCGGCGCGCGGAGCAGGGCGAGAAGCGCGTCGTCCCCGGGCGGGAACGCCGACGGAACCGCGCGCGAGCGGAGCGCGGCGGCGTCGAAAAGCGCAGAGAAGAATTCGGCGAAGAAAAACGCGTCCGGCGCGGGAACGCCGTTCGGGCACGCGGCGGCGGCGAGGTCGTCGTCGAGCGCGACGGTCAGCGGTTCGTGCGGCGCGCGGAAATCGCCGCCGGCGTCCGCGTCGTGCGCGCAGGGCGTTCCCGCGCGGCGGTCGGCGTGCGCCGTTTCCCGCGTTTCCGCGCACGCGGCGTTCCCGACGAAGGAGATTTCTCCGTCGGCGAAGCACGCGGTCGTCGTCGCCGTGTTGCCGACGAGCGTCAGCAGCAGGGCGAAGCACAGAAATATGTCGCGGAAAATGCGCATGGACGGGGAAATTCGGAAAAATTCACACTGCTCCGGTCACCAGTTACAAGTTACGAGCCACTTGATCAAAAGATTCATGCTGCGGGCCCTCAGTGCGTTTTCTTCAGCAGGGCGATGAGCTCGTCGAGCTGGCTCATGTCCTTGTTCGCGACGGATTCGCGGATGCAGCCGGAAAGGTGGTCGTTGAGCACTTCCGTCCACGCGCCGCGCAGGGCGCCCGAGACGGAGGCGATGAGGCGCAGGATCTCGACGCACTCGCGGTCGTCCTCGATCATCTGCTGCAGCGCGCGCGTCTGCCCCTCGATGCGGCGCAGGCGCGAGACGAGCTTTTTCTTCATCTCCGGGGTGCGGCAGTGCGAATGTCCGTTCTTGTTCATCGTCTGCATATAGGGCTACCCCCTATCCCTCCCCGCGTCAAGCCGTTTTTCCCGCGCGGCGCGGGCGGAGTGATTTTTTTGTTTTCGTATTCGGGGAATCGTCCTAAAATGCGGGCTTCATTCGGCAACACCTTTTTTGAAAAACATCCGAAAAAATCATGAAAGCTCTCGTTAAGAAAGAAGCGAAACCCGGACTCTGGCTGATGGACGTTCCCGAGCCCGAATGCGGCCCGGACGACGTGCTGATCCGCATCAAGAAAACCGCCATCTGCGGCACCGACGTGCACATCTACAAGTGGGACGAGTGGTCGCAGAAGACGATTCCCGTGCCGATGGTCGTCGGCCACGAGTACGTCGGTCACATCGAAAAGATTGGCGAAAACATCAGGCATCTCAAGGTCGGGCAGCGCGTTTCCGGCGAAGGCCACATCGTGTGCGGCTACTGCCGCAACTGCCGCGCGGGACGCCGCCACCTCTGCCCGAACACGAAGGGCGTCGGCGTGAACCGCCCGGGCGCGTTCGCGGAACTGCTTTCGCTGCCGGCGAAGAACGTCGTTCCCGTGCCCGACGACATTCCGGACGACATCGTCTCGATTCTCGACCCGCTCGGCAACGCGGCGCACACGGCGCTTTCGTTCAACCTCGTCGGCGAAGACGTGCTCATCACCGGCGCGGGACCGATCGGCATCATGGCGATCGCGCTCGCCAAGGCCGCGGGAGCGCGCTACGTCGTCATCACGGACGTGAACGACACGCGTCTCGCGCTCGCCAAGAAGATGGGCCCGACGCTCGCCGTGAACACGATGACCACCTCGCTCCACGACGTGATGAAGCAGCTCGGCATGACGGAAGGCTTCGACGTGGGGCTGGAAATGTCCGGCAACGTGCACGCGCTCAACGGCATGCTCGACGTGATGTCGTGCGGCGGCCGCATCGCGCAGCTCGGGATTCCTCCCGGAAACGCGGCGATCGACATGAGCAAGCTCATCTTCAAGGGCCTCACGATGAAGGGCATCTACGGCCGCGAAATGTTCGAGACGTGGTACAAGATGATGGCGCTGATTCAAGCGGGCATGGACGTCTCGCCGATCATCACGCACCATCTGCCCTACACGGAGTTCGACGCCGGCTTCAAGGCGATGCTCGACGGCACCGCGGGCAAGGTCATTCTCGACTGGAGCAAGATTTGAGAGAAAGCTTAAAGTTTAAGGCTTAAAGACGGGGCCCGAAATCCGAAGGCGCGCTTTTCGGATTCCGGGCCCCGAAAATTTGAACCGGACGCGCTCGTTTCTTTTTTGTTTTCCCGATGAAATTCACCCCCTACCGGCGTTCCCGCGACGAAACGCCCTGCGAATGGCTGATCGAGCCGCTGCGTTCCCGCGCGGACTTTTCCGTGCGGCGCACGTTCGGCTGCTGGTCGTTCTACCTCGGCGACAAAAACGTCCTGCTCTACGTTCCCGCGAAGGACGAAGACGGCGAAGGCCTGCTGATTCCGACCTCGCCGGAATTTCACGCTTCGCTCGTCGCGGAATTTCCCTCGCTCGCGCCGCATTATCTTCTGAAAAAATGGCTCTGCCTCGGCGCCTCCGCGGACAACTACGAGGCGACCGCCGAAAAGCTCGTGCGCCTCATCCTGCGCGGCGACCCGCGCCTCGGCGTCCCCGGCTCGATCCGCTCGCGTTCCCGCGCCCGCAGGAAAAACTCCGCGGGCGCGCCGGGACGCTGTTTTAGCTGAAATAAACGCTTGATTTGTGCGGAAGGATTTCAAAGAAGCCAAAGAAGCGGCAGGAATGCCTTCGCCCTCAAGTGTCCGCATGAAATGCGGAACAAAAATAACCCCATGCGGCGACGCCGCTTGGGGCGTGTCCGCGCAAAAAACACGCGCTTGAAAAGCGCAACTGCTCCGCGGGAACGTCGTGCCGGGAAAACGTCGAACGCGTCGGGCGGTTGCGCCTTTCAGGCGCGTCGCAGGTGTGGGGCGTTCCCCAAGCGCGCGTTGCCGCGCGCATGGGGTTACGCTTGTTTCGCCCCGTCGGGGCGCGGAAAAAGCTTAAAGCTTAAAGGGGAGTTTGTGCGGACGGATTTCGAGGAAGCGGCAAATAAGCGAAGCGTGAAGCCACGCCCCCCCCTATAAAACTTTCCTTAACTTCCTTTGACTTTGCGGTTTTCAGAAAAGCTTAAAGAGGAGTTTTTTCGGGGAAGGATTTCGAGGGCAAGCGGGACGCTCGTCCTCCTTTCCGTTCCCGTTCGTGTTCGGAGACGTCCGCGTCTCCGCCGCGGCGCTCAGGGCTGTTCGCAGGGTTCGGGGAGCTCGATGATTTCGGCGGAACGCGCGCGGTTGTAGATCGTGATGACCGCGACCGAGACGGGAACGCTCGGTCGGCGCGGACCGGCGCTGCCCGGATTTACGCGGAGAATGCCGCCGAAAAGCTCCACGCGCGGCAGGTGTGTGTGCCCGGAGACGATGATGTTCACGCCCGCGGGCATGCCGTCGAACGCGTCCACGTGTCCGTGGTGCAGAAAGATCTCCGCGCGACCGATCTTCACGACGTCGAAGAGCGGCAGCTTGCGGCATTTCGGCGTGAAGTCGGAATTGCCGCGCACGGCGGAGACGGGCGCGAGGCGCGAGAGCTCGGCGAGCACGTCGTCGGAACAGACGTCGCCGGCGTGCAGAATGTGATCGACCGACGAGAACACGTCGAAGACTTCCGGACGCAGAAATCCGTGCGTGTCGGAGATGACGCCGATCTTCAGCGGGGAACCGAAATTTTTCATCATGGGGAAAAGCGTTTTTGGGTTTGCGGGAAAGGGAAACGGGCGCGCACGCGGCGGGAACGTCAGAGGTCGTCGGCGACGTCCTCGGGAAGCTCGTCGTCCGCGTCGGAGAGGGATTCCGTCTCGGCGGCGTCTTCGCGGAAGGAATAGACTTTGCCGGGGCGGCGCAGCACGGAGAACTCGGCGCGGAAGCGTTCGCGGACGAACGCGACCACTTCGGCGGGAACCCGCGCGAGCGCCTGTTCGAGCGTGATGCCGATTTTCGCGGGCTCGGGCGCGTCGTTGAGCTCGGGGAAATCGGACGCGACGTCGAAGCTCGCCTCGGCGGCGGGATCGTATTGCGGGAACGGCGCGTCGTCGGGCGCGGCGGGAGCAGACGGCTCGGGAGCGGCGGCCGCGCGCGCTTCGGCGGCGGCGCGGCGTTCCCGCGAAAGGCGTTCGAGGGTTTCGAGCGAGGCGGAAAAACGCTGCGCGTCGCGGCAGCGGGCGTCCTTCAGCGCGGCGTTCGCGGCGCGGAATTTTTCGCTCAGCGCGCCGCGCTCATTTTTTTTTTGCGTCGTCGGGCGTTCCCGCGGCGAGTCCTGCGATGTCCTTGATGAGCGCGTCGATCGCCCGCGTTCGACTTTGCTCGACGGCCTTCAGCAGGCAGACCTCGAAATTCGCGCGTTCGGACAGCCCGAGCTTCACGCCGCTTTCGCCCGCCTGCAGCGTGTCGAGCATGCGCAGCAGCTGCTCCGTGCGCATCGCGGTGCCGAGCAGCGAGGAGACGCCGCCTTCCCGGATCGAGTCCAGCAGCGCCTCGCGGACGCGCGCCTGCGTGTGCTTGAGCACGCGCAGCAGGTCGCGCCCTTCCTCGACGAACGCGTCGGCGTAGCGGACGACGGCGGCGTAGTCGGCGGCGGCGAGCGCGGCGGCGAGCCCTTCGATCTGCTCCTTCGACGCGAGCCCGTAAATGTCGAGCACGTCCTTTTCGGAAATTTTTTTGCCGCAGAAGGAAATCACCTGGTCGAGAATCGACTGCGAGTCGCGCATGCCGCCGTTGGCGAGCCGCGCGATGGCGAAGAGCGCGTCGTCGCTCGCCTCCACGCCGTCGGTCTCCGTGATCCGGCGCAGGCGCGCGGCAATTTTCGCCTCCGGGATCGGCTGGAACTCGAAGCGCTGGCAACGCGACGTGATCGTCTCGAGCACCTTGTCCGCCTCGGTCGTCGCGAAGATGAACTTGACGTGCGGCGGCGGCTCTTCGATGACCTTCAGCAGCGCGTTGAACGCGTCCTTGGAAAGCTGGTGGACTTCGTCGATGATGTAGATCTTGAAGCGGCACTGCGCGGGCGCGAAATAGCATTCCTCGCGGATCTGCTTGGCGTCCTCGATGGAGCGGTTCGTCGCGGCGTCGATTTCGATGACGTCCATGCAGGAGCCGTCCGTGATCGCTTTGCAGATCGGATCGTCCGGGGCGGGAGCGACGCTCGGACCGTCGGTGCAGTTGAGCGCCTTGGCGAAGATGCGCGCGGTCGTCGTCTTGCCCGTGCCCCGAGGCCCGACGAAGAGATACGCGTGCCCGATGCGCCCGGTCTCGATGGCGTTCTTCAGCGTGCGGACGATGTGTTCCTGGCCGACGATTTCGTCGAACTGCTGCGGCCTCCAGCGGCGCGCGATGACTTGAAAGGCTCCGGACATGATGAGCGAGAGTAAACGCTTTCCCGCCCCCGCCCGCAAGCCGCAAGTGCGCGGGAACGCCCGCGCCCTGAAAGCGCGGCGCGGAAATCGAAAATTCCCGTGTTTTTCCGTGGTCAAATCGGGCGCGTTTCGTTATCTTCCGAAGGCATGAAATTACTCCACGCCATTTTCGCCGGGCTCGTCTTCGCCGCGTTCTGCGGGGACGCTGTCCGCGCTTTCGCCGCGCCGAGGAAAGACAAAGGCGAAATTACCCTGGAAGAAGCCCTCGAAACCAACGTCTATTCGCCGAAGTCGCGCGACAAGATTCCGAGCGCGAAGGACAAGGTCATCGGCAAATGGAGCTGGGAGACCGCGGAAAAGGATCCCGCGCTCGCGGATCTTCCGCTGCCGAACAGGCCGTGGAAGGACGTCGCGAAGAACGACGCGCTCATCGCCAGAATGGACGAGATTCTCTGCGGCGATCCGAAGAAGACGAAGGCGGCGCCGATCGCGGAGACGTTCCCGGGCGTTCCCGTCGGCGAGTGCGAGCTGCTGACGCGCACGGTCGAGATCGATCCCGCGATCGGCGGCTGGCACAGTCTCGGGCTCTACGCGCCGCCGGGGCAGAAGATTTCCGTCGTCGTCAAAGGAAAGCGCAAATTCGACATGGATCTGCGCATCGGCTGCCACTCGGACTCGCTCACGAAAGACCACCTCGAAAAGCATCACGAAAACACGCTGAAGCGCCCGCCGCGCATGACGAACACGATCCGCATCAAGGCGGACGAAAAGAAGAAGGTCGAACTCGCCAACCCGTTCGGCGGGCTGATTTATCTCGACGTCAAGGGCGTGTTCCCGAAGGAGAAGCCGGTCACGGTCGAAATCTCCGGCGGGATCGCTTCGCCGCTCTACATTCTCGGCGCGAAGGACGAAAAGACGGGCGTGGACATCGCCGTCGTTAAGACCGAGGAATGGCAGAAGCAGCTCGCGGAGACGAAGGCGCCTTGGGGCGAAATCGCGGTGCCGCGGCTGATCTTCACGGTGCCGATCGAACACCTGCGGATTCTCAAGATCCCGCGCCGGCTCTGCAAGAATCTGCAGCGCGGCATGGCGGTGCAGGACTGGCTGGTCGGCTGGGACAAGCACCCGAATCAGGTCGCGACGCCGATGCGCTTCGTGATCGACGTGCAGATTTCCGTCGGCTACGGGCATTCCGGCTATCCCGCGATGGGCTACATGTCCTGGGGCGACTGCATCAAAAGCGGCGCGCTCGTCAAGGAAGGCAGTTGGGGGCTCTGGCACGAAATCGGGCACAATCACCAGTGGTCGCCGTTCCGCTTCGACGGCTGCACCGAGGTGACGGTCAACCTCTTCTCGACGATCAGCCAGACGCAGGGCATCGGCGTCGCCTACGAGCGCGCGTGGGACGGCACGTCCATCGCGCCCGAGGACATGAAGGCGAGCGCGCAGGCGTTTCTGCGCAACAGCAACAAGACGAGCTTCGACGAAGAGGAGGACGCGCGGCTGAAGCTGTATTTCTTCGTCGAGCTGATGCGCGGGCTCGGCTACGACTCGTTCCGCGACGTCGCGCTGCGCCACCACGACGAAGATCCCTTCAAGGACGGCGCGACGAACCGCGACCGCTGGGACTGGTTCTACACGGCGCTCTGCGACGCCACGAAAAAGGACCTCACGTTCTACTTCACCAAGTGGAAGATCGACCTTTCCGACAAGGCGAAGAACAAGGTGAAGGCGAAGCGCTACGCGGAATGGGCGCCCTGCAGGGGCTGGCCCAGAAACTTCCCCGACTACGCGGAGGAAAAGGCCGCGCGCGCCGCGAAGGAGGCCGCCGACCGCGCCGCCGCAATCGAAAAGCAGAAGAAGGAGCGCGAAGAACGCGAAAAGGAAGAACGGCGGAAACGCGCCAAGGAAATTCTGAAGAACATCTGACGCGCGCCGCTCCGGCGTCCCCGCGAAAACCGCTTTCTCCCGAAAAATGATTCCCATCATCGACCGACACATTCTCAAGGAATGGCTGAAAATCTTCCTCATGGCGCTCTGCGCGATGGCGGGAATGCTGCTGATTTCCTCGATCTACAACGATCTGCAGGACATGCTTCAGTGGGAGGTGCCGACGCTCGAAGTCGTCGAGTTCTTCTTCATGACGACCGTCGGATTCCTGCCCGTCGTCATTCCCGTTTCGCTGCTGGTCTCGCTGCTCTTCATCCTCGGGCATTTTCACAAGAATCAGGAACTGACGGCGTGGCGCGCGGCGGGGCTGGGCATTTTCCGCATCACGCGTTCGCTGTGGGTCGCGGGCGCGGCGCTCTCGCTGCTGATGCTTTTTCTGAACGCGACCTTCGTCCCCTACGCGACGGAGCGCACGACGCGGATCGTCCAGAAATACGACAAGAGCGGAAAATCCGGCGAGTTCATTTTCTACAACAACGTCGGCGCGCGCCGCATCTGGCTGATCTCCAATTTCAAGTCCTCCACGGGCGAGGCGCGCAACGTGAACATCTACGAGTTCGACGCGAAAAGCCGCCTGAAGCGCGAAATCGCCGCCGCGACGGGCGTTTACGACGAAAGCGCGGGAACGTGGACGCTCGCCGACGGGCGCGAGATGGAATGGCGCGAGCCCGCCGCCGGCGGTCCGCCGTCGAGCCAAAAGACCTTCGACAAGCTGGCGGGCGCCCCCGCGGACGCCGACGGGAACGCGAAGCCCCTCAGGACGCTCACGCCCGAAGCGTATCCGGAAAATCCGCGCCTGATGCTGTTGGCGTCGAAAAAGCCGGGCGACCTCTCGCTGCCGGAAATCGGCGAGCTCCTCGACCGGAGCGGCGGGAACGCGAGCGAGGCGCAGCTTGCGGAGTATTCCGTGTATTACAATTCGATTCTGGCGAGCCCGTTCTGCTGCCTGATCGTCGTCGGCATCGCGATTCCGTTCGCGGTCGCGGGCGTGCGCACCAATCCGATGGTGGGCGTCTCGAAATCGATCGGGCTCTTCGCGGCGTATTTTCTGCTCACCAACATCTTCAACGCGCTCGGCTCGGGGCTTTGGCTCCCGCCCGTGGTCGCGGCGTGGGCGCCGAACGTCCTGCTGTTCGTCTACGCGGTCTGGCTCTGCCGCAAGGTGAACTGACGCGCGCGCGGGGTTCCGCCTCCGGAAACGCGGCGTTCCCGCCGATAAAAAATCTTCGCGTCTTGGCGTCTTTGCGGGAGACTTCGGAAGGCTTTCCGCGGCGCGGCGGGAACGCTGTCCGTCCCCGTAAGAACTTCGCGCACCGCGAAGTTTAAATTGACAAGGCGCGCCGCAGAAAAGATTATTAAGAAAAAATTTTCGAACCCATCGTCCACATGAAAAAAGGTTTTACCCTCATCGAAATTCTGATCGTCGTCGTTCTGGCGGGAATCATCTGCGCGGTCGCCGTTCCGCTCGTGAATCAGCATCGCGCGACGCGCGCGCAGGCCGTCATGCAGGACGACGGCGCCCGCCTCGGCATCGCCGCCCAGGCGTATTTCGCCGAGACGTTCTCGCACGAAGTCACGATCGGCTACGACGCGAAGACCGGCAGGATCGACGCTCCCGACGCGTTCAAGATGCTCAACGGCAACCGCATCGAGCCCGGCTACGAAATCGAGGGCGGCAAGCTCACGATCGAGCGCGACACCGACAAGGGCTTCAAGCTCACGAGCCCCGTCGGCGGCGTCTATACCTTCAACTACAAGGGAGCGCTGACCAAATCTCAGCCCTACGTCGGCGAGACGGGGAACTGACCGCGTTCCCGCGCGCGATTTCGCCCCGTTCCCGCAACGGGGCGTTTTTTTGCCGGCGATTTCGCGTTTTTCCGCCGCTTACGCGTCAGACATTTTTCCGAAACGAAACTCATGAACGAAGAAAAAAAAGATTTCGCGCTGAGCCGCAAATCCAAGGGCGGACTCATGCGCCTCTGGAACGCCTTCAGATACACCTGCGCCGGTTTCCGCGCGGCCTTCCGCCACGAACACGCCTGCCGCCAGGAGATTTTTCTCTTCGTTCCGCTCGCCGTCGTCGTCTGCCTGCTGCCCGTGGACGTGTTTTCCAAGGCGCTGCTGCTGCTGCCGATGCCGCTGATTCTCGGCTTCGAGATGCTCAACTCCGCCGTGGAGGCGGTCGTGGACGACATTTCGCTCGACTACCGCGAGCTCGCCAAACGCGCCAAGGATCTCGGCTCCGCCGCGGTCTTCTGCTCGATGCTCGTCGGCGTTCTCGTCTGGGTCGCGGTGATTCACAAGAACGTCGTCGCGGGTAATTTCGACGCCTGGGCGGCCGCGCTCCGCGGGTTCTTCGCGAAGTGAGACGATGGAAAGTCTCGACGGACAGCACTTCGACGCGCTCGTCGTCGGCGCGGGCATGAGCGGTCTCGCCGCCGCGATTCGTCTCGCCCACTTCGGCAAAAAAACGCTTCTCGTCGAGCGCCACAACGCCGTCGGCGGGCTGAACGGCTTTTACTTTCTCGGCGGGCGGAAATACGACGTCGGGCTGCACGCCATGACGAATTTCGTTCCCGCGGGCACGAAGAACGCGCCGCTCACGAAGCTCCTCCGCCAGCTGCGCATCCGCCGCGAGGAGCTCGATCTCTGCCCGCAGATCGGCTCGTCGATTCAGGCCTTCGGAAACACGATCCGCTTCTCCAACGACTTCGCGCTCTTCGAGAGCGAAATCGCACGCGCGTTCCCGCGGCAGATCGACGGCTTCCGCCGCCTCGACGCCTTTCTCGCTGCCTTCGACGAAACCGCGCTCGACGCCGACGACGCCGCCTCCGCCCGTGCGCGCGTCGCCGAATTCATTTCCGACCCGACGCTCGTCGACACGCTCTTCATTCCGCTTTCGTTCTACGGCAGTTCCGTGCCCGACGACATGGCGCTCCCGCAGTTCGCGATCATGTGGCGGAGCATCTTCCGCGAAGGCTTCGCGCGCCCGCACGTCGGCGTGCGCCAAATCACGCGCGCGCTGACGCGCAAGCTGCGCGAGTCCGGAGCCGTGCTGCGCCTGAAGTGCGGCGTGAAGAAAATCCTCACGCGCGGCACGCGAGCCGTCGCCGCGGAACTCGACGACGGCTCCGTCGTTTCCGCGGACAAGATTCTTTCCTCCGCCGGCGCGACGGAGACGATGCGCCTCTGCGAGGGCGTTCCCGCGGATTTCGGCGCCGCCGACGTCGGCGGGCTCGCCTTCTGCGAAACTATCACGCAGCTCGACGCCGATCCCGCGCGCGATTTCGGCTGGGGCGAGACCATCATCTTCTTCTGCGATTCGGAGCGCTTCCTTTACCGCGCGCCCGACGCGCTCGCGGACGCGCGCTCCGGCGTCGTCTGCATTCCGAACAACTACGCGTGGAGCGTTCCCGAAAACGCGCCGCGCGAAGGCTGCCTGCGCGTGACGTGCCTCGCGAATCACGCCGCGTGGAAGGCGCTCGGGCACGGCACGGAAGCCTACGCCGCCGCCAAGCGCGACGTCTTCGCGCGCCTCCGCGAAACGGCGCTCGCGCATCTGCCCGCCGTTCCCGCGGAACGTTTCCGCGGCGCCGTGCTCGCGACGGACATGTTCACGCCGCTCACGGTCGAGCGCTTCACGGGCAAGCTCGGCGGCGCGATCTACGGCGCGACGCGCAAGCGCCGCTCGGGCGAAACGCCCTACGAAAACCTTTTTCTCTGCGGCACGGACCAGGGCTTTCTCGGCATCACGGGCGCGATTCTCTCCGGCATTTCGATGGCGAACCTGCACGCGCTGGCGTGAGCGTTCCCGCGGGAACGCGCGCGCCGCGTCACGTCTCCGCGAAATCTTCTTCCGCGTCGCCGGAAGCGCACGCGCGCGGCAGGCCGCAGATTCGCCGCACGGGAACGCCGAGCGTCTCCCAGTTTTCGCAATAGACGGTCGCCGTGCCCGGGCGCGTCGCCGCGCGGCGCACCGCGGGATCGTCCGGCTCGAAGAGAAACGCGAGCGAGCGGTTCACGCGCAGCACCGCCGCGCGCGCCGAGACCAGCAGCACCGCGTTGCGGAAAGCGTTCCGCGAAACGCCTTCGTCCGCCAGGCAGACCGTCAGCTGCCGGTCGACGAGCGAGAGCTTGCCCGCGTTGCGCCGCGTCGCCGCGGGCGAAGGCGCCTCGTCTTCGTAAGGTTCGATTTCCGCCGGCGCCGCGCGCCGGGCTCCGTTTTCCGTAGTGTCGTTCATGGCGGGGAATGAGAGGGTTTTTCGTCAGCGTCCGGAAACGAATCCGAGGCGGCGGACGCCGGTCCGCGCGTCGGCGATCTTTCGGAAAGTCTCTTCCAGCGGCGTGTCGTGTCGTTTGAATTTGAATACGGCGTTCTCGACGTCGCAGACGATGTCCGCGGCGCTCTTCCCGTCGGCGCTTTCGAGAAAGACTTCGCGCGCGTGCGGCGTCGCCGCGACTCCGTAGCGGCGCAGCGTCCGCTCGAAAATCTCTTCCCGCGAGGCGGAATCGGGCAGCGGCACCTCGATCTTCTTGCTGAAGCGCTTGCCGCGGAGCAGGGCGGGATCGATCTGTTCGGGGTAGTTCGTCGAGGCGATGACGATGAGCGAGTTCTTCTTTTCGACGCCGTCGAGTTCCGCGTTGAGCTGGTTGATCACGCAGGCGTCGCCGCCGTAGGCCGCGTTGCCGACGGTGTTGAATTCCTCGAGAATGACGACGGCGGGCGCCGCCTTGTTGGCGCGTCCGAAGAGCTCGCGGATCTTCGTCGGGCTGAGCAGAATCCGGCTCGTCGCCACGTAGAGCGGCAGGTCCGCCTCGCGCGCGGCGGCGATGGCGAGGCTCGTCTTGCCCGTTCCCGGCGGGCCGTAGAAGAGGAAGGTCGTCTCCGGGCGCGGGACGCCGAGCTCGTCGTAGGCCTTCGGGTTCTTCACGAAATCGATGGCGTCGCGCAGCTCCGAGACGGCGGCGTCCAGCCCGACGAGATCGCGGAAGTCCGTGTGCTTCATGGCGACGCAGGCGAATTCGTTTTCGACGCCCTCGCGGATGCGTTCGTAGCGGATTTCCGTCTTGCGCAGCGTGAAGCGCGTTCCCGCGCTCTCCGAGCGCGAGACGCAGACGAGGCGGTCGCCGCGCGAGGCGCGCCGTTTCTCGTCGTAGGGATACGCGGGAACGGGAGCGCATTCGACGCGGAATTCGGAGAAACGCGCGCGCGTCTCCGAAGCCAGCGCGTCGTAGATGCCCGAAAAATCCGCCGCCATGCCTTCCAGAAAGGCTTTGACGCGCGGCAGCGCGGGCGCGGAACGCAGGTGCAGCTCGACGAAATCGGCTTCCGAAGAGAAGCTCAGCGCGATGCCGTAGGCGGCGAATTCCTTTTTGCGCGCGGCGATCTCCCGGGCGCCGATTTCCCGCAGCACCGATTCCGAGATCGAGTCCAGAAGCACGATCTTCCGCGCGTTCCGGAAAATGA
Source organism: Opitutia bacterium (assembly GCA_004558035.1). Lineage (GTDB taxonomy): Bacteria > Verrucomicrobiota > Verrucomicrobiia > Opitutales > UBA953 > Spyradosoma. Next base: position 24,548 of record SFEJ01000034.1, read on the forward strand.
ACTCGACGGAATTTTCGTTCTTTTCGAGGCCCGGACTCAGCGCGCGCGAAAGCAGCAGCGGCGAGATCGCGCCGCACCGCGCGTTCTCGCGCAGGTAGGCGCAGGCGGATTCTTCAAGCGAAATCGTCGAGACGCAGACGCCGTTCCCGCCGCGCACGGAGCGGTCCAGAAACTTGTCGAAGGCGTCTCCGCAGACGAAGGAATTGATGACGGTCTGAAACGACGCGTGCCCCAGCGTCGGGTTGTCGAAGACGACGCAGCCGCGCGGCGATTCCGCGAAGACGCGGTGCAG
>SFEJ01000035.1 GCA_004558035.1 Opitutia bacterium
ATGGACGGCAACAATGAGCCGTACGCCGAGTTCATGGAAAATATGCGGGAAAGGAACTTTTTTGTCGTCTCCTGCCTGAAAGATACAAACATTGATGTTATTTTCTTTCAGAAATCGTTTTGTAAAAATTTCATTTTCTTTGGAGTAGATTTTTTTACAGGGGAAAAATGACTGTCGAGAATTATCGCAACTTTCGCGAAAGACATCCATCATGGACAGGAAAAAGACCGCGTGTCTGCGTGAAATCAACGCGTCTGCGAGAACCCTTGTGACTTTTTCGATCCCCCCCTTGCTGGGATCGATGGCGACAGTATGCAGAAAGAGAATGTTCATGGATTCAGCGAACAAATATTTTTAGGAAGCGGCTGATGACGTGTCGACAGAATGAGGACCAATGCGTCCTTTTGTTATCGAATAGAGCCATGACCAGATCATAGCGCAAGAACTCTCTGTCGTATCGCGCATGTAGCTTTTTCATTCCTCGGGAAACAAGTTCCGGACGAAGTTCCAATAGGTAAAAGCGTTTTCGGGAGTCCATGAACCTCGCGCTGTAGAAGGTGCTTTTCGAGGTCGAGGAAACGGAGTCGCCAACCCGGTAAAGTACCGTTTCCTCATCCATGAAAAATAGTTTTTTGCCTTTTCCTGTGAGCTCCAGCCATTTCGGCCAGTCTTCCATTGCAGGGTAGAGCGGATTGTAGGGAGAACACTTCATCGTCTTCGTTCTGAAGAATCCGCTCGGCGCGTTGATGCAGCATTCTTCGAGGAGCAAGTCATGTTGTTTTTGTGGTGTGAGCGAGAAAAATTCCGGAGGCTTTTTCGGTACGGAGGTCTTTGAGAGGCGTTTTTCTCCGTTTTTCATAGTCGAGAATTCTCTGATTTTAGAAAAGACGACTTCCGCTTCCGGGTGTTCTTCCATAAATCGAACGTTTGTTGCGATGCAGTCGGGAAGCAGAATGTCGTCTGCCGCAATGCTTTTCATAAAAACGCCCTGTGCGGCGGAGATGCCGCGATTTAAATTCGCGGGAATCCCTCCATTTTTTTCGGCAACGATGATTTCGGCGCGGACGAAGCGGGATTGGTTCGTCTCGATCCAAGTCCGCGCGATTGCCGCAGTGTCGTCCGTCGAAGCGTCGTCGCAGACAATCAGTTCCAGCGGCGAATAAGTCTGCGCGGCGACGCTTTCCAGCGTTTCTGTAATCGTTTTTGACGAGTTGTAGGCAATGACTACGACCGAAACTAGAGGATTTCCCATTTTTTTTTCAGAATTCGTTGAGATTTTCGACGACGGCGCGGACCTCCTCCGGCGTCATCACCGGGGAAATCGGGAGCGAGAGCTCTTCGCGCGCGAGGCGTTCCGTGATCGGGAACGAGAGGGAGTTCCATTCCGCGTAGCATTCCTGCTTGTGCGGAGGAATCGGGTAGTGAATCAGCGTCTGCACGCCGCGTTCGGTGAGAAAGCTCTGCAGTTCGTCGCGGCGGGAACACAGCACCGGAAAAAGGTGGAAGACGTGCGCGTTCCAGTCGTCGGGCGCGGGAACGCGAACCGCCGGATTCCTAATGTTTTCCGTGTAGAATTTCGCGACCGCTCGCCGCGCCGCGAGGTCTTCGTCGAGGTGCGAGAGCTTCACGTCGAGAATCGCCGCCTGGATTTCGTCGAGACGGCTGTTGCGGCCGCGGTATTTGAAGACGTATTTTCGCGTCGAACCGTAGTTCGCGAGCGAACGGATCGTTTCCGCGAGCTCGGGATCGTCCGTCGTCACGGCGCCGCCGTCTCCGAACGCTCCGAGATTTTTCCCCGGATAGAAGCTGTGTCCGGCGGCGTCGCCGAGGGCTCCGGTCTTCGTCGTTCCCGCGAAAAGGCAGCCGTGCGCCTGCGCGTTGTCCTCGACGAGCTTGAGTCCACGGGAACGGCAGAGCTCTCCGATTTTTTCCGTGTACGCGCAGCGTCCGTAAAGGTGCACGATGCAGACGGCCTTTGTGCGCGGCGTGAGCGCGGCTTCAATCCTGGAGTCGTCGATCTGCAGCGTGTCCTCGCGCGGCTCGACGAGCACGGGAACGAGGTCGTTCTCCGTGATTGCGAGAATCGTCGCGATGTAGGTGTTCGCGGGCACGACGACTTCGTCGCCCGGCTTCATCACGCCGAGCTCGATGTAGGCGCGGAAGATCCAAATCAGCGCGTCGAGCCCGTTCGCGCAGCCGACGCAGTGCTTCGTGCCGATGTAGCGCGCGTAGTCCGCTTCGAAGCGGGCGTTCTCCTTGCCTTGGAGATACCACCCCGAATCGATGACGCGCCGCGTCGCCGCGTGGATTTCGTCGGCATGCTTCGCCGTGATTTTTTGAAGATCAAGAAATTTGATCATGAGGTTTTTTGCAATTTTTTATGGGAAACGGATTGTTCGGAATAAAATTTTCTGCGGAAGCCGAGAGCTAAAAACAATTTCGCTCATAAATTTATTAGTGGTCGCGACGAATGCCCTTCCGTGCGGCTCGCGTTCCAAAAAGTTTTTTTGTGCTTATGCAGGCGCACATCGTAATCGATGGAGGAAAAATCGAAGAAGTCTTCACACTCGGAAAGCAGTTTCCCCGGAGGCATTTCGCTTTTTCGTCGAAGTATTTCGCAGGAAAGGATCTCGGTTTCTCCGATTTTCGGGCGTTGGAATTCCTCGAAAGAGTAGGCTCGAATCTGCCGGTCGATTTCGCATGCGGTCTTTCTCAAGTCGAGCGTGAGGTTTTTGTAGTCTATGGTTCTTTTCGAGAAATACGTGGCGCCCTCGACGGGTTGCGGAAACGAATGTTCATTTCCGAAAATCAGAGCATCGAGATGTTCGCGGACGAGCGCGGTTCCGTGTTCGATGTATTTGAAATAAAGGCTTCGGCAGGTTTCGTCGGGCGCGAGCGGGAATGCCCGTTGTGCGACGATGTCGCCGGTGTCGATTCCGTTGTCGATTTTGTGCAACGTCACGCCGCTTTCGCGTTCTCCGTGCAGAATGGGCAGGGCGGAGGTGTACATCCCTCTGTATTTCGGCAGAAGCGAGAAATGGATATTGAAGATTCTTTCGCTCAAGAAGTCCTTCGGTCGGATTATCCGGTTGTATTCCAGCGAGAGGAAAAGCAAGGCGTTCTCTTCCCTGACCTCTTTCTCCGAAACGATTCGGAGGTTTCTGGAACGGGCGTATTTCAAAAAGGATTTCTGAAACGAGTCTTCTCCGGTATCCGTTGAATTAGGTAATGCCCAAAGTTCAATTGCGGAAAAACGCGAAGAGGCGTACTCGCACACATCGACGGCGATGTTGTTTTTTCCCGCGACGCAGAGCGTTCGAATATGCGGCGAAATCATGCGGCGCTCCTTTCTGCGGAAACGCCGAAGACGAGGGGATTTTCGACGGAAACGCATTGCTCGTGCCTACTTATTCGAAAAATGGGGGGGGGCACCTGCTCGTTCCCGGTTGCCGTTGATTTCAAAATTTTTGCCGGGTTTCCGACGACGACGGCGTTCGCGGGAACGTCTTTCGTGACGACCGCTCCTGCGCCGACCATCGCGTTTTCGCCGATGACCGTTCCCGCGAGAATCGTCGCGTTCGCTCCGATGGAGCAGCCGCGCTTCAGCACCGTGCGCGAGAATTTTTCCGGATAGACCTTCGAACGAGGGAACAGATCGTTCGTGAACGTCGCGTTCGGTCCGATGAAGACTCCGTCTTCGACCGTGATTCCGTCCCAGAGCTGAACGCCGGATTTCACGGTGACGTCGTCGCCTATGCGCACGTCGTTTTCGATGAGCACGTGCGCGCAGATGTTGCAGTTTGCTCCAATCTCCGCGCCCGGAAGCACGACGCAGAACTGCCAAATCCGCGTTCCCGCGCCGATTTTTTCGCTCTGCACATCGGCGAGACCATGAATGAAAGGATTATTCATTTATTCTAAGCTCATTAAAAATTCGTTGTAGTCGCGGATGTATTCGCTCGCGTCGTATTTTTCGTCCGAGAGGACGAGGAGGACGGCGTTTTCGGAGAAATTGAACATTTCCTTCCAAATCATCTTGTCGAGCCAAAGCGCTTTGGTCGGGGAGTCGAGCACGACTGTTTCCGAGGAACGGCCGTCGGAAATTTCTACTCGGCAGGACCCGCTGAGAGAAACCATGAGGAACTGCGATTTCCGGTTCGCGTGGCAGCCGCGCCTCGTTTCGCCTTTCGTGCCGAAGATGTAGAACGCCCTCTTTATTTCGAACGGGCAGTTAGATCCTTTCTCGATCGCGACGAGGCTTCCGCGCTCGTCCCCGCGCACCTCCAGATTTATGATTTTGTAGTTCATCGTCAGCGGTTTTTGTAAATTTTTTCGTAGTATTTTTCGTATTCGCCGGAGGTGACGGAATCGAGCCACGCCTGGTTGTCCAGGTACCAGCGCACGGTGCGTTCGAGACCTTCCTCGAACTGCAGCGAAGGCTCCCAGCCCAGCTCGCGCTTCAGCTTCGACGAATCGATCGCGTAGCGCAGGTCGTGCCCGGCTCGGTCCGTCACGTAGGTGATCAGCCGCTCGGACGTTCCCGCGGGGTTGCCCAGCAGACGGTCCGTCGTCCGCACGAGCGCGCGCACCAGGTCGATGTTCTTCCACTCGTTGAAGCCGCCGATGTTGTAAGTGTCGCCGATTTTGCCGCGGTGGAAAATCACGTCGATCGCGCGCGCGTGATCCTCGACGAAGAGCCAATCGCGCACGTTTTCGCCCTTGCCGTACACGGGAAGCGGCTTGCCCCGGCGAATGTTGTTGATGAAGAGCGGAATCAGCTTTTCTGGGAACTGGTACGGGCCGTAGTTGTTCGAGCAGTTCGTGACGAGCGTCGGCAATCCGTACGTGTCGTGAAAGGCGCGCACGAAATGGTCGCTCGACGCTTTGCTCGCGGAGTAGGGCGAGTGCGGGTCGTATTTCGTCGTCTCGGTGAAGAGCGTGCCGTCGAACGCGAGCGCGCCGTAAACTTCGTCCGTCGAAATATGGTAAAAAAGTTTGCCCGCGAAGTCGCCGTTCCAGCGTTCCCGCGCGGCCTGCAGTAGCGAGAGCGTGCCGAGCACGTTCGTGCGCGCGAAGGTGAACGGGTCTCGGATCGAGCGGTCCACGTGCGATTCGGCGGCGAGGTGGATCACGCCGTCGATCTCGAACTCGGCGAAGATTTCGCGCATGCGCTCGAGGTCACAGATGTCCGCGCGGACGAACGCGTAGTTGGGCTCGCGCTCGACGTCGGCGAGGTTGGCGAGATTGCCCGCGTAGGTGAGCTTGTCGAGGTTGACGATGCGGTACTGCGGGTACTTCCTGACGAAGAGTCGCACGACGTGAGAGCCGATGAAGCCCGCTCCGCCCGTGATGAGAATGTTTTTCATGAAAGTTTAAAGTTCAGGGTTTAAGGTTGATTCGGCCTCGCCGAAGCGATCGGCGACTCGTGAGAGGGAATTTTCTTGCGTTATTGGATTTTCCCCTCCGCGAGCTTGATCAGGTATTGCCCGTAATTGTTTTTCTTCAGCGGTTCGGCGAGGCGGAAGAGCGCGTCGGTCGATATCCAGCCGCGGCGCCACGCGATTTCCTCGAGGCAGGAAATCTTCATGCCTTGGCGCTTTTGAAGGACTTCCACGAACGCTCCCGCCTCCTGCAGGGACTCGTGCGTTCCCGTGTCGAGCCAGGCGAAGCCGCGACGAAGCTGCTGCACGTTCAGCGTTCCCGCGCGCAGGTATTCCTGGTTCACGGAGGTGATCTCCAGCTCGCCGCGCGCGGAGGGCTTCACGTTCTTCGCGATTTCGACCACGCTGTTCGGGTAAAAATAAAGCCCCGTCACGGCATAGTTCGATTTCGGGCATTCGGGCTTCTCCTCGATGGAGAGCACCTTGCCGTCCGCGTCGAACTCGACGACGCCGTAGCGCTCCGGATCGTTCACGTAGTAACCGAAAACCGTCGCGCGTTCCCGCTTCTCGGCGTCTTCGACCGCCCGGGCGAGAATCGACGGAAATCCCTGGCCGTAGAAGATGTTGTCTCCGAGCACGAGCGCCGCCGCGTCGCCGCCGATGAATTTTTCGCCGATGATGAAGGCCTGCGCGAGCCCGTCCGGCGAAGGCTGCTCCGCGTATTCGAAGCGCACGCCGAAATCGCTTCCGTCGCCGAGCAGGCGCCGGAATCCCGGCAGGTCCTGCGGCGTCGAGATGATCAGAATCTCGCGAATTCCCGCGAGCATGAGCGCGGAAATCGGGTAGTAGATCATCGGCTTGTCGAATACGGGTAGCAGCTGCTTCGACACGCCTTTGGTGATGGGATAGAGGCGCGTTCCCGAGCCTCCCGCCAATACGATGCCTTTCATGGTCTGTTCGTTCTCCTTTCGTTTAATCGCGCGTTTGTTCCTTGCCTCGGAGCCTGCGCCCGAGGTTGCGCAGCGCGTGCTGCGCGGTGAAGATTTTTTCGGGGAGACCGCGGGAACGGTTCGGGATGCCGAAGACGCGTTCGAGCTGGAGACGGTCGCGCGCCTTCGCCAGGCAAGGGAAGACTTTTCCTCCGCGGAAATCGATGAGCTTCGCGCCTTCCCGCGTGAGCAGAAAATTGTCCGGACAGACGTCGCCGGAGATGATTCCGCGCGCGTGGCATTCGCGCATCAGCGCGGCGATCGCGTCCTGCGTCTCGCGGGAACAGGGCAACGACGGAGATGCGCCGTCCAAAAATTCTGTCGCGGAAATCGTCTCCCGCAGGACGCCTCGGGAAAACCTTTCCGCGACGAGAAACGTGCGCGGAATTCCCCGGAAACCGCGTTCCCACGCGCGTTCGCTGACGCGAAAAATACTGCGCGCGTCGGAGCCGCACAAAAAAGCCTTCAGCGAACGATCGAAGCGGAAGATGAAGAACTCGTGCTTGAGCACGACGGGAACGCCCGCAATCCGCGTTTTCAGCACGAGGCGTTTGCGCGTCGGGTGATCCATGGCGTCGCGCAGGACTTCGCCGCGGCGTTCCCGCAGCGTCGAGCGGATTTCTTCGAACGCAGCCGCGAATTCCGGAGCTGCGCAGAAAATACGGAACGAGTTTGCGTCTTTTTTCATGGCGCGTGCGATGCCTCCGTTTTTTCGAAATAAGTCCAGGCGAGGGCGCGGAGCGCGTCGGCGTCCGCGGTCATTTCCGCCGCGAGCTCGGGCGGAACGGACGCGCCGTAGCGCTCGTCCGGCGAGCCGTAAAGAAAGCCGCCGCCCGCGTGCAGGACGACGTTTTCTCCGAAGGCGCAGCGACGGGAACGTGCCGCCTCCGAAAACAGATTTTCTCCGAAGCTCGGATATTCGAAGCCTTCCGGCGCGCACAGCGCGAGCAACGTCGGCACGATGTCCGCGTGCGTGCCGAAGGACAGTTTCGTTCCCGCGGGAACGCCGCCGCCGGCGACGACGAACGGCACCTGCTTGCTCTCCGCGAGCGTGGGGTTTTTGCCGATGAAACGGCGCGAAAAATGGTCGCCCGTGACGGCGAAGACCGCGTTCGGGTCAAAGCTCCCGACGGCTTCGACGAATTTCCCGAGCGCGCGGTCCGCGTAGCGGAAATGCCGCAGCTCGTTCGGTGTCGCGCGCCCGCCGCAGGCGTCCGCGAGTTCGGCGGGAACGACGACGGGCGGGCAGCCGAAATCGTCGAGCGGCAGATTGTAGGGCGGGTGATAAGAGGCGCTCATCACGAGCGTGAACACGGGAGTCTCTCCGTCCGCGCGCGCGAGCTTCGCGAGGTGTTCGAAGAGAAAAGCGTCGGGAACGCCCCATTCGCCCTTGAGAGTTTCCGGGCAGTCGGCGACGTCGCTGCCGAGCACGATTTCGTCGAATTCCTGGTCGCGCGCGTAGGTCTCGACGTGCTGCCACATGCCGTAGCCGCTGTAGGCGAAGCGCGTTCTGTAGCCGAGGCGGGAAAAGATTTTCGCCGTCGCCGTCGCGAGCGCGCGGGTTCCGTTCGGACGATAGTTCTGCGCGACGTCCACGTGCGGCACGCCCGACATGAGCGCCGAAAGCGAGAGCATCGTCCCCGAGGCGCCGGAGATGAAATTCTCGGACGAAGCGCCGCGTTCCCGCAGTTTCGCGACCGAGTCCGCGAGCCCGAGCGGCGCGTATTTTTCCGCGAGCGGCCAGGCGTCGTAGCTTTCCATCACGAGGAGATAGACGCGTTTCGGGGCGGGCGCTTCCGGATTCAGCCGGCGGTTCTTTTTGGTGATGAGCGCTTCGATTTCTTTCGGCGTCTCCGCGGGCGCGCCGAAGAGCCGCCGCGCCTGCTCGGGAACGTCGTGCACGAACGCCGGGCGCGCGCCGCCGTTGGAGATTTCCCGCATGTCGAGGAAGACGTGCTTCAGCAGAAACGCCGGATTGACGATGAGCCGGTTGAGCTTGTCCGTCGCGCAGACGGCGGCGTCGCGCAGCCCGAGCGGACGCCGCGCGAATCCTCCGCGGAAGCAGAACGCGGCGCAGACGAGCGTCGCGGCGAAAAGGACGAGCGTTCCCGCGACGCCGCGCGCGCGTCGCGCCGAAAAACGCAGCGCCGCGCGGTTCAGACGCGGAATCGCGAACGCGCAAAGCGCCGTTCCCGCGACGAAGGCGGCGAGGTAGCGCCCCCAATGATAATCCGCGAGGACGGTGCCGAAAATCGCGCCCGCGTCGTCGTTGAACACGCCGAGCGCCCACACGTTGAACTGGTCTCCGTATTCGCCGAAAAATCCGAAATCGGCGATCCACACGCCGACGAGCAGCAGATCAAGCGCGAGCGAAACGCCCAGGCCGCAGCGCAGCGCCGCGGAGCGTTTCCGCGGGAACGCCAGGGCGACGAGCCACGCCGACAGAATCGGGAGCGAGAGATACGCGCCCGTCATCAGGTCGAAGCGCGCGCCGACGCTCCACGCCTCGCCGGCTTCGGCGGAAAAAAGAGCGCCGTCCGCTTCCGCCGGGAAAATCCAAAGCGCGAGCCGCCCCAGCGCGGAAATCAGCGCGACGGCGGCGAGATTCGCCCACCACGCCGCGAGAAAAAATCGCGCCCGCGCGAAACGCCTCATCGACGCGCCTCGCTTTCCGCGCCGCGCGCGGCGTCGCGTTCCCGCTGCAGGAAGTAGAGGCGCACGTATTTCATTTCTGTGTAGAAGTAGTGATTCGCGGAGAGAATCCAGCCGATCTTTCCGTCGAGAAAGCCGCCCTGCAGCACGTACATCTTGAAGAACGCGAACGCCGGGCGCAGCACGACGTCGCGGAAAAACCGCGCGCGCTTGCCTTCGGCGAACGCCTTTTCCGCCGCGAGCCGCGTGTATTTTTCGAATTTGCCGAGATAGGCGCGCCACGTGTCGTAGGTGAAGTGAAGCAGCGGCGCGCGCAGCCGCGCGGGCGGGCAGTTGAAGATGATTTTCGGATGCACGAAGCCTTCGACGCGCGTTCCCGCGCGCGGCAGCAGACGCGGCACCCAGTCCGGACGCAGCACGCCGTGATTCACGCGGACGCCCTTGAAATGATTGACGCGGCGGACGGCGTAGGCGCGTTTCTCGCCGCACGCGACGCGTTCGCGGATTTCCGCCGCGAGCTCGGGTGTGACGCGTTCGTCGCAGTCGAGAAGCAGAACCCACTCCTGCGTTGCCTGTTCTATGGCAAAAGTCTGTTGCGCGCCCCAATCGCCGTTCATCGCGCGGCGAAAGACTTTCGCGCCGCGTTCCCGCGCGATTTCCGCCGTGGCGTCCTCCGAAAAATCATCGACGACGACGATCTCCTCCGCGAACGCGAGACCGTCCAGAAATTCGCGCATGTTCTTTTCCTCGTTGCGGGCGACGACGACGACGGAGAGCGGGACTTTCGGCTGGGGAAACATCGCCCCGAAGCATACCGAATTTCCCATTCGGTGTGCAAGCCGCATTTCGGCAGGAGGTTTTGCACCGCGAAAGCCGTTTTTCACGCGCCTTCGGCGTCCGCGGAAGCACGAGGAAAAGCACGATTTTTCGGCGATCTTTTCCCGAGAGCGCCGCGACGGCGATTTTTCCCCGCCAAGGCGCAAAGACGCAAAGATTTTGACTGCGGAGTTAAAGGGAAGTTAAAGAAAGAAGTGCAACGTGTCTGCAGACCGCCGCAGACGATATTCTGACGAGAGAATCCGTGAAAATAAGGAAAATTTCGGCGAAACCGCCGCCGCGCGTTCCCGCGGCGCGCGGGGTCAGGGTTTGCGGGAGCGTTCTTCGCGGAGGGCGAGCTTTTCGTTTTCGGCTCTTTCCGCCGCCGCCTTTTCTTCGGCGGCCTTCTTTTCCGCGTCCTTTCGCTCGAAGGATTTGTAGCCGACTTCGGTGCGGATTTCACCGAACTCGACGATCTCCTTCACGTGCACGCCGTCGAGCGTCTCGTATTCCAGCAGCGCCTCGGCGATTTTCCGGTGCGCGTCCGCGTGGTCGGCGATCAGCTTTTCCGCGCGCGCGTACTGCTTCGAAACGATGCCGCGGATTTCGTCGTCGATGGCGCGCAGCGTCTCTTCGCTGACGTTCTGCGTGCGCGCGATTTCGCGGCCGAGGAAAAGGTTCTGCTGGTTGTCCCCGTAGGAGACGGGGCCGAGGCGGTCGCTCATGCCCCATTCGCAGACCATGCGGCGCGCCATGCTCGTGGCGTTCTTGATGTCGCTCGACGCGCCGTTGGAGATGCTTCCCGAGAAGACTTTTTCGCCGACGCGCCCCGCCATCGCCGTGCAGATCATGTTCTCGAGCTGTGAGCGTTCGTAGCCGAGCACGTCCTTTTCGGGCATGAACATCGCCATGCCGAGCGCGCCCCCGCGCGGCACGATCGTCACTTTGTGCAGCGGCATCAGCCCGTCGTCGATGAGCACCTGGACGAGCGCGTGCCCGGCCTCGTGATAGGCGGTCTTCGCGCGGTCCTTCTGGTCCATGACGCGGCGGCGTTCCCGCCCGTAGGAAATCTTGTCGCGCGCCTCCTCGATCGAAAGCATGTCGATCTTTTCCTTGCCGGAGCGCACGGCGACGAGCGCCGCCTCGTTGAGCAGATTCGCAAGATCGGCGCCGGCGAATCCGGTCGTCGTCTTGGCGACGGCGTCGAGCTTCACCGCCTCGTCGATCTTGAATTTCTTCGCGTGCACGGCGAGGATGGCGGCGCGCCCCTTGACGTCGGGCAGATCGACGTAAACCTGGCGATCGAAACGGCCCGGGCGCAGCAGCGCGGCGTCGAGCACGTCCGGACGGTTCGTGGCGGCGATGACGATGATGCCGTCCTGCGGCTCGAAGCCGTCCATTTCGACGAGGAGCGAGTTCAGCGTCTGCTCGCGCTCGTCGTTCCCGCCGCCGAGCCCGCTTCCGCGCTGGCGCCCGACGGCGTCGATCTCGTCGATGAAGACGATGCAGGGCGAATTCTTGCGCGCCTGCTCGAAAGTGTCGCGCACGCGCGAGGCGCCGACGCCGACGAAGAGCTCGACGAAGTCCGACCCGGAAATGGAGAAGAACGGCACGTCCGCCTCGCCCGCGACTGCGCGCGCGAGCAGCGTCTTGCCGGTGCCGGGAGGCCCGACGAGCAGCACGCCCTTCGGAATGCGGCCGCCGATCGCGTTGAATTTTTTGGCGTCGCGGAGAAATTCGACGACTTCGGAGACTTCCTCCTTCGCCTCGTCGCAGCCGGCGACGTCCGCGAACGTGACCTTGGATTTTTCCTTGTCCATCAGACGCGCGCGGGAACGCCCGAACGCCATCTGGTTCGCCTGGCTGCGCTTGATCGCGCGGAAGATGAAGAACGCGATCAGCGCGAAGAAGATCAGCGAGGGAATCGCGCTCATCATCGCCGCGGAGAAGAGCGTCTTCGCCGGCGGCTCCTTGAACGTGGGGACCTTGGCGCGCAGCGCGGCGAATTCCTCGTCGGAAAGACGACCGGCGGAAGTGAACTTCTTGAGCTTTTCGCCCACCTTCAGCTCGCCCTGGATTTCGTAGTAGCGGTCGCCCGCGAGCGAGTCCTCCTTGAGCTCGACGCTCTCGACCTCGCCTTTTTCCGCGTAGTCGACGAGTTCGCGCACGGGCAGCTGCATCGCCGAGGCGCTTTCGCCCTCCGGCGTCTTCATGAGCAGAAACGCGATGACGCCGATGATCGCGAGCCACATCGCGAGGATGCGGAAATCGACGCGCGATTCGTTTTTCTTCTCTTTCTTGTCCTTGTCTTCCATGAAAAATGTGAATGGTTTAAGTTAAAGAAGGCTTGCGGTAAGTCAACCGCAGAGCCGTCGTTCCCGCCGCGCGCACGCGGAAACGCTCGGCGGGAGGAAGTCCCGGAATCCATGCAATTCCCGTGCCGTCCGCGAAGACGGGCAGGGCGCTCCGTTCCGCGCGCGGGATTTTCCTGTCGGAGAAGAGGCGCGCGACGGATTTTTCCCCCGGCGCGCCGAGCGGGCGGTAGCGGTCGCCGGGCAGGCGCGCCCGCGCGAAGACCTCCGGCGCGCCCGCGAGAAAGACCGTCTCCGTCGGCGGGAACGCGCCCGCGCGGATCGCCTCGAAAAGCTCCGGCGTCACCGCGACGATTTCCTGTTCGAAGAAAAATTCCCTCGCGGCGCTTTCGCCCGGTTTTGCGTCCGCGATTTTCAGCCGCGCGCCGTCCCAGACGACCGCGCGCGTGCCCGCGGAAAACTTCAGCGGCGTTCCCGCGCAGACCGCCGCGACGAGCGCGTCGAAATTCTTCGCGCCGGGCGAGATTTTTTTTTCGAGAAAAATCTTCCGGAGCTGTCGCCGCGCGATCGCGGGAAGGCGCGTTTCGCCGAGCCGCGACCGCGCCGCGAGCGCGTCGAGCGCGTCCGCGTCCTCTTCGGCGAGCGCGCGCGTCCGCGCGAAGTTCGTGAACGGCGCGGCGCCCTTCAGCGCGGGCAGGACCGCGCCGCGCACGCGGTTGCGGAAAAAATCCGGCGCGGCGTTGCTCGCGTCCTCGCGCCACGCGAGCCCGAGGCTCCGCGCCGCGCGCGCGAGTTCGTTCTTGGAGATCGTCAGCAGCGGGCGCGCGAAGACGCGTCCGTCCGCGAGCCGCGAAACGGGGCGCGGAGCGGCGAGCCCGTCCGTTCCCGCGCCGCGGCAGACGCGCATCAGCAGCGATTCCGCGACGTCGTCCGCCTGGTGCCCCTGCACGAGAAGCGTCGCGCCGCGTTCCCGCATCGCCCGCGCGAAGAAATCCAGCCGCGCCGCGCGCAGGGCGCCTTCGGAACGCGCGCGCGCCGCCGCGTCCGCCGCGAGCTTTTCGGAGACGAAGCCGACGCCGAGCTCGCGGCAGGCTTCGCCGACGAAAAGCGCGTCCGCGTCCGCCTCCGCGCCGCGCTTCGCGTGGTTGAAGTGCAGCGCGACGAGCCGCGCGCGCGCCTCCGGAAAATGCGCCCACGCGAGCAGCAGCGCCGCGAGCGAGTCGAGCCCGCCCGAGCACGCGACCGCGACCGGCGCGCCGCCCGCCGCCGCGCGCGCGATTTCCGCGAGCGCGCGCGCTTCGAGCCGTTCCCGCGGAAACGCTTCCGCGAGCGCGGCGGCCTTTTCTCGAAGCGTCTTCATGCGGGAACGCGGCGCGCCGTCACGCCTCCAGAAAATCGGCGACGGCGGGAACGATCTCCTCGCCGGCGTCTTCGAGCAGGTAGTGCCCGGCGTCGGCGCGGTAAAGCGTTTTCGCCTCGGGGAAGCGCCGCCGCCATTCGGCGTAGAACGCGTCGTCGAAGCAGAAGTCGCGCCCGCCCCAGGCGACGAGCATGGGCTTGCCGCGGAGCTTTTCCAACCCGGCTTCGACGTCGCGCAGCGTCGCGTAGGACGGATGCCGCGGCCCGAGCGGAATGTCGCGCACGAAATTCGCCACCGCGGAGCGTTCCCGCGGCGAGCCGTAGGGCAGGAGAAAACCCGCCTTGACGGCGGCGGGCATTTTTTTCGTCACCGCCATGAACGTCGCCGGCAGCGCGAACGCGTTGAAGCGCTCGACGAGAAACGGCCCGAGCCCCGCGATTTTGCACAGCGCGATGCGCAGCGGAATGCGGCGGGAACGGAACGCCGCCGTGTTCGTGATCACGAGCTTTTTGACGCGTTCCGGCGCGCGCCCCGCGACGCCGCAGCCGATCGCGCCGCCCCAGTCGTGCACGCAGAGCGAAAATTTTTCGACGCCGAGATGCGCGAGCAGCGCCTCGACGTGCGCGATGCGGTCCGCGAGGCGCAGGAATTTTCGCGGCTTATCGGAAAGCCCCATGCCCACGTGGTCGGGCGCGACGCAACGGAAGCCGCGCGCGGCGAGCGCCTTCACGAGGTCGCGCCACAGAAACGACCAGGACGGGTTGCCGTGCAGCAGCACGACCGTGCCGCGCGTTCCCGCGCCCGTATCCAGAAAATGCATGCGCCCGGCGTCGGTCTCGAAGAAACGGGACGGGAACGGATAGAGCGCGGCGACTTCTTCGGGGAGCGGCTTCATCGGTGCGCGGCGGCGAAGGCGTGGATCTTCGCGACGAGCCCGGCGAGCCCGTTGCGGCGGTTCGGCGAAAGATGCTGGTCGATGCCGACGGAGGCGAGGAAGTCCGCGTCGTCGGCGAGAATTTCATCGGGCGCGGCGCCGTCGAAGTAATTGCAGATCAGCAGCGCGATTCCCTTGGCGATGACGGCGTCGGCGTCCGCGCGGAAGCGGCACGCGCCGTTTTCGAACGAGCAGATCAGCCACAGGTTCGACGTGCAGCCTTCGACGAGAAATTCGTCGCGGCGCAGCTCGTCCGGGAACGCCGGCGCGGCCTTCGCGCAGTCGATGATGTACTGGAAGCGGTCCTGCGGGTCTTCGAAGGGCTCGAGCTCCGCGAGGATTTCCGCGTGTTTTTCTTTGAGCGTCATGATGCTGAAATTTTTCGGAATGCCGCGCCGCGCGCGTTCCCGCGCGACGGAGGCGGGAGCGCGCGCGGCGCGGAAACGGTCATTTTTCCAGAGCCTGCGCGAGGTCGGCGATCACGTCGTCGGCGTTTTCGAGCCCGACGGAGATGCGGACGAGCCCCTGCGGAATGCCGGCGGCGGCGAGCTGCGCGTCCGTCAGCTGGCGGTGCGTCGAGCTCGCCGGGTGCAGCGCGCAGGTGCGGATGTCGGCGACGTGCACGCACTGCGTCGCGAGCCGGAGCGAGTCGAGGAACTTCGCCGCGCCCTCGCGCCCGCCCTTGACGACGACGCTCATCACGCCCGCGCAGCCGTTCGGCAGGTATTTTTTCGCGAGCGCGTGGTACTTGTCGCCGGGCAGCCCCGGATAGGAAATCGATTCGATCTTCGGATGCGCCGAAAGGAATTCGGCGACCTTCTGCGCGTTGCGGCAGTACTGCGGCATGCGCACGGCGAGCGTCTCCAGCCCGACGTTGAGCAGGAACGCGGAGTTCGCGGCGGGCGTCATGCCCAGGTCGCGCATCATCTGCACGCGCGCCTTCACGATGTACGCCGCCTTGCCGAACGCCCGAGAATAGACGATGCCGTGGTAGGATTCGTCCGGTTCCGTGAACTCGGGGAACTTGCCGTTCGTCCAGTCGAAATTGCCCGAATCGACGACGACGCCGCCGACGCAGAGCGCGTGCCCGTCCATGTATTTCGTCGTGGAGTGGACGACGACGTCCGCGCCGAACTCGATCGGGCGGCACAGAATCGGCGTCGGGAACGTGTTGTCGATGATCAGCGGCACGCCGTTCGCGTGGGCGAGCTTCGCGAGCTTTTCGATGTCGCAGACGGCGAGCGCGGGATTGGCGAGCGTTTCGCCGAAGACCGCCTTCGTGTTCGGGCGGAACGCTTTCTGAATCTCCTCGGCGGGAGCGTCGGCGTCCACGAACGTGCATTCGATGCCGAAGCGCTTCAGCGTCACCGCGAAGAGATTGACGGTCCCGCCGTAGATCGCGGCGGCGGAGACGAAGTGGTCGCCCGCCTTGAGAATCGTCGCGAGCGCGGTGAACGACGCCGCCTGGCCGGACGAGGTGCACAGCGCGCCGACGCCGCCTTCGAGCGCTGCGATCTTCTGTTCGACGGCGTCCACCGTCGGGTTGGAGAGGCGGGAATAGAAATGCCCGGCGGCGGTCAGGTCGAAGAGGTCGCCGATGTGTTTCGTGGAATCGTATTTGAACGTCGTGCTCTGGCAGATCGGGAGCGCGCGCGGTTCACCGTTCTTCGGCTCGTAGCCGGCGTGAAGGCATTGAGTTTCTTTTTGCATAAGCCTCTATTCTCGCGGGAACGCGCGCAGGTTTCAACGGTTTTCCCCGCGCCCGCGGCTTAGTCTCGAAACGCGGCGAGGACGGCGTTAAGCTGAGCGCATGAACTTTTTCGACTCTTTGACCGTTCCGCCCGCGCGGATGACGCTCGCGAACGGCGTCCGCGTCTTTTTCCGCAAAACGCCGCCTTCTGGCCTCGCCTCCGTGCAGGTCTGGGTGAAAAGCGGCAGCGTTCACGAAGGCGAGCTGCTCGGCGGCGGCGTCTCGCACTTCATCGAGCACATGGTCTTCAAGGGCACGGAGAAATATTCCGCCGAGGCGCTCGCGAAGGCGGTCTCCGCGAAGGGCGGATTCATGAACGCCTACACGACGTTCACGCGCACGGTCTATCACGTCGATCTGCCCGCGGAGTTCGCGGAAACGGCGTTCGACGCGCTCGCGCAGATTACGCTGTTCCCGCGTTTCGACGCCGCCGACGCCGCGCTCGAAAAGGACGTGATTCTGCGCGAAATCGACATGTGCGCGGACGATCCCGACGAGCGGATTTCGGACGCGACGCGCGCGACCGTCTTCCGCGAGCACCCGCTGCGCGTGCCCGTCATCGGCAGGCGGGAAATCTTCCGCGGAATCGGCGTCGAACAGCTCCGCGCGCATTTCGAAAAACGCTACGCGCCGGGCGCGATCAGCGTCGTCGTCGCGGGCGATCTCGAGGCGGAGGAGGTCTTCGCGCTCGCGGAAAAGCATTTCGGCGTCGTTCCCGCGCGCGCCGGCTGCGCGCCCGTCGTTCCCGCGGAGCCGCCGCAGCTCGCGCCGCGCGAGACGACGCTGCGCGGCGACGTGAACGTGCTCCGCGGATGCGCGGTCTGGCGCGTTCCCGGAGCGGCGCACGAGGACGCGCCGGCGCTCCGCGCGCTCGCCGCGCTGCTCGGGCTCGGCGATTCCTCTCTGCTCTGGAACGAGCTTCACGAAAAGCGCGGGCTCGTGCACGAGCTCGAAGCGACGCGCTGGACGCCCGCGGGCGAAGGCATGTTCTGGGTCGGCTACGTCGCCGATCTCGACAAGCGCGCCGCCGTCGAAGCCGCGATCGAGGACGTCGTCGGCAGGGTCGCGCGCGACGGCGTTCCCGCGAAGCTGCTGGGAAAGACGGTGCGGCAGATGCTCGTCGGGCTGGTGACGTCGCGCCGTTCGGTGCAGTCGACGGCGGCGGCGCTCGGCTCCGAAGCGGTCGAAAGCGAACTCGGCGCGACGCGCGTCGCGTTCGAAAAAATCCGCGCGCTGACGCCGGACGACGTTCGCCGCGTCGCGGACAAATATTTTCACGAAAACGCGCGGACGCTCGCCGCCTACGAGGCGAAGCGCCCGACGGTCGCCGTTCCCGCGGAGACGCCGGGCGCGGCGGCGCCTTCGGGCTGCCCGCCGTTCGAGGAGGTGCGCTTCGCGAACGGCGTGCGCGTGCTGCTGCAGCCGGTCGCGGGCTATCCGAAAGTCTCGGTCGTCGCGGAGCTGCGCGCGGGCGGCGCGTTCGAGGACGAAAGGCGCAAGGGCGCGACGTCGCTGCTCGCGGAGCTGCTTTCGCTCGACGCGGGAACGCTCTCGGCGGCGGAAGTCGCGGAAAGAATCGAGAGCGTCGGCGGCGTCTTCACGACGACGGGCTCCGCGGAATCGCTCTCGGTCATGCTCGAGACGCTGACGGAGGATTTCTCCGTCGCCCGCGACACGCTGCGCGACGCGCTGCTGGCGCCGCGCTTCTCCGAAGAAAATTTCGCGCGGGAACGCGACGCGCAGCTCGCGACGCTGCGGGCGAAGCGCGACGAGATCGAGAGCTTCGCGCGCTACGCCCTGACGGAACGTTTTTTCGGCAAGGCGTGTC
Organism: Opitutia bacterium; assembly: GCA_004558035.1. Classification (GTDB taxonomy): domain Bacteria; phylum Verrucomicrobiota; class Verrucomicrobiia; order Opitutales; family UBA953; genus Spyradosoma. The sequence goes on from SFEJ01000035.1 coordinate 18,023, forward strand.
CGCTCGGCACGCCCGCGCTGGGCACGGAAGACGCGCTCGCGGCGATGACGCTCGCGGACGTGCGCGCGCTTTACGGGCGCGTCGTCGCGCCGGAGAATCTGGTGCTCGCCGTCAGCGGCGAATTCGAGCGCGACGTCGTTCTGGGCGCGCTCGAGGAGGCGTTCGGCGCGGCGGCGTTCCCGTCGCGCGGCGCTTTCGTCGAGCCGGATTTCGCGCCGCCGACGCCCGTCACGGAGGCGCGCGAGGAGACGCTCGACTTCGACGGCGAGCAGACGGTCGTCCAGCTCGCGTTCCCGGACGCGGGCGAGAGCGACGAACGGCGCTTCGCGGCGCATTTGCTGGTGACGGCGCTCAACGGCATGTCGAGCCGCCTGTTCACGGAAGTCCGCGAAAAGCGCGGGCTCGCCTACTACGTCGCGGCGGCGCGACGGACGGCGAAGGCATGCGGCATGTTCCGTCTCTACGCGGGAACGGAGGCGAAAAACGCGCGCGCCGTGCTCGACGCGATGCGCGCGGAGATCCGCCGCGTCCGCGAAGGCGGGCTGACGGACGAGGAAATCCGCGACGCGAAGATCTCGATGCGCGTCGCGGGCCGCTCGGGCATGCAGGGACCGCTTTTCCGCGCGATGGCGGCGACGACGGCGGCGCTCAACGGGCTCTCCCCGAACGCGCCGCTCGAGCACGAGGCGCGCATCGAGGCGCTGACGCGGGAAGACCTGACGCGCTTCGCGAACGAGTTCCTGCGCGACGAAGCCTCGCTCGCGCTGACGGTCGGGCGCGGGAATGTTCTGGAGTTGAAAAGTAATAGGAAGTGACAGGGTTTCGGTGATAAGTGACAAGAGCAGTGAACAGCGAACAGTGAATAATGAACAACGCCTTGCGTTCGGCTTCGCCGAAGCGGCTGCGACGCTGTTTAAACAGCACGAAGCGCTTATCACTGCGTTATTCACTGTCCATTATTAATTATCCGTTATTCAATTCACTTGTCACCTGTCAAATGTCACCTCCTCAACTTTCCTTTCGCCTTTCCGCGGCGAAAGCCTTAGCGTTGCGCGCATGAAAGCTTTTATCACCGGCGCCGCCGGATTTCTCGGACGCGAAACCGTCTTCGCTGCGCTGCGACGCGGATTCGAAGTCACCGCGTTTCTGCACGACGCGGACGCGCCGCTCCCGCCGCAGATCCGCCGCGTGAAGACCGACCTCGAGGACACGGCGGAAATCGAATCGCTCGTCCTGCAGGAATTCCCCGACGCGATCGTCAACTGCGCCGCGGTGACGTCGCTCGCCGCCGCGAACGCCGATCCCGCGCGCGCCGAGCGGCTCAACGTCGCGCTCCCGCGTCGCCTCGCGATGCTCGCCAACCACGTTTCCGCGCGCTTCGTGCACGTCTCGACCGACATGGTCTTCGACGGCGAAAAAGGCGCCTACGAGCACACGGACATGCCGCTCCCGCGCAATCTCTACGCGCAGACGAAGCTCATGGGCGAGCGCGAAGTCCTCAAATACGGCAAGGCGAACGCGAGCGTCGTGCGCACGACGCTGCTTTCCGGCAACTCCTTTTCCGGCGCGAAAAGTCTGCACGAACGCCTCTTCGCGGACTGGGCGGCGGGCAGGACGACGCCGCTCTTCGGCGAGGAGATCCGCCAGCCGGTGAGCGCGGGCAATCTCGCCGACGTGCTCGTCGAGCTGTGCGAACGCCCGAACCTGAGCGGCGTTTACCACTGGGCGGGCGGCGAGGCGCTCTCGCGCTTCGAAATCGGCGAACGCGTCGCGCGGCATTTCGGCCTTCCCGCGGAAAAGCTCGTGAAGCGCGCCTGCTACGCCGACGTTCCCGGCGCGGCGGAAACGCGTCCGCGCGATCTTTCCTTCGTGCTTCACCCGCTCGCGGGCAAGCTGAAGACGCGCGTCCAGGCGTTCGACGAACTGCTCGCGGAAATGCGCGTTCCCGCGCCCTGCGTCGCCTGGTACGAAGCGATGACGGGCCGCAAGGTCGTCCGCCGCCTTGTCAAAGGCGTGGACTTCTGATCCCCGCGCGTCAGTCCGTCAGCTCGAATTCGCGGACGACGAGCCATTCGCTCTGCGGAGCCGTGACGCGGAGGCGCAGAGCCTTAACGCGCGTTCCCGCGGGGAGCGCGGCTTCGGCGACGCCGTCGGAAAATTCCGCGACGCGGCGCCACGCGTTCCCGTCCTCGGAAATCTCGAGGACGCCGTGCTGCAGGCGGTCGCCGCCGCCGCCGTTTTCCTCCTTGCCCGTGACGCAGCGCACGCGGCGGGCGCGGCGCGGTTTTTCGAAGACGGCGCAGACGGCGTCTCCCGCGCGCGCGGCGCGGTCGGACCAGTAGATCGTGGCGCGGGAACCGTCGGCGGCGCGTTCGGGGAAGTGGATTTCCGTCGTGCCGAGCGTCGAGCTCACGGCGGCCTTCGGCAGATTCAGAAAGCGTTCCGCCTCGCGGCCGAGCTCGCCGTCGGGCAGCACGGCGCGCGCGCGGACGCGCACGGGTTCGCCGCGGTCGGGGATCTTCACGAAATAGTCGGGCGCTTCGGCGCGGGGCGAATCGGGCGTCGGCGCGCTCCCGTCGAGCGTGTAGGCGACGGGCGCGTCCTTGCGGTCGGGCGAGAAGACGACGCCGCCGGGCGCGGCGCGGACGAGCACGCCGACGGGCTCGCGCGCGGCGAAGTCCGCGGCTTTCCAGCGGGCGAACTGCGCGTCGAGGCGTCCGCGGAAATCGTCGAAGTCGAGGCGTTCCCGCGGCGTCCACGCGATTTCCGCGAGCGCGGCGATTCGGGGCGCGAGCATGTATTCGGCGCGGCGTTCGTTCGGTACGTATTCGGTCCACAGCACGCCTTCGGCGCCGAGCACGCGGCGGCGGTCCTCCTCGGGAACGCCCGCGGCGGGGTCGAAGGAATAGACGCGCTCGAGCGGCACGAATCCGCCGATGGAGCGCGGCTCGCCCGTGCGCGCCTGCGAGTAGTCGAAGTAGCAGAACGCCGTCGGCGTCATCACGACGTCGTGCCCGAGCGCGGCGGCGCGGGCGCCGTAGGAAACGCCGCGCCAGCACATCACGACAGCGGATTCCGGGAGCGCACCGCCTTCGAGGATTTCGTCCCAGCCGACGAGCCGGCGCCCGTTTTCCGCGAGCGTTCCCGCGACGCGGCGCAGCGCGAGGCTCTGCAGCGCGGAGGCGTTCTTCAGCCCGGCTTCGCGGATCTTCGCGCGGCACTTCGGGCATTTCCGCCAGCGCGTCGTCGGGCATTCGTCGCCGCCGACGTGGACGAACTTTCCAGGAAAGAGCGCGGCGATCTCTTCGAGCACGTCGTCGAAAAATGAATACGTCGCCTCGTTCCCGAGGCAGAAGACGTCCTCGAAGACGCCGCCGGAATCCGCGACCGCGTAGGGGCCGCCCGCGCAGCCGAGGCGCGGGAACGCGGCGAGCGCGGCGAGCGCGTGTCCGGGAAATTCGATTTCGGGGACGATCTCGACGCCGAGAGAGTCGGCGAAGCGGACGATTTCGCGGATTTCCTCCTGCGTGTAGAAGCCGCCGTAGCGGCCGTCGGCGTCGAGCTTGCCCGTCTCTTCGGGCTTCATGCCGAACGCGCCGGGCACGCGCCGGGCGCCGACGCGCGCGAGCTCGGGGAATTTTCTGATTTCGACGCGCCAGCCCTGGTCGTCCGTCAGGTGCCAGTGAAGCACGTTGATCTTCAGCTCCGCGAGCGCGACGAGCAGTTTTTTTATCCACTCCGGCGACTGAAAATGGCGCGCGGAATCGAGCATGACGCCGCGCCACGGGAAGCGCGGAAAATCCGTGACGGAGCAGGCAGGCAGGGCGGCGGGAACGCCTTCCGCCGCGCGCGGCGGGAGCAGCTGGCGCAGCGTCGCGAGCGCGCGGTGAAAGCCGGCTTCGGCGAGCGCGGCGACGACGATTTTCTCGCGGGAGATCTCGAGCGCGTAGCCTTCGGGATCGCCGCGGACGCGCGCGGGATCGGCGAGCTTTTCGAAGACGACGCGGTTCGCGGGCGTGGCGTCGGCGGGCGCGGGAACGAAGCTTTCGCGGAAGCGCGCGGCGGCGCGTTCGGCGGCGGCGTTCCCGCGTTCGGCGACGATTTCCGTGCCGGACGAGAGCGTGAACGGCGCTTCCGTTTCGCGGATTTCGAAGGAGACGGGCAGGGGAATCGGCGCGGGCGTTCCTGCGTCCGCGCCCGGCGCCCCGCAGAGCGCGAGGAGAAACGAAACGGCCGCGGGAACGTGAAGAAATTTCGAAATCGTCATCGCTTCCGCAGCCTTCTCCGTCCCGCGACCTCTTTAAACTTTAAGCTTTAACCTTTAAGCTTTGAGCTTTTCGCGCCTCACTCCCATTCGATGGAGGCGGGCGGCTTGGTGGAGATATCGTAGAGCACGCGGTTGATGCCCTTGACTTCGTTCAGAATGCGGTTGGAGACTTCGCGCAGGAGCGGGATCGGCAGCTCGACCCAGTCGGCGGTCATCGCGTCTTCGGAGACGATGGCGCGGAGATTCGTCGCGAACTCGTAGGAGCGCTCGTCGCCCTTGACGCCGACGGTCTTCACGGGAATGAGCCCCGCGTACGCCTGCCAGCACTTGTCGTACCAGCCGTATTTGCGCAGCGTGGAAATGAAGATCGCGTCGCAGTCGCGAATGATGTCGAGGCGCTCCTTGGAGACGGCGCCCGGGCAGCGAACCGCGAGCCCCGGCCCCGGGAACGGGTGCCGCCACAGAATGTCGTGCGGAATGCCCATCGAGGCGCCGAGCTCGCGCACTTCGTCTTTGAAGAGCTCCGCGAGCGGTTCGAGCACCTTGCCCTGCTTCTGCAGCTCGAGCACGCGCTCGACGCGGTTGTGGTGCGTCTTGATGACGGACGCCTTGGACTTCGCGTTCGACGCGCTCTCGATGACGTCGGGATAGAGCGTGCCCTGCGCGAGCATTTCCGCGTTCCCGACGGCGTCCCAGAACACGTCGATGAAGAGCCCGCCGATGATGCGGCGCTTCTTTTCGGGATCGGGCTCGCCGGCGAGCGCGTCGAGGAAGCGCCGCGACGCGTCCACGGTCTCGATTTCGACGCCCATGCGGGCGAAATTCGCGCGCACTTCGTCCGCCTCGTTTTTGCGGAGCAGACCGTTGTCCACGAAAATCGCGCGCATGTTCACGCCCGCCTCGTGCAGCAGCACGGCGAGCACGGTCGAATCCACGCCGCCGCTCACGCCGCAGACGACCTGGCGCGAGCCGACGCGCTCGCGGATTTCCGCGATGAGCTGCTTCTTGAAATCGCCGATGTCGAAGCGCGCGAGGTCCTTCGCCTGCGCGAGAAAATTCTTCAGAATCGTGCGCCCTTCGTGCGAGTGCGTGACTTCCGGGTGAAACTGAATGCCCCACATGGCGTCCGCCCAGCGCAGACTGACGGGAACGCCCTCGGCGTTCTTCGCGATGACGGTGCAGCCGTCCGCGAGATGATCGACCGTGTCCGAGTGGCTCATCCACACCTGCGAGCCGCTCGTCACGCCCGCGTAGAGCGCGTCCGCCGGCTCGGCGGGAACGAGCGCCGCAGGACCGTATTCGCGCTTGTTCGAGGCGCGGACGGTGCCGCCGTGCTTGATGTTGAGCAGCTGCATGCCGTAGCACACGCCGAGCACGGGAACGCCGAAGCTCTTCAGCCACGCGAAGTCGATGTCGGGCGCGTCCGCGTCCGTCGTGCTCTTCGGCCCGCCGGAAAGAATGATCGCGCCGGGATTTTCGATCTGCGCAAGATCTTCGAGCGCGTAGAGTTTCGCCATGAAGCCCAGCTCGCGGACGCGCCGGACGATGAGCTGCGTGTATTGGGAACCGAAATCGATGACGGCAGTGATTTTAGACATGGGCGCAGAGCTTAGCCGTTTCGCCGCCCGTTTTCAAACCGCAAAACGCGCGGGAACCCCGCAGCCCCGCGGCGCCCGCCGCATGGGGTTATTCTTGTTCCGCATTTCATGCGGATCCGTCGCGCAAGCCGGCGGAAGACAGGGCGAAAGTGCCCTATCCGCGAGAACGCTTTTGGAGAAGCGACATTCCTGTCGCTTTTCGGAAACCGTCTTCAAGGAAATTTCCTTCGGAGGGATTTCGCCAAGCGACTGGAAAGTCGCTTCCCCAAAAGGCTGCGGGGCTCGCAGATTGCGGATTCGGCACGGGAACGCCCCGGAGGGGCGGAACAAACATAACCCCATGCGCGCCGCGAAGCGCGCGCTTGGGGAAAGTCCGGCGCATCGACCGCGCCTGAAAGGCGCAACCGCCCGGAGCATCCGACGTCGCGCGGCGAGCCGTCCCCGCAATAGAAGAAGTTGCGCCTTTCAGGCGCGTGTTCTTTTTGTGCCGCAGCCCCAAGCGGCGTGCTGCCGCATGGGGTTATTTTTGTTCCGCATTTCATGCGGATCCGTCGCGCAAGCCGGCGGAAGACAGGGCGAAAGTGCCCTATCCGCGGGAACGCTTTTGGAGAAGCGGATCTCGACGGCTCCGCGAAAATTCCGCGAGCGCAAATTTTTGCCGCGGATGAGCGCAGATGCTTTCGCGGGAACGCTTCCCCGCGAAACTACTTCCCGGCGAGGACGGCGGCGAGGTCGCGCCAGTGCGCGTCGAAGACGGAGGGATCGTAGCGGCGCCCGCCCAGCGCGAGCATCGCGTCGAGCAGCGCGGGAATCTCCGCCGCCTCGCGCACGAACTTCACGTAGTCCAGGCGCCGCAGCCAAAGCGACCACACGCCC
>SFEJ01000052.1 GCA_004558035.1 Opitutia bacterium
GGGCGAAGACATTCCTGTCTTCGTTCCCGCAGCGGGCGCACATTTCCAAGCCCCGAAGGGGCGACGATTGCTTAGCGTAGGGCAAGCGAGCGCAGCCCTACGAAACCGCAAAGCAAACCGATGCGCCCTGAAGGGGCGCAATTGCCGGTGAAAACCCGCACGTTCCCGCGACGGAGACGTGGACGTCTCCGCCCCCAAGGGCGTTCCCGCAAACGCGCACTTACAGCGCGCATAGGTTTTCGCATTTTTTCGCAGGGTTAAAACCCTGCGCTGAGCGATTCCGCCCCGTCGGGGCTTCCACTATCCGTCATCAGTTATCCGTTTTCCGTCCCCAGAAGCTCCAGGCGAAAAAATTTTCAAAAAAATTCAAAAATTTTTTAAGATTTTCCGAGTTCGTTCGTTGTCCCTGCAGAAACAATTTTCATCCAACCATCAAGAACCAAGGAAAACAATGTCCAAAGAAACAGTCGAAAAGTTCTACAACATGCTGAAAAGCAAAGCCGGCGAAGCGGAAGCGTTCGAGCGGGCGGTCGTCGCCGCCGACCCGAAGACGAAGGAAGAAGCGGCGGTCGCCGTGATCGCGTTCGCGAAGGAGCGCGGCTTCGAGTTCACCTACGACGACCTGAAGGCGTTCGCGAACGCGTCCGTGGCGGAAATGACGCCCGAGGAATTGGACAAGCTCTTCGGGGGCGACATCGGGTTCAATCCCGCCGACCTCTACAATCCCATGGCGGGAAAGAACAAGGGCGGATTCGGCGGCACTTCCAGCGGCGGCGCCAGCGGAAGCTGGTGAAAGCGCTTCGCGCGCGGGAACGCCGAAATTCGCGCTCCCGCCTCAAAAACTTTTAATTCAACTTCAACGAAATCGAAATCATGATTTCGACATCCAAAAACTTACTGCTTTTCGCCGCGGGAATCGCCGCGGCTTCGCTCGTTTCCGCGGGAACGCTCCGCGCGGAGACGGTCTTCGCGAACAACGTCTCGCTCACGGACGGCTGGTACGACGTGAACAAGCTCTGGGTCGGGGAAACCGAAGAAGGCCTCTCTTGGGACGAGACCGACGCGCCTGACGCGATTGCGGACTCCGACATCGCCACGGACGCCTCCATGTGCTGGGCGGCGACGGCGAGCAACATGATCCAATGGGGCTACGGGCAGGTCACCGCGGGAACGTTCGTCGCGGGAACGCCCGTCGGCTACGACGCGTCGCGCGCGTTCGCGGCGCGGCAGCAGCTTTCCGTCTATAAGACGTTCTGCGAAAACTGGACGGACGACGGGAACACGATCGCCAACGGGCTCGCGTGGTGGCTCACGGGCGACGGCGAGTTCGAGAGCGTCGAGAGCCCCGCGTCGGAGCCGACGACGGGCGGCGCGTATCTCGCGAACGCCGCGGGCGTCAGCCTCGCCTCCTACGTCGAGAGCATCGATCTGATCTACGACGACAACGTGAGCGGCGCCTACTCGCTCGCGGAGCTTTCGGACGGATTCAAGGAAAGTTTCGAAAGCCGGGGCGGCGTCGTCGGGCTCGCCATCAACATCTACAATGAAGAGGAAGGCGGCGTCGAAGGCGGCCACGCGATCACGTGCTGGGGCTGCGAGTTCGGCGAGGACGGGCTCCTCTCCGCGCTCTACGTGACGGATTCCGACGACTGCGTGAGCACGGACGCGTATTCCGCCGACGCCGACGCGAGCGCGCTCGAAATGGTGATGCGCAGACTTGACGTAACGTTCATCGAGAACGACGACGCCGACGATTCGAACGAATATGGAATCGCGTATCTCTTCGATTACGTTCTGGGCATCGATTACCGCATCGACACGGTGGTGACGTTCAGCCCGCTCGGGCTGATTCCGGAGCCGAGCGCGTTCGGGCTGTTCGCAGGAGCGTGCGCGCTGGCGCTCGCGGGAAGGCGGCGGAGACGGAAGGCGCGGTGAAGCGCCGCGCGCTGTTTATGGTTTAGGGTTTAAGGTTTATTTTCTCTGAACCATAAACAGCTCCGAAGGAGCTCCAGGTAATCACTTGTCACCCGTCACATTCTTTCTTTTCCCCGAAAAAAATCTGATTCAGACTTGCAGGAAATTTTATGCAGAACGGACAATTCTTTAAGCTGAAGGACGGCTTCGCGCTGCGCGGCTGGTCGGACGTGCCCCAGGCGGTGCAGGAACTGCGCAGCGGGCGCGCGCTCTTCGTGCCCAAGGCGGCGACGGACGCGGTCGAGCTCGCGATGAACGGCATTCCCGCGGACTCTCCCGTGATGCTGCCGACGCACCGCGAAGCGCTCGCGAAGCTCGTCGCCTTCGGCGTCGGCGAACGCACGGCGGAGCCGGTCGCGCCCGCGCCGATTCAGCGTTTCCGCAGGGCGGACAATCTCTACGCGGCGATGGTGCACTGGTCGATCACGGGGCGCTGCAATCTGCGCTGCCGGCACTGCTTCATCGAGGCGCCGGACGCGCATTACGGCGAACTTTCGCTCGCGGAGTGCGCGCGCATCATGGACCAGATCGTCGAGGCGGGCGTGAGCACGGTTTCGCTGACGGGCGGCGAGCCCTTCGTGCGCCCGGACTGGAAGGAATTTCTCGCGGAGCTGACGCGGCGCGAGCTGCGCGTCGAGCGCGTGTACACGAACGGGCTCGTCGTGACGGGAAAATGGCTGGACACGTTCGCGGCGGTCGCGCCCGGGAAGCATCTTTTTTCGCTGAGCTTCGACGGACTCGGGCATCACGACTGGCTGCGCGGGCGCGCGGGCATGGAAAAGCGCGCAATCGAGGCGGTGCGCCTGCTGCGGGAACGCGGCTACGCCGTGGAGATCGAGACCCCGATGTGGCGCGACAACCTGCCCTCGCTGCCGGCGACGGCGGATCTGCTCGCGGAGCTGGGCGTCCGCAACTGGAAGCTCTCGCCGATGGTCGCGAACGGCGCGTGGAAGCCCTACGCGGCGGAGCACTCGGCGACGCGCGCGGAGCTCGTCGACGCGGCGGTCGCGCTGCTGGAGCGCTTCGAGGCGCTGGGGCGGCCGTTCTCGCTGCAGATCGCGCACTTCTACGCGTTCGACAAGAGCAAGGGGCGCGCGTTCGAGCCGGCGGCGCACGGCGCGTGCGGGCTGAGCGAGGAGCGCGTGCTGAATCTGCCCGTGTGCGGCTGCATGCGGCTGCACCCTTACCTGCTGCCGACGGGAACGCTGATGCCGTGCATGCCGCTTTCCAACTGCGGGCTGGACGAGGAAATGCCGAATCTGCTGCGGACGCCGCTGCGGGAAGTGCTCCAGCCGGGCTCGGCGCTGTTCCGGCTCGCGGACATGCGCGTGCGGGATCTCTTCGCGAAGCGTCCGGACAAATGCGCGCGCTGCGAACACCGGCTCGAATGCCGCGGCGGCTGCCGCGCGTGCGCGCACCAGGACGGCGACCTCTACGGGCCGAGCGCGGACCTGTGCGCGTATTTCAAGGGCGGCGTGCGGGAGAAGTTCGCGAGATTCGTCGGAAAGTGACAGATGATGGATGAGGGATAATGGATGATGGGTGATGGAGAGTGCTGGGAGCTGGTAACTGGGAACTGGAGAAATCTTTTCAAAAAAAAGCACTGCTCCTGTCACCAGTTACCGGCTGCGAGCCACCGCCCCGAAAACATGATTTCGCTTTTTCATTTTTCGAGCCCCCGGCGGGGGCGGCCGCAAACCACGGGAGCAGGGTCGCCTTTACAAGGCTTTTTTGTGCGGGGCGAACGTCCCCGGGTTTCCACCCGGGGTTTCTTTTGGGAGCGCCCCCGACGGGGGCTTTTACAGTGCCGAAATCTTTTCAAAAAAAGCACTGCTCCAGTCACCAGTTACCGGCTACGAGCCACCGCCCCGAAAAAATTCGCGTTCGTTCGTGTTCATTCGCGGTTTCCTTCCTCCGTTTTCCCCGCTTTCCATTTGGGCGGAATCGTGATTTCATAGAGCGCATCGACTCATGAACGACAAAATCCAATTCTCGCAGAAAGCGCTGGAAAGCCTCGAACGCGGCACGCGAAGCCGCGCGCTCACGAGCGTCAAGGCGCGCTGGACCTGGTTCATGCTCGGCTCGATCACGCTTTTCTTCGCGGCGATGATCGTCTGGGGCTTTTACGGGAGCATGGTCGAGAGCGTCTCGGGAACGGGCATCACGCTGCTCGCGGAGGGCGTGCACCCCGTCACGGCGAAGAGCGCGGGTCAGCTCACGCACCTGAACATCCGCTCGGGCGCGGTCGTTCACGCCGAGCAGCCCGTCGGGCAGATCTACGACGCGGAAACGCTCTTCAACATCCGCAAGCTCGAGACGGAATACAACCTGCTCGCCTCGGAAGTGGATTTTCTCAAAAGCGGGCTGGAGCGGCTCACGGCGCGCAAGCTCGACACCGACAAGGAAAAGGCGAAGGTGCTCGAAGCGCTCACGCGACTGCAGGAAGACAGCCGCGCCCGCGCGAAGGACGTCGCGGAGATTTATTCGCGCCTGCTCAAGAAAGAGGCGGCGACGAAGATCGAATACTACCAGGCGCTCGACCAGAAGGCGCAGGCGGAAAGCGCGTTCGCCTCGACGCTGTTTCAGGCGATGGACAACGACGTCACGCAGCAGGACCTCATCTGGCAGCAGGAGCAGCGCCTGCTCGAACTGCGCCAGCAGCTGGAACAGAAGAAGCGCGACCTCGACCTCGCGCACAAGCTCTACCGCGAGGCGGCGCTCGTGACGGCGGACTTCGACGGGACCGTGCTCGAAGTCTTCAAGGAGGAAGGCGCGTACGTGCAGAAGGGCGAGCGGCTCGCGCTCGTCGCGTCGGACGCGAGCCGGGGGATTTATCTCGTGGGCTTCATTCCCGCGACGGAGGGCAAGGAAATCCGCAACGGCATGAGCGCGTATTTCGCTCCCGCGGCGGCTCCGGCAGCGCAGTTCGGCTACCTGAAATGCGTCGTGCGCGAAGTGAACCGCACGCCCGTGAACGCGGAATCCGTGCAGGCGGAGCTGATGAACTCGACGCTGACGCAGATGATTTCCGGGCAGACGGCGATGCTGCGCGTCGTGCTGGAGATTCTGCCGGACTCGAAGTCGGAATCGGGTTTCCGCTGGACGACGCGCAAGGGCTACCCGGGCAAGATTCAGAACGGAATGCTCGGGACGGTGATCGTGAACACGTCGTACCGTTCGCCGGCTTCGTACGTGATTCCCGCGATCCGCGAATGGCTCTTCGAGACGAACAAGAAGTGAGAGCGGAAGAACGCGGAAACGGAAAAAGGGAACCACGAATGAACACGAAAAAACGCGAATTTTTTTGGGAAAGTGACTGGGAGCCGGCGGCTTGGAACTGGAGATCACCGAAGTTTAGCCTCCGGCAAAACTTCATTGAAAACACTTTTCCCGCACTGCTCCGGTCACCAGTGACCAACTACGAGTCACTTTCGTCCCTTCCCGGTTCCCGATGAGCTTTTTCAGCCGCAGAAAAAAAACGCCGACCGTGCTTCAGATGGAAGCCACGGAATGCGGCGCCGCGAGCCTCGCGATGATCCTCGCCTACTACGGCCGCTGGGTGCCGCTGGAAAAACTGCGCACGGAATGCGGCGTCTCCCGCAACGGGAGCAAGGCGAGCCGCGTTCTCGCCGCCGCGCGCGCGTACGGGCTCGAGGCGCGCGGGTTCCGCGTGCTCACGGACGCGCTCGACAAACTGC
>SFEJ01000009.1 GCA_004558035.1 Opitutia bacterium
AGGGTCGTCACCGTGAACTGCAGCTTGTGCGGTCCGCCGTAGTTTTCGAAGGCGATCGAGACGGTCTGCTTTTCGCTCGGCGGCGGATTCGGGAGCGCGACGTAAGGCGACGTGATATTCGCCGGGATGATCTTTTTATCGTCTTTGCTCCAATACGAATGCGCGGAAACGCCCGCGACGGAAAGCACGGCGTCGTCGTCCGACTCCAGCGTGACGCGCACGAAATTTCCCTGCTCGATGTCGAAGACGTAGTTTTTGGAAAACGGAGGCGCGGTCTTGTTGGAGTCGTCCGCGTCGGTATAGGTATAGGAGATGGTCCCGTATCCGCTTTCGTTGAAGCTTCCGGAAACCGTGACCTCAAGCGTTTCCGGCGCGCTTCCCTCGCCTTCGCCGTCGCCGCCTTCGTCGTCGGAGAGCGTCGTCGCGACGCGGGGCTGCGCGGAAGCGGCGGAAAGGCACGCGGCGTTCCCGCGGGAGCGCTTTTTCGCGGGCGCCTTCGTCGCGGCTCCGTTTTCGGCGGCGGTCGCGAGAGCGTCGCGGGGCGGGTCGTTCGGATCGAGCGGGTCGGTGCCGTTTTCGAATTCAAGGAAGTCGGGAATGCCGTCGCCGTCGGAATCCCAAGGATCGGCGGAATCGAGCGGGTCCGTTCCCGCGATGATTTCTTCGGCGTCCGTCCAACCGTCGCCGTCGGTGTCCGCCTCGAAGATTTCATCGAGCGCAAAGAGCGTTCCCGCCAATCCGAGGCTCGCGAGAGCCGCCCATTGCCACGCGAGCCAACGCCCGCGCTTTCTGTCCGTATCAAGATTTTTCATGATGAGAGCTGTTCGAATTTCGCGCGTCGGCGGGAACCGTTCCCGCGTCCGCAGGAAATAATTTACCACACGCGCGACGAGCAATTATCACAGAATCCTTACAAATGAAGTGATGGAGTTATGAGGTTATGGAGGTTCTTTGCGCTCGGCTTCGCCGAAAGGATTTCCGAAAAACTCTTTCGCGCAGCGAAACGCAATCAACCTCATAACCTTCATAACCTCGTCACCTCATAACCTTCCCGCTTCCCCTCTCCCCGCGAAAATTTTGTTCGCGCGGGAACGCGGATTGCGATTTACTGAGGCTTTCAATTCACAGATCAAGCATGACGGAAAAATCCCTCAGAGTTCTCATCATCGGTTCCGGCGGACGCGAACACGCGCTGCTCAAAGCCTGCAAGGCGAGCCCGCTCGTCGCGGCGGTCTCCGTCGCGCCCGGCAACGGCGGCATGGAGCAGGAAGCCATCTGCTATCCGCAGAGCGTGACGGACGTTCCCGGCATCGTTTCGCTCGCGAAGCGGCTGGACTCCAATTTCGTGATCGTCGGTCCGGAGGCGCCGCTTTCCGTCGGCGTCGCCGACGCGCTCCGCGCCGCGGGCATTCCCGTTTACGGGCCGGGCAAGGCGGGCGCGATTCTCGAAGCGAGCAAGACTTTTTCCAAGGATTTTCTGATGCGCCACGGCATCCCGACCGCGTGGGGCAAAAAGTTCACGTCGTCGGAGGAAGCGGTCGAATTCCTCGCCTCGCAGCATTTCCCGATCGTCGTCAAGGCGAGCGGGCTCGCCGCGGGCAAGGGCGTCATCATCGCCGAAGACTACGACGCGGCGTGCGCGGCGGTTTACGACATGCTCGACGAAAAATGCTTCGGCGAAGCGGGCGCGGAGATTCTCATCGAAGAGTTCATGCGCGGCGAAGAGGCGTCGATCATGCTCATGGTCTGCGAGGACAAGTACGTGATGCTTCCCGCCAGCCAGGACCACAAGCGCGTCCGCGACGGCGACGAAGGGCCGAACACCGGCGGCATGGGCGCCTACGCTCCCGCGCCGGTCGTCACGCCCGAAATCGAGAAGCAGGTCGTCGAGCGCATCGTCGAGCCCACGCTGAAGGGGCTGCTCGCGGACGGCATCCGCTACCGCGGCACGCTCTACGTCGGCATCATGATCACGGACGAAGGGCCGAAGGTCGTCGAGTTCAACGTGCGCTTCGGCGATCCGGAATGCCAGGTGCTGCTGCCGCTGCTGAAGACCGACCCCGTGAAGCTGATGCACGACTGCGCGACGGGAACGCTCGACCCGAAGTCGGCGGAATTCCGCGACGGCTGCAACATCATCGTCGTGCTCGCGGCGGAAGGCTATCCGGGAACGCCGCGCAAGGGCGACGTCATCACGTTCCCGCGCAAGTTCCCCGAAGGCGCGACGGTGCTCCATTCGGGCACGGAGCGCGAGGATTCCGGCGACATCGTGACGGCGGGCGGGCGCGTGCTCGGCGTCGTCGCGCACGGCGACACGCTCGCGCAGGCCGCGAAGAACGCCTACGCGCTCGTCGATCAGATTCATTTCGAAGGCATGCACTTCCGCCGAGACATCGGCGCGCGCCAGCTTCGCCGCGACGGCTTCTGAGCCGCTCCGCGCGCGTTCCCGCAGACACGCTCCCGCACTCCGCCGCATGGCTTCGACCGAATCCGAAAAAATCGCCGGCGTGCTCGAGCGCATCGTCTTCTACAACGACGAAAACCATTTCACGATCGGCGAGTTGAAGCGCTCCGACGGCGCGCGCGAAACCGTCACCGTCACGGGAACGCTCCCGGGCGTGCAGTGCGGCGAAACGCTGGAGCTGACGGGCGCGTGGGTGCAGAACCGCAACTACGGGCGGCAGTTCAAGATCGCGGCGTTCACGTCGAAGCTGCCTTCGTCCGTCCACGGCATCCGCAAATATCTCGGCAGCGGGCTGATTCCGGGCATCGGCAAGGCGTACGCCGAGCGCATCGTCGCGCATTTCGGCGCGGACACGCTGCGCGTCATCTCCGAAGAATCGGCGCGCCTGCGCGAAATCCCCGGCATCGGCGCCGCGCGCGTCAAGGCGATCAAAGCCTCTTGGGAGGAACAGCGCGCCCTGCGCGAAATCATCGTCTTTCTGCAGACCTACGGCGTCACCTCGGCGCAGTGCACGCGCATCGTCAAAACCTACGGGAACGACGCGAAGAAGATTCTGCGCGAAAATCCGTACCGGCTCGCGCGCGACGTGGACGGCATCGCGTTCCCGACGGCGGACAAGATCGCCCGCAATCTCGGCATTCCCAACGAAAGCGAACGCCGTCTCGAAGCCGGCGTCTTCTACGCGCTCGACCTCGCCGAGCAGGAAGGCCACGCCGCGTTCCCGCGCGAGGAGACGCTGCGCCGCGCCGTCGAGCTGCTCGGCGTTCCCGAGGACGCCGTCGCGCGCGCGCTCGATTCGCTGATCGCCGCCGGGCGCCTGATCGCGCTGCCGCGTTCCGCGCTGCTGCAGAAGCCCGCGCTCGCGAAGGCGGAACGCGAGATCGCCGCCGCCGTCTCCGCGCTCCGCGCCGCGCCGAGCCGCCTCCCGCCGATAAAGATCGACCGCGCCGTCGTCTGGGCGCAGGAGCACGCGGGCTTCGAGTTCGCGCCGGAACAGGCGCAGGCGCTCGCGACCGCGCTCGCCGAAAAATTTTCCCTCGTCACCGGCGGTCCCGGCACCGGCAAGACCACGATCCTGCGCGCGCTCTGCGCCGTGCTCCGCGCGAAGAAAGTCCGCGTCACGCTCGCCGCGCCGACCGGGCGCGCCGCCCAGCGCATGGCGGAAGCCGCCGGCATGCCCGCGGGAACGATCCACCGCCTGCTCAAGCCCGAGCCGCTGCTGGGCGGATTTTCGCACGACGAGAACAACCCGCTCGAGACCGACTTCGTCGTCGTGGACGAAACCTCGATGCTCGACGCCGCGCTCGCATCCGCCCTGCTCCGCGCCGTGCCGCCGCAGGCACATCTCGTCTTCGTCGGCGACGTGAACCAGCTGCCGAGCGTCGGCGCCGGGAACGTGCTCGGCGACCTCATCGACTCGCGGCGCGTTCCCGTCACGCGCCTCGCCGCCGTCTTCCGCCAGGGGAAGCGCTCCGGCATCGTCTCGACCGCGCACGGCATTCTGCACGGCGACGCGCGGCCGCCCGAGCCGATCCAGGAGTCGGTTTACGAATTCGATCCCGCGAGAGACATCCATTTCATCGCCGCCGATTCGCAGGAAGACTGCGCGAAAAAGACCGTCGAGCTCGCGACGCGCGCGATCCCGCGCCTGCTCGGCGTGCGTTCGGCGGAGGCGATTCAAGTGCTCGTGCCGATGCACCGCGGCGTCGTCGGCGTCCAGAATCTGAATCAGCAGCTGCAGCGCGCGTTCAAGAGCGGCGCGGCGGAAAGCGTTCCCGCAAGCGGCGGCGCGCGCCTCGAAGTCGGCGACAAGGTGATGCAGAACCGGAACAACTACGACAAGGCAGTCTTCAACGGCGACCTCGGGCGCGTCGAGGCGGTGTTCCCGGAAACCGGCGGCGTGCGCGTGAATTTCGGCGGCGACGTTCCCGTCGATTACGCCCGCGGCGAACTCGGCGAACTCCAGCTCGCCTACGCCGTCACGATCCACAAATCGCAGGGCTCGGAATTTCCCGTCGTCGTCGTCCCGCTCGTGAAGGCGCACTTCATGATGCTGCGCCGCAACCTGATCTACACGGCGATCACGCGCGGGCGCGGCAAGGTCTTCATCGTCGGCGAACCCGCCGCCTACGCGATGGCGGTGAAGAACGCCGAATCCGCCCGCCGCTGGACCGGGCTCCCGCTCCTCCTCGCCGAAGGCGACGCCTGAGGGCGTCCCCGCGCTTCGCCCGGTTCTCAGACGGCGAAGTCTTCCGGCGAGTAGCGGAGCATTTTTTCCGCGGCGACGGCTTCGTTGACGCGGTAGATCGGCGCCTCGGCGCGGAACGCCTCTTCGGCGTCGCAGGTGAGCTGAGCCTTGCCGCGGATCGCGCGGACGAAGTTCTCGACGTGCGGCTGGTGAATCGTCTTCGCGCCGAGCGCGACGCCGCGCGGGAAGACGAACTCGTCGGCGGGCGCGCTGGCGGAGGCGCGCGCGTCCTCGAAGCCGTCTTCGAGCGCCGCGGCGGCGGCTTCCGCGGGAACGGCGCGGTTTTCCAGCAGCCCGCGCGCGACGAATTCGCGCCAGTCGGCGGCGGAACGCGGTTCCTGGTACACGCGCACGAGCGAGGGCTTTTCGGAAAGCCGCAGCGAGCCTTCGTCGCCCGCGAACGCCTCGAAATAGCCGCCGCCGTAGCTCGTGGTCGTCAGCGTCTGATAGGTGACGCGGACCTTGCCCGCGGGAGTCGCGTAGGCGAAGGTCGCCGTCACGTTGTCGTACCATTCGTGATTCGCGTAATAGTCGTTCCCGCCGGCGGCGATCACGCTTTCGGGGTCGCCGAAAAACCAGTTGAAGATGTCGATCTGGTGCGCGCCGAGATCGGAGACGGGCCCGCCCGAATACTTTTTGAACCAGCGCCAGTTCAGGAACTGCCGCTCGTCCTCGTAGCCGAACTCGCGGAGCAGCGCGGCGTCCGGGCGGAATTTCTTCGGCGCGACGACGTCGCGGGAGACGGCGCGGTTCCATTGCCCGATGCCGTGCGTGATTCTGCCGAGCATGCCCGAAGGCAGGATTTTCTCGAACGCGTAGCGGTAATACGGATTGGAGCGGCGCTGGTGCCCGATCTGCGTCAGCAGCCCGCGTTCCCGCGCGGCGCGGGCGGCGCGGACGATCGCGCGCGCGCCCTCGACGTTTTCCGCCATCATCTTTTCGCAGTAAACGTGCTTGCCCTCGGCGAGACAGGCGAGCGTCTGCGGCGCGTGGCAGAAATCCGGCGTCGCGACGAACACCGCGTCGAGCGAGTGTTCCCGCGCGAGCATCTCGCGGAAATCGGCGTAGCCGTTCACCTCGCGCCCGTTCGCGCGCAGGCGGCGCACCGTCGCGTCGAGCTTGAATTTCCAGATGTCGCAGACGGCGACGACGCGCACGCCGAAGGAGCGGTTCAGGCGCATCAGCGCGTCGAGCAGCACGTTGCCCTGCGCGCCGCAGCCGATGAGCGCGACGGCGATTTCGCCGGACGGGCCGACGGGCGCGCGCTCCGGTTCCGTTCCCGCGAAGACGTGCGGGAACATGACGAGTCCGGCGCCGACGAGCGCCCCGGTCTTCAGAAAATCTCTGCGGGAAGGAGCCATGGGGAAAAGCGATGAATTTATGCGGAATACACTTTCACGCGGGAACGCCCGTTTCAAGCGGATTTTTCGCGAGCGCCCGCGCGGCGCGAGACGCCGAGAAAAGCGTTCCCGCGGCGGGCGGCGCGCGAATTCTGGTTTTCGACGGAGAGACGCCGACGACGACGGATGTTCTTCTGCTGCTGTCGCGACAGTGCAATTACACCAAGTGTCCGAACGTCTGCGTCGAAGACGAGGAGTATTTTTACGCGTGGCGGGAAGGAGATTTTCGCCATGGCACCCTTGTGGACAGAAAAAATCTCTCGGTTCGGACTTGGAGTTTCAGGGACGGAACGTGCGTCCTTTATTGGTAAAAAAGACGGCTCATCGGGAGATTTTTCTGAGCGTCCGCGTCTCCGCCGCGGGAACGCGGTTTTGCGTCGGCAATTGCGCCCCTTCAGGGCGCGTCGGTTTGTTTTTCGAGTTCGTAGGGCTGCACTCGCGGCGCTCGCTTGCCCTACGCTGAGCAATCGTCGCCCCTTCGGGGCTTGGAAATGTGAGCATCCTTACGGGCGAAGATGGGAATGGCTTCGCCCCCAAGGCGCGTTCCCGCCGAAAAGAAAATCCCTTGAAATCCCCGCAATCCCTGTTGAAAAAGGGCGGTTTCCGTCCGCGGATTTCGAGGGCAAGCGGGACGCGTAGGTGACGAGGTTATGGAGGTTATGAGGTTATGAGGTTGATTGCGTTTCGCTTCGCGAAAGAGTTTTTCGGAAATCCTTTCGGCGAAGCCGAGCGCAAAGAACCTCCATAACTTCATAACTCCATCACTTCATCACCTTTCGCGCCCGCGCGGAGCACCGCGCCTCGCCCGCCCGAAAATTTTTTTGAAAAAATTTCAAAAAAAGCTTGCGTCGTTTCCGATTTTAATAGATAGTGGAGGCTCTTTCCTTTTCGGGGGTATAGCTCAGTTGGTTAGAGCGTTTGCATGACACGCAAAAGGTCGCAGATTCGACTTCTGCTACTCCCACCATTTTCAAGCCTGCGGCTATCGTTCAGTGGTAGGACCCCACTCTTCCAAAGTGGTGACACCAGTTCGAATCTGGTTAGCCGCACCAGCCGCGACAAAAAACGGAATCCGATTCGGGTTCCGTTTTTTTCGTCGACCGCGGACGCGCGCCGCGCCATTTTCCCAGCCATGCCCAAACGTTCTCCGAGAAAACGCCGGATCAATCCCGCGAAACTCCGTCTGAAGCCTTTTCTGATTTCCCTGCTCCTCGTCGCGCTCGCCGCCGCGGGAACGAAGGTCGCGCACTGGTTCGGCGACGCCGAGACGAAGGAGCGCATCGAAAGCGGCGTCGTCGCCGTCATCGACTGCGTGCGCGAAAATCCCGCGACGCCGGACGAAATGGTGTTCATTCTCGACGAGCTCGCGCAGCGCCTTCCGTTCGTGCGCGGGAAGAGCGTCGATCCGGGGACGACGCTCGACCTGCGGTCCGCCGTGCTCGCGGGAACGCCCGTCTCCGAGCGCCGCCTGACGCTGCTGAAGAACGCCGCCTACGTCGTGGGCTACGACGAAGCCCGCGGCAATCCCGCGTGGTGCGCCTACCGCGTCTTCCGCCCGAAGACGACGCAGGCTCCCGAGCGTCCGGAACGCTTCGAGACGGATACGCGCACGCGCGCGCGGGTGGAGTCCGAAGCGTATTCGCACACCGGATACGACCGCGGGCACATGGCGCCGAACCACGCCGTCGCGCTCTGCTACGGCGAGGCGGCGCAGCGGGAGACTTTTCTGATGTCCAACGTCGTCCCGCAGCTCCACGAGCTCAACGCGGGACCGTGGAAGGCGCTCGAACAGCGCGTGCTCTCGCGCTACGCGCGCAGTTTCGAGGAAGTGTGGATTCTCTGCGGTCCGCTCTACGCGTCGGAAAATCCGCCGACGCTCGCCTCGGCGAAAACGCGCGGCGCGGCGCGTTCCCGCGGCGTCTCTCCCGCCGTTCCCGACGCGTTCTTCCTCATCGTCACAGACCGCGACGAATCGACGGGCGCCCTGCGCGCGCTCGCCTTCATCGTGCCGCACCGCGCCGACCTCGGCACGAATCCCAAGCGCTGGCTGGCGAGCATCGACGAAATCGAGCGCCGCGCGCGTCTGGACTTTTTCCCGCTGCTCCCGCAAAGCGCGCAGGCGGAACTCGAAAGCGCTCCCGCGAAGACGATCTGGTGAAGGCGAGAAAGTTGAAGAGTTGAAAAGTTGAGGAGTTGAGGAGGAATTACCTTTCGGATTTCCGCCAAGCGTCATGACCGCTTCACGTTTTCCGCGCGCGATTTCGGGGCGTCCTTTTCAATTTGATTCGGCGGGAACGCGCGGATAAAATCCGGAGCTTTATTTATAGCCATGGACTATCTGTACGAATACGTCACGCGCCCTCTCTTTTTCCGTTTCTGCAAAGACGCGGAGAAGGCTCACGACCGTTCCCTGCTCGCGCTCCGCGCCTTCGGCGCCGTGCGTCCGCTCGTCGCGCTCATGGAGCGCTTCAACATGAAGAACCCGCACCTGCCGCCGCAGAAGCCCATCGAGCTTTTCGGGCTGAAATTCCCGAACGTCGTCGGCGTCGCCGCGGGCTACGACAAGCAGGCCCGCGTCTGGGCGGCGCTCGGCGCGCTCGGCTTCGGGCACGTCGAGATCGGCACCGTCACGCACCTGGCGCAGAGCGGCAACGAAAAGCCGCGCCTGTTCCGCTACCCGAAATTCGAGGCGGCGGTGAACAGCTTCGGCTTCCCGAACGACGGCGCGGAAGAAATCGCGGCGCGCATCGCCAAGGGTCCGAAAAAAGGCAAGCGCGCGTTCCCGCTCGGCATCAACATCGGCAAGTCCAAGGTCTGCCCTATCGAAAACGCCGTCGAGGACTACCTCGGCTCGTTCCGCGCGCTCGCCGACCACGCCGACTACGTTTCGGTGAACATCAGCTCGCCGAACACGCCGAACCTGCGCGAGCTGCACGACCGCAAGCGCCTCGTCACGCTCCTTTCCGAACTGCAGAAGGAAAACCGGTCCCGCGCGCTGCGGCTCAAGGAAAAGCCGCTCCCGATGCTGCTCAAGATCGCGCCGGATCTTTCCTACGCGCAGGTGGACGACGTGATTTCCGTCGTCGAAGAAACGGAATTCAACGGTCTCATCGCGACGAACACGACCGTATCGCGCCCCGAGTTCATGGGAAGCGACGTCGTCACGAAGGGCGGGCTTTCGGGCGCGCCGCTGATGCGCAAATCCGTGGACATGGTGCGCTACATCGTGCGCGCGACGGACGGCAAACTGCCCGTCATCGGCTCGGGCGGCATCTGTAGGGCGGAGGACGCGGACCGCTTCCTCGCCGTCGGCGCGTCGCTGATTCAGATCTACACGGGCATGGTCTATCGCGGGCCCTTCTTCGCGCGGGAACTCGCGCAGGGCTTCGCGTGGAATCAGACGGGCTGGCCCGCGGCGTAAGCGCCTGAGCGCCATGGACCGCGAATCCCCGCAATCGTCTTCGCCCGGCGGCGCGTTCCGCTGGGCGATTTACGATTTGGGGCACACCGGCTACACGATGATCGTGATGGCGGTGCTGTTCCCGATTCTCTTCCAGAATTTTTGGGCGGGAACGCTTCCCGAGCACCTGAAGACGTCGCGCTACGGGCTGACGCTCGGCGTCGCGAGCGTCGGCGTCGCGCTGTTTTCGCCGCTGCTGGCGGCGGTCGCGCAGTCCGGCGGCCTGCGCATGAAGCTCTTCCGCGCGCTCTGCGGGCTCGGCATCGTCGGCACGGCGGCGCTCAGCTTCGTCGGGCAAGGCAGTTGGCGGCTCGCGTCCGCGGTCTACGTCGTCTCCGCGATCGGTTTTTTCGGCGCGAATCTCTTTTACGACTCGCTGCTGCTCGACGTGACGACGGAGAAGACGCGGCACGCCGTCAGCGGCGTCGCGTTTTCCGTGGGCTACGTCGGCGGCGTGCTGCTGCTCGCGCTGATCGCGCTCTGGACGCAGAACTGGGAGCTGCTCGGCTTCGCGGAAGCGCCGGACCCGCGCGGGCTCTTCGTCGTCGGCGCGCTGTGGTGGCTGGCGTTCGGGCTGCCGCTGCTTTTGCGGCGGGAACGCGCGAAGACGGGAACGGGCTTCGACGCGCGCGCCGCCTTCCGCGCGCTGAGAGAGACCTGCGCCGCGTTCCTGCGGGAACGCCGCGTGCGCTGGTTCATGCTCGCGTATTTCTGCTACATCGACGGCGTGCACACGATCATCACGAGCGCCGTGCGCTACGGGAACGCGCTGGGATTCTCGCGCGACGCCCTCTTCCTCGCGCTCTTCATCGTGCAGATCTTCGGCGTTCCCTGCGCCCTGCTCTTCGGCGTGCTCGGCAAGCGCTTCGGCGCGCGCCCGGTGCTCTTCGCCGCGCTCGCGATCTACGTCGGCGTCGCGTTCTACGGGGCGCTGATGCCGACGGAACCGCTCGCGCTCTGCGGCTTCGCGGTTTCGCCGATGTTTCTGCTCGCCGCGCTCATCGGCATGGTGCAGGGCGGCGTCCAGGCGCTCTCGCGCTCCTATTTCGCGACGATCGTTCCCGCCGGGCGCGAAGTCTCCTTCTTCGGCTTCTACAGCATGATCGGGCGCTGCTCGACGATTCTCGGACCGTTCCTGCTGAGCGCGATCGCGCTCGCGCTGCACCGCGAGGACACGCCGCTTTTCTCCACGCGCGCGGGCATCGCGGGCATCTCCCTGCTCTTCCTCGCCGGTGCGGCGTTTCTCGCGCTCGCGGGAAGCCGCCCGACGCGACGGGCTCCGGAGTGATCGCCGTTTCAGCGCCTCGACCTTTCAGACTCGTCGCCTCACAAAAAAACGCGTTCCCGCCGATTTCGACGGGAACGCGTTTTTTCGCGCGGACGGAAGCCGCTTACGCCGGGATTTCCGCGAACTCGGAAATCGCCGTTCCCGCGACTTCGGGAGCGATCTTCTTGACCATGCCCGTGAGGATGCCGCCCGGACCGCATTCCAGCGTTTCCGTGACGCCGAGCGCGACGGCGCCGCGCACGCAGTCTTCCCAAAGCACGGAGGAGACGACCTGCTTCGCGAGCGCTTCGCGCATCGCCGCGGGATCGTCGATGAGCTCGCCCGTCGTGTTCGTGAACACCGGAATTTCCGGCTTCCTGAACTCGACCTCGGCGAGGAACTTCGCGAAGTCCGCGCGCGCCGGCTCCATCAGGCGGGAGTGATACGCGCCCGCGACGACGAGCGGAATCGCGCGCTTGAACTGCTTCGTCTCGGCGTTCTTCGCGACGGCCGCGGCGATCTTGTCCGCGTCGCCGGAAATGACGATCTGCCCCGGCGTGTTGAAGTTCGCCGCGTCGACGTCGAATTCCCTGCAGAACGCGAGCACGTCTTCGCGGGAGCCGCCGATGATCGCCGCCATGCCGCCCTTGGTCTTGTCGCAGGCTTCCTGCATGAGGCGGCCGCGTTCGGCGACGACCTTCAGCCCCGTCTCGAAATCCCACACTCCGGCGACCGCGTAGGCGGTGAGCTCGCCGATGCTGAGCCCGAGCACGCACTTGAGGTCGGCAAGCTTGCCCTGCTCCTTCAGAATCTGCGCGATGACGTAGCCCTGCGTGAAAAGCGCCGGCTGGCAGACGCGCGTTTCCGTCAGCGTCTCCTGCGGTCCCTCGAAGCAGACCTGCTTCAGGTCGAACGGAAGCACGGCGTTCGCGCGGTCGTAGAGGTCGCGCGCGATCGCGGAATTTTCGTAAAGCGATTTGCCCATACCGACTTTCTGGGCGCCTTGTCCGGAGAACAGTAATGCTTTCATGAATTCTTTTTAGGTTGAAGGTTGAACCCGCGATTATCCCGTTTTCCCGTCCCCGCGTAAAGCGCAAAGCGGCCTGCAGCGGTCGAGCTTCCGCGTCATCAGCGAGGCGGAGTTGAGCACGACGAGCAGCGAAGAGGCGTTGTGGACGACCGCGCCACTCACGGGATCGAGCACGCCGAAGGCGCTGAGCGCGACCGCGGAGACGTTCACGCAGATCGAAAACGCAAAATTCGCGTGAATCGTGCGCAGCACCGTGCGGGAAAAGCGGATCAGCGCGGGAACGAGCTCGACGCGGTCGTTGAGCAGCGCGATCTCCGCCGTCTCCACGGCGAGCTCCGAACCGAGCGCGCCCATGGCGATCGAGCTGTCCGCCGACGCGAGCGCGGGAGCGTCGTTCACGCCGTCTCCGACCATCAGTACGGAACGCGCGCCGCGTTCCCGCAGCCCGCGGATCGCCGCCGCCTTGTCTTCGGGCAGGCATTCGGAAATCGCCTCGTCCGCGCCGACGCTTTCGGCGACGCGCGCCGCCGCCTCGCGGTTGTCGCCCGTGAGCACGATCGTGCGGACGCCGGCGGCCTTCAGCTCGCGCACGAGCTCGGGAGCGCCTTCGCGCAGCGTGTCCGAAAGCGCGACGAAGCCCGCGAAGGCGCCGTTCGCCGTCAGCGCGACGAGCGTTTCGCCGCGCGCGGCACGGGCGTCGGCGAACGCCTCGGCTTCGGGCGGAATCCGCGTGTCCGCGGCGGCGGCGCGGCGGGAACGCACGCTCACGCGCGCGCCTTCGACTACGCATTCGATGCCGACGCCGTTGCGCGTGCGCGCCTCCGTCGCCTCGGGCAGCGGCGCGTTCCCGCAGGCGGCGACGAGCGCCCGCGCGATCGGGTGCGCGGAATGCCTTTCCGCCGCGCCGCAGAGCGCGAGCACGCGCGCCTCGGAAAATCCCGCCGCCGCGAAGACGCCCTCGACGCGCAGGCTCGAACGCGTGAGCGTTCCCGTCTTGTCGAAGACCGCCGTGTCCGTCGCGGCAAGCCGTTCGAGCGCGGCGCCGCTCTTCACGAGCACGCCCCGACGCGACGCGTTGCCGATGCCCGCGGCGATCGCCGTCGGCGTCGCGAGCGCGAACGCGCACGGGCAGAACACGACGAGAATCGTCACGCCGCGGACGATCGAGGCCTCGAAGCCCGCATCCAAAAGGAAAAACGCCGCCGCGAAGACGAGCACGGAAAAGACGAGCGCCGCGGGAACGATCTTCGACGCCCAGCGGTCGGCGACGTTCTGAATCGGCGCCTTCTTCGATTCCGCCTCTTCGACGAGCCGGACGAGGCGCGCGATCGCCGTGTCGCCCGTGCGCCTGGAGACGCGGACCCGCAGCGAGCCCGAAAGATTGCGCGTGCCCGCGAGCACGGAATCGCCGGGCAGCTTGTCCGCGGGAACGCTCTCGCCCGTGAGGCTCGACTGATCGACGGCGCTTGAGCCGGAAATCACCTCGCCGTCCGCGGGAATCGTCTCGTCGGAACGCACCGCGACCACGTCTCCGACCGCGAGCTCCTCGACGGGAACGCTCTCCTCCGAACCGTCCGCGCGGACGCGCGCGGCGCGCTTCGGCGAGACCTTGAGCAGCGCCTCGACGCCGTCGCGCGTGCGGCGCAGCGTGCGCGCTTCGAGCCATTCGCCGAGCCCCATCAGAAACGCGATTTCTCCCGCGGCGAAAATGTAGCTTTCGTGCTCGTGCGTTCCCGCCTCGCCGGAGCACGTCGAAAAGATCTGGAGCGCGATCGAGGCGGCGATGCCCGAAGAAATCAGCAGCGACGAAGTGATCCGGCGCTCGCGGAAAAGCGCGTCCGCCGCCGCGCGCAGAATCGGCGCGCCGCAGAGCGCGACGGCGATCCACGCCGGATCCGCGAGCGGGAATCCCGGGAATCCGGGGAAAAAGCGCGCGACGCAGAAGCTCGCGACGAGGCTCGCGAAGGAAATCCAGAGCGCGAGCCGCTCCCGCGCTTCGCGGCGTTCCCGCGCGGCGTCGGCGCAGCCGCAGGCGGACGCGGCGGCGGCCTTGCGCGCCTCCGCGAGTTCACGTTCTCTTTTCTGGCAATGCGGACAGCTCATGAGTCTTCGGAATTTATAGGTTATAGGGCTATACCCTATAATTTCGAGAGGCAAGAAAATTTCCGTTCCCGCGGGAACGGAAATCGAAGACGCGCGCAGACGCGGCGCTCAGCCGATTTTGCGGAGGTGCTCGACGATGTCGTCGAGCATGCGTTCGTCGCGGTTCCGCAGCGCCTCCGCGGCGCATTCCTTCAGGTGCCGGGAAAGCACGGCGGCCCAGACGCCGCGCAGCCCGCCGCCGACGGCGGAGATGAGGCGCAGCGTCTTCATGCAGGGCTCGCCGTCTTCGACCATGCGTTCGACGCCGCGCATCTGGCCGATCAGGCGGCGCAGACGGTTGAGCAGTCTGCGGCGCTCCTCTTCGTCGCAGCCGCCCCCGCAGCGGCGTTCGGCCTCGTCGCCGTCCACGGGAACGCTCGGGAACGTGCCGAACGGCGTTCCCGCCGCGTCGATCTCGACGGAGACCGGTTCGTCCGCGGGAGCCGCGGGCGCGGAGGGGACCGCTTCGGAAGCGGGAACGGAAAAGGCTTCCGCGACGGGAACGCCGGCGGGCGGCTCATGAGTTTCGCTGCCGAGAAAAGGCGCGGCAGGAACGACGTTTTCGGCGTCCGGATTTTCCGGAAGCGGCGCATTTTCGGAAACGTCTTTTTGCGGGGCGGATTCGTTTTCCATGGTGAGACGAAATTATTTCATCGCCGAGGAATTGCAACACGGAAAGAGAGGGGCGAGGGGAAGGTGATGGAGGTGATGGAGGTTATGAGGTTATGAAGGTTATGAAGTTGATTGCGCTCGGCTTCGCCGAAAGTATTTTTGAAAAACTCTTTCGCGGAGCGAAACGCAAAGAACCTCCATAACTTCATAACTCCATCACTTCATCACCTTCCGCCTTCCCGCGAAACGCCGCCCGCGCGCTTGCCAAGCGGCGCGGCGAAGCGTATGATGCGCAAAATTTTTTCTATGAAGACATTCGCGGAACTCGGGCTGCCCGAGAACATTTTGGAAACGGTGACGAAAATCGGCTACAAGGAGCCGACGCCGATTCAGGAACAGGCGATTCCCGCCGCGCTCGCGGGGCGCGACGTCATCGGCGCCGCGCAGACGGGCACGGGCAAGACCGCCGCCTACGCGCTGCCGACGCTCGCGCGGCTCGGCGAAGCGAAGCCGTTCCCGCGCTGCCTCGTGCTCGTGCCGACGCGCGAGCTCGCGATGCAGGTGGACGAAGCCTTCCGCCGCTTCGCGGAAAATTCCGACGCTCGCATCGCGCTGCTCTACGGCGGCGTGCGCTACGAACAGCAGCTGCGCGCGCTGCGCGACGGCGCGGAAATCGTCGTCGCCACGCCGGGGCGTCTGCTCGACCTGCAGCAGCAGCGCCACGTGGACCTTTCCCGCATCGAGACGCTCGTGCTCGACGAAGTGGACCGCATGCTCGACATGGGCTTCATCGAGGACGTCTCGCGCATCATCCGCCTCTGCCCGAAGGAGCGCCAGACGCTGCTCTTCTCCGCGACGGTGAACAAGACCATCCGCGACATCGCCGACTGGGCGCTGCGCGACCCGCTCGAAATCGACGTGCGCACGGGAACGCTGACCGCCGACACGATTTCGCACGCGATCTACCCGATCGCCGGCTATCAGAAATACGATCTGCTGCTCGCCCTGCTCGAGCGCACGCGCTACAAAAGCGTCATCGTCTTCACGCGCACGAAGCGCGACGCCGACCGCATCACCGAATGGCTCGAAGCGAACAAGATCGCCGTCGCCACGATGCACGCCGACCGCACGCAGAAGGAACGCACGGCGGCGCTGCAGGGCTTCCGCGACGGCAGGTTCAACGTGCTCGTCGCGACGGACATCGCCTCGCGCGGGCTCGACATTTCCGGCGTCTCGCACGTCATCAACTACAACGTTCCCGAGCACCCGGAGGACTACGTGCACCGCATCGGACGCACCGGCCGCGCGGGCGACGAGGGCGAGGCGTTCACGCTGTTTTCGCCGGACGAGCTGCTGCAGCTCCAGGCGATTGAGCGCCTGCTCAACAAGACCATCGAGCGCAAGAAGCTCGAAGGCTTCGCGTACCGCCAAGAGCCGCTGATGCTCCTGCCCGCGGGCGCGGGCGCGAAACCGAAGAAACGCCGCAACCGCTGACGCGTTCCCGCCGCGCGCGGGCGCACTTTTCCGTTCAATCCAAGCCTTTTTACGCGATGTCCGTTTTTTCCTCCGTCAACGTCGAACTCGGCGAGCGCGCCTACCCGATCCGCATCGGCGCCGATCTGGGCGGCGAGCTCGCGGCGTTTCTGCAGCGCTACGCCGACGCAAGCCGCCCGGTCGCCGTCGTGACCTGCCCGGCGCTCCCGCGCGCGCATCCGGAGCTTTTCCGCAGGCTCGCGCCGCTCGCGCGCGTCGTCGTCGAGACCTCGACGGACGGCGAGACGGCGAAGACGGCGGACGAGCTTTTCCGCGTCTGGGAAACGCTCGCGCGGGAACGCGTGGACCGCTCGGGCGTCGTCGTCGCGGTCGGCGGCGGCGTCGTCGGCGATCTGGCGGGCTTCGCGGCGGCGTCCTTTCTGCGCGGAATCGATTTCGTGCAGGTGCCGACGACGCTTCTCTCGATGGTGGACAGCTCCGTCGGTGGGAAGACGGGCATCAATCTTTCGGCGGGGAAAAATCTCGTCGGCGCGTTCTACCAGCCGCGCGCGGTCTTCGCGGACATGGCGCTGCTCGCGACGCTCCCGCCGCGCGAATTCGCCGCGGGCATGGCGGAAGTCGTCAAATACGGTCTGCTCGGCGAC
This sequence comes from Opitutia bacterium, assembly GCA_004558035.1. GTDB lineage: Bacteria > Verrucomicrobiota > Verrucomicrobiia > Opitutales > UBA953 > Spyradosoma. The sequence continues at coordinate 16,762 of SFEJ01000009.1, forward strand.
GCGGCGCTTTTCGCGGAGCTGGAACGCGCGGGAACGCTCGCGTGGAATTCTTCGAAGCTGCCGGGCGTCGTGCGCCGCTGCTGCGAAATCAAGGCGCGCGTCGTCGCTTCCGACGAACGCGAAACCGCGGCGGAAAACGGCCGCGCGCTGCTGAACCTGGGGCACACTTTCGGGCACGCCGTCGAAAAAGTCGCCGGCTACGGCGAATACCTTCACGGCGAAGCGGTCGCTATCGGACTCGTCGCCGCCGCGCTGCTTTCCGAAGAGCTCGGCGTCGCCGCCGCGGGAACGCTCGTCCCGCGCACGCGCGCGCTGCTCGAAGCGAACGCGCTGCCGACGCGGCTGCGCGCGCCGCTGCCGCTCGACGCGCTGACGCGCGCGATGACGTCGGACAAGAAAGTGCGCGCGGGGCGGCTCCGCTTCGTGCTCATGCACGCCGTCGGCGAGGCCTTCACGGCGGGCGACGTTCCCGCGGAGCTCGTCGAAGCCGTCTGGCGCAAGCTGCTCTGACGCGCCGCCGCGCGCCCGCGATCGGCGTTCCCGCCGCGCTTGGCATTTTTTATGCACGGGAGAATTTCATCATGACACATCATAAGCACGAGAACACCGCTCAGCCCTCCGCCGCGAAAAAACCGCATTTCCCGACGCCGCCGTGGGAGAAGAACACGCATCCCAAAGCGCCCGAGTCGGACGCGACCGTTCCCGTCTCGCCGGAAGAAACCGACGAACAGGCGAATCCCGCCGAGTGCGAGGAGCCCGTCGTCGCGGACACGCCCGAGGAAGCCGCCGCCGCGGAAAGCGCCGCGGAGCCGGAGGTCGCTCCCGAGCCGGAAGCCGCGGCGCCCGCCGAGGAAGAGCCCTCTCCCGCTCCCGAGGAAGAGAAAAAGTCCGCCGAAAAGAACGCCGGGAACGGCATCAGCTACACCGACGTCGGCGCCGCGTTTCTCAAGGTTCAGGCGGAAAACACGAAGCTGAAGGCGGAGCTCGAACGCGCCAAGGACGCCTACGCGCGCGCCGTCGCCGATTTCGACAACTACCGCCGCCGCACCAACGAGGAAAAGCCCAAGACCGCCAACTACGCCAAGGGCGAGCTCGCGAAGGACATTTTCCCCGTGCTCGACAATTTCAGACTCGGCATCGAGGCCGCGGAAAAACAGCATCCCGAAGCGAAAAGCATCACCGAAGGCTTCGCGATGATCGCCGCGCAGCTCAAGAACGCGCTCGCGAGCCACAACGTCGTCGAGATCAATCCCGTCGGTCGGCCTTTCGATCCGAACGAGCACGAATCGCTCACGAGCCAGCCGTCGGCGGACGTTCCCGAGGATCACGTGATTTTCGTGCACCGCGTCGGCTACAAGATCGGCGACCGTCTGCTGCGCCCCGCGAGCGTCGTCATCTCCGCGGGTCCGGCGGCGTGAACGCGCGGACGCGGAGCGGTCGGCAACCGAAGATCCGGAAGCGGTTCGGAGCGTTTTTTCCCCGAGGAAAAAACTTTCTGAAAACAAGTTTTCCGGTAATCTCCGGTCACCCGTCACCGGCTTCCGTCCACCATTCTTTCAGCCTTTAACCTTTCAAAAATGTCCGAAGATTTTTACAAGCTGCTCGGCGTCGAGAAAACCGCGACCGCCGACGAAATCAAGAAAGCCTACCGCAAGCAGGCGATGAAGTACCACCCGGACCGCAATCCGGGCAACAAGGAGGCGGAGGAGATGTTCAAGAAAGTCTCCAACGCCTACGAGGTGCTTTCCGACCCGCAGAAACGCGCGACCTACGACCAGTACGGCCCCGCCGCGTTCGAAAACGGCGGCATGGGAGGCATGGGCGGAATGGGCGGCGCGGGATTCCGCGACGCGAGCGACGTGTTCCGCGAATTTTTCGGCGGCATGGGCGGCGGAGGCGGCATCTTCGAGAGCTTCTTCGGCGGCGGCGCGGGAGCGGACGAAGAGGACAACCGCGGGAACGACCTGCGCTTCGACCTCGAAATCACGCTCGAGGAAGCCGCGCGCGGCGTCGAAAAGACGATCAAATACAAGCGCCACACCCATTGTTCCGCCTGCAAGGGAACGGGCGCCGAACCCGGCACGAGCCGCAAGACCTGCCCGACCTGCAAGGGGCGCGGCCAGGTCATCCGCCGCTCCGGATTCTTCCAGATGCAGCAGCCCTGCCCGACCTGCCGCGGCACGGGCAAAGTCATCGAAAAGCCCTGCGCGAAATGCAACGGCTCGGGGCTCGAAGTCGAGGCGCGCACGCTCGTCAAGCGCATCCCGCCGGGCGTCGCCACGGGAACGCGTCTGCGCTCTTCCGGAGACGGCGAAGCCGGTCCGAACGGCGGCGAATACGGCGACCTCTACCTCGTCATTCACGTCAAGGAGCACGAGCTCTTCGAGCGCGAGGGCGACAACCTTTTCTGCACGATTCCGATCAAGTTCACGCTCGCGGCGCTCGGCGGCACGCTCGCCGTCCCGACGCTCACGGGGCGCGCGGATTTGAAGATTCCCGCGGGAACGCAGAACGGCACGACTTTCCGGCTGCGCGGCATGGGCATGCCCAATCTGCGCGGCGGCTCCAAGGGCGACGAATTCGTGCGCATCGAAATCGACGTGCCGAAGAATCTTTCCTCCGAGCAGAAGGAAAAGCTCCAGGCGTTCTCCGAATCCTGCGGCGACAAGGAAAAGCCGATCTCCGAATCTTGGATGGAGAAATTCAAGAATCTCTTCAAATAAGCCCGCGGTTCCGACCGCGCCGAAACGTTCCCGCGAAGCCGTCGTTTCGCGGGAACGTTTTTTTCGCGGACCGCGGGAACGCTCCCGTCAGGAGAAGAAGTCGAATTCGCCCTGGAGGTGGTCGCGGAATTTCTTCGCGCTCGTGCTCGCGGCGACGAGGTCGAGAATTTCCGCGCGCGCGAACGCCGGGTGCTCGCACATGTTCACGAGCAGCTCCGCGGCGGCGATCGCGTCGTAGAGCGCGCAATGGTAGCGGGCGCGGTTTTTCGGACAGAAGCGGCGCGCGGTCGCCTCGACGCGCTCGCCGATCTCGAAGCGCTCGACGAGCGTGCCGAGCTTGTGCGAACGCTCGTGCGGGAACCACGTCTTGGCGATGCGGCAGGTGTCGATCCACGGCCCCCACGAGTTCACGGGCGGATTGCCGACGATGGAAAAATCCGGCACTTTCCCGGGAACGCTCCACACCGTCGCGAGCATGCCGATTTCCGCCGGCGCGTGGTGCGAGCCGAAAAGCCCGCTGCGGCGCAGCCCGGAAAAGACGTTCCAGTCGTTTTCCACGGGCGCGAGCCCCGCGACGTCTTCGTCGAAGATGCCGTGGACGTCCGACTCGTCCGCCGGGATCGGCGCGGAGACGCCGCAGAGCCGCGTGCGCGCGTCGATGACCTTGCCCCCGAGCAGCGTCGCGAAGCCGTATTCGACGATGCCGGAAACGGCGGATCCCTCGAAGTCCAGAATGTGAATGGGAACGTTTTGCCAGAACATGACGGGAAAGAAAAATCGTGAGAGCGGAAGCGGGCGCGCCGCGCGGTTCAGGAGAGCAGCTCTTCGTAGTCGCGGATGACGGGAACGCCGGCGGCGAGCAGCCGTTCCCGCGACTGGTGCGCGTGCCCGCCGTGGTCGATGAGCACGCACCGCACACCCATCGCGCGCGCGGTTTCGACGTCGTGCAGCGTGTCGCCGACGTAGAGCACGTATTCCGCGGGAAGGCCGATTTTCTGCAGGTGTCCGGGCGCGCGGTAGGATTTGTCGTGCGCGAAAATGTCGTCGTTCCCGCTCAGCCGCACGAAGTATTTTTCGAGATCGTGCTCGGCGATGATCGTCGTGAGGTAGTCGTGGCGGTAGGCGGAAAGCACGGACTGCGTGACGCCGAGCGCGTGCACGGCGTGGATGAAGCGGCGCGCGCCTTTCTGCAGCGTGCATTCGAGGCGCTTCGCCTCGTAGTGCGCCATGAATTCGACGCTCATCGCCTCGAACGCCGTGCGCGACGTGTCGAAGCCGAGCGCGCGATAGACGTCGATCACCGGGAAACTGAAAATGCGCTGGTAGGTCGCGACGTCGATCGGCGGCCTGCCGATCTTCGCGAGCAGCAGGTCGAGCGACTCCATGCACAGCCACAGGTCGTCGAGCAGCGTGCCGTTCCAATCCCAGACGACGTGGCGGAAATCCTTGAGCGAAATCTTCATGATGCGTTTGAGGAAATGATTTTTTCGACGACGAGCTGCGCGAGCGCGAGCCCGAAGGCGCCGGTGACGAACGCCGCCGTGCCCGGGCGCGGACGCCCGCCGGCGGGAGAAATCATCTGCGGGAACGCGGCGGCGTCGAGCGGCGCGGGCGCGCGCGAAAGCTCCCGCGAAAACACGACGGGAACGCCGAGCTTCGCGCCGCCTTTCGGAAAACCGTGGCGGGAACGCAGCTCGCGGCGGACGAATTTCAGCAGCGCGTCGCCTTCCGCGTCCGCGAGGTCGCCGACTTCGACGCGCGTCCCGTCGAGCTTGCCCGCGCAGCCGCCGGAAGAGACGACCGGCGTTCCCGCCGCGACGCACGCCGCGATCAGCGCCGCCTTGTTCGCCGCGCCGTCGATCGCGTCCGCGACGAGGTCGAACCTGCCGCGGTTTTCGGAAAAAAACGCGGGCGCGGAATCCCGCGTGAGAAAAATCTTCTTCACGGAAACGGCGCATTCCGGGCTGATCGCGCGGACGCGCTCGGCGAGCGCCTCCGCCTTGGCGCGCCCGTAGGCGCCGTCCAACGCGTGAAGCTGCCGGTTCGTGTTCGTGATCTGGATTTCGTCCATGTCCGCGAGCGTCAGATCGCGTACGCCGCTGCGCGCGAGCGCCTCGCAGGCCCACGAGCCGACGCCGCCGAGCCCGACGAGACAGACGCGGGCGCGCGCGAGCTTCGCGAACGCCTCGCTCCCGTAAAGTCGGGCGACGCCCGCGAAACGCGCGCGGAAATCCTCGGAAAAACTTTCCATGCGCCCCATGAAAACACATGCGCGAAAGCGCCGCAACCCCCGACCCCGCGCGCGTTTCCGCCCCCGCGGTTTCCTAAACCGAGGCAAGTCCGAAATTTTGACCACGGAAAACACGGAAGGACACGGAAATTTTTCGGGCAAGCTCTCTCGGGAACGCAAAATTCCCCCGCAAAGACGCAAAGAGTTGTAAAGAAGTGACTTCGTTTTCACGGGAACGCCGTCCGAAATTTGCGGGAATTCGCGCCGATTCGCGGTTAAAAACTTATATTTATTTGTCGTGTAAAATATGATGAATAAAGGGATGAACGGCGTTTCCCCCTCGGTTTAGGAAACCGGGGATAATGCCTTCACAATTCAATATACAGTCTGAAATGCTTATGAAAAACTCCACAATCATCACAGTCGCCGCCCTCCTCGCCGCGGGAACGGCATTTGCGAACGCAGAAATCGTCTCCGGAACGGATACCGCGTCTGGAAGTGGTATCACGACCATCACCGGATTCAAAGTCGATTTGGACGCTTTGAACTGGTCTCCGGATTTTTCGGACGACATCGCGACGTTCACGTTGAAATCGATCGACTTCGCCTCGACCTCCGGAGCAAACAGCAACGCGAAGTTTTACAGCGGAAATCTGTACGCCTTTATTTACGAGGGAGAAGTCGCGCCCAACAACGTCGGAAGCTCCACGAGCAGCGTCGCCGTCTCCATGAATGCGATTTCTTGGGACAGCAACAGCAACGCCAACTCCGGCACTTGGAATTTCGACAACATCGCCTTGGACCTCACAAAAACTTATTCGGTGCTGTTTTCTTCATCCCAAGACAGTTTCGTCTCCGCCAAGGGGAACAGCGGTTCGGGAGAAGGTATTCGTTCGGCAGTCACGACGACCGGAGCTTCCGCTATTCTCGTCGCGAAATATAACGGTTCCGGCTTCGAAACTTCCTACGGCGTAAACGCGACGTTGCACGGCATCGTCATTCCCGAGCCGTCGGTGTTCGGGCTGTTGGCGGGTTTGGGCGCGCTCGCGCTGGCGGGAACGCGTCGCCGCCGCCGCAAATAAGTTTTCGTTTTTCATAGTGTGTGTGTTGTCGTTCCCGCGTCGCGATGCGCGGGAACGTTTTTTTTGCGGGAAGAACCGCGTCCGCGCGGCGGCGGTTTTTCCGTTTTAAAAGTGGCATAAATTCTGCAAAATGGGAGTTCATTATGTGCGACAACGACGAACAGAAACCGACCGAGGCGACGCCGATTTCGGTCCAGATCCAGAAGGAATTTCTGAAGCAGCGTAAAATCTTTCTTTGGGGCGCGGTCGAAGACGCTTCGGCGCGCGACGTCACGGAAAAACTGCTCTACCTCGAAGCGATCGCGCCGGGCGAGCCGATCACGTTCTACATCAACACGCCGGGCGGCTCGATCACGGCGGGCATGGCGATCTACGACACGATCAAGCTCATCTCCTCGCCGGTGAAGGTCGTCGTCACGGGCATGGCGGCGTCGATGGGCTCGATTCTGCTGAGCGCTCCCGCGAAGGGCAACCGCTTCCTGTACCCGCACGCGCAGGTGATGATCCACCAGCCGCTGATCATGGGGCAGTTTCAGGGGCCGGCGGTGGACATCCACATCCAGGCGCAGGAGATGGAGCGCACGCGCGACGAGCTGAACCGCATTCTCGCCGCGGCGTCGGGCCAGCCGCTCGAAAAGATCACGCGCGACACCGACCGCGACTTTTACCTGAACGCGCAGGAGGCGATCGCCTACGGGCTCGCCGACGCGATCGTCGAACCCGAAGGCGCCGCGCCGAACGCGGCGGGAACGGCCGCCGGCGCCGCTCCGCGCAAGGGCAAGAAAAAATAATCCGACGAAAACCCCGCCGCCGCGCCGCTTTCAACGCATTCCCGCCATGAAACTCTCCCGCACGCTTTCACGCCGTCTCGCGCTTTCCGCGCTGCTCTTCGTTCCCGCCTTCGCGCTCGCCGCCGACGCGGGAACGCCGCCCGTCGCGCCGACGGTCGCCGCGCCCGCCCCCGAGACGCCGCGCTACACGACGACGCGGGAGATGCAGGACGACGTCCGCCTCACGCGCTTCTGTCTCGACCGCTTCCACATTTCGCAGAAGAAGACGGACGCGACGGACATGCGGCAGGTCATCAGAAACTTCTTCGCGCAGCTCGATCCTTCGCGCAGCTTCTTCCTGCAGAGCGACTACGAGCTGGCGTGCGCGCGCTTCGAAAAAGTCCTGCCCGACTATCTGAAGAACGGCAGCATGACCGCCGCCTTCGGGATTTACGAAATTTTCGAAAAGCGCGTCGCCGAGCGCGTGGACCGGGCGCGGGAACGCCTCGCGCGCGGCTTCGACCTCGCGAACGGTGATTCGCTGAAACTCAACCGCAAGGACGAGCCCTGGTGCGCGACCGACGCCGAGCTGGACGCGTTCTGGGAAAAACGCCTCACGAACGACCTCATCAACGAACTGATCGGCGGCGGAAAATCCGGCGGCGAAGACGCAGCGGACGAAGCCGACGAGGACGCCGAGCCCGACCTTTCCGAAGCCGCCGTGCGCGCCGCCTGCGAAAAAATCGCGAAGCGCTACGAAAAGCTCCGCAAGAATCTCGTCCTCGAGCCTTGGGAAATCGAAGAGATGTTCCTCAACGCGCTCACCGCGCAGTTCGATCCGCACACGACGTTCTTCCCGAAGGAGTCGATGGAGGACTTTCAGATTTCGATGCGCAATTCGCTCTGCGGCATCGGCGCCGTGCTCTACGACGACGAAGGCTACTGCACGGTGCGCGAAATCATTCCCGGCGGGCCCGTAGACCGCTCCGGCAAATTCTCCGTGGGCGACCGCATCATCGCCGTCGGCTCGGGAACGGATGATTCCGTCGCGCTGACGGACGTCGTCGGCATGCGCCTCAACCGCATCGTGCGGATGCTGCGCGGGAAGAAAGGCGAGACGGTGCGCCTGCTCGTCGAATCCGGCAGCGATCACGGCGACCGCAAATACATTTCCCTCGTCCGCGACGAGGTGAAGCTGACCGAACAGCTCGCGACCGCGAAGCTCATCAGCGTTCCCGCCGAAACGGCGGACGCGGCGGCTCCCGCGGCGGACGTTCCCGTCGGCGTCATCAATCTGCCCGCCTTCTACGGCAAAGACCGCACCGACGCGCAGGCGTTCAGCACGACCGAAGACGTGAAGGAGCTGCTCGGCAAGCTCAAGGGCGCGGGCGCGGGCGCGATCGTGCTCGACCTCCGCGACAACGGCGGCGGCTATCTCAACGAAGCCGTGGATCTGACGGAGCTCTTCGTCGGATCCGGCGAGCCCGTGCTGCAGGTGCGCGGCGCGGCGGGCAGCGACGCGAACGTGCTGCGGACGGGGCGCAAGACGCTCTTCGACGCGGCGAAGCACATCTTCACGACGACGCTTCCGGAATGGAACGGCCCGCTGGTCGTGCTCGTCTCCAAGGCGAGCGCGAGCGCGAGCGAGATCGTCGCCGGCGCGCTGCGCGACAACCGCCGCGCCGTCATCGTCGGCGACGCGCAGACGCACGGCAAGGGCTCCGTGCAGGAAATCGTCCCGTTCAGCTACCTTGTGGACGACGAGGCGCAGAAGGCGTCCATCAAGATCACGCGCAGCAAATGGTACGCGCCTTCGGGCGATTCGATCCAGCTCAAGGGCGTCGCGGCGGACATCCGCGTGCCGACCGTGTACAGCGTGTTCCCGATTTCGGAAAGCGACCTGGACAACCCGCTCCCGTGGGACTCGATTCCCTCCGTGCTCGACGAAAGCCGCCCGCAGCCGGGCTGGCTCGCCGCGCCCGTCTCGCCGGAGCTCATCGCCGCACTCGACGACGCGAGCCGCCGCCGCCAGGCGGAGCTGCCCGAGTTCGTCACGCACGGGCGCGCGATCTCGTGGTGGGAACGCGCCGAAAAGGACAGAACCGTCCCGCTCGACATCCGGGAACGCATCGAACGGCGCGCCGCCGACAAGGCGTTCGTCAGGACGATCCGCGACGAATACGAGGCTTTCGCCGAGAACGATTTCCGCTCCGAGGAAATCCGGCTCGATTCCGCCGTCGAAGCGGAAAAAAGCGGCGACGACGCGAAGGCGAAGGGCTTTTCGCTCTCGAAGCGCCGCGGCTCGAAGCTGCTGCCGCAGTCCGGCAAAAACGCCGACGCGGAGGAAAAGGAAGATCCCGAATACGACGTCGTGCTGCGCGAAGCCGCGCGCATCGCCGCCGACTGGGCGCGCAGCCTGAACCGCGTCCCCGCCGACGCGAACTGAGCGGGCGCGCCCGCGGCGCGAAGACCGAAACGGGGTTTGCGTTCCCGCGGGAGCGCGCGTAGCATCGTGCGCATGAAAATCGACTCCGCGATTCCTTTCGTCGCGTTTCTGACCCTTTGCGCCGTTCCCGCGCGGGCGGACACGTTTTCCGTCTGCGACGAAAACGATTTCTGGGGGCACTGGTCGGACAAATACTACACGAACCACAGCCGCCTCGCCTACACGCACGACGCCGCCGACGCGCCCGGGCGGCATTACTTCTTTTCCGTCGGGCAGGAAATGTACACGCCCGCGGCGCGCTACGTCGAGACTCCGCCGAAGGACGACCATCCCTACGCCGCGTTTCTCTACGCGTCCGCCGGGCTCGCGGAAACGCGCGACGACCGTCTGCTCTTCGCCGCGGAGCTGCAGCTCGGCGTCGTCGGGCCTTCCGCGCTCGGCGAGGAGATCCAGGACGGCTATCACCGCATCATCGGCGCGGACCGCTATTCCGGCTGGGATTCGCAGGTGAAGGACCAGCCCGGCGTCAACCTGCTCTGCGAACAGCGCGGACGCTTCATGCTTTCGGGCCGGCTCGGCGAAGGCTTCGCGGCGGATCTGATCGTGCGCGGCTTCTGTTCGCTCGGCACGGTGCGCACGCAGCTTTCCGGCGGCGCGCAGGCGCGCTGGGGCTACGGTCTGCCGCGCGATTTCGGCTGGGCGCCGATGCGGCAGAGCACGTCGCTCGCGCTCGCGCCCGGCGTTCCCGCGAGCCTCTACGTCTTCGCGGATCTGCAGGCGGACGCGATCGCCTACGACGCGACGCTCGGCGGCAAGCTTTTCCGCGACCACGATTCCGACCTCTGCGCGTATCCGTTCGCGGCGGAAGCCTCGATCGGCGTCGGCGCCTCGTTCGGCGGCTGGTCCGCCGTGTTTTTCCAGTCGTTCCGGACGCGCGATTTTTCCTCCGCGGACCACCGCGTCTTCGCGTTCGGCGGCTTCCGCGTTTCGTATTCATTTTAAAACCACGTCCGCATGAACCTCAGCGATTTTCTGCTCATCGACGCCTCTTCGCCCGCGTGCGCGGTCGTCGCCCTGCTCGGGGAAGACGGCGCGTCTTGGCGCGCGTTCGAAACGTCCGCCGCTCCCGCGCTGGAAGGCGTCTTCGCGGCGGCGGAACGCGTCCGCCCGCGTCTCGACGCGGCGGGCTTTCTTTTCTGCGAAGGCCCCGGCTCGATTCTCGGCATCCGCGTCGCCGCCGCCGCGATCCGCGGCAGGCTCGCGCTCGGCGCGCGCGTTCCCGTGCTCGCGTTCGGCAGTCTGCACCTCGCGGCGGCGCTGCTGCTGCGCGCGAATCCGCGGGAACGCGACTTCACGCTCGTCGCCGAATCGCGCATGAACGCGTGGAACGTGCTGCGCGTCCGCGACGGCGCGCCCGAGCCGGATTTCCGCGAAGCGCGCACGCCGGAGCTCGCCGCCGCCGTCGCGGGAACGGTCTTCGCGTTCCCGCATCGCCGTTCGGCGCCGCCGCTCGAATGCGCGCCGCTGGACGTCCCGTCGCTGCTGCGCGCCGATCCCGCGGTCTTCGCGGAAACGCCCTCGCTGCTGCGCGACCGCGGCGACGCGCCCGACGCCGTGAACACCGCGACGCCCGCGGGCTACGCCAAATGGACGCCCGGACGCCACCGCGCGTGAGCGGAAAGAACCGGACGCCCGAGGCCTGAGGCGCGCAAAAAAAGCGTTCCCGCGGAATCGGCCGCGGGAACGCTTTTTGCGAAAAGGAAACGCGACTTACGCGGAAGCCTTTTCGGACGCCTGTTTCTGCGCCTTGAGGAATTCCTCCTCGTTCACCTTCGTGTAGAGCTTCGACTCGACGATCTCCATCAGGTAGTCGCGCGCGAGCGAGAAGCCGTACTGCTTGATCATCAGGTCGTTGTTCTTGACGAGGTTTTCTTCCGCCGTCCTGGCGTTTTCGAGCGCCTTCGTCTTTTCCTCGCTGTCGGGCATCTTCGCAACGGAATCCTTGTACGCGACGAGCTGGCGGCGCAGGTTGTGCATCACCTGGACGTTGTGGCGGAACTGTTCGTTCGCTTCCGCGCCCGGAATTTCCGAAATGAGACGGAACTTGTCGTCGCCCTTCACGAGCAGATGGTCCGCGGGAACGTTCGCGTCGTTCTTCGCCGCCGCGTATTCCTCTTCGGTGAGCTTGAGGAAGATGCGCGTCTTGAGCACCTGGTGCAGGTAATCGCGCGTCAGCGAGTAGCCGTAGGCCTTCGCCATCGCCTGGTTGTTTTCGTCGAGCTTCTTGCCGATTTCCTTGATCTTCGCGAGAGCCGCCTTGCGTTCTTCTTCCGTGAGCGCGGTCTTCGCGCGCTGGTCGAGCTCGACCATCATCTGGCGCTGGCGCTGCACGAGCTGCACGTTCTGAATGAACTGCGTGTTCGCCTCGGCTGTATTGATCGTGGAAACGTGGATGAACTTCTGACCGTTCTGCTCGATGAAATCGAGGGCTGTGTTGTCTGCCATGTCTGTTTTGTCTGGTTGGGTTTTAGAAAAAAATCATTTCGCCTCGTCCGCGATCGCCGATTTCGCGTCGGCGCGCAGCGCCTCTTCCTCGGCGGCCTTCTGCGCCTTGAGGAATTCCTCCTCGTTGACCTTCACGTAGAGCTTCGCCTTGGCGATCTCCATGTAGTAATTGCGCGCGACCGAGTAGCCGTAGGCTTCGACCATCTTCTTGTTGTTCTCGTCGAAAGCCGTCTTGCCCTTTTCGAACTCTTCCTTGAGCGCGTCCTTTTCCGCGCCTTCGGGCATCTTCGCGAGCGCCTTGTCCATCTGCACGAGGCGGTTGCGCAGCGCGATCATCTTCTGGACGTTGAGCTGGAATTCCGCGCACGCGCGTTCGGGCGCGATCACGGAAATGCGCTGGAACTTGTCGTCGCCCTTCACGAGCAGATCCTTGTCCGCCTTGATTTCGGGATTCTTCTTGGCGGCGTCGTACTCCTCGTCGGTGAGCTTCAGATAAAGCACCGTCTCCACCGGCAGGTGGATGTAGTCGCGGGAAATGGAATAGCCGTAGGCCTTCGCCATCGTCTGGTCCGCCTTCTTCAGCTCTTCCGTGAGCTCGTTGATCTTTTCGTCGGTCGCCGTCTTTTCCGCTTCCGTGAACGCAATCTTCTTGTGCTCGTTCAGGGTGATGAGCGTCTGGCGCAGCTGATTCATGATGCCGACGTTCTTCGTGAACTCGTCGTTGGCGGCGGCGGTCGGCAGCGAGGCAACGAGAATGAACTTCTGACCGTTCTGCTCGATGAAGTCGAACTTGCTTTCGTTCGCCGAAGCTTCGGCGGCGGGAGCGGCGGTTTCCGGTTTGGCTTCCTCGGAAGCGAAAAGCGACGTCGAAGCGAGGACGGACGCGAGGAAGAACAAGGTTTTACTGATTTTCATAAGGGATGATTTTGAATTGATGAATTCGTTTTTAAGGTAAACTTTTCAAACGCCCGATTCAAGAGGAAACGGGCATTTCGCAGTAATCAGCGTTCCCGCCGAAAAAATTTGTCTGAAATTCCCGCGCCGCCGAAAAGCGGTCTCCCGCCGCCGCGGCTAAAAAAAACACTGCCGCGGGGACGCTTTTTCGTCTAAGCTTGAAAGTCGCGCGCGCTCGGACGCGCCTCCTTCCATGAACTTTCCTCGACGAAAAATTTTCTTTCTCGGACTCGCGGCGGCGGGAACGCTCCTGCTCGCCGGCGCGGGAACGCTCTTTTGGCTCGCGCGGCGCGAAATCCGCGCGGGAACGTTCGTCGTCTCGGCGCCGCGGATCGCGCCCGACGCGGCGACGGACGCGGCGCGCGGCGTTCCCGTCGGCGCGCCCGTGGAAATCTCCGCCGACGCGGAAACGCACTTCGGGCTCGAGCCCGCGCTGCGCCTCGAGTTCTCCCTGCCCGAAGGCCTCGAAGCCGCCGAGCGCGTCGAGCAGGAAACGTCGCGCCTCGGACCGCTCCGCCGGACGCGTCTGCGCTTCGCGCTGATTCCGCTCGCGGCGGGCGACTTCGCGGACGCCTCGTTCACGATCGAAGCGCGGGAGAAGGATTCCGGCGCCGCGCGGCGCGTTTCCGTCGCGCTGCCCGCGATCCGCGCCGTGCTGCCCGAAAGCGCGCCCGACGCGCCGCTCGCGCTCGTCTCGGAATTCGGCGGAGACGCCGACGACGCGTTCCCGCGCGCGCTTTTCGCGCTCGGCGCAGCGGCCGCCGTTCTGCTCGGAGCCGCCGCGTTCTTCGTCTTCCGCCGCCGGCGGCGCCGCGCGTCCGCGCCTCCGGAAATCCCGCCGTGGACGCGCGCCGAAAGCGAACTCGCGGCGCTGCGCGTCGAACTCGACGCCGGGCGCATCGGCTCGGTCGCCGCGGTCGCGCGCCTTTCGGACATCGTCCGCCGCTACCTCGCGCGGCGCTTCGGGCTTTCCGCCGACGCGATGACGTCGCAGGAATTCTTCGTTTCGATGGAAAAGCCGGACAGCCCGTTCCCGCCGGAGCAGCGGCGTTTTCTGCGCGAATTTCTGAACGCCGCCGACCTGGTGAAATTCGCCGGGCTCGCCGCCGGGCGCGAGCGCACGGACGCCGCCATCGCGCGCGCGGGAACGCTCGTCGCCGAGACGACGCCGCCGCCCGCCTCCGAAAAATCCGCATCCGCGCCCGCCGCGAAGCCTTCGCCGCGCGCCGTCTCCCGCCATGGAAAACTTTGAACTGCAGTTCCCCTGGGCGCTCGCCCTGCTCGTCCCGCTCGCGGCGTGCCTCGCGCGCCAGCTTCTGAAACGCGAGCCCGCGCTGCGGATTCCTTCGCTCGCGCGCTTCCGCGAGGCGGGAACGCCGCCGACGCGCCGCCTTTCGCCCGCGCGGCTCGTTCCCGCGCTCTTCTACGCCGCGGCGGGAACGCTGCTGATCGTCGCGCTCGCGGGACCGCGCTTTTCCGCTGGAGAAATCCGCCGGCGCGCCGAGGGCGCGGACGTCATGCTCGCCGTCGATCTCTCGGACTCCATGGCGGCGTTCGATCCCGCGAAGACGCTGCGCACGGACGAGGAAATCGCCGCCGCGCACCGCCGCGGCGAGACGAAGCGCCGCCTCGACGTCTGCAAGGAGGAGCTCGAAAAATTCATCCGCGCGCGCCCGAACGACCGCATCGGGCTGATCGCGTTCGCGGACCTGGCGTTCGCGGTCTGCCCGCCGACGCTCGACCACGCGTGGCTGCTCAAACGCGTCGCCGAGCTCGAGCTCCACACCGTCGGCGAAGGCACGGGGCTCGCCGCGCCGATCGTCTCCGTCGTCAACCGCACGAAGGATTCCGACGCGAAGCGCAAAGTCATGGTGCTCTTCACGGACGGCGCAAACACCGCGCGGAACAAGGTCTCGCCCGAGCAGGCGGCGCGCATCGCCAAGGACTACGGGCTGACCGTGCACACGGTCGGCATCGGCGGCGAACGCGCCTACGTCGTGCAGGAGGGATTCTTCGGCGCGCGCATCGTGCACTATCCGAACGCGTTCGACGAAGCCGCGCTGAAGCGGATCGCCGAGATCACGGGCGGCGCCTACTACGCGGCGGACGACCGCGAAGCCATGCGCGCCGCGCTCGCCGAAATCGACAAGCTCGAAAAAAAATCCGAGGAGCTGCCGCGCGTCGCGCTCTACGACGAGCGCGCGGACGCGTTCGCGGGGCTCGCGCTCGCGTGTCTGCTGATCGGCTTCGCGCTCTCGCGGGCCGCGTTCCCGCGGTTTCCGTAATGGAAGTGACGGAGGTTATGAAGGTTATGAAGGTTCATTGCGCTCGGCTTCGCCGAAAAGACTTTCAAAAAACTTTTTCGCAAAGCGAAAAGCACTGCAACTTCATAACATCCATAACTCCGTCACCTCATAACCCATGACCATGACAGCCTCCGTCGCCTCATAACCTCTTCCATCGCCTTTCCATGAATTTTTTCCTGCATCCCGAACGCCTTTATCACCTGCTCTGGATCGTTCCCGCGCTGACGGCGCTTTACGCGCTCGCGGAAGCGCGACGCCGCCGCGCGCTGCGCGCGATCCTGGGCGCGCCGCATTTTTCCGCGCCCGACGGCGTTCCCGTCGGCACGGACGTTTCCCGCGGCAAGCGCTTCGTGCGCTTCCTGCTCCTGCTCGCGTGCGCGGCGCTGACAACGGCGGCGTGGGCGCGCCCGAGCTGGGGCGAGACGGTCGTGCCGTTCCGCGGCGCGGGGCGAGACGTCGTCGTCGCGCTCGATCTCTCCAAATCGATGCTCTGCGAGGACGTGCGCCCGAGCCGGCTCGCGCACGCGCGGCGCTTCGCGGCGCTGCTCGCCGAGCGCATGCGCGGCGACCGGCTCGGCCTCGTCCCCTTCGCGGGAGACGCCTTTCTCGCCTGCCCGCTGACGTTCGACCGCGCGAGCTTCCGCGCGATTCTCGACGACCAGGAAATCGGCTCGATTCCGCTCGGCGGCACGAATCTCGAAGCCGCGCTGAAGACGGCGGCGGGCGCGTTCGAGACGGCGGAAAATCTCGGCCACTGCGCGATCGTGCTCGTCACCGACGGCGGTGAGCTGAGCGGCTCCGTCGCGCGCGAGGCGGCGAAACTCCGCGCGGCGAAGCTGCCCGTCGTCGTGGTCGGCGTCGGAGATCCGAGCGCCGCCGCGCCGATCCCGCTGCGCGACGCGGACGGGAACGTCTCCTACCTCAAGGATTCCGGCGGGAACACGGTCACCGTGCGTCTCGAAGAAAAACCGCTCGCCGAGCTCGCCGCGGAAACCGGCGGCGTGTACGTGCGCTCCGCGGCGACGGAGATGGGCGACGAGACCGCCGCCGCGTGGCTGCGCCGCCTCACGCCCGGCGCGGCGGAGGAAAGCGTGCACGCCGTCCCGATCGAGCGCCGCGAATGGTTTCTCGTTCCCGCGCTCGTCGCGCTGCTGCTCTACCTGATTTCGGGCGAAACGCGCTCGGCGAAAGGGCTGCGCACCTCCGCGTTCGCGCTGCTGCTGCGCGCGCCGAAGACGCCCGCGTTTTTCGCGCTCGCTCTGCTGCTCGCGGGAACGCGCGACGCCGGCGCGCGGGACGAAGACGCGCCCGTTCCCGCGGAAACCACCGCCGCGGACGCCTCCGCCGAGACGCTCTGCGCGGACGCCCTGCGCGCGCAGGAAGCGGGCGAAATCGCGCGTTCCCGCGAGCTCTACCGCGAAGCGCTCGCGCGGCCGGGTATTTCGCCGCGGCTCCGCGAAGCCGTGACGCAGAACCTCGGTGCCGGCTTTCACGCCGAAGCGCGGAACGAGACCGCGTCCGCCGCCGAAGCCGCGCGGAGCGGACCCGACGCCGCGCTCGAAAAAGTCTCCGCCGCCGAAAAGAATTTCGCGCGCGCGAAGGCGCTCTACCGCGACCTGCTGCGCGCCGGAAACGCGAAGAACGCCGAGGCCGCGGCGGAAAATTTTCGTCTGCTTCTCAACGACGAACAGAGGCTCGCCGAGCTGAAGAAACAGCTCGAAGAGCTTAAGAAGCGGCAAGAGGAAGCGGCGCGAAACGCCCGCGAAGCCGCCGAAAAACAGCGGCGCGCGAACGAGGAAAAGCGCGACGAAAACCGGAGCGACGCGCGGCGGGACGAAAACGGAAAGGACGCCGAAAAGCGCGACGCGGGAACGGATTCCGAAGCTCAGCGCGAGGCCGACGCCGCGCGGGAACGCGCCGCCGAAAGCGCGCGCGCGCTCGAAGACGCGGCGAAGAGCCTCGGCGACGAAAACCGCGAAAACGCCGCGCGCCGCGCCGCGGAGAAAACGGAAGACGCCCGGCGGGAACGCGAAGCCGGAAACGGCGGGAAGGCGGAGGAACGCCTCGACGAAGCCGCGAAGATTCTCGAAGAAGCCGCCGCAAAAAATTCGGAAAACGACGGGAACGGCTCCGACGGCGGGGACGGCGAAAAAGACGGCGGACAAAAAGGCGGGAACGCCGACGCCGCGCCGCGGAACGCTTCCGAAAAGAACGCGGAAAACGCGGACGGGAACGCCGGCGCGGAAGCGGGAGAAGGCCGCGAGCTCGACGCGGGCGCGGCGGAAGCCGTGCTGCGCGACATGGAAAAGGACGAGACCGAACGCCGCCGCGCGATTCTGCGCAACGGCCGCGGCAAAGCCCGCTCCGCCGAAAAGGACTGGTGAGCCCGGCGCGTTCGCGCTTGCGCCGGGGCGGCGCCGGGGCTAACTTTGAACGCATGAACGACTCGCCCGAAAAAACCGAATACTGTCTCCAGGGCATCGGATGCGCCCCCGGAGTCGCCCGCGGCAAAGCCTTCGTCTTCCTGCAGAAAAACGAGGACATTCCCTGCTACAAGGTCGAAGACACGGAGGCGGAAATCCGCCGTTTCGAAGGGGCGATCGCCAAGACGCGCGAACAGATCGCGAAGCTCTCGGAGGAAGTCCGCCAGCGCGCCGGCAGCGCCGGGGGCGACATTTTCGACGCGCACCTGCTCGTGCTCGAGGATCCCGCCGTCATCGACGAGACCAAGAAGGCGATGCAGAGCTCGAAGCTCAACGCCGAGCACTGCGTCAATTCCGTCGCCTCGCGCTACATCGAATTTTTCTCTGGGCTCGACGACAGCTATCTGAAGGAGCGCGTCGCCGACATCCGCGACGTCGCGCAGCGCGTTCTCAAAAATCTCCTCGGCTCCGCGCAGGACAATTCGCCGGAGCGTTTCCGCGACCGCATCGTCGTCGCCGAAGAGCTCACGCCCTCGGAGACGATCGCGTTCGACCGCTCGCACGTGATCGCCATTCTCACGGACACGGGCAACCACACGTCGCACGCCGCGATCATGGCGCGCTCGCTCGGCATTCCCGCCGTCGTCGGCCTGCGCAACGCGTCGCTGCGCATCGCCCAGGACGACGAGATTCTCGTGGACGGCGACCGCGGGCTCATCTACGTCAATCCGAGCCCGAAGACGCTCGACATCTACGAGCAGATTTCGCTGCGCCGTTCCCGCCTCGAAGCCCTCATCGCGGAAGAGAACGTCAAGCCCGACACGACCGCCGACGGCAGCTTCTTCCGCATCGAAGCGAACATCTCCGGCAAGGAGAACGTGGAGACGATGCGGAAGACGCACGTGCGCGACGTCGGGCTGTTCCGCTCCGAAGGCATCTTCCTGCGCTCGGGCGATTTCCCGCCCGAAGAGGCGCAGTACGAGGAATACCGCCGCGTCGTCGAGGCGCTCCCGCCAGACGCCGAAATCGTCATCCGCACGCTCGACATCGGCGGCGACAAGCACATCGCCAGCGGCCTGATGCCGGCGGAGGAAAATCCCTTCATGGGCTTCCGTGCGATCCGCTTCTGTCTCGAGTTTCGCGAGATCTTCAAGGAGCAGCTCCGCGCGATTCTCCGCACGAGCACGCGCGGGAACGTGCGCATCATGTTCCCGATGATCAGCTCGCTCTCCGAACTCGTGAACGCCAAGGAAGTGCTCGAGGAGGCGAAGTCCGAGCTGCGCGCCGCCGGCGTTCCCTTCGACGAGAACATTCCCGTCGGCTCGATGATCGAAGTGCCCGCCGCCGTCGCCATCGCCGAAGACCTCGCCGAAGAGGCGGACTTCTTCAGCATCGGCACGAACGACCTCACCCAGTACATGCTCGCGGTGGACCGCGGGAACGAAAAGATCTCGCACCTCTACGATTCCTTTCACCCGGCGGTCATCCGCGCGATCGCGAGCACGATCGAGGCGGCGCACAAGGCGAAGATTCCCTGCACCGTCTGCGGCGAGATCGCGGGCGATTCCGTCTTCGCGCCGCTCCTCGTCGGTCTCGGCGCGGACGCGCTGAGCATGACGGCGAACTCCGCGCCGCGCATCCGCTACATCCTGCGCCACAGCACGCTCGCGGACATGCGCAGACTCGCCCGCTCCGTCCTCGCCGACCCGAACCCGCGCAACATCCAGGAGCGCATGACGCTCTTCATCAACGCGATCCTCCCCGCCCGCTGAGCGCCTTTATCCGCAAAGGGATTTCGAGGCAAGCGGGACGCTTACCCTCCCGTAAAATCCGCGGGAAAATTTCGGGACGAGGCGGGCGGGCGTCAGCGCGTCTTCAGATTCGCGTCGCGATAGACGCGCACCCAATCGACCTGCATTTCGACGGGAAGGTGCGCGGGATTGACCTTGCCGGAGGATTCCACCCAGCCGCCGCCGAGCTGCATGTCCACGAGAACGTAGAACGGCTTGTCGAACGGCCACTGCCCGTTATTCGCCTCGGCGGGAACGCGCGGATAGGTGAACGTCTCCTTGCCGTTGATGAGAAAGACGAGCTTGTCCGGATGCCATTCGACGCCGTAAACGTTGAAGTCGTCGCGCCTGATTTTTCCCGTCGAACCCGGGCGCGGATTGTTGCGCTTGAGCGTCCACGTGTAGCGGGAATGCACGGTCTGGTAGGCGACGTCGTCGAAGTTGAGATGCTCCATGATGTCGATTTCGCCGGCGTCGGGCCAGCCGCCCTTTTCCGGGAGCATCCACAGCGCGGGCCACGCGCCCTGCGCGCAGCCGAGCTTGGCGCGGATTTCGATCTTGCCGTAGCGGAAGGAAAATTTCCCCTGCGTCGAAATGCCGCCCGTGATGTAGGGCGACGGATCCTTCTTCGTGTTCGGGTTGACCTTGCCGCGCAGAATCAGTTTGCCGTTCTTCACGGCGAAAAGCGACGGATCGCTCGACATCGTGTTCTTCCAGTCGGGCTTGCCGCGCTCGATCTTCGACCAGTAGCGCGGGTTGATCGACGCGCCGTTGAACTCGTCAGCCCAGACGAGCTTCCACTGCGGCGCGGCGAACGCGGGAACGGCGAGCGCGGCGAAAAGAACCGCGGGAACGAAAAGGCGGGGAATTTTCATGCGAGCCATGATGGTCGCGCCGGCGCGTTCCCGCAACGCAATTTCGGGCGCGGAAGGTGATGAAGTGATGGAGTTATGAAGTTATGGAGGTTCTTTGCGCTCGGCTTCGCCGAAAGGATTTCGAAAAACACTTTCGCGGAGCGAAACGCAATCAACTTCATAACCTCGTCACCTCCATAACCTTCCTCGCGCACGCCGCTCGCGTCGCGTTTTTTTGTTTCGCGGAACAGCAAAATCGTTAGGATTAACGGAAATTTTCGGTCACTCCTTTTTCGCATTCCGCACCGTGTTGACGCTAAGACAACTTGCCGCCGCAGCGATCGTTCCCGCCTTTTTCGTCGCGGGAACGTTTTTTGCGTTTTCTGAACCCGAAGCCGCCGCCGAGCCGGACGCGGGAACGCCGACGGAAACGGCGCCCGACGAACGCGGAGAGCCCGCGGCGGCGGAACCCGCGGACTCCCCGGGCGCGCCCGCCGAAGCGAAGCCGGAGAAAGCGGGCATTCCGCTCACCTACACGCGTCTTTCCATCGGCAAGGACGGCGTCATCCGCTACGAGAACGCGGACCTGAATTTCGAAAATCTCGGCATTCACGCGGACGAGCTCGCCTACGACGCGAACGCGCAGGCGGCGCGCGCCTCGGGCTCGGTCTCGATCGACATGGACGCAATGCGCGTCGTGACCGATTCCGTCGATTACGACCAGAAGACGGGCTCCGTCTCCGCGAAGAACGTGCGCGGCGGCGCCGACTTCTTCTTTTTCAAGGGCGAAGAAATCTCCGCGGGAACGGGCGGCGACGCGACCGCGGTCGCCATCCGCGATTCCGAGGCCTACGTCGGCGAGCCGCACTGGAGCTCGGTCTCCTTCGGCGCGGGGCGTATCGACTACGACAGCGAGGAGGACTGGCTGCACCTGGGCCCGTCGATCTTCCGCGTCGCGGGCGTTCCCGTGCTGCCGCTGCCGCCGCTTTCGGTGCCGCGCATCGAGCGGCCGCCCGTGCGCATCTGGGCGAATTCCGGCGAATCCTCGACGCCGGGCTTTTATCTGCGCACGACGACGCACCTCACGATCTGGGACGACTACGAGCCGGGGCTGCTGCTTGACTTCTACGAGCGCTCTGGCCCGCTCGTCGGCCCCGCGCTCGCCTACGACACGCGCGGCGGGAACGCCGATTCCGCGCGCTGGATGTTCGGCGACTTTCAGGCCGGCTACATCAACGACACCGCGAACCGCGAACCCGACATCTACCGCAACGAGATCGGCAGTCGGCGCGGCTTCATCGAATGGACGCACAAGCAGGAAATCGACGGTCTGGAAATTTCCGCCGCGATTCACCGCTGGAGCGACTCCGAGGTCACGCGCCATTTCCGCCCGGACGTCTACGACGCCAACCGCAATCCGGACAGCCATTTCGAGTTCGTGCTGCCCGGCGACAACTACTACGTTTCCGCGCTCACGCGCGTCCACCTCAACGACTACCAGAGCACGCAGCAGCGCCTGCCGGAAATCCGCTTCGACCTCGTGCCGACGGAGATTCTGAACACGGGCGTCCGCCAGCGCTTCAGCGCCTCCTACGCCTGCCTCGTCGAAGAGGATTCCGACCAGTATCACCTGCGCCAGACGAACAAGGACGACCGCCTCGAAAGCTCCCGCGCGGATTTCTATTACGGGCTCGACGCGCCGATCGCCTTCGGCGACTTCGCGACCTTCACGCCGGTCGCGGGCGTCCGCTCCACGTTTTACGGGAACGCCGTTCCCGACGCCGACGACAATTACTGGCGCACCGTCGGGCAGATCGGCTTCGACCTGCAGTTCTGCTTTTCGGGAACGAACGGCTACCGCAACGAGACCTGGGGCATCGACGGCCTGCGCCACGTCTGCCGCCCCGTTTTCCGCTACCGCTACATGCCCGGCGTCGCCTCGCAGAGCTCCCGCATTCCCGAAATCGACCGCGACATCTACCGCGACGCGCCGACGATTCTCGACCTCGGCGACAACCGCGCCGTGGACACGCTCTACGACGAGCACATTTTCCGCATCGGCCTCGAAAACCTTTTCCAGACGCGCGACAAGTCCTACGGCTCGAAGAATCTCGCCGAGTTCAACGTCTATCAGGACATCCGCAAGACGGACCGCCCCGTGGACGACGACACGCTGAGCGACAATTTCGCCGAGCTCGTGCTGAAGCCGGCGAGCTGGGTGAACTTCTCGCTGACGCACCGCATGGACGTGAGCGATTTCTCCTCGAAGTCAATCCGCGCGTCCGTGCGCTTCACGGACGGCGACGTCTGGGGCGTGACGCTCTCCGGGCGCTTCCTCGCCAACGACGACCTCGCCTACTACGGCTGCGACACGCACGCGCGCCAGTACACCGTGCGCGTCGACTGGCGGCTCAATTCCTATTACCTGTTTTACGGCGACTGGCGCTTCGACGACGAAAAGAACATTTTCACCGACCAGTATTACGGCCTGCGCCAGCGCCTCGGAAATTCCTGGAACATCGAATACTACGTGCGCTACCGCCAGGACGCCGGCGACGAAAGCGACTTCTCCTTCGGCGTGTCGCTGAGCCTGTTCGCCTATTGACGCGATGGAAACGCCCTTCGAAGATCCGGCGGAAAAACTCCGCGCCGAGACGCTCCGCGACGGGCTTTTCCCCGACGACGTTCCCGCCGTGCGCCTCTCGAAATTCGAAGGCCCGCTCGACCTGCTTCTGTTTCTCATCCGCAAGAACGAAATCGACGTCCGCGACATTCCGATCGTCGAGATCACGCGCCAATACATGGAGATTCTCCGCCGGAACGAGGCGATGAAGATCGAGATCGCGGGGGAATTCTTCGTCATGGCGGCGACGCTGATGTACATCAAGAGCCGCATGCTGCTGCCGACCGGCGAAAACGCGCCGGAGCCGGAGACGAGCGCGGACGAGGACGAAAATCTCGACCCGCGCTGGCAGCTCATCCGCCAGCTCATCCAGTACAAACGCCTCAAGGACTCCGCCGCCTACATCGCCGGACTCATCGAAAAACGGCAGGATTTCCTGCCGCGCATCGTCGAAAAGCCCGCCGCGCCCGAAGAACGCCCGCTCGCGCCGCTCGGGAAAATGGACCTCTGGAACGTCTTCAATCTCGTCCTCAAACGCCTTTCGGAGCGCATTCTGCCCGGCGAAATTCAGGACGATTCCGTGACGATCGCCGCGCGCATGAGCGACATTCTCGAGCGCCTGAAAACTGAAAAATCCTTCACGTTCACGTCGCTGCTTCCGGAAAAAATCACGATTCCGATGCTCGCGACGACGTTTCTCGCATGCCTCGAGCTCGCGCGCCTCGGGCAGATGACGGTGACGCAGGACGAGCTTTTCGGCGAAATCTTCTGCGCCGCGCGCGCCCCCGGCGAAGACGTTCCCGCGCCCGCCAACGGCGAACAGCGCCACGACGACCCGCTCTTCGCCCGCGCGTAAGCCCCCCGCCGCCCCGAAAATCAAATAACGTTTACTTTTTTGAACAAAATCGCCACTCTTTGTTCAAGGTAATAAACATTATGAGAACGGCAAAACGGGCGCTCCTACCGAATCAGCGGCGCATTTTGGAAGAATTCGGCGAAAACCTCCGCTGCGCGCGGCTGAGGCGGGACTTGTCGTCGACGCAAGTCGCGGAGCGCGCCGGCATTTCCCGCGGAACGCTCGTGAAAATCGAGCGCGGCGACGAAAACGTCGCGCTGGGGTTTTATTTTCGCGTGCTGACGGTCCTGTCCCTGGAAAAAGATCTCTCGGCCGTCGCGCGGGACGACGCGCTCGGACGCAAACTCCAGGACGCCAAACTGCCTCTGCGCGGACGCGCTTCGGTGAAGGAGTGAATCATGGACGAACGCATTTTCGTTTATTTTGACGCGGAAACGTCCGAGCGACCGATTCCCATGGGCACGCTTTTCGTCGCCCGCGCCCGCGGGAACGAGGTCTTTTCTTTCGAATACGAATCGGACTGGCTTCGCGCACCGGCCGCGCGCGCTTTGGATCCGCATCTGGCGCTGTATGCGGGGCGCCAATACGTTCCCGCCGACAAGACGAATTTCGGAATTTTCCTCGATTCCTCGCCGGACCGCTGGGGGCGCGTGCTCCTGCGCCGTCGCGAATCCCTGCGCGCGAGAGAAGAAAATCGGCGGGAACGCCGCCTGACGGAGACGGATTTTCTTCTCGGCGTTTTCGACGGAAGCCGCATGGGCGCGCTGCGCTTCAAAAGATCTCCGGACGCGAATTTTCTCGACGATGATTCGGACGCCGCAATCCCGCCTTGGGCCTCTCTGCGGGAACTCGCTTTCGCCAGCACGCAGCTGGAAAGAGATGAACTCGGACGAGACGGGAAAACGACGCGCTGGCTGAAAATGCTCGTCGCGCCGGGCTCCTCTCTCGGCGGTGCACGCCCGAAAGCCAACGTTCAAGCCGACGACGGCGAACTTTGGATCGCAAAATTTCCGAGCCGCAACGACGAAACGGACGTCGGCGCCTGGGAGTGCGTCGTCGCGGAACTCGCAAACGCCTGCGGCATACGGACGGCTCCCTTCCGTGCGGAAAAATTCGGCAAAAACGGAACTACCTTTCTCACGAAACGCTTCGATCGAACCCGCCGACGGCGCATTCATTTCGCGTCGGCGATGACGCTGCTGGGTTACGAGGACGGCGCAGACGCCGCAGAGGGCGCAAGCTATCTGGAACTCGCCGAGCTGCTGATTCGAAGCGGCGCGGAAACGGACCGCGACCTGGAAGAACTCTGGCGTCGCATCGTGTTCAACATCGCCGTTTCCGACTGCGACGACCATCTGCGCAACCACGGATTCCTTCTTTCCGCCCGCGGATGGCGCCTCGCTCCGGCCTACGACCTGAACCCGAATCCCGACGGTTTCGCGCTGACGCTGAACATCACCGAAAGCAGCAACGCGTTGGATTTCGACTTGGCGTTGAGCACGGCGAAATGTTTCGGACTAAACTCGGCAAAGGCGGAAAAAATTCTTAAGGAAATCCGAGACGAGGTCTCTCATTGGCGCACAATCGCGACCCGCCGAAAAATCCCTCTCTCGGAACAAGAGCGCATGCGGCCCGCTTTCCGCACCTGAACGCGCGCCGTCTTCGTCCGAATTTTGGCGAACCGGGCAAAATTCAAGATGGACTTCCGTTTTTGCGCCCGCGGGAACGAAAATCATCGCGAACGGGCGGCGGAGTCCGAACTATAAGGATTTATAGCCATGTATAGCGGATTTTCACGAAAACGGCGAAATATGCGCTATAATTTGCAATAAATCGCTCTTATTCCGCCGAACTCGGCATCACTCGCCTCATGAATTCGTCGAAAAGCGGCACCGTGAAATCGACGACGCCGTGGCTCGGGCCGTAAATCATGCCCTTCTTGAGCAGCGCGGCGCGCAATTGCAGAAAACCCGGCGAACATTTGACATTTTACAAGTCCGCGTTTTGACAAAATCCGCCTGCAGCCCGCATAAATAAAGGATTCTTCGAATCTCGAAGAATTGCGTCGGCTCTGGACAACATTTGACACTTCCGCCCTCGGACAATTGCGCCCGCCGCGTTCCCGCGGGCGTCAGCGGGAACGCGCGGCTTCCGCGTAGAGGCGCAGGTAGGCGGCGGAAATCACACGTCCGAAGCCGCCCAAATCGGACGCGCCCGCCAATCGCGAGGAAATCCCATCCCGTCGCGGACGAACTCCCGCTCTTCACTTACAAGCGCAACGATTCTCGAGCGCCACCGCGACTGCGGCGCGATTTTTCGGACCAGCCACACAAGAATCACAAGAACATTGTACACGGATTTTTCTCCGCGTACGAGCGATTCGCCGAGCTCCGGCGGATGCTTCGGAAATTTCATCTCAAAGAAAAGCCGCTTGTTCCAAAGTCGGCCATGGTGCGCACAAATGTTTCTCACGTTGCGGAGCACGTTCATGAAGGAACTCATCCGCTTTGCGTCCAAACCCCAACCGTCAAAAATCTCATCTCGCGCGGCGCGGTCGTTCAGGCAATTTATCATCGTGAACAATTGCCCCTGCGTGAGAATTTCGCACACCGACCAGATCGGCACGCGTTCAGGCGGAGTGAGGTCGTTCCGAAAATGCGTGATGCACGGCTCTTTCGAAGCAACAATCGCCTCGTAAATTCCATGAAGCGCCTTCCGATAAGGCGCACCGGAATGAATCTCCGCGTTCTCATACGCGAGAGCGCCGTATTTCAGCCCCAAGACATGCGCCCATCGAGAACGCAACGCCGTTTCCACACGTTCGATTGCGTCCAAAGTCGCGAGACGCAACCGCCTGTCGAACACGTAGAGTCTCCAAAGGTCTTCAAATGACGTTCCCTCGACGAACGCGTCGGAATCCTCCGCATGAACGAACGGAAAACGGTACGCCATCAGCCGATAATAATGACACTCGCGAAGCAGCACCTCCGCGCGAGCCGCATCCGGCACGCTTAGGCCTCTCGTTTTCAGCAAATCGATGAGTTCTCCGTAGGTCTTCGCGTCTTTGCTCGGCGTTCCGCAAGACGAAAGATAGGAAGAAATCCGTTCTTCGCGGCGGACACATTCGGAGCAAAATTCGTTTTCGTCCGCAGAGGAAGCGACGGGAGGAAAAAAAGCGGCTCCCCGTGGTGCGCATTGTGAAGAGGCGTGGGGAGCATTCATGCGGTACATTCTCCATATCGCGCATTTTTTCGCAAGATTATATTCCTTGGGCGCGATTTCTCGCGTCCGCGTAGAGCCGCAGACAGGCGGCGGCGGTTGTGCGGACGTCGAAGTCCGCCGCGCGGCGGGAACAGGCGGCGGAGACACGGGCGTAAAAATCCTTGTCCGAGGCGAGTTTTTCGATCGTTCCCGCGAGCGCCTTTTCGTCTCCCTGCGGGAACAGCAGCCCTGCCCCGCCGACCACCTCCGCCAGCCCGGGAACATCCGACGCGACGACGGGCTTGCCCGCCGCCATGCCTTCGACGGCCGCCAAGCCGAACCCCTCCCAATGCGACGACATCACGACGACGTCCGCCGCCTTCAGCAAAGCGGGAACGTCCGCGCGCGCTCCAAGAAAATGCGCCCGCGTCCGCACGCCGAGCGTCTTCGCGAGACGTTCGCATTCCGCGCGCCGCGCCCCGTCGCCCACGAAAACGGCGTGCACGTCGTCCGGCAAAATGCGCAACGCACGCAGAACGCAGTCTTGGTCCTTCGCCGCGCGAAATCCTGCCGTCTGAACGATCGCACAGCCGCACTTCTCCGGAAAAATTTCACTGCGAGGAACCGAAACCGCGCTCGCAAAGCGCTCCAAATCCGCGCCGTTGGGAATAGTCGAAACCGAGCCCTGTTTCCCCAAATATCGTTCCAGCGCGTCACTCGTCTTCTCGGAAATTCCCGCAATCTCCGCATAACGCTCGTAAACGAACTTGTCGAAAAAGCGAAAAACGGGGATATCACGGCGGCGGTTGTGCGTGGAATGCTCCGTCGTCACCAGAGGCGTTCCCGCGAAGGAAATCGCTTTCGCGAGCGCGACCCAATACTGCGCCGGGAAGAGATGCACGTGCACGACGTCGTATTTCCGCAGAAACGGAATCAGCCGAAAAATGTTCATCGGGGAATACACGCTCGTTCCCGCGCCGAAATCGTGCACACGGATTCCGGCTCGCTCCAGCGATTCCCGAAACGGCGTCGCTCCGCCTTTCAGAAGAAGCACCTCGACCGCATTCCCGGCATCGCGCTGAAGCGGCGCGAGATCCGCGACAAGCTTTTCCGCGCCGCCCGTCCTGAGCGAATTGATGACATGAAGAATTTTCATTTTCTATAAAAATTTTTCCACGAAACTCGCAACCGCACACACAAATGATTCCGCATGCCTCGCGTATTCCATGGGTTTATTTTGAGCAATTTGCGAGCCCCGCGGAGCGATTATCCCGCAAAAACATCAGGAAGCCGAGAAGGAGACCGACGAGCGAGAAAAGCCCGCCCTGCTTCAGTTTCGAGAAGAACGAGCGCTTCGAGAGGAAGGCGAAGCGCCAAAAATTGATCATGCCCTTGAGCTTCTGCGGGAACGGAAGCGAGGCGATACGGGAAAATTCCGAATAGTAGAGCATGCTCGTCTCGGAGCTACGACGGCGTTGGCGCACGATACTCGCCGTCAACCCGTCGGGAAGATATTCGCAGACGTATATTTTTTCGTAAAAATAGCGGAGCTTGTATTTTTGCGCCATGCGATTCCACACGAGCGATTCCGGGCAGAACCGTTCGCCTGGGACATCCGGGAACGGGAATTCCCGCATCACGGAAGTTCTGAAAACCTCCGCCATATCGCCCTTCGCGCCGTACTTGTAGCGGAAGTCCAGGCAGTTGCAGTCGAGAATTTTCCATGCTTCCTCGCCGCCGATTTTCTCGCCGTCCCCCCGCGCGCGCACTCCGGAAACGCCCGCGAAAGTCGCGTCGTCCCGCACGTTCCCGTAGTGAAAAGCAACGCGTTCGAGCGCGTCGTCCGCGAGATGGTCGTCGCTGTCCACGATGAAAAAAAGCTCGCCGCGGGTCTCGCACACGCCGCGGTTAATCGCGCGATGTTTCCCGCCGTTTTCCTGTCGAAAATACCGAATCGGGATTTTGTTTTCGGCAATGAAGCCGGCGAGGAGCGTTCCCGTCCCATCTGTCGAGCCGTCGTCCACGACGAGCCATTCGAAATCGTGAAAGCTCTGTCGGCACAAACTTTCGTAAAGTTTCCCGATGATGTAGCCGCGGTTATACGCGGGTGTGAATACGGTGATGAGCGGCATTGGTCAGAAAAGGAATGTTTTGTAATCCAAAAGCTCGCCAAAATCGAATCGGTACGCAAAAAGCCAAAACGCAGAGATGAAATAAAGAACAATTATGAACTTGAACGCCGCCGCGCTCTTGCCTGCGTCCATCTTTTCGCAGATATACGGAAGCATGCAGATGGGCCCAATCCAAAACACCCAAATCAGGCGCATCATGCCCGGCGACTGAAGCGTAGTCAGCGACGCGCAGACATAAAGAAACGCAACGTTGAACAGACAGATATTCCTCGCGTTGGATTCCACAGAGGCGCTTGGAACGTATTTTCTCAATCCGGAAAAACGACCGACCGGAGCCGCGCGAATCCCGTAAATCGATCTGCGCGCCATCATGAGCGCCGCCGCCATCAGCAAACCTTCAATCATGTAGAACAAGTGCGCGCCGCCGCCGGTGCCTTCCGCATACCCCATAGCCTTTTCATTCTCCACGAGACCGCCGAAGGATTCGAGCAATGCTGAAAATCCCGGAGTGAGCCCCATGGCGAGCGCCGCAACAAAGCCGCCGAGCATGATCCAAACCGGCATTTTCCAACGTGCCAACGGATAAACGATCAGAAAAATAAACCCTGAAATATGAATGTTCATCGCGACGAAAACGACGAGCAAGAAGGGAAGCAATTTTCTTCGTATCGCGAAATCCAAGGCGAACCAGACCGTCACGCACGCCAAGAATTGGCGCACGTAAATGAAGGACTGCAGAAACTGGCGGCAAAAGATGATCAGCAGCGCGAAGAAAAAATAAGGCGCGAATTTTCGAAGATGCCGAAAGAGAAAAGCGAAGGAGAGCATCGAGGTGAAAAAGAAGAACGCATATTTGCTCTCCGTAAAAAAACCGACGATTTTATTGTAGAGAATCCAGCCAGGCTCCTGCCCCATCGCGGTTTCTTCCTGCGAGCCCAAACTGAAAAACATGCTGAGAGAAAACTCCTGATTTGCCGCAAGATTCTCGAAGACGTTCGCATAGACGTACACGTCGTAGCCGCCCAGCATGTCGCGCAGCCCGGCGACCAGCCCGATGAAGGCGACCAGCAGGAACGCCCCGACGCCGCGCGTCCGCGGAGAATAGGCGGGACAGGCGCTCTGCTCGTAGACGAGACCAAGCTGAATTGCGATGAGAATGGCGATATAAAGAAACATGTTTCGTCAAAAATTCATTCAAAGTTTTTTTTTAGGCAAAAATTCTTCCCAGCGTTCGGCGATTTTTTCGGGAGCGAACACAGCGGCGCGCTCCCGAGCCGCGGCGGAAAGGCGTTCCCGCAAAGCCGCATCGCGCATCAGTCTCGCGAGCGCCCGCGCGTAGCCTTCGCAATCGCCTTCGGGAACGAGCACACCGCTTTCGCCGTCCGCGACGATGTCTTCGAAAACCGCCGTTTTTTCGGACAAGAACGCGACGGGCACGCAGCCGGCGCTCATCGCTTCCGTCAAGACCAGACCGAATCCCTCATATCGGCTCGTCATGCAAAAAATCGCCGCGTCACGATAATACGGCGCGGGATCTCGAAACCCTTCGAAACTCGCGCGCGCCAAGCCGAGCGTTCCCGCAAACGTCCGCAGACCTTCCGCGTCGGGACCGTCGCCTACGATGCGCAGCCTCCATTCCGGAAACTCCGCTTCCAGGCGCGACCAAATCCTCAAAAGCAAATCGACGCGCTTCGCGCCGTTTTCCAGGCGACCGACATAAAGCAGCTCACGTTTTTTCCGCCTTCCCGCAGGAACGGCGACGGGAACGCTCGGGTTCGGAATCGAGTGAATCTTTTTCCGGAAAGCCGCGAACGATTTTTCCCCGAGCAGCTCACGAAACCGCGGGAAAAACTTTTCAGAAAGCAACACGAACGCATCGCACTCGGCGAGCGACGCCGCATAAACGCGTCCGATGCGCCGCCGCAACAACGCGATCCCGAGCGCATTCAGCGGCGTTTTTCTGAAAAATCCGGCGAGCGGCTTCAGCGGACGCGGAAGACGCTTTTCCAAAAAAATCTTCCAATAATCTTCCGTGTAAAAATCCGGCGGATAATGCAGCGCGACGACGAGCCGACACCCGAGTTCCCGCAGACGCGAAAACGGAAGCGGCACCGCTCCGTCCTGATAAACGACGCAAGCGATTTCGCGCTCTCGAACGAAGCGCGGAAACGCCTTTCGGATCTCGCGGCGCGGGATGAAATGCTGCCGCGCATAATCCGCGTTTTCGCAGACGCGGCAACCGCGAGATTCCTCATACGCGACGAAAAAAACCTTGTGCCCGCGCCGCTCCAACGCCTCCGCGAGCGTGCACGTCACGCGCTCCGTCCCGCCGAGCACTTCGCACAGCGGATGCGGATAAAAGAATGCGAAGGCACATCCGTTTTCACCTGCCATTTTTTCCCCTTTCCGCACAGATTATCTTTTTCTCCACGGCTTCAAAAACCTCGTTCGGAGAGATTTTGTCCAGACACACCGCGCCCGCGCCGTCGGATTTCTTCGGGCAAACGCCCAACCTGCAGACGTCGCAAGGCCCCGCTCCACGCAACACTGTCGCGTTCCCGTATCGTGTCCGACATATCCTCCGCATTTGGCAAGAAGCAAAACGGACGTGACACGCTGCACACCGCCGCGCTCGGGATTGATTTCTGCGCCGTATAGGAAAAGGAGGTTCATTTTATCTCCCTTTTTTTTCTGTTGCGACGGTGCGCGGAAGCGTTCACCCATGCGCGGTAAGCAATCCACGCCGGCGCGAGCATGCCGTAGCGCAGACTGAACAAAAGATTCGTCAAAAAATCAAAAACGCGGAAACGTTTCTTGAGAAAAAGCCGCTCCCGAAAATTGATGTCTGCCGCTGAAAATTCGTTCCCGCGGAGTTCGGAGCGTGCGCGGCGCAGTTTTTCGAGGCGTTCGGCGCGCAGCGGGAACGGCGGGCGATAAAGGCAGGAAATCGCCCGGAAGAAGCCCCATCGAAAAATACCTCGTTCGCGGTCGTTAAAGTCGGAGATTCCCAGATTTTCGAACGCTTCGCGTTCCCGCAGGAAAAGTTTGAACGCGTTTTCGAATGGTTCGTAGCGTTTCGAGAGCGAGCCGGAGCGGAACCAGTAGCAATAGTCGGTGCAGGCGGCGCGGAACACGATTGCGGAAGCGAAACGCAGGTAGTCAGCCATGAAGAGCATGTCTTCCGCCATGGAAATTTCCGGATCGAAGCGAAGGCGTTCCCGCGCGACGACGCGGGCGTCGTAGAGCTTTGAAAACGGATAGCCGTAGAGGTAAAGCTGTTTCTCGCGGAACGCTTCGCGGACGGGGCAAGTTCCCGCCGAGAATTGAAGCCGGCGTGTTTCGCGTCCTTTTTCGTCGAGATCGGTGAGGCCGGAAACGACGAGCGTTCCCGCGGCGGGCCCTTCGCTCCAAAGGTGTTCAAGGTATTTTTCGCCGACGGTGTCGTCGGAATCGACGAATGCGATCCACTCGCCGCGGGCGTGGTCGAGTCCGAGGTTGCGGGCGGAGGAGACGCCGCCGTTTTCCTTGTGGAAAACGCGGATGCGGGGGTCGCGCGCGGCGTAGGCGTCGCAGATTGCGCCGGAGTTGTCCGGGGAGCCGTCGTCCACGAGGATGAGCTCGAAGTCCGTGAAGGTCTGCGCGAGCACGCTTTCGATGCACTCGGGGAGGTATTTCTCCACTTTGTACACGGGAACGATGACCGAGATCTTCGGGGCGGGTTCTTTTTTTGCCGCAGACGGCACGGATGAGCGCAGGTGTTTTTCCGCGGCGGGTTCATCTGTGTTCATCGGCGGCATCTGCGGCTGAAATTCGGGATTCATCGGGAAGCGGTGTTGATGAAGCGTCTGATGCGGGCGCGAGGCTCGCCGAAGTTGACGAGCAGGCACAGCGGGAGCCGCGTCGCCTTCAGGTAGTTGATGCACTGCGCGGCGTGCGCGTCCGTGAGCGCCTTGACGGATTTGAGTTCGAGGATGATTTTTCCTTCCACCAACACGTCGCAGACGAATTCCCCGACGAGCCGTCCCGCGTAAAAGACGTTCACGGGCTTTTGCGCCTCGAAGCGCAGCCCGAATTTTTCCAGCTCGACGCAAAGCGCGTTTTCGTAGACTTTTTCCAGGAAACCGCTCCCGAGCTCGGAGTGCACGGCGAACACGCACGCGATGGCGCGCTGCGAAAGGGCGTTCAGTTCATCTGTATTCATCGGCGGCGGGAAAGTCATTTTCGGGGGAGCGCAAGATACGTCGCGAGCACGGCGCGCCAGACGGCGGAGCGTTCATAGCGCGAGGCGATCAGACCGCGGGAACGCGCGGCGAGCGCGGGGACGAGCGTCGCGCGCCCGTCGAAGAGGCGGCGCATGGCGGCGAGGAGCGCCGCTTCGTCGCGCGGAGGCACGATGAGGCCGTTTTCGCCGTCGCGGATGATTTCGTTGCTGCCGTTGATGTCAGTCACGAGCGCGGGAACGCCCATCGCGCCCGCCTGCATCACGACGTTGGGAAAACCTTCCCGGTGGCTCGGAAGGACGAACACGTCCGTCGCCGCGTAATACGGGCGCAGGTCGTCCCGGTAGCCCGGCGCGCGGATGCCCGAATCGGCGCGGGCGATTTCCGCGCGGACGTCGTCGGCGATCGGGTCGAGCGCGTCCTCGAAATCGCCGAGGAGGAGTAGCCGCACGGCGTTCCCGCCGAGTTCGCGCCGCAGCCGAGAGAAGGCGCGCACGAGTTCGTTGACGCCCTTGTCGCGCACGATGCGTCCGGCGAAGCCGAAGACGAGCGTTCCCGCCTCGGCGCCGATCTCGCGGCGAATCTCCGCCGCGCGCGCCTCTATTTCCGGCGTGCGCCGAAAATATTCCAGGTCGATTCCGTTGATGTTTCCGTTGAGGATTTTTTCCGTCGCCTTGCGCGTGATGCGTTCGCGCAGAAGCGTCGCCTTCACGCCGTCGCCTTCGGGAATGACCTTCGTCGCGAAAAAACAGGTCAGGCGCTCCATCGTCTTGAGAAGCAGGCGGAACGCGCCCGTCGTCGTCTCGAAGCGCAGTCCCGTCACGTAGTAAATGCGGTGCGGCACGCGCGCGATCCACGCCGCCCACATGGCGAGCAGGCTTGCCTTGGGCGTGTTGGCGTGGACGATGTAGGGGCGTTCCCGCCGGAAAAGCCGCACGAGCGCGAAAAGCGAGCGCAGATCCCGCGCCGGCGCGATTTCGCGGCGCATCGGCACGTCCGCGACGCGGATGCCTTCGCGGGCGGCGACCTTCGCGAGCGTTTCCGCGCCGGATGCGACGCCGACGACCTCGAAGCGCTCGTTCAGAAAGCGCAGCTGCCCGCGGAGCATGCCGTCGAGCGAACCGGCGACGGTGGTGACGCGCAGGAGCTTCGGGCGCGGACGCGCCGCCCCCGACTCGGAGGCTTCCCCGGCGCTCTCTGCAGTCAAATTCACGATTCGCGAAGCATACCGAATTTCCCATTCGGGGGACTTTCCGCCGAAAACGCGTTAAATTAGCGGATCTATGGATATCGAAGACTTCAAAATTCGCGTTTCCGAAGATCTGCTCGCGCGGGCGCTCTGCGCCGAACAGACGCTGCGGGAATGCGGCGACGCCGACGTGCTCGATGCCGCGCGCTTCGTGCGCGAACTCTGCCGGACCGGGCGCACGCGCAAATTCAGCCGACTGCGAAAAATTTTCGAAGCCGGGCTCGACGCGCTCGCGCAGCGGAGGCGCACGCCGACCTTCGCCGTCGCCTTCGAGCGCTACCTCCTCGCGAAATCCCACCTGCGGGAACGCACGCGCTACGACTACCTCTGCGTGTTCCGCAAGCTCGTCCGCCGCGATCCCTCGCTGCGCACGAAGAAAATGCACTCCTTCGGCCCGAAGTTCGGCGAGCTCGTGTTCCCGCGCACCTTCCGCACGCCGCGCCAGCGCCTCAACGCCTATTCCGTGCTGCACGCGTTTTTCGGCTACTGCGTCCGCCACGGCTGGATGGACGAAAACCCGCTCGCGAAAACCGACGTGCCCTGCGTGCGCGAACGCGAAATCGCCCCGCTGACGCCGCCGGAAATCTCCGCGCTGTTCCGCTCGGCGACTCGGCTCGGGCTCGACGACTGCGTTCCCGCGATCGCGCTGATGCTCTTCGCCGGAATCCGTCCGCGCGAGGTCGAGCGCCTGCGCTGGCGCGACGTCGATTGGGAGGAAAACGTCGTCTCGATCGCGCCCACGCACAGCAAGACCGGCGGCTGCCGCCACGTGAACCTTCTGCCGATTCTGAAAAAAATCCTCCTCCTGCGCCGCGGCTCCGAGCGCACCGGGCTGATCTGCCCGCCGAACTGGCGCCGCAAATGGAAGCACATCCGCCGAAACGCCGGCTGGCTCACGTCGAAAAACCCCTGGCGGCAGGACGTGCTGCGGCACACGTTCGCGAGCTACCATCTGAAATTTTTCCGCAATCTCACGCGTCTCCAATGCGAAATGGGGCACGGCTCGCTGCGCCTGCTGCGCACGCGCTACCTGTCCATGCGCGGCGTCACGCACGAGGCCGCCGCGCGTTTTTGGAGCGGGGAATGCATCTGCGGCGTGCTTTTCTTCACGCCCGAAAGAACGCCGCGGGAACGCGCCGCGCCCGAGCCGACCCCGCCGAATCCCGCGGGAACGCCGCCGCCCGAGCCCGCCGAAGCGACCGCGCTCGTTCCCCTAAGCCATTACCGCCTCGGCGTCACGTAGGGAAATTTTCTCCCTCGAAAAACGAACGATTTCCCGCGGGAACGCGCAAAGGAGAGCGACCGTCCCGGTTGCCCGCGGGAACGCTCCCGCACGCCCTTGCGTTCCCGCGCGAAAATGCGCGTCACGAACTCAGGCGCGTCTCGAAATCCGGCGCGGGAACGAAGACGAACGTCCGACCGTCGCGCCTGCGCACGGCGAAGCCGCGTTTCACGAGATCGCCGAGATCCTGCCGCGCGGACTCTCTGGAAACTTTGTGTTCGTTTTGATACGCGCGCACGTTCGTTTCCCTGTTGCGGCTCGGATGACGCAGCCACGATTCCAGCAGCGTTTTCTGCCTCGAGTTCAGAGCGTCGAGCCTGCGGAATTCCTCCGAGAGCGTCGTGCGTTCCCGCCGCCGCTTTTCGACGTAGTCCAGGAATTCCGCGACCGCGCGCCGCAGGATTTCCAGATGAAACTTGATGAAGTAATTCAGGTCGTTCCCGTTGTTTTCCACGTCCAAAAACGCCCGATAGTAGCGCAGTCCCGACTTGCGGATCGCGGTCGAAATTGAAACGTATTCGCAGACCCAATACCCTTTTTTCATCAGAAACCAATAGAACAGCGCGCGTGCGGTGCGCCCGTTCCCGTCGCAGAACGGATGTTCGTAGGCGAGCCAAAAATGCAGGACGATCGCCTTGACCACGGGGTGGAGAAAACGGGCTTCTCCCTCGTCGCCGGCGAAAGCGCAGAGCGCCGCCACGCGTTCCGGCAAAATCTCCGCAGGCGGCGGAACGTAAAATTCGTTCCCGAAATCGTCTCCTACGGAAATTTTTTCGTCCGCCGTGCGGAAACGCCCTTCCGCGCCCGGCTTCACCGTTCCCGCGCAGATTTCCGCGTGAATGCGGCAAATCAGTTCGGGCGTGAGCGCCTCGTCCTTCCAGGTCTTGAGCTTCAGCATGGTGTTGTAGTTGTTCAGCACCATGCGTTCGCCTTCGTCGCGCGGCGCGCGGTTGCGGCGCAGCATCTCCTTGGCTTTTTCACGCGTGGTCGGAGCGCCTTCCAGGAGGCTCGACGCGATGGATTCTTCCATGAGCGACGAGACGAGATAGCGGGCGCTTTCCCGCGGATTGGACAAAGTTTCGGCGCATTCGACGATGCCGCCGCCGCGGAAATCCAATTCGTGCAGAACGGCGCCGTCCGCGTCGTCGACGAAATACCGGAACGGCGCCCCGGACGCGTCCCGAAGGGGAAGCTCGCGGAACTTTCCTTGGCGCGTGAGCTGTATTTTCAGCCACCACTCGTCCGCGTCGCGGGCGAAGGGTGGAAGCGGTCTCCGTTTCAGATCTTCGTAGGAAAAATACCGCTCGTCCGAATACGGCGCGGCGAGAAATTCGGCGAAGCTCCGCGAATCGCCCCTTGAAAAACGGGCGAGCAATTCATCGAGGCGCGGAGATTTTTCGGGAATTTTCATGGCGGAATTTTCCATGCCCCCGCCTGAAACTTCAAGCCAAAACGAACTCCAAATCCTTTTGTTCATGCGCTCTGAAACGCCAAGTGCAAAAATTTGCAAAAACTTGCAGCAACTTGCGCTTCGCCCGCGGGAACGCGCGGACGAAATTTTTCTTCCGCCGAGCCGCCAAGGTTTTTACCGAAAGTCGACGGAAGTTCGGGAAAGCGATCTTGCCGGACGCTTCCCGAAAACGGCGAACGCGATTTTCAAACGCGAAGGACACGAAGTTTTTTCGATTTTCGATAAAAACTTCCGATTTTTTCAAGTTTTTACAAAATTTTGAAAAAACTTTCAGCCCGCCCCGCGCGGCGGGAGCGCGCAAAGGAGGGCGACCGTCCCGCTTGCCCGCGGGAACGCTTCCGCGCCCGCCCTTGCGTTCCCGCGCGAAAATCCGCGCTCGTGCGCGGGAAATTCGCGGGCGCTTCTCCGCGCCTTTCTTTGGCGTTCCCGCGCCTCGCTTCGCGCATTTTTTGCGCAAATAATAACCTTGCTCACCGAATGGGAAATTCGGTATGCTTCGGGCTTTCAAGATTATGTCGATTTTTAAGGAAAAGACTCTATTAATCACCGGGGGAACGGGCTCGTTCGGGAACGCCGTGCTGAAACGCTTTCTCGATTCCGACGTTCGGGAAATCCGCATCTTTTCTCGCGACGAGAAGAAGCAGGACGACATGCGGCACCAGCTGCAGAACCCGAAGGTCAAATTCTACATCGGCGACGTGCGCGACCGTCTTTCGGTGGACGGGGCGATGGGCGGCGTCGATTACATCTTTCACGCGGCGGCGCTCAAGCAGGTGCCCTCCTGCGAATTTTTCCCGATGCAGGCGGTGCAGACGAACGTCTGCGGCACGGAAAACGTGCTCGATTCGGCGATCGTGCACGGGGTGAAGAACGTGGTCGTGCTCTCCACGGACAAGGCGTGCTACCCGATCAACGCGATGGGGATCTCCAAGGCGATGATGGAGAAAGTCGCCGTCGCGAAGGCGCGCCAGCTCGGGAAAACTCCCGCGACGACGATCTGCTGCACGCGCTACGGGAACGTGATGGCGAGCCGCGGGAGCGTCATTCCGCTGTGGATCGACCAGATCCGCGCCGGCTCCGCGCTCACGATCACGGACCCGAACATGACGCGCTTCATGATGACGCTCGACGACGCGGTCGATCTCGTTCTCTACGCGTTTCAGCACGGGAACGGCGGCGACCTCTTCGTGCAGAAGGCTCCTGCGGCGACGCTCACGGTGCTCGCCGAAGCGCTGAAGCAGCTTCTCAAGAGCGACGTTCCCGTGCGCGTCATCGGGACGCGCCACGGGGAAAAGCTCTGCGAAACGCTGGTCAGCCGCGAGGAAATGGCGAAGGCGGAGAACCTCGGCGATTATTTCCGGATTCCCTGCGACACGCGGGATCTGAACTACGACAAGTTTTTCGTGAAGGGGCAGGAAAAAGTCTCCGCGATCGAAGATTACCATTCGCACAACACGGAGCGCCTCGACGTCGAGGGGATGAAGAAGCTCCTGCTGAAGCTGGATCTGGTGAGGGAGGCGGTTGGCGGTTAGCCATTAGCTGTTAGCCATTAGCCAAAAGCCAAATTCCAACCACCAAAAGCCAGCCATGAAAATCTTAGTCACGGGAGCCAAGGGATTCGTCGGGAAAAACCTCTGCGCGGAGCTGAAAAACATCCGCGACGGCAAATCGCGCCGTTGGGGCGATCTGAAGATCGACGCCGTGTTCGAATACGACGTCGATTCCGATCCCGCCTCGCTGAGCGAGTTCTGCGCGCAGGCGGACTTCGTGTTCAACCTCGCGGGCGTCAACCGCCCGAAGGAGCAGAGCGAGTTCATGGCGGGCAACTTCGGCTTCGCCTCGACGCTGCTCGACACGCTGAAGGCGCGCGGGAACGCCTGTCCCGTGATGCTGAGCAGCTCGATCCAGGCGACGCTGATCGGGCGCTACGGCGAGTCCGACTACGGCAAGAGCAAGCTCGCGGGCGAAGAGCTTTTCTTCGCCTACGCGCGAGAAACGGGCGCCAAGGTGCTCGTTTACCGTTTCCCGAACCTTTTCGGCAAATGGTGCCGCCCGAACTACAACAGCGCCGTGGCGACGTTCTGCAGCAACATCGCCAACGACCTGCCGATCACGGTGAACGATCCCGCGACGGAGCTGGAGCTGCTCTACATCGACGACCTCGTCGAGGAGATGATCGGCGCGCTCTCGGGGCGCGAACACCGCTGCGAGTTCGACGGGCTGAAGACCGTGCTCACGCCCGGCGGCCGCTGGTGCGCCGTTCCCGTCACGCACCGCGCGACGCTCGGCGAAATCGTCGCGCTGCTGGAGCGTTTCCGCGCGTTCCCGCGGACGATCGCCATGCCCGAAATCCCCGAAGGCTCGTTCGCGAAAAAACTTTATTCGACGTACCTGAGCTACCTTCCTGCGGGCAAGGTCGCGTTCCCGCTGAAGATGAACGTCGACGATCGCGGAAGCTTCACCGAGCTGATGCGCACGCGGGAGTGCGGCCAGTTCAGTGTGAACGTGAGCCGCCCCGGCGTCGTCAAGGGCCGCCACTGGCACCACACGAAGTGGGAGTTCTTCATCGTCGTCTCCGGCCGCGCGCTGATCCGGGAGCGCAAGATCGGCACGGACGAAGTGATGGAGTTCGAAGTGAGCGGGGAAAAGATACAGGCCGTGCACATGCTCCCGGGCTTCACGCACGAAATCGTCAACCTCTCCGACACGGAGAACCTCGTCACCGTGATGTGGGCGAACGAAGCCTTCGATCCCGCCCGCCCGGACACGTTTTTCGAGCCGATCGGATGATCGGCGGTTGGCGATTGGCTTTTAGCTTTTGGCGGTTGGCGCATGAGAAACTTCAGAGACTTCACTTCCTGGCGAAACGCGACGGACTTCGCGGTCGAAATCTATCGGCTGACGGAGCGTTTTCCCGCGTCCGAAAAATTCGGACTGAGCAGCCAGATGCAGCGCGCCGCCGTTTCCGTTCCCGCCAACATCGCCGAAGGCGCGTCGCGCGCTTCCGACGCCGAATTCGCCCGTTTTCTTGAAATCGCCTTGGGCTCGGCGTTCGAGCTGGAGACGCAGCTCATCATCGCGGGAACGCTCGGCTACGTTCCCGCGGACGAACGCGACGCGACGGCGTCAAAGCTCGCCTCGCTTCAAAAGCAGCTGAACGCGTTTCTTTCGAAACTGCGTCCCTCCCGCCGCCCGTCAACCCCCGACCGCTAACCGCCAACCGCTAACCGCCAACAGCCAAAAGCTAACCGCCATCCATGACTTCCGATTTTTCCGCAATCCGCTTCCGCGACGACGGACGCCTCAAACTCCTGATCATCGTGGGCACGCGCCCCGAGATCATCCGCCTCGCCGCCGTCATCACCAAATGCCGCCGTTATTTCGACGTCGTGCTCGCGCACACCGGGCAGAACTACGACTACACGCTGAACGGCATCTTCTTCAGGGACCTCAAGCTCGCCGACCCCGAAGTCTATCTGGACGCCGTCGGCGACGACCTCGGCTCCACCGTCGGCAACATCATCGCCGCCTCCTACAAGCTCATGACGGCGATCCGCCCCGATGCCCTGCTCGTCCTCGGCGACACGAACAGCTGCCTGAGCGCGATTTCCGCGAAGCGCCTGCACATCCCCGTCTTCCACATGGAGGCGGGCAACCGCTGCAAGGATGAATGCCTGCCGGAAGAGACCAACCGCCGCATCGTGGACATCATCAGCGACGTGAACATGTGCTACAGCGAGCACGCGCGCCGCTACCTCGCCGAAAACGGTCTGCCCAAGGAACGCACCTACGTCACCGGCTCGCCCATGGCGGAAGTGCTCCGCGCCAACCTCGCCGAAATCGAGGCGAGCGGCGTCCACGCCCGGCTCGGGCTCGAAAAAGGCCGCTACATCCTGCTCAGCGCGCACCGCGAGGAAAACATCGACACGGAAAAGAACTTCACGAGCCTCTTCAACGCGATCAACGCGCTCGCGGCGAAATACGACATGCCGATCCTCTACAGCTGCCACCCGCGTTCCCGCAAACGGCTGGAACAGAGCGGCTTCCGCCTCGACCCGCGCGTCATCCGGCACGAGCCGCTCGGCTTCCACGACTACAACTGCCTGCAGATGAACGCCTTCGCCGTCGTCAGCGACAGCGGCACGCTCCCGGAAGAAAGCAGCTTCTTCACCTCCGTCGGCAAGCCGTTCCCGGCGGTGTGCATCCGCACGAGCACCGAACGCCCCGAAGCGCTCGACAAGGCGTGCTTCGTGCTCGCGGGCATCGACGAAAAATCGCTGCTGCAGGCGGTCGCGCTCGCCGTCGAAATGAACGCCGCCGGCGACCACGGCGTTCCCGTCCCCGACTACGGAGAAGACGTCTCCGGCAAAGTGGTGAAGCTCATTCAGAGCTACACCGGAATCGTAAACAAAATGGTCTGGAGAAAGGAGCAGACTGTCGGCTGTTAGCGTTTGGCTGTTAGCCATTAGCAATTAGCCATTAGCCAACTGCCAAAAGCCAAAAGCCAACCCGCCCCCATGCGCATCCTCTTCCTCACCATTTCCGTCCCCGACATGAGCGGCAGCTCGAACATGTACGCCTCGCTCATCCGGGAGTTCGCGCGCAACGGCCACCGCGTCTGCGTCGTCGCGCCCGTGTCCGACGGCTCGCCGACGAGCCTCGGCGACGAAGGCGAGAACGTGCGCATCCTCCGCGTGAAGTCGCTCCCGCTTTTCGGCGTGAACCTCGTCCGCAAAGGCATCGCCAACGTCCTGCTGCCCTTCGTCTATCAGCGCGCGATCGACCGTTTCCTGCGCGACGAAAAATTCGACCTCGTCATCACGCCCACCCCGCCGATCACCTTCGTGGACGTCGTCGCGCGCATGAAAAAACGCTGCGGCGCCAAGGCGTATCTCATCCTGCGCGACATCTTCCCGCAGAACGCCGTCGATCTCGGCTTCATGAAAAAATGGTGGCCGCTCTACTGGCACTTCCGCCGGCAGGAGAAAAAACTCTACCGCGTCTGCGACAAAATCGGATGCATGTCGCAGGGCAACATCGATTACGTCCGCAGACACAACCCGAGCGTTCCCGCGGAAAAACTCCACATCCTCGAAAATTTCCAGACCGTCGAACCGCTCGCCGACAGCCAACAGCCAACAGCCAACAGCCAACCGCCAACAGCCAACCGCCAACCCCTCAAATCCAAATACGGCGTCGGCGGAAAATTCGTCGTCATCTTCGGCGGGAACATGGGCGTGCCGCAGAAACTCGAAAACGTGCTCGCGCTCGCCAAAGCGTGCGAAGCGGACTACCCCGACGTCGCCTTCCTCCTCGTCGGCAAAGGCGTACAGCAGGCGCGCATCCGCCGCCTCATCGACGAAATGCGCTGCGGGAACGTCGTGCTGCGCGATTTCGTGCCCTATCAGGACTACCAGCGCCTCGTCGCCGAGTGCGACGTCGGGCTGATCTCCCTCAACGAGCGCTTCACGATCCCGAACATCCCGAGCAAGACGCTCTCCTATTTCAACCTGCGCCTGCCCGTGCTCGCCTCGATCGACGCCGCGACCGACTACGGCAGGCTGCTCGACGAAATCGGCGCCGGGCTCTGGTCGCTCGCGGGAGACGTTCCCGCGTTCAAGGCGAACTTCGACCGCCTCTACCGCGACGCCGCGCTCCGCGCCCGCATGGGCGAAAACGGACGCCGCTACCTCGAAACCCACATGACCGACGCCGTCGCCTACCGCACCATCATGCGCGCCCTCGACCGCTTAACCTCCTTCCCCGCCGCAGATGCCGCCGATGAACACAGATGAACTGAACGCCCTTTCGCAGCGCGTCATCGCGTGCGTGTTCGCCGTGCACTCCGAGCTCGGGAGCGGTTTCCTGGAAAAAGTTTACGAAAACGCGCTTTGCGTCGAGCTGGAGAAATCCGGGCTGCGCTTCGAGACGCAAAAGCCCGTGAACGTCTTTTACTCGGACCAGCTCGTCGGCGAATTCGTCTGCGACGTTTTGGTGGAAGACAAAATCATCCTCGAACTCAAATCCGTCAAGGCGCTCGCGGACGCGCACGCCGCGCAGTGCATCAACTACCTGAAGGCGACGCGGCTTCCGCTGTGCCTGCTCGTCAACTTCGGCGAACCCCGCGCCCGAATCAAACGCTTCATCAACACCGTTTCCCGATGAATCCCGAATTTCAGCCTCAGATTACGCCGATGAACACGGATGATCCCGCCGCGGAAGAACATCTGCGCTCATCTGTGCCATCTGCGGCGAAAGAAGAACACTCCCCGAAAATTTCGGTGATCGTTCCCGTGTACAAGGTGGAGAAATACCTCCCCGAATGCATCGAGAGCGTGCTCGCGCAGACCTTCACGGACTTCGAGCTCATCCTCGTGGACGACGGCTCCCCGGACAACTCCGGCGCGATCTGCGACGCCTACGTCGCGCGCGACCCGCGCATCCGCGTCTTCCACAAGGAAAACGGAGGCGTGACTTCGGCGCGCCGCCTCGGCGTGGAGCGTTCCCGCGGCGAATGGATTTCCTTCGTCGATTCCGATGACAAGCTCTTTCCGAACGCCCTGCGAGACCTCACGACAGCCGCCGAAACCCACCCCGATGCGGACTTGGCGGAAGCCGCGATGAGCCGAGAGGAACGCGCGAATCAATCTTCCTCAAACGGACCGGGAAGCCAAAGCGTTTTGTGCGCCACAGGGCTTGAGTACGCCGTCGCGGTGGCGTCGCACAAAATGATTTGGCTTCCCGGTCCGTTTGCGAAAATCATCCGCAAAAGCGTTCTGATTTCCGCAAACGCCCTCGACGTTCCCGCGTGGATCAATTTCGGCGAAGATCTGATGATGTGCATTCGCCTTGCGCGGAACGTGCGCAAGGCGGTGCGCGTTCCCGCGGCGATTTATTTTTACCGAGACAACCCGAACGGGGCCTGTGCGACGATTCGACGTTCTGCAAAATACTACGCGGACTGGCTGCGCGAATGCGAGCGCACGATTCCCGGCGGCACGGAAGGCGAATGGAGTGCCGTTTGGCGCGCGGCGGCGCGCGTGTACTTCATCGCGATGTTTTTGGTCTGCGACGGCTGGAATCCGCGCGATCCGTACATGCAAAAAATCGTCCGCGAGCTTTCCCGCCGTTCCCGCGCCTATTCCGTCGGCACGCGCCTCTGCCTCGCCGCCGCCCACCTCCCGCCTTTCGCACAGCCCTACGCCCAGGCGTTATTGGGCCGCCTTCTCCGAACGAAAACGAAACGTCTTAAAAAATGAACCTCCTTTTCCTATACGGCGCAGAAATCAACCCCGAGCGCGGCGGCGTGGAGCGCGTGACGTCCGTGCTCGCGGACGAATTCTCTCGACGCGGGAACGGCGTGTTCTACCTGTCGCTTCCCCAAAACCGAACGGCAAACGCACACGCGGAGAGACAATTTTTTCTCCCCGACACGGAATTCGGCACGCCCGCGAACCGCGAATTTCTCAAAAATTTTCTCCGAGAAAAGCACATCGACGTCGTCGTCAATCAGGGCGGGAACGGGAACGAGTGCTCCGGGCTCGCCTATGCGGCAAAAGATGCCGGCGTTCCCGTCGTCAGCGTCTGCCACTGCGGGCTTATCGATTCCGCGAAGAACTACCGCGCGATTC
Source organism: Opitutia bacterium (assembly GCA_004558035.1). GTDB lineage: Bacteria > Verrucomicrobiota > Verrucomicrobiia > Opitutales > UBA953 > Spyradosoma. The sequence goes on from SFEJ01000009.1 coordinate 61,510, forward strand.
ACGAAACCGCGTGGAAGCGCCGCGGCTTAGGATGGCTGCTGCCGCTGACGGATTGGGCTCCGGTCAAGAAACTGCTCCTCGCACTCTACAAGAGAAAATATCAGGCGCATTATCGCGAGCTTTGCGCAAAATCGGACCGCGTCGTCCTGCTCTCCGAGAGCTTCAAAAAAGAATTGGCGTTTTATTTTGACGGCGAGCGGTGTCCGGGAAACGTCGTCGCCATTTCGAATCCTTGTTCGTTCCCGCCGCCGCCAACGACGCCGAACCCCGCCGAAAAGCGCAAGGAACTTCTCTTCTGCGGCAGAATAGATTTTTCCCAAAAAAGAGTGGATTTGATGTTGGAAATCTGGCGGCGCCTTTTCAAGGCGTTCCCGGATTGGTGTCTGACAATCGTCGGAGGCGGAGCCGCCCTCGATTCCGCAAAACGAATGGCGAAAAAAATGGGCTTGGATCGCGTGAGTTTTGAAGGATTTCAGGATCCGCGCCCGTACTATGAACGCGCCGCCGTTTTCTGCATGACGAGCGCGTGGGAGACCTTCGGACTCGTTCTCGTCGAAGCGATGAATTACGGCTGCGTTCCCGTGGCTTTCAATTCCTACGCAGCGGCGGCGGACATCATCGACGACGGCGAGAACGGTATTCTCGTTCCGCCGATGGACTGCGAAAAATACGCGGACGCGCTCGCCGCGCTCATGCGCGACTCCGTCCGGCGGGAACGTCTGGCGGAAGCGGCAGCGGAAAAATCTTTTACCTTTTCCATTGAAGAGATTTCAAACAAGTGGGGAAAACTTTCACAAAAATAAGAAATTATTGAAATTTATGAATGGGAAAACTTGGATAAGACTATTCTTCGTATTCTCGATTGCATTTCTCGGCATCAATCAATGGCTTGGTTCTGGAATTGATGTGGACAGAACTCCGTTTTATTATGCCTTCGGAGCATACGCCGTATTTTTCGCAACATATTTCACCTTTCACTTGAAGGAAATATCCGTAT
>SFEJ01000010.1 GCA_004558035.1 Opitutia bacterium
AGCGCGCTTTGTTTTTGTCCGTTCACGTAGGGTTAAAACCCTACGCTAAGCAATTTCGCCCCGTCGGGGCGTTGATTTTCCGTCTCCCGGCAGGAACGCTTCGCGGGCGCAAACCCAATCCCTCAAAATCCCGAAATCCCTGTTCTTGTTTGTGCGTCTGCAGAGGGCAAGCGAGACGCTTACCCTCCTGTTCGCGCGCCGCGTCGTCCGCGGATGCGGGCGAAAATCTGCGGAAGGAAAACTTCAATTCCGTTCTCCGGCGGAGCGCGGCGCGAGCCCGAATCCAATCCCTTAAATCCCCGAAATCCCTGTTCGTTTTCGCACGCCCCACGACGAAGACGCGGACGTCTTCGCCCCCAAAAGCGGCACAAAAAACGCTCCCGCGAGTTTTCCCGCGGGAGCGTCTTTCTTTAAGCTCTAAGCCTTAACCTTCAAGCTTTCTTCCGGCGGCGGCGCGTTCCCGCAAGCGCGAGCGCCCCGAGTCCCGCCAGCAAGCCGAACATGCTCGGCTCCGGAATCGTCAGCGTCAGCTGCAGACCGTTGGTCGTGTCATAAGACCATTCGCGCAGATAACTCGACCAAGAACCGAGATTGGAATTCGAAGCGGAGAAATACGCCTCGATGTCGTTCGAGCTCATGCCGCCCGCCGAAATCGAATTGAACAAAATCGCGCTCGAAGAAATGATGGTCAGCGCCGTATCTTCCGCCACCGTCATGGTCGTCAGATCGATCGCGAACAGCGCGCCGTCGTTGAGCGTCACCGTTCCCGCCGTCACGCCGCCGTTAACGGCGATCTTCAGAACGCCGCCGGAATCGACCGTCGTCGTCGCCGTCGAAGCGCCGAGCGCGGATGTGTTCTTCGCGACGAGAACACCTCCGGAAATCGTCACGCCTGAATGCGTATTCGTGCCCGAGAGAATAAGTGTCCCCGTTCCGGCTTTCTTCAGAATTCCGTTTCCTTCGGTTCGGACGATTACCGAAGCGATTTCCAGACTCGCGTCCTTGCCGTTTACAGCGAATTCGACGTCGTTTCTACGCAAAGAAACGTTCACCCCGGATTCAATCTTAGCTCCGGCGACCGTTGTCACGAGCGACGATCCCGTGTAAAAATCCCAGCGTGTGTTCGCGCCCGAGCCCGTTCCGGCCCTTATCGTGCCGTTCAACGTCAGCGTGCCTCTGAACGAGGTATTGCCATTCATGGCCATTTCAAGCACACCGCCATGATCGATAGTGATATTACCGATACCGTTAGTATATCCGGTCGCATCGTTGGCCGTAAGCTTCAGCATGCCTCCGTCTTGAACAGTGACCCCGCCGCGCAGAGCGCTGTTTCCCCCTCCGGACGAAATCGTCAGCACGCCGCCGTTACCGACGGTCGTACCGCCGGAAATGTTTGTCGTGCCGCCGGAAATCGTCACGCTTCCCGCCGCGATGATGCCGTTCGCCGTCGCCTCGCCCGCGGAAACAAGCAGACTCGTCGCGTTCAGAGTGCCGCCGGAAACAGACAGCGTGCCGAGCGTCGTCGTGCCGGTGAAGTTCGTCGTTCCCGCGGCATTCGTGAAGCCGCCGGTCAGATTGACCGTTCCCACGAGCGTCAGCGTGCCACCGTCGGTGTGCTTCAGCGTTCCCGTGCCGGAAATGTCGCTCGCGAGCGTGACGTTACCGTTTCCGTAAAGGCGAATCACGCCGCCGGCAGTGCCGACCTCGATCGCCTTGGAAAACGAAGCCTCCGTGTAAGTTTCAATCTCCTCAGAATTCGTGTTGTTTGTATTTCTGAAAAGCAAGCCGCCGCCATTGAGCACGACCTTGCTCGCGCTGCCGAGGCGGGAAGGCAAAATCGCGGACGTCATCTCATCCGTCAGCATATCGACAAGCCCCGCCGTGATTTCCACCGTTCCCGCGAAGCCGCTCCCAATCGCCACGGTGCTGAACGCAGGGTCGCTTCCGCCGGAGTCGCTCAAATTTCCAACCCCGGCGAATTTCAGCGTTCCCGTGCCCGAAACATTGCCGAGCGCAACCTCGCCGCTCGCGGACGCGGTAATCGCGTAAACGGAATTGCCGGCGAGCGTCGCCGTCGCGCCGTTCGCACTGCCGGCGCCGAGCGAAAGCGTCGCGCCAGTTTCGAGCTCGATGCTGTCACTGACCGTGACGTTCCCGCCCGTAAGCGTGACAGTCTTGTCGGAAGCGATCGTCACCTTTCCCGCAGTCACGCCCGCGGCGTCGACCGCCACGGTGGCGTCCTTGGCGAACGTCACGTTGTCCTTGTTCATGAACGACGTTGCCGTCCCGGAATTCGTCCACGGCGTGTTCGTCGTCGAGTAATTCCACGTTCCCGCGCCTGCAGAGTCGCCGACCCAAGTCAGCTCGCCCGCCGTACCGTCGGAGACGGTGACGGTACCGTCGGCGTTGAAAGTCGCCCCCCCCGCGCCGCGGCCGATGACGCTCGAGCCCTCAAGATTGACATTCGACATGCCGAGTCCTTCTGCCCACGTGAGAGAGGAACCTTCTGCGAGCGTAAAGAGCTTGAACGTCGTTCCACTTTCGCCAGCCGTTCCCGTCAGTCCGCCGAGCGCGAATTTGACGCCGCTCGTCGTCGTGACGCTTGCGCCGTTCGCGACCTCGATCGCATTGGAGAGATTGACCGCGCCCGTGAGCTCGAGTCTTCCCGCCGAAACGGTGATTTTGCCCGCGCCCGTCGTCGTAAGCGCCTGGCTTGCGCCCTGCGTCAGCGTTCCCGAGGAAAGGTTGATGTCGAGAATCGAGCCGGTGCCGTTGACCGTCACCGCGCCCGTCCCGAGCGCGTTCGCGCTCTGCACGATAAGCTTGCCGCCGTTGACGTCGAAACCGCCGTTGTAGTTAGAGCTCGCGCCGGAGACAATCATGTTGCCCGAGCCGGTCTTGTTGATTTTGCCGTCGGTATCCTTGGAAGCGTCTCCGCGCGGGTCAAGAATACCGCTGAGCGTCAGCGTTCCTCCGGAAACGTTGAACTCCGTGTTCCCGCGCAGGCGAATGCTCGCGGAAATCTCCGAATCCGCACTCACGTTGATTCTGCGCTCGCCTTTGAGGTCAAGAGAACCGAAATTATCACCTGTCGTATTTCCGGCGGAAATCAAGCCGCCGTTCAGTTCAAACGTCGTTCCCGTACCGAACGTCTGCCGCGAAGTACCGAGATTCAGCGTACCGCCGTTCAGCGTGATTTTATTGGTAACGTTTTCGCGAGCGAAAATTTCATTCGTGTTGCCTACTGTCACGGTCGAACCTGCGCCGATAGTCAGCGATCCCTTCAGCGCTTGTCCGGTCTCCGTCGTCAAGTTCACATTGTTCCCTCCGGAAACGCTGATGGTCGAGCCTGCAGCAACCGCGCCGGAAATCGTCACCGGACTCGCACCCGGCGTTCCCGCGAGCGTCAGTGACGAATTTGCGCCCATGGAGGTAATCGTAATCGTTCCCGAAAGCACGCCCGTTCCGCTGGTGCTGACCGAAGCCGATGCGGCAAGCGCAAAAGTCGTCCCCACCGACAACGTCCCGCCGGAAACGACGATGTTGCCTCCCGAAGAAAGCGTGCCCGAAAACACGTTCGGCGCGTCCGTCGTTCCGCCGTCGGCGATTTCGAGCGTCGCGCCCGAGGAAATCGTGCCCGAGTAGGTCAGCACGCCCGTACCGGTTTTCTTGACCACGCCGGAACCGGTAAGGTTCGCATTGAGCGTCATCGCGTCCGCAAGATTCAACGTCGCGGTGTGCCCCATGGCGACGGAAATCGAAGTAGCGGCAAGCGATCCGTCCGTGCCGACGACGAAAGTGTAGTTGTCCGCGACGGAAATCGTTCCCGCCGTGACGTCGGAATCGATCGCCACGGTCTTCGCGAGCGCGGCGTCCGATCCGAAATAGACGTTCCCGCCGTTCTCGAACGCGGAAGCGTTCCCGGACAAAGTCCAATTCGTGTTCGTGAGCGTCGTGTTCCACGCATTGTTTTCTCCCGTTCCCGCCCAGAAATACGAGCTCGTGTCCGTCCCCGTCGCGACGATGGACATCGCGCTCGTCATGTCGGGGGTCTCCAATTTGGTGTTGAACCAATAGAGATTGGAATACTGCACGCCTGCAAGCGTCTTGGCCAAGCCGATGGAAGTGATGTTGCCGGAGCCTTTGAGACCGCTGTAGGTCGTCACCCCGTCCTTCCCGTAAACGTAAAGCTTCGTTCCGTCGTTATCGAACGAAATGCCGATGGTGATCAGACCATTGACGGCATAATTGCTATCAATCGCAATCGGCGTGTTGGCATTGTTGTTGCCCCAAACCGCGTTCTCCCAAACCCCAGCGAGCCCTCCGTTTTTCAGCGCCGCACCCGTGGTTCCGTTATTCGTGCCCGCAAGAAGAACCGCGTTACTATTCGAACTGGAAAAAACGCTCGCGTCCACCGTGAATATCGCGGAATAAGTGTAGCGGTTGATGTTTCCGTTCGGGACATTCGTCGTAAGCGACGCGCCGGACGTTCCCGCGGAAATCGTCGCCTGCGTGCTGGTCGAAGTATAAATGCCGGTATCCGATCCCGAGATGCCGGAGAGATTCCAGCCAAGATCGGTGATGCTGTTGATCGTCTCCGTATCAAAGGAATCGATGAACAGCGTCGCGTCCGTCAGCGAGGTCGCGTACGCGGAGGTTCCCATCGCGGCGGCGGCGAGGAGGGAGGTGATGAATAATTTTGAGGATTTCATTGCGTGCAAGTTTGTGTGGTTTGTCGTTGTTGTAGTTTGTGTGAAAGGCGCGGCGCGATGCGAGGACGCGAAAAGGCACGGGCGGGCGGGCGCGGGAAAGCGCGCAACGCCGCTCCGGAGGCGGCAGAACCGCCGAACGTAAGCGTCTGACGGGGCATCGTGTGTAAGCTTGTGTGATTTGTGTGAAATTCCGCGTGTGAGACGGAAGATGCGCGAAGTATCCGAGCGCGCGGAAATTTTCGCAAGCATTTTTTGACGCAGAGAAACGGAGAAATTTTTGACCGGAAGTCATGGAAACAGACAGAAGTTTTTTTTGGGGGCGAAGACATTCCTGTCTTCGTTCCCGGGGCGGACGCATTTTCGCGGCGCGCGCGTCCGAGCGAAAAGCCCATCCGTGCGTATCCGCGTCCATCCGTTGTTTCAAAAAATCCGCGGAAGTCCGCGGGATCCGCGGGAAAAAAGTTTGTGCGGGCAGATTTCGAGGGCAAGCGGGACGCTCGCCCTCCTTTTCGTTCCCGCGACGCCGAATGAAAAAACTCTTTTTCCGCTTCTGTTCCTTCCCGGTTCAAAAAATTGACGTCGCGGTTCTTCTTTGCGCCTTGGCGTCTTGGCGGGAGAATTTCCGCGGAAGTAATTTCGAGCCGCGCGCGGGCGGCGGCGTTCCCGCGCTTTTTTCTTGCTCGGCGGGAGGGCGTTTTTCAGAATCGGCGGCGCTATGGACCCCGAATTGCTTGCCCGAATTCAATTTGCGCTCACCGCAGGTTTTCACTTTCTGTTCCCGCCGCTTTCCATCGGTCTGGGCGTGTTCCTCGTCATCGTCCGCGGATTCGCCTACAAGACGAAGGATCCCGCGTGGCGCTCGCTCGCGGACTACTGGACGAAGATCTTCGCGCTGGTCTTCGCCTTCGGCGTGGCGACGGGCATCGTGCTCGAGTTCGAGTTCGGCACGAACTGGGCGCGCTACTCGCGCTTCGTCGGCGACGTGTTCGGCAGCCCGCTCGCGGCGGAGGCGATCTTCGCCTTCTTCATGGAATCCTGCTTCCTCGGCATCGTGCTGTTCGGGCAAAAGAAAGTGTCCGAAGGCTTCCATTACTTTTCGACGATCATGGTGTGCTTCGGTGCGCATCTGAGCGCGCTGTGGATTCTCGTCGCGAACTCGTGGATGCAGACGCCGGCGGGCTATCACCTCGTCGAGACGGAAAACGGGCTGCGCGCCGAGATCACGGATTTCTGGGCGATGGTCTTCAATCCTTCGACGATCGACCGGCTGTGGCACGTGCTCGTCGCGGCGTGGTGCACGGGCGCGTTTCTCGCGCTCGCCGTCAGCGCGTGGCATCTGCTGAAGAAGCGCTGCGTTCCCGCGGCGGAGCGCGGGCTGAAGACGGCGCTGTCGATGGCGGCGGCGGCGCTCGTGCTGCTGTTCGCGTCGGGGCACGCGAGCGCGATGCTTCTCGAAAAGACGCAGCCCGTGAAGTTCGCCGCGATGGAGGGCATCTTCGATTCGTCCGAGCCGGCGGGCTTCCACGTCATCGGCTACGTGGACGAAGAGGCGGGCACGGTGCGCGGGCTCAGCGTTCCCGGCGTCGTCAGCGTCATGCTCGGCAAAGGGCTCGAAGTGACGCCGGAAAACCGCGTGCTCGGGCTCGACGACGTTCCCGCGGAGGAGCGTCCGCCGCTGCAGCTCACGTTCCAGGGCTTTCACTGGATGGTCTACGGCGGGTGCGTGATGGTCGCGGTCGCGGGCGTCGGGCTGCTGCTGTGGTTCCGCGGGAGGCTTCTTTCGACGCGCTGGTGGCTCGCGCTCTGCGTTCCCGCGTGCGTCGTTCCGCATTTCGCTCTGCAGATGGGTTGGATCGCGACGGAGGTCGGCCGCCAGCCGTGGATCGTGCAGGGGCTGCTCAAGACGAAGGACGCGTTCTCGACGAACGTCTCCGCCGGGCAGCTCTGGTTTTCGCTGATCTTCTTCACGCTGATCTACGCCGTGATGTTCGCGCTCTTCGTCGCGCTTCTGCTGAAGAAGGTGCGGCAGGGCCCGAAGGAAATCGCCGCCGCCGGCGACCCGGAATCGTGAGTCTCCCGCGTTCCGCCCCGCCGTTTTCCCGTCACTTGTCACCTGCAACCTGCAACCGATTTTTCCCATGGACTTAAACACTATCTGGTTCGGCCTTCTCGGCGTGCTCTTCATCGCCTATGCGGCGCTCGACGGTTTCGACCTCGGCGTCGGCATCATTCTGCCCGCGTTCAAGGGCGACGACGAGCGGCGCCTCGCGCTCAACTCCATCGGCCCCGTCTGGGACGGGAACGAGGTCTGGCTGCTCACGGCGGGCGGCGCGCTCTTCGCGGCGTTCCCGCACGTTTACGCGGGCGTGTTCAGCGGGCTTTACACGGCGCTGATCCTGCTGCTCGGCGCGCTGATCTTCCGCGCCGTCGCGCTCGAAGTGCGGAGCAAGGGCGAAAGCCGCGCGTGGCGGCGGCTGTGGGACGCGGTCTTTTCCGCGTGCAGTGCGCTCGTCGCCCTGCTGCTCGGCGTGGCGGTCGGCAACCTCGTCACGGGAATGCCCGTGAACGCGGCGGGCGAAATCGACGCGGGCGCGTTCGGGCTGCTCAACCTGCTCGAACCGATTCCGCTGCTCTCCGGCGTGCTCGCGGTCGCGCTCTTCGCGCTGCACGGCGCGCTGTTCCTGCGCATGAAGACGGGCGAGGTCGTGCGCTTCAAGATCGACCTGCTTCTGCCCGGCCTTTTCGCGTTCGCGGCGATCTTCCACATCGCGCTCACGGCGTTCGTACTGTTCGCGGGCGAACGCCCCGGCGCGGCGAACTTCGAGAGCGTTCCCGCGCTCGGCGCCGTTCCCGTGCTGGCGATGCTCGCGATGATCGCGACGGGCGTCTTCCTGCGCTGCCGCACCTACAAGCTCGCGTTCTGCGGCACGACGGCGACGATCGCCCTGCTCGTCCTCACCGTCGGCGTCGGCATGTTCCCGAACCTCGTTCCCGCGCTCGGCGACGCCGCGAACTCGCTGACGATCTACGACTCCGCCTCGCCGAAGACGCTGACGACGATGCTCGTCATCGCCTGCCTCGGCGTCCCGATCGTCGCGCTATACCACGTGCTCGTCTATCGCGCCTTCGCCAAAAAGACCGAACTCGACGAACACAGCTACTAAGCCGCGCGGGAAGAAGGATTTTCCGCGAAAAAGCGCCGTTCCCGCGTCAGGGACGGCGCTTTTTGCGCGGGGATTTCGCGTAGGGCTTCGCGGGAGCGGGCTTCGTCGCCGCGCCTTTTTTGAGCAGGGAAATCTGGTCGCGCAGGAGCGCCGCCTTTTCGAATTCGAGGCGGTCGGCGGCGGCGAGCATTTCCTCCTCCAGCTCGGCGAGCACGGCGGCGACGTCCTCGTCCTTCGCGCCTTCCGCCGCCATGAGCGCCGTTCCCGCGTCGTCCTCCGGCGGCGGGAGCAGGCTTTCCTGCACGGCCCGGCGCACGCCGCGCGGCGTGATGCCGTGCTCGGCGTTGTATTCCGTCTGGCGTTCCCGCCGCAGGCGCGAAATCGCGATCGCGCGCGCGAGCGACTGCGTCATCACGTCGGCGTAGAGAATCACGCGGCCGTTCTCGTGGCGCGCGGCGCGGCCGGCGGTCTGAATGATCGAGGTTTCGCTGCGGAGAAAGCCCTCCTTGTCCGCGTCGAGAATGACGACGAGCGCCGCCTCGGGAATGTCGAGCCCTTCGCGCAGCAGGTTCACGCCGATGAGCACGTCGAACGCGCCGCGCCGCAGCCGCCGCAGAATCTCGACGCGCTCGATCGCGTCGATGTCGGAATGCAGATATTCGGCGCGCATGCCGCGTTCCCGCATGAACTCGCAGAGATCCTCGCTCATGCGCTTCGTGAGCGTGGTGACGAGCACGCGTTCGCCGCGCTCGACGGCGAGCGTCGCCTCGTGAATCGCGTCCTCGACCTGCCCTTTGATCGGGCGCACCTCCATCACGGGATCGAGCAGCCCCGTCGGGCGGATGATCTGCTCGGCGACGACGGCGGAATGCTCGAGCTCGAACGCCGCCGGCGTCGCGGAGACGAAGACCGTCTGCTTCACGAGCGCCTGAAATTCCTCCGGGCGCAGCGGGCGGTTCTCCACCGCGCTCGGCAGGCGGAAGCCGAACTCGACGAGGCGCTCCTTGCGGGAACGGTCGCCGTTGGACATGCCGTAGATCTGCGGGAGCGTGACGTGCGATTCGTCGATGAAGACGAGAAAATCCTTCGGGAAAAAGTCGATGAGGCACCACGGTCGCTGCTCCGGCGTGCGCCCGCCGAGGTGCATGGAATAATTCTCGATGCCGAAGCAGAAGCCAGTCTCGCGCAGCATCTCGATGTCGTTTTCCGTGCGCATGCGGATGCGCTGCGCCTCGAGCAGCTTGCCCGCGCGCTCGAACTTCGCGACCTGCTCTTCCAGCTCCGCCTGAATTTTCCCGATCGCGGTCTCGATGCGGTCCTGCGGCGTGACGTATTGATTCGACGGATACAGATCGTATTTTTCCAGACGCGCGCCCGCGCGCCCCGTCAGCGGATCGAGGCGGCGGATGGACTCGATCTCGTCGTCGAAGAGCGAAATGCGGATCGCCGTCTCGCGGTCGGCGGGAAAGACGTCGATCGTGTCCCCGCGCACGCGGAACGTGCCGCGCTCGAACGCGACGTCGTCGCGGCGGTAGAGCGAGCGGACGAATTTTTCGAGCAGCTCGTCGCGGCGCGTCTTCATGCCGACTTCGAGCGGGATCATCATCTCGTTGAAGTCGTCCGGCGAGCTCGAACCGTAGATGCACGAGACGGAGGCGATCACGATGACGTCGCGGCGCGACAGCAGCGCGCTCGCGGCGGCGATGCGCAGGCGCTCGAGGTCGTCGTTCACGGCGGAGTCCTTCTCGATGTAGGTGTCCGTCGCGGGAACGTAGGCCTCGGGCTGGTAGTAGTCGTAGTAGCTGATGAAGTATTCGACCGCGTTTTCCGGGAAGAAATGCTTGAACTCGGAGTAGAGCTGCGCGGCGAGCGTCTTGTTGTGCGAGATGATGAGCGTCGGGCGCTGCACGCGCGCGATGACGTTCGCCATCGTGAACGTCTTTCCCGAGCCGGTGACGCCGAGCAGCGTCTGCCAACGGTTCCCCGCCTGCACGCTGCGCGCGATCAGGTCGATCGCCTGCGGCTGGTCGCCCGTCGGCGGAAACTCCGAAACGAGCCTGAACGGCTTGCTGCTGCGATCGTGCTCCATGAGTAATCAGGAATTTTCGATTTTCGGGCTCCGGTTTCAAGCTTCGAGTTTCGTCGCGCGGCGCGAGGCGAATCCGCTTCCGAGCCCGGAGCGGCGGAGCTTCCGCGCCGAAAAGCTTTGCCCGGCGGGAGCGCGCGGCGTAGAAAGCTCGCATGAACACCGAAAGGCCGAAACGCGTCTTCGTCTCCGGGCACCGCAACCCGGACACGGACAGCATCGCCAGCGCCTACGCGCTCGCCGCGCTGCGCGCCCTCCGCGACCCGGGAACGCGCTACGTCCCGATCTGCCCGGGCGTCCTGCCCGAACGCGCGGACTTTCTCTTCCGCCGCTTCGGCGTCGAGCCGCCCGCCGTGCACCACGACGTCTTTCTTCGCATGCGCGACCTGCTCGAACCCGCGACGGCGATCGCCGAAGGCACGACGCTCTTCGCCGCCGTGGAGACGCTGCGGCGGGAACGCGCGGCGCGCCTGCCCGTCGTCTCCGCGACCGGGAAATACCTCGGCATGCTCAGCGCGGCGACGCTGCTTTCGCAGCTGCTCAACATCGGCAACGACAACGCGGAAGACCTGACGGGGCGGCACATCTTCAGCTCGCTCGCGCTGATCCGCGACGTGCTCGAAGCCGAGGCGGAAACGCTCGCGCGGGCGGACGCGCTCGAGGATTTCGAAGTCTACGTCGCGGCGATGCGCCCGGAAAGTTTCGCCGTCCACGTGCCCGTCGCGGAGCGGAAAAACCTCGTCATCATCGTCGGCGACCGCCCGGAGATCCACCGCTGCGCGCTCGAGCACGCCGTGCGGCTGCTGATCGTCACGGGGACGTCTCCCGTCGCGCCGGAAATCCTTTCCGCGGCGCGGGAACGCGGCGTTTCCGTGATGCGCACGCGCCTGGATTCGGCGACCGTCGCGCGGCGCCTCAAATTCAGCATGCCCGTGGAGCGCGCGCCGCTCGCGGCGGAAGAGACGCTCGCGCTCGCGCCGGACGACCGCCTGCGCGACTTCCGAAAAAAAATGCTGCGCGACGCCTCCGACCTCTTCCCCGTCACCGACGCCGCGGGAACGCTCCTCGGCGTCGTCCGCAAGAAACAGCTCTCCGAGCCGCCGCCGCACCGGATGATTCTCGTCGATCACAACGAACCGACGCAGTACCTTCCCGGCGCGGACGAGCTGCCCGTCGTCGAGGTCGTCGATCACCACCGCATCGGCATGTTCACCTCGGAAACGCCGATCCGCTTCACGGGCGACGTCGTCGGGAGCACCTGCACGCTCGTCGCGCGCGAGTTCTTCGCGCAGGGAGAGACGCCGACGCCCGCGCTCGCCGGCCTGCTGCTCGGCGGACTCGTCTCCGACACGCTGATGCTGAAGTCGCCCACCACGGCGCCGCTCGACCGCGAAATCTGCGCGAAGCTCGAAAAGCTCTGCGGCGTTTCCGCCGAGACGCTGATGGCGGAGATGACGCGCATCGACTCGGCGCTGACGACGAAATCCTCCAACGCCGTCATTTCCGGCGACCGCAAGGACTACACGGAAGGCGACGTGAAATTCGCGCTCGCGCAGGTCGAGGAAACCGAGCTCGAGCTGCTGCGCGCGCGCAAACGCGAGCTCTCCGCGCAGATGCGCTTCCGCGTCGAAGTCGAAAACCTGCTCTTCTTCGGGCTGCTCGTCACGGACGCGATCCACGAAATTTCGGAGCTCCTCATCGTCGGCGACGACGACGTGCTGCGCGCCTTGCCCTACGAAAAGCTCGAAGACAACCTCTACGCGCTTCCCGGCGTGCTCTCGCGCAAAAAGCAGCTGCTCCCGCAGATGCTCTCCATCTGCGCCGCGCTCCGCCGCGAGTGAACGCGGCGGGAACGGGCGGGCGAAGCGCGGAGCGGCTGCGCGTTTTTTACAGCGCGGCGAGAAGCGCGTCCACCTGTTCTTCGCGGGTCGCCCAGCAGGTGCAGAAGCGCACGGCGGTGTGCCCGGCGTCCACGCGGCGGATCGTCGCGAAGGAAAAATCTTCCGCGAGACGGCGCAGCAGCGCGTCGGGCAGAATCGGGAAAATCTGATTCGTCGGCGAATCGATGAACAGCGGGAAGCCCGCGTCGCGGAAGCCCCGCGCGAGCTTTTCCGCGAGGCGCACGGCGTGCGCGGAAACGTCGAAATAGAGCCCGCCTTCGAGCAGCGTCAGGAACTGCAGCCCGAGCAGGCGCCCCTTCGCGAGCATGCCGCCGCGCTGTTTCAGCACGTAGCGGAAATCCGCGTTCAGCGCGGGATTCGCGATCACGAGCGCCTCGCCGAAAAGCGCGCCGACCTTCGTTCCGCCGATGTAGAAGGCGTCGCAGTGCGCGGCGAGAAACGGCAGATCGACGTCGTTCCCGCGCGCCGCGAGCCCGTAGCCGAGCCGCGCGCCGTCCACGTAGAGGAAAAGATTCTTCTCGCGGCAGACGTCGTGCAGCGCGGCGAGTTCGGCGCGGGAATAGATCGTGCCGAGCTCCGTCGGGAACGAGACGTAGACGAGCTTCGGCTGCGCGATGTGCTCGTGCGTCTCGTCGTTCCAGTGCGCCTCGACGGCGGCGCGGACCGCCTCGGCGGAGAGCTTGCCGTCCGCGCTCGGGACGATCTGCACCTTGTGCCCGGTCGCCTCGACGGCGCCGGTCTCGTGCACGGCGATGTGCGCGGATTCGGCGGCGAGCGCGCACTGATGCGGGCGCAGCGCGGCGGCGATCAGCGTGAAGTTCGTCTGCGTGCCTCCGACGAGAAAATGCACGCCGAGCGCGGCGTTCCCGCAGAGCCCGCGGATCTTCGCGGCGACGCGGGCGCAGTATTCGTCTTCGCCGTATCCGGGCGTCTGCTCGAAATTCGTTTCGGCGAGGCGTCGGAGAATCTCCGGATGCGCGCCTTCGCCGTAATCGCAGTTGAAACGTGTCATTGGTGTTGACTCTGAAAATTCTTTTCGGACGGGAAACGGACGGAACCGCACCCGGCGAGCCGAGGAGTCGAAAAGATTTAAAAGGTCGAGGAGCAATTACCTTTTAAGCTCCTCGACGTCCCCGTCACTTCGCTTTCCGCTTCGCCTTGAGCTCGGCGAGCGTGTCGCGCTTCAGCGACTTCAGCTTCGCGGCGTTGCGCAGACGGTCGCGCGCCTCCATGCGGTCCGTGAAGACGATGCCCTGGCAGTGGTCGTTTTCGTGCTGGCAGCAGCGCGCGAGCATTCCCGTGCACTCGAGCACGTGCGGCGTTCCCGCGACGTCCTGGAACGAGACGCGCACGTTTTCGCAACGCACGACCGTGCCGCGGATTCCCGGGAAGGACAGGCAGCCCTCGCGGCATTCCCACAGATCGTCGTCGAGCGTCTCGACGTGCGCGTTCGCGAACGCCATCGGCATGGCGAGCGCGGCGGGAACGTCCTTGCCGTCGAGGCGGAGCGCGAAATCCTGCTCTTCGCCGGCGGCGGGCTTCAGGTCGATGACGAAGAACTGCATCGAAAGACCGACCTGCGGCGCGGCGAGCCCGATGCCGTTCGTCGCGTGCATCGTCTCGACCATGTCGTCGGCGAGGCGCTTCAGCGCGTCGTCGAACGTCTCGACGGGATCGCCTTTTCTGCGGAGTACGGGGTTGCCGTAATGCGTGACGGGAATGATCATGGCTTCGGAAATTCGTGATTATTTTTCGGACGCGTCGGCGTTTTTCTCGGATCCGGAAAAGATGTCGAGCACCGCCTTGCCGGCGTCGAGCACGGCATCCGTCGTCGCGTTCGCCGCGTCCGAGACGGCGTCGGCGGTCGCTCCCGCGGCGTCGGAAACGGCTCCGGCCGTCGCGCTTGCTGCGTCGGAAACGGCTCCGGCGGTAGCGCCTGCGGCTCCGGAGACCGCATCGACGGTCGCCCCCGCGGCGTCGGAGACCGCGCCGACCGTCGCGCTCGCCGCGCCGGAAATGCCGGACGCGCGGAGGAGACGGAAGACGCTCATGAAGTTCCCCGCGAAACGCGTGCCGAACTGAACCGGCGTCAGATCTTCGTCCAGCCCGAGACCTTCGGGGAATTCGACGGAAATCGGCGGGAGCGGCGACGGGACGGAGCCCATGTAAAGGCAGACGCGGACGCCGTCGATGTCCACGAAACGCGCCGCGACGTAGATTTCCTCGGCGGGCGCGGCGGCGGCTTCGGGTTCGTCGGGCGTCGCGGGTTCTCCGGTCGCGGGCGGCGCGAAGCGGTCGGCGAGCGCGCCGACGTTCGTCGCGCCGGAAATCAGCTGCTCGTAGTTGAGGCGGAGATTCTTCAGCGCCAGCGTGCGGATGATTTTCTTGCGGGAAAGCGCGGTGAGCGCCTCGAAGTCGAACTCGAAATATTCGAGGCTCATCAGGTCCTGCGAAAAATCTTCGCCCTCGACGACGGGATGCCCGACGACGAAGTTTTCGACGCGCACGTAGCCGCCGAACGGGCGGACGACGAGCGTTTCGACGGACATCTTGTCCACGCCGAGAATTTCCGCGCCGACGGAATTGATCGCCCATTTCGCGACGGATCCGAGCCCGAACGCGACGAAGAGCAGCAGGAGCGCGACGAGCGCTCCCGCGGCGATCGCGAGGCGCTTCAGCAGGCGGCGTTTCTTCTTGGGCGTTCCCGCGTCGGCTGGCGTTTCGTTTTCCGCGGGCGCGGCGTTGTTTTCGTTCGTGTCCATTTCCGCGAAATCCTAAACCGCCCCCGCCGAAACGAAAAGCGGAAAGTGGAATCGCCGCGCCCGTGATTCACGCGGCGAATTCGCGCTGCGCGGCGGCGTATTCTTCGAGCGTGCCGAGGTCGCGCCACGAGCCCACGTCGTCGATCACGCCGCGGATTTCGCCGCGCCCGCGCGCGACGACGCGCAGAAACGCCTCGACGACGCTTTCGATTTTTCCGGCGGGAATTTCGTCGAAAAATTTCCGCGAAACGACGTAGATGCCCGTGAAGCGGCAGCGCCGCGTTCCCGCGCGCCCGAGACGGTCGCGCAGATCCTCGACGCGTGCCGTCGCGTCGTCGAAATTCACGTTGCCGCGCGCGTCCGTGCGCAGGAGCAGCGTGGCGAGCGCGCGGGAACGCGCGTGCGCCGCGACGAGCGCGCGCAGATCGAGATCGGCGAGAACGTCGCCGTTGTACACGAGCAGATTTTCGTCGGCGGGAACGAGGAGCGGCTCGATGTTCTTCAGCCCGCCGCCGGTGTCGAGCAGCACGGGCTCGTGCACGAGCGCGACGGGCGCGCCGCGGTAGTCGCCGCGCGGGAACGCCTCGGCGTACGCCTCCGCCGCGTGGTGCGTGTTGACGATGAAGCGTTCGACGCCGAGCACGAGCAGCGCGTCCATCGCGCGGCAGATCATCGGCTTCCCGCCGAGCGGCAGCAGCGGCTTCGGGCAGCGTTCGGTCAGCGGCCGCAGGCGCGTCCCCAGCCCCGCCCCGAGCAGAAACACCGTCTTCGGGAAATCGGCGTCTGCGGACGGATTTGAACCTCTTCGGCGAATGTCCTTCATGTTTTTCGGAAAAAATTTTCGGCTCAAAAACCTTCGGTTTCAAGCGGTTTCCGGCTCATCGTGAGCCGAAAACTCGCCCGCGGGCCGCGATCTTGAGCCGAAAGGCGACGAGACGAGCCTTCATGTCCGCGGCTTCGATTTCCGCGGGCGTGCAGATCTCGCTCAAAAACGCGACGGCATCGCTTCCGCGAGGCGAAATTTTATCAGCCTTTTCTTTGTTCATAAGGCATTCCTTTCTTTGAAGTCTTTCATGTTACGTTTCGCCTGCTCGATTTCGTTCGCTGGCGTTTTCTGAGTTTTGACGAGACGTCGATTGTTCGCGCTTTCCTTCAAAAAAATTTCGTGTCCGTACGTGTTCTTTCGCGGTTTCTTACTCTTTCTTCCGCGCGCGCATTTCGCGGACGAAGTCGTCCACGGTGCAGCCGTAGCGGGCGGCGAGCCACGCCTCGCCGTTCTCGCCGCGACGGAACGCGGCGTTGAGCGGGCGCAGCAGCGCGGCGGCGTCGCCCCCGTGACGCGTCCGGACGATGTGCTCCAGCAGCGCGGCGGCGTGCGTGTAGCCGCGGCGGACGTCAGCGTCCGCGGGAGCGACCCAGCGCGCGGGCTCGCGCAGCAGGCTGTAATCGCGCACGTAATCGGCGACGCCTTCCAGGAGCCACCACGGCGCGACGTTCCCGGGGTAGGCCTGCACCACGTGCACGAGCTCGTGCACGAACATGCCGGCGTCGTGCGGCGCGGCACGCAGATACGGCGCGCTGAGCGTGATGCGCCGTCCGACGGTCACCCCGGGCGGCGCGGACGGGTCTTCCGTGAGCCCGAGATGAATCGGCTCGGCGGAAAGTTCGACGCCGAGCGTCTCCGCGATCTGCGGCAGATAATTTTTGGCGAGGCTCTGCAGAATCGCGCGCTGGCCGACGTCGATTCCGGCGTCGAAAATCACGGGATCGGCGTCCGCGCGCGCCGCGGGCGGGAACGCGAGCGCGCAGACCATCAGCGAAAGCAGCGCAGTGAGTAATTTCTTCATGGGGAGGCGTAAGAAGGAGGATGTTCTGTCCAAAAGAATAGGGAATTTGCGAATCCCGGCAAAGATTTTTGCCGCTGCGACGCGAACGAAAATTCGCGTTCGCGGATTTCGGAAAGGCATCCCCCCCCTCGGAAGCCGCCTCGAGCTCACTTCAGGAAGCCGTAGGCGAAGACCTGCGGGCGGAGCTTGTCGCCGAGCGCGCGATAGGCGGCTTCGAACGCCTCGAAGCTCACGGGAACGGCGTCGCCCGTTTCGTTGTAGGCCTTCAGCGCGTTGCGCACCTGGTACCAGCCGACGTCGGCGCGGTTGAGCTTCAGCCGCTCGCGGATCGAAAATTCCATTGTGCGGGAAAAATACGCGCGCCACAGTTCCCGCCCCGCGTCGAGCACGGCGCGCGCTTCCGCCGAGAGCGTCTTTTCCGCCAGCAGCCGCGCCGTGAAATCGCTCTCGAAGCGGTCCGGCGCGTTCACTTCGTCTTCCGTGAACGGCACGAAATGGTTGACGAGGCTCCATTTTTTGCCGCCCCACTCGAGCCCGTCCGCGCCCGCCGTGAGATTGCTCCCGTTGAAAAGCATCCACACGAAACAGTCGTCCGCGAACTCCTGCGGGAACGCCTTGTCCGGCTGAAGAAACTGGTCGCGGTCGTTCAGCCAAGTCGGTTTGACGAGCCGCCGCACCGCGAAGACGATCGCCGCTTTCTCCAAGTTTTCCGGCGTGACGTAAAACGCGCCGGCATGCCCGAATCCGGACGACAACAACGCTGTTCCTTGGACAACATGCTGCATATCGTTTCCGAGGCAAATCATCGAACCTATTGCGCCGTCAGCCCAACGCGTTCCGCGGACGTCCTTTGTGCTCGTTGCGGGCGT
This sequence comes from Opitutia bacterium, assembly GCA_004558035.1. Taxonomy (GTDB): domain Bacteria; phylum Verrucomicrobiota; class Verrucomicrobiia; order Opitutales; family UBA953; genus Spyradosoma. Next base: position 17,342 of record SFEJ01000010.1, read on the forward strand.
AATAGCGTTTTTCAGCGGAAGTGCGAGAACGGCGTTCGAGCGCGGGCGTTTTATCCATTTACTCAAAAAACGTTCTGTCGGAACATTGTAAAATTTCTTTTCGCCGATTGCGCGTCCGTCTTTGTCGAGCGCTTCGCAGGAAATTTCGCTCGGGAAATACGCCGCGGGAACGGCGCCGCCCTTTTGTCGCCAAATCAAAAAGCCGATGGGAAAATTTCCTTTGATCCCGTCAAACGCTTGCGAATGCACGACGAAGCCGCCGAGATATTCCGCGCGCCAATACTCGCGAAATTTCGCAAAGTTCGGAGCGTTCACGTATTTAAGCGTCGAAAATGTCGCGACGACGGCGTTCGGGATTTCCTTTTGTATGCGCACCAAAAACTGCACGAACAGTTCGCGTTGCGCGTAGCCCAAATCCATAGCCTGCGCGAGGCGCGTTCCCGCGACGTTTTTCTTGCGCTCTGCCTCTTTGCTGCCTGTTGCGTTGCTGATGTTGTCGGCATTCATCGCCTCCGCATACGGCGGATTCATGAGAATGAGAAATTTCTTTCTTCCCTCTTTGGCGTCGGCGATCGCTTTCAATAGGGGGGGGGGTAGTTTTTGTGAGAGCGTGTAATCGAGTTCTCCGTTTTCGGCGACGTCGTCGTTGAGGAAATCGTATTGGAAGCGCGTGGCGGCGCGGCAGGTCTTCGCCGCCTTCATGACGTCCACGTCCGCCTGGTCGAGCGTGGACATGAAGACGTTGCGGGCGTTGCCGTGCTTGGTCTCAAGGTTGCCGACGCCGCAGCAGGGATCCCAGACGACGTAGTCCCGCTGCCAGTTTTTCCCGAGCGTCTGGGCGAGGAGGTCGTAGGCTTTGTCCACGACGTGGAGGGGCGTGTAGTAGGCGCCCTTGAAGGCGCGCTCGTCGTAGGGAATGAGGCTGTCGCGGCGCTCGAGGAGGTAGTTGCGGTGCTCGGGCTCGGGCGGGCGCGCGTAGATCGCCCAAAATTTGCGGTAGCCGTCGTAGTTGCCGAGCTGGTAGAGCCTGCCGTTGAGGAGGAAGGAGGGGCGGCCGTTTTTGTGGAGGAGCTCGGCGGGGAGATTTTCGTGGGTGGAGACGGTGCCGTCGCTCATGATGTCGGCGAAGAAGAGGAGGCAATAATCCTCGGCGGGAACGTCGGCGATTTCGCAGCCGATCATTTCGACCCAGCGGTCGAAGACCTGCTTGAGGTTGTCGGGCGTGATTTGTGTGCGGACGATTTCACCGGAGGCGATGGCGGCGCGGACGGTTTCGACGAACTCCCGTTCCTGCGTCTCGATGCGGAAGGAGACGAAGTGCGTGCCGATGTACTGCGAGACGGCGTCGAGGGCTTCGGGCGGGAACGCGGACGCGGATTTGCCCCAGCGGATGGTTTTCGCGCGGAGGAGCGGGAGCGCGACTTCCGTCTTCATGAGGGCGGCTTTCACGCTGTCGATGACGCAGAGAAAGGGCGGAATTTCCTCGCCTTCGTTGAGAGCGACCTGCACGTAGTGTAGCAGCTGCGTGAACATGGCGTAGGTGGAGACGCGGAAGCCGACTTTCGCCTCGAACCAGATTTCCTTGGTTTGGATGTCGATGAGGTTTTTCTGATAAGCCTTGAGACCGAGGGCTTTGATGTAGGCGTCTTTGACGTCTTCTTCGGACGAGGCGGCTCGGAGTTTTTCGAAAAGGGACATGAGCGAAAGGGGAAAGATTTTTCGGGAACTCTAACGCTCTGCGCCGCCGCGGGCAACTTTCTTTGACTCCCCTTGACTTCGCGGGCGAAAATCTTCGCGTTCTTCGCGTTTTATGAAATCGCGGCGAACATGACGGGGAAGGCTTCGGCGGCGGGAACGCCGTTCCAGAGCTCGAAGGCGAGGGCGCCCTGCCAGGCGAGCATGGCGCGGCCGTCGGCGGCGGGAACGCCGCGTTCCCGCCGTTTCTCGCCTTTACCCGTTCGGGGAAAAGAATTATGCTCGCGCGCAGTTTATTCATGTCCGCTCTTTCCATGAAGTCCTTGTGCGTCCCGACGGTTCTCGCCCTTTTCGCGGCGGGGGGCGCGTTCGCGCGCGCAGACGAGGTGCGCCTCGAAGACGGCTCGCTGATCCGCGGAAAGATTCGGGGCATCACCGAAAACGTACTGACGGTCGAGCCGGATTTCGCCAAAGGCGCCTTCAAGATCGACATGGCGAAAGTCGAAAACTTCTCGACGGACGAAGCGATCTTCATGACGACGAGCTCCGGCGCGACGTTTCACGGCGTCGTCGTTCCCGGGTTCGGCAGTTCGGTCAGCATCAGTTCGCTGCACGGGATCGCCGCCGCGGGAACGCCGGAAGTCGCGGAGCTCTGGCGCGAAGGCGACCCGAGCCCGGCGGAGCGCGCGCTCAAATCCAAGGAACGCCGCTGGAACTTCACCATCGACGCCGGCTTCACGGGAACGTCGGGCACGACGGACTTCGCGCAGATGCTCTTCGGCTTCAACGCCTACAATTCCGGGCCCTACGACAAGCTCGTGCTCGCGGCGAGCTTCCGCTACAGCGAGACCAACGGCGAAAAATCCCAAGACAACCTTCACCTCATCGCCGACTACGAAGACAAGTTCTACGCGCCGATGCAATGGTACGCGCGCACCGACAACGGCTACGACAAAATCGCGCGGCAGAATTTCTTCACGACTTCGGCGCTCGGTCTCGGCTACGGCATCGTGGACCGGAAAAACTGGGCGGTGAACTTCCGTCTCGGCGCCGGTTTCCGTTACGAGAGCTACGAGGAAGACGCGATGATCGAGGACGTCAGCACGCCGACGGGCGACGTCGAACTGAACAACCGCTACGAGGCGGACTTCGGCACGCTCTACAACAAGATCAATTACTCGCCTTCGCTCGACGATCCGCGCGGCAACTACGTCCTCACGCACGAATCCTACTTCGAAACCGCCTACTACGAGAACAAGGTGGGCATCCGCATCGGCATGAGCAACGTCTACAACAGCATCGTCGCCGAAGGCAACCGCCACCTGGATTCGACGTTCTACGTCAAGCTCGTGTTCAAAATCAAATAACGCCTTTCCCATGAACGATTCAAAGATCGATCTCGACCACGTTTCCGCGCTCGCGCGCATCGAACTCTCCGACGCGGAAAAGACAAAATTCGCCGGCGATTTTCAGACCATTCTCGGCTTTTTCGAAAAACTGAACGCCGCGGACGTCTCCGCGCTCGAGCCCTGCGCCCACGCGTTCCCGGTGTACAACGTGCTCCGCGACGACGTTCCCGGCGAGACGCTCCCCGTCGAAGCCCTGCTGCGCAACGCGCCCGCCGCCCGCGAGGATCAGATCGTCGTCCCCCGCGTCGTCGACGACGGCGAATGAGCGAGGCTTCGCGATTTCAACGCAGAGAACGCAAAGATTTTTTCGACCGTCGCGCCTCGCGCTTCAAAAATCGTTCGCGTTCATTCGTGCAGATTCGTGGTTAAATTTTAATTTCTTTTTTCAATGGAAAATCTGATTTTCAAAACGGCGAGCGAACTCGCCGCACTGCTCGCCGAGAAAAAAATCTCCGCGCGGGAACTCATGAGCGCGCAGCTCGACCGCGTCCGCGAAATCGACGGGAACGTCCGCGCGTTCCTCGCGATCGACGAGGCCGACGCGCTCGCCCAGGCCGACGCCTCCGACGCGCGCCGCGCCGCGGGAACGCCGCTTTCCGCGCTCGACGGCGTGCCCGTCGCGATCAAGGACAACATCGCCGTCGCTGGGCAGCGCTGCTCCTGCGCCTCGAAGATGCTCGAAAATTTCGTCTCGCCCTACGACGCGACCGTCGTCGCCAACCTGAAGAAGGCCGGCGCCGTCGTCTTCGGCCGCCTCAACATGGACGAGTTCGCGATGGGGTCCTCGACGGAAAACTCCGCGTTCGCGAAGACCGCGAACCCATGGGACCTCTCGCGCGTTCCCGGCGGCTCCTCCGGCGGGAGCGCCGCCGCCGTCGCCGCGGGAATGACGCCGCTCGCGCTCGGCTCCGACACGGGCGGCTCGATCCGCCAGCCGGCGAGTTTCTGCGGCGTCGTCGGGCTCAAGCCGACCTACGGCACCGTCTCGCGCTACGGCGCGGTCGCGTTCGCGTCCTCGCTCGAACAGGTCGGACCGATGGCGCGCAGCGTCGCCGACGTCGCCGCGCTCTACGACGTGCTCGCCTCGCCCTGCGCGCACGATTCCACCGCGCTCCCGGGTCCGCGCACGCCGACGCTTCCCGCCCTTTCCGCTCCCGCGAAAAAACTCAGAATCGGCCTGCCCAAGGAATTTTTCGGCGGCGACGCCGCGATCGACGACGCCGTGAAGAGCGCCGCCGCGTGGTTCGAGGCGCAGGGCTGCGAGCTCCGCGAAGTCTCGCTCCCGTCGATCGACCTCGCGATCCCGACCTACTACATCATCGCGACGGCGGAGGCCTCCTCCAACCTCGCGCGCTTCGACGGCATCCGCTACACGCACCGCAGCGCGCGCGCGACCGACGCGATCGACATCTTCGCGAAAAGCCGCGGCGAAGGCTTCGGCGAGGAAGTGAAGCGCCGCGTCCTGCTCGGCACCTACGTGCTTTCCGCCGGCTACTACGACGCCTACTACCTGCGCGCGCAGAAGCTCCGCACGCTCATCCGCAACGAGTTCGACGCCGCATTCGCCGACGTCGATCTGCTCCTCGCGCCGACGACGCCCGAAACCGCGTTCCCGCAGGGCGGCAAGACTTCCGACCCGCTCAAAATGTACCTCGGCGACATCTGCACCGTTCCCGCGAATCTCGCGGGCATTCCCGCGGTGTCGCTCCCGTGCGGCTTCGACGCGGCGGGAATGCCGATCGGCCTGCAGATTCTCGGCAAGGCGCTCGACGACGCCTCCGTCCTCGCCGCCGCGCACGCCTTCGAAACCGCGCACGACTTCTCCGGCCGCGTCCCGCCGCTTCGTCAATGAATAATTGACAATGAATAATGAACAGTGCGCTCCAAGGTTTTTGCCCGAGCAAAAACTTTGAGTGCGCAATTGTTCATTGTCTGCCATTCTCCTTCGGCGCGAAGAAAAACCGCGAAGGGAATGGAGGTAAAAAGACTTCGGCGGGAACGCGGATTGCTCAGAGCTGCTCGACGCTCTTGATCTTCACTTCGCCGTTGAAGGCGTTTTCGGGAGCGCCGATCGTGCGCATCGGGAAGACGAGCGTGGAGATCTTGTGCGACTCGGGGAACTTGTGCCGCACGGGGCCGCCGATCTTCTTGCCGTCCGCGTAGAGCGTCACGTCGCGCCCGCGCGCCTCGACGGCGAGCTCGACGGTCTTGCCGACGGGCAGGACGTAGTCGAACGAGAAGTCCCACGCGTCGCGCGTGAAGCCGACTTTTCCCGTTTCCTTCTGCACCGCCTTGAACGCGCCGCAGGGCGCCGAAAAGAGGATTTCCTCGCCTTTGCCCGCCGCCGCGCGACGCACGGTGAACGTGATCCGGTAGTTCGGCGCGAACGAATTGTCGCGCGGGAGCCGCACGAAGGAGTGTCCGCCCTTGAGCTTGAAGACTTTGCCGCCGCCGGAGACGTCCGCGTTCTCGCGTTCGGCGCGCTTGAGCTCGTCCGCGCTCGCGGGAACGTGCGCCGCCATCCTGAAGCGCGGGTTGATTCCCGGCGGCACGTCGATTTCGGCGAGCACCTTTTCGAAATCCGCGAACGGGCGGTCCGTTCCCGTCGCCCAGGTCTTTTCCGCGATGACGGCGGAGCTTTTCTGAATGCGGTCGAAGAGGTCGTAGTCGGTCAGCCCGGTGTCGCGCCGCCAGCTGTTGTCGTTCCAGAGCGCGAACTGCGCGCCGAGGAGCTTCGGGTGTCCGGGCGCGACTTTCTTGCTGCCCATCACGTGCGGCGCCCAGGTCGGGCCGTAGAGCTTCTGCAGGTTGAGCAGGTCGCCGTAGCCGCCGACGCTTCCGGTGCCGCTCGGCACGATGTAGGTGTCGCCGTCGAGAATGTTGATGATGTCGTAGCCGAGGTCGAGCGCCTCCTGCGGGTCCTGCCAGTGGAGCGACCAGATGTCCATCTGCACGCCTTCGGAGACGACGGGCGTGCCGCCGCGCTTGTAGCTGAGCGAGCCCCACAGCCGCGGCGTGTATCCGCGCGACTTCACGTATTTGAGCATCGCGTCCGCGAACGCGCGGTAGTCCTCCGAGGAGCCGTAATACTCGTCCGTGCCGATGTGGACGACGCCGCCGCGGAAGACTTTTCCCTCCTTGCCCGAAGGCTTGAGGTATTCGTCCATGACGCTCTGCACGTATTTCAGCGTCTCGTCGCGGTAGGTGCGCTTGCCGCCCTTCGGGTAGGGCGCGGACGAGGCGTCGAGCATCGCGGCGCGCTCGACGTCGTGCTCCTTGTGCACGCCGCCGCGGTACATCAGGTCGGGGCGCGCCTTGACGAAGCTCATCGCGTGCCCGGGAACGTCGATTTCGGGAACGATGCGCACGCCGTAGCCCTCGGCGGTCTTCTGCAGCGCGATGAAGTCTTTCTTCGTATAGAAATAATCCGTGCTCGTGAGCCCGGGCACCTTGGATTCGAGGCGGAATGCGGTCGGCGCGGCGGCCATGACTTCGTCGAGCGCGCGCTTCTTGTCCTCGGCGGACGCGTTTTTGCCGCAGGGAATCTTCGTGTAGTCGTGCAGCCAGATGAAGTTGTCGTTCAGGTGCAGCTGCAGGTCGTTGAGCTTGTAGAACGCCATCGTGCGCGCGACGTTCGCGACGGCCTCCTTCGTCGCCGGCTTGCGCCCGACGTCGTAGGAAAATCCGCGCAGAGGGTACTGCGGGTAGTCCGCGGCGTTCCCGCACGGGAACGAGGGCTTCGCGCCTTTTTTGCCGCCCATGGAGTTCTTGAAGCCCTGCAGCAGCGTCTGCGCCGCCCAGTTCGCGCCGACGGGAGCGACGCCGGAGACGACGACGCCGTTGCGCGTCACGGCGAGCTCATAGCCTTCCTCGCCGAGCCGCGCGTCCGCGCCGAGCTCGAACACGATCGCGCGCGCGGCGGGCTTTTCCTTCGCGACTTTGAGCTTCACGCCCGTGAGCGCGAAAAGGTCTCTGCGGAAATTGTTTACGTGCTCGGCGAGGAGCGGGTGCTTCTTCATCAGCGCGGGATCGCACCAGAGCGAGACGCCCGAATCGAGCTGGAACTCGCCCGTCTTGCCCTCCCATTCCTGAATCGCGGGAACGATCGCCGGCTTGCCCGCGCCCGTGTTGCCCGTGGAAAAAAGCACCGTCAGCGTGCGCGCGTTCTTTCCGTCCTTGTCGCCGACGGTCACGAGGCAGGTCTTGTCCGAAAGCGGAAAACGCATCGAGCCGTTCGGCGCGACGAGCTGCTCGAAGTCCGTCGCGAGGATTTTCGCGCCCTTGGCATCCTTGGGCATGAACGCCGCGAACGACGCGCCGCGCTTGAACTCGGCGGCGGAGACGACGACGTCCGGCTTTTCGTTCGCTCCCGCGCGCGCGGGAACGCTCTGCGCGAAGGCGGGCACGCCGACCGCCGGAAACGCCGCGCACGCGAACGCGAGCGCGGAAAGCATAAGAAGGTGATTTTTGCTCATGATTTCGATTCGAATTTCGTTTTTCTTCGGGGAAATTCCGCGCGGACGTTCGCGTGCGCGCGGCGAGACCAACTGAATCCGCGAGCTTATTTCGCGCCCCCGAAGCGTCAAACATTTTTTCCGTGCGTCGCGGGAACGCGGAAATCGTTTTGCCGCGGCGGGAGCGATAAGGTATAAACGCGAAAAAGTTTTTCTGTCCGATGGAGATTTTGCCGATCAGACCCTTCCGCGATTTTCGGAGCGCGCGCGTGACGCCGCCCGGCTCGAAGAGCATCACCAACCGCACGCTCGCGCTCGCCGCGCTGCGCACGGGAACGACGCGGCTTTCCGGCGCGCTTTTCTCCGAAGACACGCGCACGATGATCGAATGCCTGCGGCGGCTCGGCTTCCGCGTCGAGGCGGACGAAGCGGCGCGGACGATCGAGATCGTCGGGCTCGGCGGGGAGATTCCCGAAGCGCGCGCGGAGCTCTTCGTCGCGAACGCGGGCACGGCGGCGCGCTTTCTCACCGCGATTCTCGCGCTGAAGCGCGGCGGCGAATACCGCCTCGACGGGAGCGAGGCGATGCGGCGGCGGCCGATGTCTGGGCTGCTCGACGCGCTGGCGCGGCTAGGCTGCGCATTCGAGTTCGGCGGCGAGCCCGGGCATTTTCCGTTCACGATGCGCACGGGCGGCGTTTCCGCGCGCGACGTCGTCGCGGACGCGAGCGCGTCGAGCCAGATTCTTTCCGCGCTGATGCAGATCGCGCCCGTCGCGGGAACGCGCAACGGCGCTGGCACGTTCGACGTGCATCTCAAGGGCGAGACGGTCTCGCGGCCGTTCGTCGAGATGACGGCGAAGATGATCGCGAGCTTCGGCGGCGCGGTCGAGGGTCGCGGGAACACGTTCGTCTGCGGCGGCGGCTACGGCTCGGGCGACTTCGACTACGCGATCGAGCCGGACGCGACCGCCGCGTCCTATTTCCTGATTCTTCCCTTCGTGCACCGCGCGGGCGAAGTCCGTATCGACGGACTGGATACGGACGGGCTGCAGGGCGACGCCGCGTTCGCGACGGAGCTTTCGACGCCGCCGCGCGACCTGCTCGCCGCCGCGACGACCGCGGACGCCGCGGGAACGCCCGCCTGCGTCGTGCGCGCGGGAACGGCGACGCGCGGCTTCGACGTCGACTTCAACGCGATTTCGGACACGTTCCTGACGCTCGCCGCCGTCGCGCCGCTGCTCGACGCGGGAACGCCGCTCACGATACGCGGCGTCGCGCACACGCGCCGGCAGGAGACGGACCGCGTCGCCGCGATGGCGACGGAGCTCTCGAAGATTCTCGGCGCGGAGAACGTCGCGCAGACGGAAGATTCGCTCACGCTGACGCCGATTCCGCGGGAACGCCTGCGCGCGCGCGCGGACGCGGCGACGGGCGGGCGCTTCCGCGTCGCGACCTACCGCGACCACCGCGTCGCGATGAGCTTCGGCGTGCTGGGCACCTTCGACCTGCGCGGGGACGGCTCTCCGTGGATCGAAATCGAGGATCCCGACTGCTGCGGCAAGACGTTTCCGGACTTTTTCGACGTGCTCGAAAAAATCCGCTCTTGAAACGTCGCGGAAAATTCCGCGGAGGCGCTTGCGGGAACGCCATTCCCGCCGATTCGCGAAATCTGCAAGCCGAGATTTTTCAAAACCTCCGTTTTCGCCGCAGAACCGGCATAGTTAAGCGCTTTTCCGCTGTTGCAATAAAGTTGCAGTTCGAGAAACGCTCCCGCAAGCGGAATTTTTTGCCCCAGACGCCCGCGAAGCCGCATAAATAAAGGCGCGAACGCATTTTTCGCCCTGTGTGAAAAAAGTGTGTTTTTTGCTGTCGTATTTTGGCGGTTTTGTCGTTTTTGTCTCAATTTCCACCCGTTCAAAAATTCCACGAAAAAGCCCGCAATCTCTTTGTTTATGCGGAATTGCGGGCTTTTTTGAAGTGGTGGTGAGAGAGATTCGAACCCCCGAAAGCATATTTATTTAAGGGATTTTTAATTTTTGTTTGTAAAATGTTTGAAAAGTCTTGCAAGGGCGACGTGCGGCGGGCATTGTCGCGGTATGGCAGAAAAGCGCGTAAAAGTAGGATTAGAGTTTGAATCCGTGCCCGCCGTGAAAAGCGGGCGCGGCTGGCTCGGTTTGGAGAAAGGGAAATTCGCGACCGTAAGCTTTAACAAGACGCGAAAGAAACTGCTCTTGAGCGTAAAGACGGGCGAAAAATACGCGGACGGTCGGGCGAAATGCAGATTCGAGTTTTTCGCGGTAGAGGATTACGCGAAGGCGAACGCGGCGGCGCGGGAAGCGAACAGGATAGGCGAACAGGCGGGCGCAGGTTTCGGGACGCTCCGCAAAGAGGAAGAAGCCGCTCTGAAATTTTGGCGGGAATATGTCTTGAAAATGGAACTTGCGGGCACGCCCGCGCGGCGTCTCGATGAAATACTACGGGAAGCGGTGGAGCGGGAAGCGACGAAAGACGAAACGCCGCCATTTCGCGAAGTGGTTTTCAAATTCATTGAAGCGAAAGACGCGGCGGGCGGGATTTCGCCCGCATACCGCGCCCGCCTCAAAAACCGCCTTGACCGCCTTGCAAAATTCTTTCGCGGGAAGTCTATCGGCGAAATCACGGAAAGCGCGCTGAAATCCGCAATTCTCAAAGTATCTTGCGGACGCGACGGCGCGCCGCCCGCGCCGAAAACGCAAAAGCATTGGATAGAGGCGGCGAAAGAGCTTTTCAATTGGTTTTACTCGCGGGAAAACGCGACGCGCCGCCCCGCCGACAAGCTGAACAACCCTCTTGAGCTTGCAACCGCCCCGAAAATCGAAAAAACGCGCGAACCCGAAATTATTTCTCCCGCCGCCGCCCGCGCAATCCTTGCCGACTTGCTCGCGCACGATGTCGAGCTTTTGCCCGCCGTTGCCGTGCAAATGTTTTGCGGCGTCCGCAACGCCGAGGCTTTGCGCCTTAGATGGAAAGACTTGAAAGACGGCGAATTTCATTTGTCTTGCGCAATCACGAAAACGAAAATCGCCCGCGCCGTTCCCGTTCCCGAAAATCTCCGCGCATGGATTGACGCTTACGCCGCCGCGCGCGGAACCGCTCCCGCCCCGCAAGACTTGATTTTCCCGTTCAATGATACGCCGCCCGCCGCGCTCGCGGGCGCGAGCGAAACCGCCCGCGCCGCACGAATGAACGCGGATTATCACGCGCGTTCAATGACTTACTCCCGCGCGATTCTCGCCGCCGAAAAGCGCACGGGGATTCACAAACCGCAAAACGCGTTTCGGCATACGGCGGTTTCCGCGCTCGCCGTTATGCACGGGCAAAACCTTGCCGCCGACTATTGCGGGCACTCTATCCGCACGCAGGGCGTGAATTATCGCGGTCTCATGAGCAAGCAGGAAGCGGCGGATTATTTCGGCATTGTGCCGCCGCAGGGAGACGGGAAGGCGATTGCGTTTTCCCGCGAGGCTGGCGCGCCAGCCGTTGGACGCGACGCGCAAGGCGAAGCCGCCGCGATTTGAAGCGACGCCCGCCCCGCCCGCTCCCGCCCCGAACGCTCCCGCCCGCCCGCGAAAGGCGAGCGGGATTTTTGCGCCGCGCGCTCGCGCGGGAACGCCCGCGCAATCCGCAAACGGGAACGCCAGCGGCTGGACGCGACGCGCGGGAACGCGCCGCCACCCGCCTGTTCCCTTTGCTGAAAGCTCCGCCAGCCGCCGCTTCCACGCCGTAAGCGCGGGAACGCCCGCGCAATCCGCAAACGGGAACGCCCGCCGCGTTTATCTGCCCGCCGCTTCCCCGCGCCCCTTGCCCTTGCTTGCGGCGCAACCTACACGCCCCCGCCGCCGCGCTTCACGGGCACGGGAAGCCCAACACGGGCGGGGGGGTATAGGTTCTTTCCGCGAGGCGAGAGCGGACGGGACAGGAAGGCAAACAATCTATTCAGACTAAAAAGAAATTTCTCGAAAACCCAATTCAAATTTTTCTTTTCCGTTTTTCTCCATATTTACCTACAAACCTACAAAAAAGGGAAAAGAAGTAGATAAATAAAGGGATTGCGGCTTGTAGGTTGCCGCGTAGGTTGAAAATTTTACCTACACAACCTACACACACGACCGCCCCCGCGAGGACACACTTTCGCCCCGCGACGCGGGAACGCCCGCCCCTTTGCCGAAACCTTGAAATCCCCTTAAATGCAGGGATTGCGGGCGGGAGCGTCGCGGAAACGGCGCGCGGCTGGACGCACGGGAACGCGCCCCCGTGCGCGCGGCGTGTAGGTTTGTAAGTAAATTTCGGCGAACAGCGGAAAACCTGTTCCCGCGCCGAGATTTTCAGCAACGGGAACGCCGCAGGAAACGAGGCAACGGAGAGGACGAAAGCCCGCCGCCGTGCGTCGCGTTGCGCGCGCGGGCGAGCGTGAAAAACAATAAAAAATAGGTTGACAAGCGCGCCAAGAAATCAGACAATTCGCGCATGTTCTTTTGAATTTCGCGCGGGAATGCCTGTTCGCTTTCTTATGCGAACCAAGCATAGCAACAAAAAAGAAAAGGCGCAAATCGCCGCCGCATTGTTAAGCATAATCGCAAGTCTGCTTACGATTATAAAAATTCTCTGCAAATGGCTTTTGTAGCCCGCTCTTTCCGCTCTCCGCCTTTGGCGGGAGCGGTTTTCCCGCGTGTTCCCGCCGCAAAAGAAAAGCGGCGGGAGCGTTGCCGCCCCCGCCGCGCCGCTTAGGCTTCTTATGCGAACCAAGCAAAGAAAGCCGCAAGCGGTTTTTTGAACGCATGCAATCGAAACCGAACCGCCCCGAAAAAACAAGCCGAAAATGGAAGCAGGAAAAAAAATTGAAGCATGGAAGCACGCGCCGAAATCCGCCTCGACGCGCGCGAAAATTTCCGCGTCTATGCGCGGAAAGAAAAACAGGCGCGGCGTTCGCAAACCCGCGAGCGCGCGCGGCGTTTCTGTATGCATCGCGTTTCCGCGCCCTGTTTTCGACGCGCTAAAATCGCGCCTTGCGCGCACGGGCGAAATGCGTTCCCGTTTCGTCGCGAACGCCGTTTCCGTTGCTCTCGGTTTGCCGCCCGTTCCTACTAAGCGGAAAACTCCCGTAAGCAAGAACCGCGTTTCCGCGATTATGCCCGCCCCTTTGCCGAAACCTTGAAATCCGCCTAATCGAGGATTGCGGGCGGACGCGCCGCGCGGACGAAAGGAACGGGAAAGGAAAAACGCAAAGGACGCGCCGCGACGGAAAGGACGAAAGCCCGCCGCGAAGCGCACGCACCGCGCGAGCGGACGCGACACGGGAACGCCCGCGCGTTCCCGCAGAAAAGAAAAGCGGTGGGAGCGTTCCCGCCGCCCGCGACAGGACGCCCCCGCACGGCGCAAAAGAAAAGCGGCGGGAAGCTCGCCGCCGCCCGCCGCCGTAATCTCACTTGCCAGCCGCGCCGCCGCCGCGTTTTCGGCGCGTTTTCGTCGCGGGAACGTCCGCCTCCTCCCCCGTTGAAATCACTTTCGCCGCGCCGCCGTAGGGCGCGAGCGTCTTTTCCGCCGCGCGGATTTTCGCGAGCGCGTCACGCGCCGCCGCCGCCTCCCATTCCGCCCGCTCGCGCGCGAGCTCCGCGCGCCGCCGTTCTAAATCCGTTCGCCGCCCCTGTCCTACGCGGACGGCGAGCGCGGACGCGTCCAACTGCTCGCCGAAATCGCGCGCGAGCTTTTCCGCGACCGCCAGCCGCGAAAATGCCGAAAACTCCTTTTTAGGAATATTTTTTTCGAGCGCGGCGAGCAAGGCGGCGGGAACGCGGAAATTGAGTAAAAAACTTTTCATGCCGCAAGAATAAAGGATTGGAGCTTGCTTTCAAATGTTTTTCTTGACTTATGAAAGCAATGAAAATACCTTGCTTTCATATGTTGACAAGAAACGACTATCACGCGCCGAAAGGCGCAACGAAACGCCGCGCGCGCTCGTCTGCGAATTTCGCGGAAAACATTATCACGTTTCCGCACAAGCTATTTCCAAAGGAATGGTTAAAGCTTGTTAACTCGATTTGGCGACCGCGCGTCAGCTACGAAACGCTGTGGATTGTTTCCGCTATGCTGGCTACTGAAATGATAACGCGAAGCGAAGATTATTCTTGCGAAGATGATTTTTATTACACGCTTGCGGATTTGGCGGACTGCAAACCCTCAATTGCAAACGACTTAGCAAACAATTTTTTCCGCAATCGCGAGCGCAGGAACGCCACGGGCGAAAACAGGCATCAACAGGGGGACACGGGCGGGAACGCGAAATTATGATTCACTTGATAGACTTCGGGCACGATGAAAACAAAAATCCAAGAAAACTATGTCACACGCCGCGAAATCTGCGAAGCATTCAGAATTTCAGAGCGTCAAATTGCCCGCTGGCTGAAAGAAGGTTGCCCGTGCGTCAGAATCGGCGCGGGCGGAAAGGGAGACCCGCGCTTCCGCGTCGCGCAAGTGGAAGCATGGCTGACGGCGCGCATGAACGCCGCGCAACGATAATTCTGCGCTTCCCGCGCCCGCTCATTTTAACCTAAACAAATTAAGAACATGAAGGAATTAGAAGTGTTTATCGCGCTTTATGAGCGGGCGCGGAACGAAATCATGACTGCTCAAAACGACAAGGAACTTGCCGCCGCGCAGGCGAAAGTGGAAGCCTTAAAGGCGCATTTTGCCGCCGAATTTATGCCTCGCCGCCCCGCGACGCGGGAACGCTCCCGCAGCAAACGCCCGAACAAAGAATATGTTTGGACAATTCCCGCAACCCTTCCCGTGCAATCGCAACTCTTTTGAATGAACTATGAAAACACAATCAATTGACTACCTACTAACGCCGCGCGCCCGCGAAACGGGAGCGCACCGAACGCCGTTTGCGCCGCTCGCGGCGCGGACGCTCAAAGCCGCCGCTCGTTTGAGCATTGAACCGCGCGCCGCCACCGTGCGCGTGATTAAACGCAAGGGGAAATTCTGCAATGTCTAAGCCGCCCGTTTCCCTTCCCGAATATCTGCGCAACGCGCCGCCGCTTTCGGCGGACGAAATCGCGGAAATCCTTAGCTTCATTCCGCGCCCGCCGCGTGAGGAATGGATAAAGCTAATCGCCGCGGCTGTTGCCGCGCTCGGCGAACGCGACGCGCTCCCCGTGCTTACGGCGCATTTCCCGGACGAAAAACCGAACGAGACCGCCGCCGTTATCCGCTCGCTTAGAGGCGCGCCGCGAAGCGACGCGGGAACGCTTGTTTACTACGCGCAGCAAAACGGATTCGCCGCGAGCGCGTTTTTCAAGGCGCGCGCCGCCCGCCTCAAAGAAGCGGCGGGCGCAACGCCCGCGCACGGGAACGCGCGTAGTGAAAAAACGGATACGCAACACGCGCCCGCGTCCGCCCGCGCCGAAACGACCGCGCAGGAAGCGACGCCGCCCGCGTCCGCTCCCGCCGCGTCCACGCGTAGGCAAAAAACGGATACGCCGCGCCCGCCGCGCAACGCGGGAACTCCCGCCGCCGCCCGCGACGCGCAACCGCTCGCGGGCGCGGGCAATGCCGCCGCCGCGCCCGTGCGGCTCGGCAAATGCTCTATGACGGTGAGCGCGCGCCGCCCCGAAAGCGTGAAGGAAACTGAACTACTCGCAGTCTTAAAGGCGATTAAATCGGGAAAATGGCGCGCAGATGTCGCCGCCGTGCGCGCGGGAACGCGCGATAAATCGACGCTCCCGCAATGTTGCGCATTTGGCGTTTACCGCGAACGACGCGCCGACGAAAATCTTTTGTCGCGAAGCGGTTTTTTGGTATTGGACTACGACGGAAAGGACAACCCGAAACTTGATTTTCCGCGCCTCAAATCGCGCCTTGCGCGGCTTCCTTTCGTCGCGGGCGTTTTCGTTTCACCGAGCGGCAACGGGCTGAAAGCAGTTGTCCGCGTTCCAGACGCCGTTTCAGACGCGGACGCGCTCGCCGCCGCGCAAATCGTGCTCGCGCCGCTCGGCGGGCGCATTGACGCGCAAGCCGCCGCGCGGAAACACTTTCTTATTTCTGACGATGAAGGCGCGTTTATCAATACCGCGCCCTTTGAAGATATTCCCCCGCTTGCGCCGTTTGAAAAGCTTTCCCGCGACGCGCTCGCCGTGATTTTTGCGGATATGATTGAGCGGTTTTATTTCGCAGGAAAGGAGACTTATTATTTCGACGAACTCGACGGACTGCCGTTCAAGGAATTGAGCAAGGCGGACGCGCAGGAAGAATTTGCCGAGGCTTACGGATTAGACCGCAAGACCGCCCGCCGCGCGCTCGCCGCCGTGCGTAAGTTTCGGCATGTTTCCGCCGTGTTTCCCGCGTTGACTTGCCGCGCGCGCGGGATTCACCAGATAGGAGAGCGGCGCGTTTTAGTCTTAGAATCCACGCGTCCAATTTACCCAGAAGAGAGCGGCGAGTTTCCCGTTTGGAAAAAGCTTTTCGAGACTGTTTTCGACGGCGAGGGCGAGCAAATGCGCCGCGCCTTGGCATGGCTGTTTTTCGCCGTGAAACGCTATCACGAGGCGGCGGAAAGCGCGGGCACGCGGATTCAACCCGTTCCCGCGTTGCTCTTGCTCGGACTTTCGGGAAGCGGAAAAACATTGCTCGCCGAAAGTTTCAGAATCCTTCTCGGCGACCGCGCGGCGGGGAACATGAAGAATTTTGTTTTGGAACGCCCTTGGCTCGGCGACATTATCGGGAACGAATGCGTTTTCGGGAGTGAAGGGCGCAGTTTGAAGCCCGAAGAACGCGGCGCGCTCAAATCGACGATGAAGGAAGTTTTGAGCGGCGAGGGGTATTTCGCCGAAAGCAAGAACAAGGCGGGATTCATGTTTAAGGCGCAGCATTTCCTCATTCACATGGCGAACAATGAGGAAAACGGCAATTGCTCCGCGAGTTGTCCCGCGATTGACGAGGATTTCCGCGATAAGTTTATTGCGCTTTCAACCGAAAATGTTGACGGCGTGAAAGCCGCCTTCCCGAAAGACGCGGAAACGGAAAACCGCGCCGCGCTCCGCGAGCAAGCCCCCGCGTTCCTTCACTGGCTTTTCACTTACTACGCGGAAACAATCCCAGCGGAATGGCAGGATAAGCGTTTCGGGCTAAAACACTATGAAGCCCCCGCCGCCACGCGCGCCTTGTTTGAAGTCTCGCTCGCCGCCGAAATCGACGGGAAACTGCGTGAAATGCTATCGGGCGAATTTGATACGGAATGGCGCAATAAAAAATTTACCGCAACGGCAATCGCCGAAAGAATCGCAAAGCGATTCGGCGGAAAACCGCTCTACGCGGGAACGCTTGGAAAGGCGTTGAACGAGCTTTGCGAAAAATTCCCCTCGCTCTACATAAAAGCCGCGCGAAACGAATACAGCTTCAACCGCCCGCGCGAAGGCGCAGGCGACGAAATCGCAGGAACGACCGCCGAGCAGGGCGCGCAGGTTTCGCCCTTTTCGGGCTTGCCGTTTTGAGATTTGGCGACGCGCCGCCACGCAATCCCGTAGGGAGCTGGAAACCTCTACGGGATTTTTGCGCGTGCCCGCCGCCCGCCCCGCGCTCGCGGGAACGAAACTTCCAAAATCCGCGTTTTCGCGAAAATCGCGAAATTTACCTACAAACCTACAAAACCGCCCGCTCCCGCGCTAATCGTGAGCGCGGGCAATCGCCAGCCGCGCCTTTATTTAAGCGGGAAAGGCTGGAATCGCTCCGCGATTTTCCCCGCCTGTAGGTTGCCGCCGCCAGCTCTTACGCCTGTAGGTTGCGAAAATAACCTACACGCCCGCAAAGCCGCTTAAATAAAAGGCTCTTGTAGGTTTGTAAGTAAAAACGCACTTTTTGCGCTCATACTATTTTTTTTGTGCGCGCGAGCGTTCCCGCGCCGCGACGAAACCGCCAGCCGCCGCGTTCCCGCCGTGTGCGCGGGAACGCGCCGCCGCCCGCCTGTTCCCTTTGCTGAAAGCTCCGCCAGCAACACCAGCCGCCGCGCCGAAATCGCCCGTAAATTCACGAAAAATTCAGCGTCTTTCGCCGTCTAATCAAGTTAAAATCTACGCTTGCGAGCATCTGCAAACAAATTTCAAACATTTTCGGGCGAATTTAGCGATTTTCTGAAAACAGTTTTTTTCGCCTTCGCTCCCCTGCGTCCCGCTTCCCTACTGCGTTTGCGGCGATTTTACCCCTGTTTGAAAAATGTTTGAAAACTTCTGCAAGGAACAGGCGTTTTCAGGCGGTTTCAGGCGGTTTTCGCGAATTGCCGAAAGACACGAAAAAGCCCGCAATCCCTTTGTTTATGCGGAATTGCGGGCTTTTTTGAAGTGGTGGTGAGAGAGGGATTCGAACCCCCGAACGGTGAAACCGAATGGATTTACAGTCCACGCCCTTTAGCCACTTGGATATCTCACCAAAAGGAGACGTAATCATGGGCTTTTCTTTTTCTCGGCGCAAGCTTTTTTTCGCGGGAACGCGATTTTTTTCGCGGAGGCGGGAATTTGCGCTTGCGGGCGCGCGGGCTTTTCGGTTGAATCCTCGTCTCATTTTCGAATTTCGGACTACCGGAACGGAATTCTTCAATCACAAGAAAACCAGAAAAAAAATCCATACTATCCAATGTTTCCCGCGATTCCGGTGCGCGGCGAGATACGGAGCCAAATTCATCATGAACATCACGATTAAAGACCTCTTGGACGCCGGCGTTCACTTCGGGCACCAGACCCGCCGCTGGAATCCGAAATCCCGCGAATTCGTCTTCAAGCACCAGAACGGCGTGTCGATCATCGACCTCGAGAAGACGTTTGAATGCCTCGAAAAGGCTTCGAAATTCATCGAAGACACGGTGGCTTCCGGGAAAGACGTTCTTTTCGTCGCCACGAAGCGCCAGGCTCAGGATCTGATGCGCGACGCGGCCAAGTCCTGCAACATGCCCTACGCGACGAACCGCTGGATGGGCGGCTGCCTCACGAATTTCGAGACGGTCAAGGGCTCGCTCGAGAAATACCGCAAGTATCTGCGCATGGAAGCCGACGGCTCCCTCGACAAGATGAACAAAAAGGAAGCGGCCGTCATCAAGCGCCACATGAAGCGCATGGACCGCGGCTTCGAAGGTCTGCTCGACTTCTACAAGCTGCCGGGCGCCGTGTTCGTCATCGACATCAAGAACGAGGAAATCGCGGTCGCGGAAGCGAAGCGCCTCAACATCCCGTGCGTCGGTCTCGTGGACACGAATTCCGACCCGACGCAGGTCGCGTTCCCGATTCCGGGCAACGACGACGCGGTGAAGTCGGTGCGCCTGATCGTCTCCGTCATCACGGACGCGATTCAGCTCGGCCTTTCCCGCCGCAGCGTCGAAGCCGAAGCGAAGAAGGCCGTCGTTCCCGCGAAGCAGGAAGTCGTCGCGGACAGCGACGCCGCCGGCGACGTGACGATTTCCGCCGAACTGCTGAAGGACAACCAGCTCGCGGAAAAGAAGCCCGCCCGCCGTTCCCGCCCCGCGACGCGCAAGCCGCGCGCCCCGAAGGCCGCCGAATAATCTCCGGAACAAGGACAAATCATTATGGCAAACATTGACGCAAAAACCGTTAACGAACTCCGTTCCCGCACGGGCGCCGGTCTGATGGACTGCAAAAAGGCGCTCGTCGAAACCAACGGCGACATGGACGCCGCGGCGGAAATCCTCCGCAAGAAAGGCGTCGCCACGCGCGACAAGAAGGCGGGCCGCACCGCCTCGCAGGGCACGGTCGCTTCCTACATCCACATGGGCGGCAAGATCGGCGTTCTCGTCGAAATCAACTGCGAATCCGACTTCGTCGCGAAGAACGAGCTCTTCCAGGGCTTCGCGCGCGACGTCGCGATGCACATCGCGGCGGCGGCTCCGCGCTTCCTGAAGCGCGAAGAAGTTCCCGCGGAGGAAATCGCGAAGGAGACCGAAATCGTCAAGGCGCAGTGCGAAGGCAAGCCCGCGCAGGCGATCGAAAAGATCGTCGCCGGCAAGCTCGAGAAGTTCTATTCCGAGATCTGCCTGCTCGACCAGCCGTTCGTCAAGGACGACAAGAAGACGATCAACGACCTCATCACCGAACAGATCACGAAGACGGGCGAAAACATCGTCATCTCCCGTTTCTCGCGCTTCCAGATCGGCGCCTGAGCGCGTTCGCCGCGAAGAGCGTTCCCGCCGAATGCGCGCGGGAACGCTTTTTTGTTGGCAACCGCCGATTACGGTTCTAAAAGAAATTTCATATGGTGAAGCTGATCATTTCCTGCATCGTTTCCGCGACGCTTCTGTGCGGCGTCGTGTTCTACTGCATGCACGAGGATTTCCGCAAAGAAGTGCACGACGTGCTCGAATGCTTCTGCAGAAAACTGCGCGACGGCGGCGTCCACGAACACATCGCGGAACACCTTGACTGCGTCCGGAAATGACGCGCTCGCCCTTCAGAAAATAAACAGCAATGGCACTCGAAAAAATTTCCCGCGTCCGCGCCGTTCCCGTCGTCGTTCCCGGCGACGACATCGACACCGACCGCATCATTCCCGCGCGCTTCCTGAAAAGCGTCACCTTCGACGGCTTGGGAGAATTCGCCTTTTACGACGAACGCAAGAACGCCGACGGCTCCGACAAGCCGCACCCGATGAACGCTCCCGCCGCGCGCGGCGCCGGCATTCTCGTCTCCGGCATGAACTTCGGCTGCGGCAGCTCCCGCGAGCACGCCCCGCAGGCGCTCTGGCGCCGCGGCATCCGCGCAATCGTCGCCGGAAGCTTCGCCGAAATCTTCTTCGGCAACGCAACGACGCTCGGCGTCGCCTGCGTCCGCGCCTCCCGCGAAGCGCTCGCCGCGATCGAGACCTGGGTCGCCGCGCATCCCGGCGAGCCGATGGAAGTCGACGTCGAGGCGCGCCTCGCCCGTTTCGGCGACGCGAGCGTTCCCGTGGAGCTGCCCGACGCCGTGCGCGACGCGCTGCTCGAGGGCCGCTGGGATCCGATCGCGGACCTGCTCGACAACGCTTCCGCCGTCGACGCGCTCGCGAAAAAACTGCCCTGAGCGTTCCCGCCGAATGTTTTTTCGCGAAAATGCAAATTTTTTCTTGCAAGATTTTTTTTCACGCGCTTTAATCGTCTTTCCTTTTTTGAAATTCAAACCCGAAAGCGACGGAAAGCGGTTCCCGATCCGCGGCCCGAAGCTTCCGCCATTCAAGATTCAATGAAAACAACTTTAGCAAAGACTCCGAACGATACCGAAAAGAAATGGTACATCGTCGACGCGACGGGCAAAACGCTCGGTCGCCTTTCCGTGCAGATCGCGGCGATTCTCCGCGGGCGCCATAAACCCACCTACACGCCGCACGTGGACACGGGCGACTTCGTCATCGTCGTCAACGCGGACAAGGTCGTCGTCACCGGCGCCAAGGAAGAAAACAAGAGCTACATGTTCTACACCGGCTGGGTGGGAACCGCCTATCGCCGCAGCGTCGCCGACATGCGCGCGCGCCGTCCGGAATTCCTCATCATGCACGCCGTCAAGGGCATGCTGCCGAAGAACCGCCTCGCCTCCGCGATGCTCAAGAAGCTGAAGATTTACGCGGGCGCGGAACATCCGCACGCGGCGCAGAATCCGGTCGCCATCATCGACGCGAAATAATTGCGGGAGATTTTGAAAATGAAAAAAGACGTTCCTGTTTTTGTCGCCGTCGGGCGCCGCAAAACCTCCACCGCCCGCGTTCGCCTCGCGTCCGGGTCCGGCCAGGTCGTGATCAACGACAAGCCGCTTGAAACCTACTGCTTCACGGAAGCGCTCGCGAAGGCGGCCACGCTTCCGGTCGGCGTCGCAGGTCTCGACGGTTCGCTCGACATCTTCGTCCGCGTCAACGGCGGCGGCTGCAACAGCCAGGCCGGCGCGATTTCGCACGGCATCGCCCGCGCGATCGAAAAATACAATCCGGAACTCCGCTCCGTCCTCAAGAAGGCGGGTCTGCTCACGCGCGACGGTCGCGCCAAGGAGCGCAAGAAAAGCGGTCAGCCCGGCGCGCGCAAGCACTTCCAGTTCTCGAAACGCTGATCGGAAGCGCTCGCCTGCTCAAAAACGCCTCGGTTTCCCGAGGCGTTTTTTTGCGTCTGCGCGAGTCGCGCGCTTGCGGCGCGACGACGCAAGGTGTAGGGTTCATTCTTCAAGTCATGACGCGCATCTTCACAATCATCCTCTTCGCGCTCGCCGCCGCGTTCTCCGCCTTCGCAACGGAGGAAACGCCGGCACCGCGCCGCATCGTCAGCCTCAGCCCCAACGCGACGGCGGTGCTCGAAGCCCTCGGCGTCTCGCGCGAGCTCGTCGGCGTCACGCGCTACTGCCGCGTTCCCGCGGGTTCAACGCCGACGGTCGTCGGCGGGCTGCTCGATCCGTCAGCCGAAGCCGTGCTCGCGCTCCGACCGGACCTGCTCGTCCGCGCCGCCGTGCGCGACAAATCGTTTCCGGAACGCATGGCGCGCTACGGCATTCCCTGCGTCGAGCTTTTCCCCGAATCCTACGAAAATCTCAAGCGCGACGTCGCCCTTCTCGGCGAAAAAACGGGCAGGCGGGAACGCGCCGACGCGATTCTGCGGCGCTGGGACGAAGCCGAACGCGCCGCCGCCGACGCGCTCGCCCGCCGGCCGCTCCCGCGCGCGCCGCGCGTGCTGATCGCCTGGGGCGAAGTCTTCGCGGGAAGGGCGTCCTATCTCGACGCGCTCGTCCGCATCTGCGGCGGCGAAAACGCCGCGCCCGCCGCCGCGCGCGCCTGGCCGACGCTTTCGAAGGAGACGCTCGTCGCCGCGAACGCCGACCTGCTGATCCGCGTCGGTCCCGACGGCCCTGCCCGCCTCACGCCCGCGCCGGAGCTCGCGCGCTCGCTCGCGGACGACCCCGTTTACGGGCGCATGCCGGCGGTCCGCCGCGGGAACGTCTTCGTGCTCGACGAAAATTCGCGTCTGCTCTACCCGGCGCCGACGCTCGTCGAGGCGATTCCGCAGCTCGTCGCAGCGATTCGCACCGCCGCCGAGACCGAAGACCGGTAAAGAAAGTTTTTAAGGGAAAAATCTCGCGGGCCTGAGAATCCGAATCCGAGTGCAGCAAAAAAACGGACGTTCCCGCGGGAACGTCCGTTTTTTGCGGCGCGGAAAGACCGCGTCAGTCTTTGCGGTAGTAGCGCGAGTACTCGCCGGTGTAGGCCTTGTCCGTGTAGAAATGCGCTGAGTGCGAGGGCACCATGTTGAGCACGGCGCCGAAGATCGGCACCTTCGCCTCGCCGAGGCGTCGCAGCGAAGTCTTCGCCTGCATGCGCTGAACGGCGTTGAATTTGACCGTGTAGATGACGCCGTCGCAGTTCGGCAGAATATTGAGAATGTCGCACACGGCGGCGATCGGCGGCGTGTCGATGACGACGCGATCGTAGCGATCCCGCAGCTGCGCGAGCATTTCCGTGAATTTCTTGCCGTTGATGACTTGAGACGGATTCGGCAGTGATTTTTCGATCGGCAGCACGTCCATGCCGGGAACGACGTCCTTGACGATGACGTCGTCCAGCGGCGCCTCGCCGTCGATGTAGCGCTTGAGCCCGCCCGCGGAGACGTCGATTTCAAGCGAATTCGCGACGTTGGGCAGACGCAGGTCGGCATCGAGCAGGAGCACCTTCTCCCCGTGATTCGCGTAAGTCTGCGCCACGTTGGAGGCGATGAAAGTCTTGCCTTCGGAGGGCATCGTGGACGTGACGACCACAAGCTTCGCGTTCTTGGATTCGTCGCCGATCTTCAGCGCGGAATACAGGGAAATGAAGGCTTCCTGCGCCGTGCGGTCGTATCCGGTCGAGGCCAGAGAGGAGCGGTCGTTGAGACCTTTCTTCTTCGTCCCGCGAACGCGCATGACGGAGGCGAGGAGCGGCAGCCCGAGCGAGACTTCGATGTCGCGGACGGACTTGATCCGGTCGTCCAGGAACGAAAGCAGCAGCACGATGCCGGCGCCGATCGCCGTTCCCGCGACGAGCGCGAAAATCGCGTTCAGCAGGAACTTCTTGTTCGAGGGCATGTTGGGCACGCTCGCGGCGTCCAACGGCTGGATGATGGACGTCGTCGTCGTCGTGAGGCTCAGGCTCTGGTCTTCGAGATTGAGGCGCAGACGCTGGAGCATTTCTTCGTCGTTGCGGAGCTGCGCGGTGAGCGTTTCGAGACGCGTGCTCGCTTCGCGCATCTTCTGCAGGCGCGCGGTCTTTTCGACGGCGCGCCGGTTCGCGGATTCGTAACGGCGCTGCGCCGCGATGAAGTTCGCCTTGAACTCGGCTTCCGCCTTTTCGACCGCCTTCTTCAGCTCGGCTTCGGTCGCGGCGAGCTGTTCCTTGGCGTGAATCAGCTCCGGATGCTTTTCGCCGAAGTCCTCCTGCATGCTCTCGATGTTGATGCGCAGCTCGGTGCGGCGGGAGAAAAGCGAGGAGACGTGCGGATTCGACGTGATGGACGGCTGGCTGAGCAGGTCGCGTCCTTCCTTCTTCACCTTGTCGATTTCGTTGAGAATCGCGAGCAGGTCGTCGTAGTTCTTCTTTTCGGCGTCGCGCTGCGAATTGATGGCGGAAAGCTCGCCGGCGGCCGTGCCCATGTCGAGTTCGAGCAGGTTTTCGCGGCGCACGAGATCGACGCGTTCCTGGCGTTCGGTCTCGATTTTCTTTTCGAGATTTTCGATTTTCTGACGCGTCGTCTCGATCACGGGATTCGCGCGGAGAGCGCGGATCTCCATGTTGTATTTGCAGATTTCGTCGATGAAGTAATCGGTCATCTTCTTCGCGATTTCCTTCGTGCGGTGCGTGTACTCGACCGTGACGATGAACGTCGATTTCTTCGGCGAAACCGAACGGTGACGCGCGATGACTTCCTCGGCGGAAAGCGGTCCCGAGAAGAAGTCGCTGTTGCGGTAAGGATCGACGACCTCGGAAAGTTCCGCCTGCGTGAGGCGCTGAACGACGCGATCCACGATCTGGCCGCTGGTCATGATTTCGACCTGCGTGAGAAAGTCGTCCTGTCCGCCGACCTGAAGCTCTCCGCCGGCGCGTCCGCCGCCGAGATTGATCGCCTGACGCAGCACCTGAACGCGGCCCGACGCGGTGTATTCGGGAACGATGTTGTAGGTGTAGACGAGCGCTCCCGCGAGCACGATGAACGCCGAAAGAATGACGTACCAGATGCGTTCCCGGAAAATGGCGATGTAGTCGCCGAGCGTGCGGTTCTGCAGCGTTTCGGAAAGCCCGCCGGCGACGTCCGCCAGGCTCGGAGCTTCCCCGTAACCGTAGCTGTAGCCGTATCCGTAGCCGTAACCGCCGCGATAACCGGAGGGCGGCGGAGTCGCGGCGTTCCCGCTCTCGGGCGCCTGCGTTTCCTGGGGTTCCTTAGGAGATGCGTTCTCGGACATTTTGATCAAATCTTGGAATCTTGAACGTAAATTTTATCGCCTTCCTGCAGGAGAATGTCGGGCGCGTTGCCTTCCTGAATCTCCTTCAGGTTGATGATGTACTTCTTTTCTTCGCCGTTCACGTTGCGGATGAGAATCAGATCCGTGCGCGACGCGCGCGGCTGCAGACCGCGGGCGGCGGTGATGGCGCGGACGAGCGTCAGCTCCTCTTCCATCGGCATGTTGACGGGACCGGCGACCGCCACGAAACCGTCGATGTAGACGCGGCGTTCGGCGTAAGAGGAAATCTGCAGGATGACTTCGGGCTTCTTGAAGTAGCCCTGGTCGATGTAGGCGCGTTTGATCTTTTCCGCGGCCTCCGGGAGCGTCAGTCCCGCCACCTGCACCTGATTCAGATACATGAGCGGAATGTGTCCGTCCGCGGAAACGCGGTATTCGCCGGGCATGACCTCGCGACGGCCGTCCTTCTGGATCGTGATTTCGACGCGCACCATATCCATCGGGCGGATACGATAGACGGGCTTCTCGAGAGTCAGCAGCGGCTTGTCTCCGCGCAGATCCCGATCCGTCGCCTCAGGCGTGCAGGCGGCGAAAACGCAGACAAAAAAAAGAGTTGCGCAGGACGCGGCAACTCTCTTGAAAAAACTGTTTTTCTTCATTTCAAAAAAAGCATCATGCTTGACTCTCGCCCGCTTCCGCTCAGTAGCGGAAGTTGAGCGAGAGCGACACGAGGTTCTTCGTGTATTCCGAATTGGAATAGTTCGAATCGTCCCACTGGAAGCTGTAGGAAGCGGCGATGTTCAGATACTCGTTGACGTTGTAGTTGGCTCCGACGCGGGCGGTGTAGACATCGTCGCTGCGGGAGGAATTGTTGTAATCGTCGTTGCGGTAGTCGAGACCGGCGTTGAACGACCAGTGCGTGTCCATGCGGTGATTCGCGGTGAGCGCGACGCCCGTGGAGGTGATGTCGTCGCCGTTGCCGGAGATTTCGAAGTCGCGGGAAAGCGCGAGACGCACGGACGTTTTTTCCGTCGCGGCCCAGTTGAACGAAGCGTTCAGACCGAGCGTGTTTTCGCGGTCGTCGTTGCTTCCCGTGGTGCGGCGGTTGTAGTCGCTCGTCGTGTAACCGACGCGACCGTCGACCGTGAGCTTTTCGGTGACTTCGCCGACGGCGGAAACGCCGAAGAAGTGAACCTGCTGATAGCCGGGATTCGTACCCAGAGAACGTTCACGTCCGTTGGCGGCGAGGTCCGTGTAGCGGTATTCGTAGGAAAGACCGGCGCGGAGCTTTTCCGTGAGAACGGAGTGATAGACGCTCACCGGAACGGAATAAGTTTCGCGGTCGTTGTAGGAGTCGCGGTGATCCTGATAAGCCGTTCCGTTCCAGGATAACCCGGACGTGACGGAAACCTTTTCGCCGATCTTGTAGGAACCGATCGCTTTCGCGTAGTAGGTGTAGTACTCGATCATGTCGCCGGCCTTGATGTCGCGGCTCGTCGTGTTCTGATTCATGTCGAAGCCGGCGGCGATCGTGCCGCTGAGGCGCGCGCCCGCGTAGCTGTAGGCGGCGTTCACGTGCGTGGCCTGATAATTGTTTTCGTCGTCGTCCATGTACATGCTCAGGTCTTCCGTGACCGTGAACTTGATCGAGGACTGCGCGTCCTTGCTGCCTTTGGAAAGCTCAAGGCCGGGAATGAGGTGCAGGATGACGTCGGAATCCTTGTCCGAAGAACGCAGGTAGATGTTGTCGTTGAATTCCACGCGCGCCGAGCAGAGCGCGGAAATCGACGTTCCGTCGTCGAACTGGTACAGGGGCGCTCCCGCGAACGCGGGAACGGAGGCGGCGCAGAGAGCCGCCACGGTAAAGGAGGATGCGAAAACGATTTTCATATTTCTGAGAATTTAAGTTAATGTCCTTAAACTTTTACGGTATTTGATTCCGGAGGCAAGCGAAAAATCACATTTCGCTCGCCTCTTCGCCGCCGAGCGTCGTCAGGCGGAGATTGCGGTAGGCAGGCAGGCCGGTTCCGGACGGAATCAGATGACCCATGATGACGTTTTCCTTGAAGCCCGTCAGCATGTCCTTCTTCGAAAGCGTGGCGGCGTCGGTGAGGACGCGCGGCGTTTCCTGGAAGGACGCGGCGGAGATGAAGGATTCCGTCTCGAGGGACGCCTTCGTGATGCCGAGTAGCACGGGAACGTAAGTCGCGGGAGCGCCGCCCATTTCTTCGATGCGGGCGTTCTCTTCGAGAATCATCGAGCGGTCCACCTTTTCGTCCCAGAGGAATTTGGTGTCGCCCGGATCGACGATCTTCACCTTGCGGAGCATGCGCGCGACGATGATCTCGATGTGCTTGTCGTTGATCGTGACGCCTTGCGCGCGATAAACGCGCTGAATCTCTTCGATGATGTGATTCTGAATCGCCTCGAGGCCGAGCACTTCGAGAATTTCGTGCGGGTCGGGCGAGCCTTCCGTGAGCAACTGGCCTTTGTGGACGTGATCGCCTTCCTGCACGGTGATGTGCTTGCCGTGCGGGATCAGATGTTCGAACGGCACGCCGTCCGCCGGCGTGATGACGAGGCGCTTCTTGCCGCGGAGCGTGCCGCCGAAGGAGACGATGCCGTCTGCGCGCGCCATTTCGGCGACTTCCTTCGGACGACGCGCTTCGAAGAGCTCGGCGACTCGCGGCAGACCGCCGGTGATGTCCTGCGTCTTGGACGCCGAACGCGGCGTCTTCGCGAGCATCGCGCCCGGAAGAATGTCGTCGCCTTCGGAGACGACCACCTGCGCGCCCGTCGGAATCGCGTGCGTCGCGACGCACTTGCCGTTGACGACGACTTCGACGGACGGATTCAGGTCGTCGCTGTGTTCGATGACGACCGTCTGCACCTGCCCCGTCGCCTCGTTCATTTCAGCGGAAACGGTGACGCCCGGGATCATGTCGCGGAAACGCACGCTTCCCGCCTTTTCGGAGAGAATCGGGATGTTGTGCGGGTCCCATTTCGCGAGCAGTTCGCCGGACTTGATGACGCCGCCGTCGAGCACCGAAAGGAACGTGCCGATGACGATTTCGTGCTCGTCGATGACCTTCGAAGGATCCTTTTCGTCGAGAATTTCGATCGAGCCCGTCTTGTTGAGCGCGACCGCGACGTTCTCGCCGATTTCGACATAACGCAGATTCTTGTAGCGGACGACGCCGCCGACGGGAACGCGGATTTCAGGATTCTTGAGAATCTGATTCGCGATGCCGCCGATGTGGAACGTGCGCATGGTGAGCTGCGTGCCCGGCTCGCCGATGGACTGAGCCGCGATGATGCCGACGGAAGAACCGCGCTTGACGAGCGCTCCCGTGGACGGGTCGAGCCCGTACGCCAGCGCCGGAATGCTGTTCACTTTCATGTGCGTGAGCGGCGACATGACCTTGACGCGCTCGATGCCGGAGTCCTCGATCTTCTTCGCGGCGGCGGCGGAAATCATTTCGCCGGAGCGGACGAGAATTTCGTCCGGTTCCTGCGGATTGCGCACGTCCTCGCACGAGCAGCGGCCGACGATGCGCTCGGAGAGCTTGACGATTTCGTCTTCGCCGTCTCGAATGGCGCGCTTCCAGATGCCATCGCGGTTGCCGTCGTCGTCGACGGTGACGATGACGTCCATCGCCACGTCGCAGAGTTTACGCGTCATGTAGCCGGCGTCCGCCGTCTTGAGCGCGGTGTCCGCGAGACCCTTGCGCGCGCCGTGGGTGGAAATGAAGTATTCGCCGATCGTCAGACCGTCGCGGAAGGACGAAAGAATCGGGCGCTCGATGATTTCGCCGTTCGGCTTCGCCATGAGGCCGCGGGCGCCGCAGAGCTGGCGCACCTGCTGCTTGTTGCCTCGGGCGCCGGAGTCCATCATGACGTAGACCGGGTTGAGAATCCAGCGGCCCTTGTTGCGCGGATCGGATTCCGCCGCCTTGCCCTTGAGCGAAGCCGCGGGAACGGCGGACGCCTCGAGCGTCTTGAACACGGCGGACGCGATCTGGTTCGTCGCCTCCGTCCAGATGTTGACCGTCTTGTTGTAGCGCTCGCCGGCGGTGATGATGCCCTTCTTGTACTGCGCCTCGACTTCGTCGCGCTTCGCGGAGGATTTCTTGACGATGTCCGCCTTTTCCTTCGGGAAGATCATGTCGCCGATACCGATGGAGATGCCGGCGCGCGTCGCGATCTTGAAGCCCATGGCCTTCAGGCCGTCCACGACTTCGGGGACGCCTTCCTTGCCGACGAGCCTGTAGGAATTGAGAATCAGGTCGCCGATCTGTCCCTTCTTCACCGAGAAATTGATGAAGCCCATGCCGTCCGCGGGAACGGTCGCGTCGTCGACGAGACGCTTCTTCGGCCAGATCTGATTGAAGATGATGCGCCCGACCGTGGTGCGGATGATCTTCTTGTCGGCGTTCCCGTAGAACGTCGATTTGCCGAAGTCGGGATTGACGAAATCGACCCAGCTGTGGAAGTGCAGCGCGCCGTCCATTTCCGCCATCTGCGCTTCCTCGACGGAGCCGACGAGCGGAACGTGCTCGCCCTCCTTCGGCTGCGCCGGCGGCTCGAACGTCAGATAGTACGCGCCGAGAATGATGTCCTGCGAAGGCGTGATGATCGGCTTGCCGCTCGACGGAGAGAAGATGTTGTTCGTCGAAAGCATGAGGAGCTTGCACTCCATGATCGCTTCCGTCGAGAGCGGAACGTGAACCGCCATCTGGTCGCCGTCGAAGTCCGCGTTGTACGCGGTGCAGGTCAGCGGGTGCAGACGCATCGCGTCGCCTTCGATGAGCACGGGCTCGAACGCCTGAATCGAAAGACGGTGCAGCGTCGGCGCGCGGTTGAGCATGACCGGGTGTCCCTTGGTGACTTCTTCGAGAATGTCCCACACTTCCGGAGGGCGCTTTTCGATCATCTTGCGCGCGCCGCGGACGGTGTGCACGAAGCCGAGCTCCTTCAGGCGGCGGATGATGAACGGTTCAAAGAGCACGAGCGCCATCTTCTTCGGCAGACCGCACTGGTTGAGCTTCAGATCCGGGCCGATGACGATGACGGAGCGTCCGGAGTAGTCCACGCGCTTGCCGAGGAGGTTCTGACGGAAACGGCCTTGCTTGCCCTTGAGCATGTCGCTGAGGGACTTGAGCGGACGGTTGCCCGCGCCCGTGACGGCGCGGCCGTGGCGGCCGTTGTCGAAGAGCGCGTCCACGGATTCCTGGAGCATGCGCTTTTCGTTGTTGATGATGACGTCCGGCGTCTTCAGCTGCAGCAGGCTGCGGAGACGGTTGTTGCGGTTGATGACGCGGCGGTAAAGGTCGTTGAGGTCCGACGTCGCGAAGCGGCCGCCGTCGAGCGGGACGAGCGGGCGCAGATCCGGCGGGATCACGGGCAGGACTTCGAGAATCATCCATTCCGGGCGATTGCCGGATTCGATGAAGCCCTGAATGACCTTCAGACGGCGGGCGAGCTTGAGCTTCGCCTGCTTCGAGCGCGTGTTCGACATCTGCTCCTGCAGTTCCTGGACGACCTGCGGCAGATCGAGCGCCGCGAGCACGTCGCGGAGCGCTTCCGCGCCCATCTTCGCCACGAACGCGTCGTCGCCGTATTCCTGCACCGCCTGATTGTATTCTTCGGCGGAGAGCAGCTGCTTCGCCTCGAACGGCGTCTTGCCGGGATCGACGATCAGATACTTTTCGTAGTAGATGACGGATTCGAGCTGGCGGGCCGTCATGTCGAGCAGAAGCCCGAGACGCGACGGCATCGACTTCAGAAACCAGATGTGCGCGACGGGAACGGCGAGCTCGATGTGCCCCATGCGGCGGCGGCGTTCCCGCGAGACCGTGACTTCGACGCCGCAGCGGTCGCAGACGACGCCCTTGAACTTGATGCGCTTGTACTTGCCGCAGGCGCATTCGTAGTCGCGGACCGGCCCGAAAATGCGCTGGCAGAAAAGTCCTCCCGGTTCAGGCTTGAACGTGCGGTAGTTGATGGTTTCCGGGTTCTTGACTTCCCCGTGAGACCACTGACGGATCGCGTCCGGCGACGCGATGGAAATGGAAACGTAGTCGAACGACGGCTCGCGCTCGTTGTTGCTGATGTCGGATTCTGCGTGGTTCATCGATAATGTTCCTTAAATGGTTGATTTTTGGAGGAGTCCGGGGCGCCCGCTCAGAGCGCCGCCGAATCTCCCATGCGGACGTCCAGACCCAGGGCCTGCATTTCCTTGACCAGAACGTTGAACGACTGCGGCGTTCCCGCCGCGAGGCTGTTGTCGCCCTTGACGAGATTTTCGTACATCTTCGTTCTGCCGGCGACGTCGTCGGACTTGACGGTGAGGAATTCCTGGAGCGTGTGCGCGGCGCCGTAGCCTTCGAGAGCCCACACTTCCATTTCCCCGAGTCGCTGTCCGCCGTACTGCGCCTTGCCGCCGAGAGGCTGCTGCGTGATGAGGCTGTAGGGACCGACCGCGCGGGCGTGAATCTTGTCCGCGACGAGGTGGTTCAGCTTCATCATGTAGATGATGCCGACGACGACGTCCTGGTCGAACGGCTCGCCGGTGCGGCCGTCGAAGAGAATCGTCTTGCCGCTGTGCGGCAGCCCGGCTTCGTCGAGATAACCGCGGATCTTTTCTTCCGGAATGCCGTCGAAAATCGGCGTCGCGACCTTGATGCCGAGCTTTTTGCAGGCCCAGCCCAAGTGCGTTTCGAGAACCTGACCGACGTTCATTCGGGAAGGAACGCCCAGAGGATTCAGGCAGATGTCCACCGGTGTGCCGTCCGGCAGGAACGGCATGTCCTCCACGGGAACGATGCGGGCGACGACGCCCTTGTTCCCGTGACGGCCCGCCATCTTGTCGCCGACCTGAATCTTGCGCTTCGCGGCGATGTAGACCTTGACGTTCTTGATGACGCCGGAATCGTCTTCGCCGGATTCGATCGCGGCGACCTTGCGGTCGCGTTCCGCCTCGAGCTCGTCGAAACGCTTCTGGTAATCCTCGACGATGCGCATGATCTTGATGCGGACGGGAGACTGCGGCATTTCGATGTATTTCGAAACGGACGCGAGCTTGCGCAGCAGCGTCTTCGTGATCTTGCGGCCCGCGGGAATGATGACTTCGCCGTTGTCGCTGTTGACGACGTCGAGCGGAATCTTTTCTCCGAGCAGAATGTTGGAAAGCGATTCCGTGAGCTCGTCGCGGAGCTTTTCGGACTCGGAGCGGAACGTCTCGTTCACGCTCTTGATCTGGCGGCGCATGTCGGACTGCGACTGCGTCTTTTCCGCTTCCTTGTCGGAACGGCAGGAGACCTTCACGTCCATGATGATGCCGTACGTTCCCGAAGGCACCTTGAGCGAGGAATCCTTAACGTCCGCGGCCTTTTCGCCGAAGATGGCGCGGAGGAGCTTTTCTTCCGGCGCGAGTTCGGTTTCGGACTTCGGCGTGATCTTGCCGACGAGAATGTCGCCGGGGCCGACTTCCGCGCCGACGCGGATGACGCCGGAGCGGTCGAGATTGCGCAGCGCGTCCTCGCCGACGTTCGGAATGTCGCGGGTGATTTCTTCCGGCCCGAGCTTCGTGTCGCGGGCCGTGACTTCGAACTCTTCGATGTGAATCGAGGTGAAGACGTCGTCCTTCAGCACGCGCTCGCTGAGCAGAATCGCGTCTTCGAAGTTGTAGCCGTTCCACGGCATGAACGCCACGAGAACGTTGCGGCCGAGCGCGAGCTCGCCGTCCTGCGTCGCGGCGCCGTCGGCGATGCACTGCCCCTTCTTGACCTTTTCGCCCTTCTTCACGACCGGACGCTGGTTGAAGCAGGTCGTCGCGTTGGAGCGCAGGAACTTGCGGAGTTCGTACGTGATCGCGTCCTTGCCGTTTTCCTTGCCGTCCTTGGAAATGACGATCTTGCGGGCGTCCACGGAGGCGACGATGCCGTCCTCGAGCGCGAGCGAAACGGTCTTCGAGTCTTCCGCGACGCGCTGTTCGAGCCCCGTGCCGACGTAAGGCGCTTCCGGCTGCAGCAGCGGCACGCCCTGGCGCTGCATGTTCGAGCCCATGAGCGCGCGGTTCGCGTCGTCGTGTTCGAGGAACGGAATCAGCCCCGCCGCCACGGAAACGACCTGTTTCGGAGAGACGTCGATGTAGTCGACTTCCGTCGGATCGAGCGAAAGGACGTCGTCGCGGTAGCGCGCCGTCACCTTGCCGATGAGATTGCCCTTTTCGTCCGTTTCGGAGTTCGCCTGCGCGACCTTGTAGCGCTCTTCGTCGTCCGCGGTCATGTACTCGACGGTGTTCGTCACGCGTCCCTTCACGACCTTGCGGTAAGGCGCTTCGATGAAGCCGAACTCGTTCACGCGCGCATACGTCGCGAGCGAGTTGATGAGACCGATGTTCGGGCCTTCAGGCGTTTCGATCGGGCAGATGCGTCCGTAATGCGAAGGATGCACGTCGCGGACTTCGAAGCCCGCGCGGTCGCGGTTGAGACCTCCCGGCCCGAGAGCGGACAAGCGGCGCTTGTGCGTGAGCTCAGACAGCGGGTTGATCTGGTCCATGAACTGCGAAAGCTGGCTGCGCGCGAAGAAGTCGCGCACGACCGTCGAAAGCGCCTTCGGATTGATGAGACGGCCGGGCGTGATGGTCTCGACGCTCGGGTCGAACATCGCCATGCGGTCGCGGACGTGGCGCTCCGTGCGCGCGAGACCGATGCGGCACTGGTTCGCGAGCAGCTCGCCGACGTTGCGGATGCGGCGCGCGCCGAGGTGGTCGATGTCGTCCACGACGCCGTCCCCGCGCTTCAGGTTGCAGAGGTATTTCGTCGCCTGGACGATGTCCTCGATCTGAATGATGCGCGTTTCGATCGGCGTCTTGAGATTCAGCTTCTGATTGATTTTGTAGCGGCCGACGCTCCCGAGGTCGTAGCGTTTCGGATCCTGGAAAAGGCGCTTCAGCAGCAGACGCGCGTTCGCGACCGTCGCGGGCTCGCCCGGGCGGAGCACTTTGTAGATGTCCTTCAGCGCTTCTTCCTCGTTGCGCGTCGGATCCTTCTTCAGCGCGCGGATGATGGCGCCGTCGTCGATCGACGTGTCGATGACGCGGACCGAGGCGATGCCGATCTTCTCGACTTCGCGCAGAATGGTCTTCGTGATCGGCTCGAACGCGCGCGCGAGAATCTTCCCTTTTTCGGAATCGACGATGTCCTCGACGAGAACGTACTTGGAGACGCCGTCCATTTCGATCGCCTTTTTGACCTTGAGCGTCTCGAAATTGTAGAACAGCTCCATGATTTCCGCGTCCGTCGAATAGCCGAAGGCGCGCAGGAGCGTCGTGATGAGAAATTTGCGGCGGCGGCGGCGGCGGTCCAGATAGACGTAGAGCAGATCGTTCTGGTCGAACTGCACTTCAAGCCAGGTTCCGCGGTCGGGAATGATGCGGAAGGCGAAAAGGGTTTTGCCGCTGGAGTGGTCGCTCTGCTCGAAGCAGAGACCCGGAGAACGGTGCAGCTGGCTGACGATGACGCGCTCGGCGCCGTTGACGATGAACGAACCGCGGTCCGTGATCAGCGGGATTTCGCCCATGAAGATTTCTTCTTCCTTGATGCGGTCGCCCTCTTCGCAGAGACGCAGCTTCAGGAACAGCTTGACGGAATACGTGATGCCTTCGCGGATGCATTCGAGCTCCGTGTATTTCGGCGCTTCCAGGTTGTAGCTCACGTATTCGACGCGGCAGCGGCCGTCGTAGCTTTCAATCGGGAAAATTTCGCGGAAGACGCCTTCCAACCCAACCGGTCTGCGGCTCGCCGCCGGCAAATCACGTTGCAAGAACTCGTTGTAGGAGTTGATTTGATTTTCGATAAGATTCGGCGGAGGAATGATCTCGCTGAGAGTACCAAAATTTTTGCGCGTTGACATGGATAGTGTCCTTGTTGGGTTCAGTTAAAAATTTTGTATGTAAAAGGGGAGTTGAAGAGAAAGGACGAAAAACGCCCTTTCTCTTCAAACCGGAAATGCGGACAGCGCAACACTGTCCGCAACTCCGGATTTGAATGTGAGGAGAAGCTCAAGAAATTACTTGACTTCGACCGTGGCGCCGGCCGCTTTAAGCTTTTCCTCGATCTGCTTGGCTTCCTCTTTGGTGCAGCCTTCCTTAATGGCTTTCGGAGCGCTTTCGACGAGTTCCTTGGCTTCCTTGAGGCCGAGACCCGTGATCGCGCGGACTTCCTTGATGACGTTGATGGCGCTCGAGCCCTTGTTGACGAGAATGACGTCGAATTCCGTCTTCTCTTCAGCCGGAGCGGCGGCGGCACCGGCAGCGCCGGCGACGGCGACCGGAGCGGCGGAAACGCCCCAGAGTTCTTCGAGTTCCTTGACGAGAGCGACCATTTCCTTGACGGGCTGGGCGCTCAGCCATTCGATGACTTGTTCTTTGGTGATGTCTGACATAGTTTTTGTTTCCTTGAATGATTAGCGTCCGCGGAATTGCGGACATTTAAGGGGTTATCGCCCCTAACCGATTTCTTTGGATTGTTTTTCCCGAACCGCCGCGCCGACGGGAACGCCGGAACGACGGTCCGAAAAAGGGTTTCACTCCGCGGCGGCTCCGCCCTCCTTGTCGTTCTTCGCGACGAGAACGCGGACGAACGAGCCGGCCGGCGTCGAGAGGAGCGAGAGGAAGAGCGCGCGCGCTTCCGCGAGGGACGGGAGCTTGGAGAGCTCTTCGACGGCGTCCTTGTTCAGCAGTTCCCCTTCGACGACGCCCGCCTTGATTTCGAGACGGGA
Source organism: Opitutia bacterium (assembly GCA_004558035.1). Taxonomy (GTDB): domain Bacteria; phylum Verrucomicrobiota; class Verrucomicrobiia; order Opitutales; family UBA953; genus Spyradosoma. The sequence goes on from SFEJ01000010.1 coordinate 53,156, forward strand.
CTTGTCTTTGAAGAACTTGAAGAGCACCTTCGCGACTCCGCTCGGATTGTCGCCGCCGGTGACGATGGCCGTGTGGCCCGTCAGGTACTGGGCAATGTCCGGAAGATTCGCGCTCTTCGCGGCGATGTTGAGAATGCTGTTCTTGACGACGTGATACTCCGCGCCGAATTCGCGAATCTGCGAACGGATCGAAGCGGCGTCGGCGACCGTGACCTGCGTGAAGTCCGCCAAAAGCAGATAGTTGGATTTGGCGAGGTGCTGCGCGACTTCGTCTACGAGAAATTTCTTTTCGGATCTCATGTTTTCTCGGTCCTTTCTTACGCGATGTAGGGTTTGACGTCGATCTTGACGCCGGCGCTCATCGTGGAGCTGACCGTCAGCGACTTGATGAACTTCGTGCCTTTCAGCGCTTCCGGCTCCGCCTTGACGAGAGCCTGAATCGCGGCTTCCGCGTTTTCGGCGAGCTGCTTGGCGTCGAAGGAACGCTTGCCGATGACGATGGCGATGTTGGCCGTCTTGTCCATCTTGAACTCGACGCGGCCGCCCTTGACCGCCTTGATCGTGGCGGGAATGTCGTCCGAAACCGTTCCCGACTTCGGGTTCGGCATCAGTCCGCGGGGACCGAGCACGCGGGCCACCTTGCGCACGTCCTTCATCGCGGAAGTCGTGGAAATGGCGACGTCGAAGCCGGTCCAGCCGGAGTTCACCTTTTCGATGAGATCCGCCAGGCCCGCGGCGTCCGCGCCGGCGTCGAGCGCCTCCTGCGGATTTTCCGTGAAGACGATGACGGCGACCTTCTTGCCGCTGCCGTTCGGAAGCGAGACGGTCCCGCGGACCATCTGGTCGGACTGTTTGGGATCGACGCCCAGATGGGCGCTGATCTCGACGGTTTCGTCAAACTTGGCCTTCGGCATCTTCGCGAGCATCTCGACCGCCTCCGCGACGGAATAGGACGCCGCCAAATCGCCGACGGCCTTCGTTGCCGTATAACGTTTGGATTCTTTTTTCTGCATGTTTTCGACTTTCTTTGTCTCCTGCCTGATCGCAGTACGAATTCTTATCCGACGACCTCGATGCCCATCGAACGGGCCGTGCCTTCAATCATGCGGGCGGCCTGGTTCGCGTCGACGGCGTTGAGGTCCTTTTTCTTGATCTCGACGATTTCGAGAATCTGCTTGCGCGTCACCTTGCCGACCTTGTCCTTGTTGGGAACGCCGGAGCCGCTTTCGATCTTGGCGGCCTTCTTCAGGAGCACCGCCGCCGGCGGCGTCTTGAGGATGAACGTGAAGGACTTGTCCTGGTAAACCGTGATGACGACCGGGAGAATCATTCCCGCCTGGTCTTTCGTGCGAGCATTGTACTCCTTGCAGAACGCCATGATGTTGACGCCCTTCGCGCCGAGAGCCGGGCCGACCGGAGGAGCCGGATTCGCCGCGCCCGCCGGGAGCTGGAGTCTGATTTCACCTACTACTTTTTTTGCCATTTGTCTGTATTTTTAAAGTTTGATTTCGAACGTTGGAATCAACTTTCAACGACACGCTCCACTTGCCAGAACTCGAGCTCGACCGGCGTAAGACGACCGAAAATCGAAACGGAGACCTGCATCTTCTGACGCTCGACGTCGATGGAATCGATCGCTCCCGTCAGATTCACGAAGGGACCTTCGAGGATCTTCACCTCTTCGCCTTCGTGGAACTGCACCTTCGGGACGACCTTGTTCTTGGCGGCCTCGACCTGCTCCAGAATCTGATCGATTTCAGATTTCTTGAGCTTGACCGGGTGTTCGCCGCCGATGAAGTCGATCACGCCCTGCACGTTGCGCACGAAGAACCAGGGCTTGTTAATGAGACGCCCCTCTTCGTCGAACAGACGCATGCGCAGGAAGATGTAGTTCGGATAAAGCTTGCGCTTCCGCTGCGTCTTCTTTCCGTTGCGGACCTCCTGGACAGTTTCGGTCGGCATCAGGATGTCCTTGATGTAGTCCTGCAGTCCTTCGATCTCGACGAACTTCTTGAGATAGTTCTCCACCTTCTGCTCCATGTTGGAGAGAGTCTGAATCGCATACCAATCAAAGCCGCTTTCCGCTTCCGCCTGTTCCATGGTGTCTGTCTTATTGAAAGTTGTTTTATGCTGGAAAAACGCCTAAGAAATTTTAGGCGCTCACAAGTTTGGTCAAAAATTGAATCAGGCTTCCCAAGGACAGGTCGAAGGCGAAGATGACGCACGTCAGAACGATCACCGCGACACAGACGACCGCCGTGTACTGGGCGAGTTCTTTCGGTTTAGGCCAAATCGCCTTCTTGAAGACCTCCGTGCAGGTTTCGTTGAAGAAACGCCGAACGGTCCCGACGAAGCTGAAGATTTTTGAAAACATTGCTTAAAGTGGCAGGGCAGGAAGGAATCGAACCCTCATATGCGGTTTTGGAGACCGCTGTTCTACCGTTGAACTACTGCCCTGTGAGTTTAGGTGCGGAAGCCGGGAACGGATAACGCTCCGTCCCGGCATCCGCGAAATCCCGTTTATCCTCGATTACTTGATGATGTCGATGATACGGCCGGAACCGATCGTGCGGCCGCCTTCGCGGATGGCGAAGCGCTGACCCTTTTCCATCGCGACCGGCTTGCCGAGTTCGATTTCGATCTCGACGTTGTCGCCCGGCATGACCATTTCCGTGCCGGCGGCCAGCTTCACGACGCCCGTGACGTCAGCCGTGCCGAAGAAGAACTGCGGACGATAGTTCGTGAAGAACGGCGTGTGGCGGCCGCCTTCTTCCTTCGTGAGGACGTAAATCTGAGCCTTGGCCTGCGTGTGCGGGTGGATGGAGCCCGGCTTCGCGAGCACCTGGCCGCGCTGCACCTGGTCCTTTTCGATGCCGCGGAGGAGCACGCCGACGTTGTCGCCCGCCTGGCCCTGATCGAGGCTCTTACGGAACATTTCGACGCCCGTGACCGTGGACTTCTGCGTGTCCGCGAGACCGATGATTTCGACTTCTTCGCCGACCTTGATGACGCCCTTTTCGATACGTCCCGTGGCGACCGTGCCGCGGCCCGTGATCGAGAACACGTCTTCGACGGACATCATGAAGGGCTGGTCGAGCGCGCGTTCCGGTTCCGGAATTTCGCTGTCGAGAACTTCCATAAGTTCCGTAATCGCCTTGTAGCCCGGGCCTTCGGCGTTGTTCGCAGCGGCGTCTTCGAGAGCCTGCGTCGCGGAACCGCGGACGATCTTGGCATTGTCGCCGTCGAACTCATACTTATTGAGGAGGTCGCGGATTTCCATTTCGACGAGCTCGAGCAGATCCGGGTCGTCGAGAAGGTCGCACTTGTTCAGCCAAACGACGATCTTCGGCACGCCGACCTGGCGGGCGAGAAGGACGTGTTCCTTCGTCTGCGGCATCGGTCCGTCGGCGGCGGAGACGACGAGGATCGCACCGTCCATCTGGGCGGCGCCGGTGATCATGTTCTTGACGAAGTCGGCGTGGCCGGGGCAGTCGACGTGCGCGTAGTGGCGCTTTTCCGATTCATATTCGACGTGCGCAGCGGCGATCGTGACCGTCTTGGTCGCGTCGCGGACCGTTCCGCCTTTCGCGATGTCCGCGTAAGCCTTGACGACCGCGAGACCTTTGCAGGCCTGGACGGCGAGGATAGCGGCGGTCGTCGTCGTCTTGCCATGGTCGATGTGACCGATGGTGCCGACATTGACGTGCGGTTTCGTGCGAACGTAGGTTTCTTTAGCCATATTCTGTATTTGTTTTAGTTGTTTATGATTATGTTGAAAATTCGTGGATGGAGCCCCCGAGCAGACTTGAACTGCCGACCTCGTCCTTACCAAGGACGCGCTCTACCGACTGAGCTACAAGGGCAACCGTCTCCTTCCCGTATCGCCGGAGCGGAACAAAAAGGAGCGGTCATTTTTTCATTTTCGGGGAAATCGTCAACACTTTTTTCAAAAAAATTATTTCCCCAGCCGGAAACGGTACTCGCCCGCGCCGCGGAGATGCTCCCGAGCCCAGGATTTCACGAGCTTCAGCGCCGCCGCGTCCGTCTTGCTGTCCTCCGACGAGGACACGATGTAGAACTGCCGCCGCGTCGGTTCGCCGTAGCAGAAGATCTCCACCGGGCGCAGCAGCATCTTCGGATCCTCGAACTCCGTCGCGGGAACGCCGTCGGCGACCGCCTTCCCGAAGAAGACCGCCGTCCCGCGCGTCGAATCGAACACCGCCATCTTCACGCCGCCTTCCGCCCGAGCCGCCTCCTCCGCGTCGCCCCGCTGCCCGAACGCGCGGACAAGATTCCAGCGCTTCGCGGGAACGAAGACGTCCTTCTCGTCCGCCTCAAGATCGCGCGGCTCCAGCACCGCCCTGTTCCCGTCCGAATCCAGAAAGAATATGCCGCCGAAGGAAAGGTTCTCGTCCTGCGCCACGTCCAGCTCCGCCGCCAGATTCTCGTCGCCCCCGTTCCAGCGCGTCGGCAGAAAGAGCGGCGCGGAATCGCGCAGATCCTCCTCCTCGCTCACCTCGTCGGAAACGCCGATCCGCGGGAACGCCCGCCCCTCGGCGGCGCCGTCGAAACGCAGCTCCGGCGAAAACGCGAGAAACGCGCACGCGCACGCCGCGAGCGCGCAGAGGAACGCGCGCCGCTCGCTCACGAAAAAACGTTCGCGGACGGCGCGAAGCGCACGGGACGAACGGCTCGGCTCTGCGGTATTCACGACGGAGAAAAATTTTCTCGCAAAGCGCCTTCTTTTGCCACCACAAAATTTCCGGTTGACTATTTCCGCGCGAAACTTTTTGATGCTCGCTCCTTTTTCGGTCTTACGGAGAGATGACAGAGTGGCCGATTGTGCCTGACTCGAAATCAGGTGTGCCGCAAGGCACCGGGGGTTCGAATCCCTCTCTCTCCGCCATTTTTCGTGAATCCCGCCCGCCTCCCGGACGGGATTCGTCGTTTTCCCACGCCCGCCGCGCGCCGCCCGCCCCCCTCGGTTTGAAATACCGGTGGCAAGTCCGAAATTTCGACCACGGAAGACACGGAAAAGCACGGAATTCTTCTTTGGCGAAAAATCGCGGGAACGCAGGGGAGAAGCGG